>NZ_JBITBZ010000003.1:643885-997085 GCF_044452745.1 Streptomyces sp. NPDC051822 | reverse complement strand
CCACGCCGGCCCCCGGGCCCGTACCGTCGACTTCCGCAAGACGCCCGACCTCGGCCCCACCGAGGAATAGGAACACCCGGCGACGGGCCGGGCTCGGGCGTGTCCCCCGTGCGCCCGAGCCCGGCCCGTCGCCCCGTGGGCGGGCTCGGTGCCGGCCCCACAGAGCGACGGACGCGGCAGGGTACCGACGCACCCCGCGCCCCCTCGCATCGTGCCCGAACCGCCTCCCCCGTTCCCCCTCCGCCCTCCCGGCTCCCGGGAGGGTTCTTCGTCGTTCCTCCGCGCCCCCCACGGCAGCAACCGCCGGTCTGGCGGAACAGCCCCTCCGGCGTCCGAGCGACCCCGGCACTTTTGGGCGGCTCCGGCCGTCGCAAACGCCGCCCTCCTTGAAGCGGCCGCCGCCTTGCCGCGCAGGAACGGTGGCGTGACCATTCGGCCACGGGACGGCGTGCGCCTCCTCCTGCCGCGTTCCGCACCGGCGGGGCCGAGAGCAAGGCTGCCCCTCCTGGTGAACGTCCATGCGACCCACCGGCCAGGGCCGCCGCCGAGGGCGGTCCCGCCCCTTTCGCCGTGCTCCTTTTCGGTCAACCCTTCGGCAACATCTGGCATGTTCACGCAAACATGCCAGACTCTTCACACCTGGGGCGAGGTCAATTGTTCTCAACCGCCTTGCTCCAAGCACGAGTTGGCACCCCCACGTCAGCACGGCCAGCTCCGCCCCGGCCGGACCGTTCCGGTCCGGCCGGGCCGCTCCGGCCGGCGTCCCCACGCCTGCCCCCGCATCTGGAGTCCCGTTGAGACCCTCCCTCCGCAAGGCGATAGCCGCCGGCGCCCTGACGACGGGCGCCGCGATGCTCGCCGTCGGTCTCCCCGCCACCGGCGCCGTCGCGACCCCCACGGCACCCCCCACAACGACGGCCGCCACGGCCTCGACCGCGATCCCCAAGCCCCGCGCGGGCGCCTCCCCCGTCGAGCTGAGCCCCGGCGCGCACGCCGCCCTCCTCTCCGAGGCGCGGGCAGGCCGAGAGGCGACGGCCGAGGAGCTCGGCCTGGGCAAGCGGGAGGCACTCGTGCCCACGTCCGTCCTGAAGGACGCCGACGGCACGCTGCACACCCGCTACGACCGCACCTTCGCCGGGCTGCCCGTCCTCGGCGGCGACCTGGTGGTCCACACGGCCCCCGGCGGCGCCGTCAAGGGCGTCGACAAGGCGGCCCGCGCCACCGTCTCCGTCCCCTCCACCACGGCCCGCGTCACGGCGGACACGGCAAGGTCCCGGGCCGTCGCCGGAGCAGAGGCGGACGGCATCAGGAGCCCGGAGGCGGACTCCGCACGCAAGGTGGTCTGGGCTGCGTCCGGCCGCCCCGCACTTGCCTGGGAAACCGTCGTCGGCGGCGTCCAGAAGGACGGCACTCCGTCGGAGCTGCACGTCATCACCAACGCGGAGACCGGCACCGGGCTCTTCGAGTACCAGGCCGTCAAGAACGGCGCCGGCCACGGCCAACACAGCGGCCAGGTCACCCTCGGCACCTCGGGCTCCGCGGGGAGCCACCTCCTGAAGGACGACACCCGCGGCGGCAACCGGACCTACGACCTCGGCCACTCCGACGACGACGAGGCTGCCGGCACGCTGTTCACCGACGCCGACGACGTCTGGGGCGACGGCACCCCGTCCCACAACCAGTCCGCGGCGGTGGACGCCCACTACGGCGCCCAGCTGACCTGGGACTACCTCAAGAACGTGCACGGCCGCAACGGCATCAGGAACGATGGCGTCGCCGCCGCCAGCCGGGTCCACTACGGGAACACGTACTCCAACGCCTACTGGTGGGACTACTGCTTCTGCATGACCTACGGTGACGGCGCGTACAACGCCAACCCGCTCACCTCCATCGACGTGGCCGCGCACGAGATGTCGCACGGCCTCACCTCCCACACCGCCGGCCTGCGCTACAGCGGGGAGTCGGGCGGTCTGAACGAGGCCACGTCCGACATCTTCGGCGCCGTGGTGGAGTTCTGGGCGAACAACTCCTCCGACCCGGGTGACTACCTGGAGGGCGAGAAGATCGACATCAACGGCGATGGCACGCCGCTGCGCTACATGGACAAGCCCTCACGGGACGGCGAATCCGCCGACCACTGGTACCCGAACCTCGACCTGGTGGACGTGCACTACTCCTCGGGTCCGGCCAACCACTGGTTCTACCTGGCCTCCGAAGGCAGCGGCGCCAAGCTCGTCAACGGCGTGAACTACGACTCGCCGACCTACGACGGCAAGCCGGTCAACCCCATCGGCCGCGAGACCGCGGCGAAGATCTGGTACCGGGCGCTGACGACGTACATGACGTCGACCACGAAGTACGACGGCGCGCGCACCGCCACCCTCCGGGCCGCCGCCGACCTGTACGGGGCGAACGGCGTCGTGCACAACAACGTCGGCAACGCCTGGGCCGCCGTCAACGTCGGTCCCCGCATGACCAACGGCGTCACCCTGACCAGCCCCGGCGACCAGGTCTCCACGACCACCGCGGCGGTGAGCCTCCAGGTCCAGGCGGTCACCAGCAACGCCGGCGCCTCGCTGACGTACACCGCAACCGGTCTGCCCGCCGGGCTGACGCTGAATACCGCCACCGGCAAGATCACCGGCACACCCACGACGGACGCCAACTCCACGGCGACCCTCACCGTGAAGGACTCCACCGGCGCTCACGACGTGGTCTCGTTCTCCTGGCTCGTGTACACCCCCGGCAACTGCACCACGACGCAGCTGCTCGGCAACCCGGGCTTCGAGTCGGGCAAGACGGTGTGGAAGACCAGCGGGGCCCAGTACACGATCAGCGACGACAACTCGTGGCTGCCCGCGCGCACCGGGTCGTGGAAGGCACTCCTCGGCGGCCACGGGACCACGGCCACCGACACGGCCACGCAGACCGTCTACATCCCCTACGGCTGCAAGGCGACGGCCACCTTCCACCTGCGCGTCGTGACCAACGAGTCGACCAAGACCGTCGCGTACGACAAGCTGACCGTGCAGGCCAACGACGCGGCCATGGCGACGTACTCGAACCTGAACGCCGGCACCGGCTACGTCCAGAGGACGGTCGACCTCGGCGCGGTGGCGGGGCAGTACGTCACCCTGAAGTTCGTGTCCACGGAGGACCTCGCCGCCCCGACCTACTTCCTGCTGGACGACACCGCGCTCACCATCCATCCCTGACGGCCGCCGGAACGCCGCGAGGCCCGCTCTCCGAAGGGAGCGGGCCTCGTCCGTGCGTCCCGTCGGTGTGTCCGGTCAGACCGTTCTCCAGGGCGCCGAGGAGGGCGACGGCGAGGAGGGTGCCGCCGATGCCGCCCTTGCCGCCCTTGAGGGCGCAGCCGCCGAGTGCGGCGGCGGTGATGGCCTTGAGTTCGAGGCCCTCGCTGCCGGAGACGGGCTGGCCGGAGCCGGTGCGGGCGGTGAGCAGGATGCCGGCGACGGCGGCGACGACGCCGATGAGGGCGTAGACCGCGACGAGGTACTTGTTGATGTTGATGCCGGCCAGTCGTGCGGCGGTGTCGTTGTCGCCGATCGCGTAGAGGTTACGACCGATGTCGGTGTACCTGAGCATCACGTGCACGGCGATCGCGACGGCGATGAGGATCCAGACCATCACGGGCAGGCCGGCGATCTTGCCGCGCCCGAGGAACACGAAGATCGGGTCGTTGAGGACGTAGCCCTGGGAGCGGCCGTCGGACAGGAGCTGGGCGAGGCCCTTGTAGGCGGCGAGGCCGGCGAGCGTGACCACCGCACTCATCAGCCCCCTCTCCCAAGCCGACCTGACGAGCAGCGTGATCGGTCGGACAATTCCTAGGCGGCTGCCACGACGGTCCGCTCAGGGTTGCCGCCACTGCCGTCCGAGTCGGGCCGGGCATATACGTTCGGTTCCCACACTCGGATGCAGGTTTCCACGCGCCGTCCGCCAGGGTGCTGGTCGATGTGCACCCATTCCGTCACGTACTCGACGATCTCCGTGCCGCGGCCGCGTTCGCACGGGTCGCAGTCGCGCGCGGGTCTCCGGCGCGGACGGCGGCCCGAGTCCTGCACGGCAACGAAGAGGTGACCACCTTCCTTCGCGAGTGACAGGCGAAGGGTAAGTTCTCCGCCTCCGTACTGGACGGCGTTCGCCGCGAGTTCCGCCACGACGAGTTCGGCGGCTTCGCGCACCTCCTGGCCCAGTCCCCACGTGCGCAGCACTGCGGTCGTGAAATGACGCGTCTGGGAGACCCTGGCCGCCTCAGCAGGCACGGCCAGCAGAGCGGCCCGCAACACGCGCGTCTGGACAGCAGATGAGGAAGAGAGGGGTGCACTGGCGTTCAGGTACATGGCTACCTCTGAGGTGGCAGAGGGGCTGGGGTCAGGGTCGGCGCGTGCCAGCGGTTTCCTCGGCAGCTACGACCGCATGGGGCGGTCCTCGGAAGTGGACCACCCTGGGGTGTTTGCGCAAACACTATCCTGATCCCCGCCGACCCAACAGTGTCGAGCGGGTCACCTCAAGCAGCTGCGCCCGGGGGCGACCAGACCGAAGTGCCTGCGATCCCCCACAGGACGGCCGGCGTGCGCGATCGCCGACCGGGGGGGGAGCCGCTGCCCGGCTCCTGCGGGAGCGTCATGACGAATACCTGGTTGACCACGAGATCGAACAGCGGGGCCAATTCCGGCTCGCTCCCGCGCAGGACGCGGAATCCTTCCTCGACTCGGTCCATGGCCCGTTCCACTGCCGAAGAGTCCTCCGGCACCTCCGCCATGTCCGGTGCGTGAGGACTGCGGAACCAGCCGCTCGACTCCGTCCGCCGTGATCTGGCGCGGACGAATTCGGCGTGCTCCACGGTCTTCGATGGAACCTTGGGCTGCTGGACGGTAGGGCACGCCTGGTCAGCGGTCTTGACGGCGGGAAGCGAGACCGTGCGGGGATCGAGGTAGGGAGCGGAGAGTGTGGCGACGTCCTGGAGACCTTCTCCGGGACCTCGAAGAACGGGGACACGCGAACGGGGCCGGAGCCGAGTCGGCTCCGGCCCGCCCCGAGGTCACGCGGTCCTAGAAGGTCAGGTTCCAGGCGTCGATCTTGCCCGTGTCCGGGCCCGCGTTGTCGATCACGCGAAGCTTCCAGACGCCGTTCGCGACCTCCGCCGAGGCGTTGGCCGTGAACGTCTGGGCGATGTCGTCGGTGCTGCCGCCGTACCGGTCGTGGACCGTGTAGACGCTGCCGTCCGGGGCCACCAGATTGACCGTCAGGTCACCGACGTACGTGTGCTTGATGTCCACGCCCACCCGGAGGGTCGCCGGGGCGTTGCCCGTCACCCCGCTGACCGTGATCGGGCTCTCGACCGTCGCGTGGTCGGTGATCGCGACGTCCGCGAGGTTCTCGAAGTACGCGCCGGGCGGCGGGGTGGTGCCCCCGACGGCCTTCAGGGCGTCGACCGCGCCCTCACCGAAGAAGCCGTTCTTGGTCGTGGTGCCCGTGCAGCGGGTGTCCGAGGGGCAGGCCCTGTCGGTGGCCTGGACGCCGAGCTGGTCGCGGATCTGCGCCGGGGTGAACGTCGGGTTGGTGCTCGCGATCAGCGCCGCGACGCCGGCCACGTGCGGGGACGCCATCGACGTGCCGTCCATACTGGCGTACTTGCCGCCCGGGACCGTCGAGTAGACACCGTAGCCGCCGTCGCCGCCGGGGGCCGCGATGTCGATGACGCCATTGCCGAAGTTCGAGTACGAGGCCTTGACGCCGCCGTTGCCCTGCGCGGCGACCGTCACGACGCCCGGAAGCTCCGTCGGGATGTCGATGCAGGCGTTGGTGATCGTCCGGGTGACCGGCGTCGAGTCGTTGGGGGACTCGGAGTCGGTCGTCTTGTTCGCCAGGTCGTAGTTGGAGTTGCCGGCGGCGGCCACCTGGAGCGAACCCTTGCCCTCGGCGTACGCCTGCGCCCTGCGGACACCCTCGATGATGGCGGCCTGGTCCACGTTGTCCGGGCAGTTGAAGTACCACGGGTCCGTGTAGTAGCTGTTGTTGGTGACCTTGAAGCCGTGGTCACCGGCCCACACGAAACCGCAGATCGTGTTCTCCGGGAAGAACAGCTTGCTCTTCGGCTCCGCGATGCGGACGGAGGAGATCTTCACGCTCGGCGCGACGCCGATGACGCCCTTGCCGTTCTTGGCGGCCGCGATCGTGCCCGCGACGTGCGTGCCGTGATAGTCGACGTCACGCCACGCGCCGGAGCGGGTGTCCGCCTTGCCGTAGGCGCAGGAGGCCGAGTCGGCGGCGTTGAAGTTGGGCGCGATGTCCTGGTGCTGGTCGTCGACGCCGGTGTCGAGGACGCCGACCTTCACCGTCGCCGAGCCGGTGCTGACGGTCCAGGCCTGGTCCGCCTTGATCTGCGTCATGTCCCAGCGGTTGTACTCCGTCAGCGTCGTCGTCGACTGCGCCGGGTTCGCCGGGAGCGCCGGGTTGTAGGCATCGGCGGGGACGTCGGAGGTACGGGTCGCCCCGACCTGCTGGACACCGCCGACCGTACGCATCGACGAGGCGAACGACGCGGACGCCGAGTGCGCCACGATCACGCCGATCGCGTCGTAACTGGCGAAGACCGAACCGCCCTTGCTCGCCACGGCACCGCTCACGGCCGAGGTGCCGCCGGGCGCCGTGATCACCAGGTAGGGGTGCCCGCGGCCCAGGCCGCCGGTGCGGCGACCTTCGCGGTTGTGGCCCGCGCTGGGGTGGCCTGCCTCGCCACCGCCGAACTGGCCGCGACGGGCGCGGTGTCCGACGGTGCTGCCTGGGCGAATCCGGCGGGAGCGGCGAGCGCCACGGTCGTAACGAGGGCCGCGACGGCGATGACCGAGCTTCTCAACCGGCTGGATATGTGGGGAAACAATGCGTCCTCCGATGACCCGGTGGCGCGGGTGGCGCCCGCCGGGCCCTGTGATGTATGGGGTGGACGCAAGGTCTCAGACTCGCCCGGCGGAGGGAAGCTCGCTGCCCGAGACGCCTGTTAACGTAACCAATTGTTGACCTGTCAGCGCTGGGAAGGCGTACAAATCGGCTCCGGTGTCCTAGCTCAGACACCAGCCGCAAAGTAGCCGATCGATCACGTGCTCACCGGCGTGGCGGCCTGCTCGTCGTGTTCGCGGAGCATCCGCATGACGGTGGCGGGTGACGGGTGCCGGCCCTTCTTCGCGCCGGTGGTGATGACGAGCCGTTTGGCGACGTCGCGGAGGCTCATCTCCTGGTCTCGCAGATGCAGGGCCATGGACAGCAAGAAGTCGTCGGTTACGCCCGCGCCGCCGATGGTCTTGCCGCGCTTGCGGGCGGACTCGTGGCCTTCGAGGGTGCGTTCGCGGATGTACTCGCGCTCCATGCCGGACATAGCGGCGAGCACAGTGAACACGATCCGGGAGGGGTCGTGTGAGCCCTCAGCTCCCCGGTGAGGAGCTCCAGGCCGACGTCGCTGGCCTTCAGTTCTTCAGCGAGCACCTATGAAACGCCGTGCGGGTCCCGGGTGGCTGCCCCGGTCCATGACGGCCCGCCGGACGCGCATCCGCCGAAGCCGACAACCCTCCACCACCGGCGGGAGAACGAGTCATTCCTTGGCGTTCAATCCTGGAGCATTACAGGGCGGGACCCCGGAACCGGCCCTGGCACCGTACCCTCCGGTCCTCCCACTCTTCCCTCTCTGTTCCTCGATGAGCCGTCGGCACCGCAGAGGTATACCCATGGCAACCGCTCCACCGTCGTCCGCCCTCGCGTCCACGTTCGCGGCAGTCGATCTCGGCGCCACCAGCGGACGGGTGATCGTCCCGGGCAGGCCCGGACGACCTCGACCTCACCGAGGTACACCGCTTCCCCGACACACCCGTGCGCCTGCCGGACGGGTGTGTCGGGACGTCCTCGCCCTGTTTCGCCACTCGGCTACGCTGCGCTACACGAGCGGCACTCGGACCGCCCCTGGCCACCAGCGATCCGGCCCTCAACCCAACTGCCTCTGGGGAGAATCTGGGGAGAATGCGCCGCCCTGGGGAGCGGCTGGGGAGAATCGACCGCATAGAACAGCGTCCCCATGAAAGCCCCGCAAATCTGCAAAGTTGCAGATCAGGGACGCCCTCGCGGCGATCCGCGCAGGTCAGCGCATTAAGGGCGAGGACCCCTTGAAGATCTTCTCGAAGTCCAGGCGGGTGATGGCCTCGACGGTGGAGGAGCGCTGCGGCAGCTTGTACTCGGCGAGGGTGTCCAGGGTGCGGGGGTCGAGCAGCTTCGGCAGGAAGCCGCCGAAGGTGCCGCACACGGTGAGGAGCCGGCCGCCGGAGTCGAAGGTGACGGTGGCGCACTCGCCGCCGACGGGGGCGATCTTCTCGCTGTCGACCTCCGGCGAGCGGCCGAGGGGGCCCGGGTACGGGTGGGTGCCGCTGCCCGCGCCGTCGGCGTGCATGCCGCTGCGTCCGTTGGGGGCGAGGTACGGGTGCTGGGCGGGGCCCTCGCCCGGGACGGGCCGGGCGGTGGCGGGGGCGCCCTCGTAGTGCTCCACGAGGCGGTGGCCGGGGGCGAGCGGTATCTCCTCGGCCTGGGCGACGGGTGCGGAGCCGGCCAGGAGGGTCGCGGCGAGCGCGATCAGGGTGAGCGCGCGGGCTCGTCCTCTGGGCGGATGGGTGGTCAAGGGGGGCTCCTCGGGTCCGGACGTCGGTCGCGCCGGCGGCCGACGTTAGGCCCGAGTGCGTGAGATGTACATGGAACCGCCCCTGGTTTCATGGGCAGTTCATGGCAGTGCAACGATCACGGTCTGAGGCTGGAGACCACGTCGGCGGTGGCGGCGACGCCGTCGTGGATGGTGGGCGCCATGCTGGTGCCGGCGAGGAAGAAGCCGAGCAGCGCGCAGACGAGCGCGTGGCTGACCTTGAGTCCGCCGCTCCGCAGGAAGATCACGGCCAGGATCAGCAGCAGCACCACGACAGAAATGGAAACGGCCATCGCTCTCACGTCCTCCTTGCGCCGCACCGGAATTGCGGCGTTCGGCGGACAGTGTGGCGGAATGGGCGGTCCGTCCGGGCGAGTGGCGGGGCGGCCATACGGGTGAGATCGTGCCGCTTCAGCTTTCGAGCGTCTCGGCGATGCCCGGCCGGCGGACGGCGTCGAGCCAGGGGTCGGCGAGCAGCCCCTCGATCAGCGCGCGGCTCCCGAAGACCTCGGTGGCGCTGAGGTCGTGGTCGGTCAGGACGAGCCATCCGCCGTCCGAGGCCCACCACGTGGCGGGAAACCGGAAGTCCGGCATGGCGTCGTGGTGGGCGAGCGCGTCGCCGAGCCGGCCGCGCCGGGCGATCAGCGGTTCACCGGGAAGCGTCGACACGGGTGCCTGGGCGCCTCCGCACGGGGTGTCCGGCCCCTGCGGACCGCTCAGGAGCAGGTGCTCGACGAGCCGGGCCAGGCAGGCGCGGTCCAGCTCCGCCGGGTCGGGCCCTTCGAGGTCGTCCGCGCCCGGCACGTCTTCGAAGACCAGGTACGAGAGGGTGCCCGGCCAGTCCGCGAGCCGTCGGCCCGCCCGGGCCAGGACCTCGTCCCAGCGGAGCCGTACGGGACCGTCGTGGACGGAGTGGAGGATCCAGCAGCGGTCCTCGTAGCCGTCCTGGGGCTCGTAGCCGCAGCCGGCCTCGGTGAGGGCGGCGCGCAGGCCGTCCAGGGGGTCGTCCTCGGCGGCGCGGGCCCACGGACTCGTCACGGGTTCTCCTCGGCGGGCAGGCAGTCCTTCCACTCCACCGTACGGTCGCACCAGCGGCCGAGCAGGACGCGGTCGTGGCCGACGGCGAGGAGCCCCGCGCCGGTGTTCTCTCGGTAGGTCTCGACGGCGGCGACCAGGGCGGCCGTGGTGGAGGCGTCCAGCATGGCCGTCATCTCGTCGCAGATCAGCCAGCGGGGGCGCAGGATCAACGCGCGGGCGAGGCAGGCGCGTTGGAGCTGGCCGTCGCTGACCTCGTGGGGGCGGCGGGTGAGCAGGTCGGCGGTGAGGCCGACGGCCGGGGCGAGTTCGGCGACCCGGCCCTCGGCCTCGGTGCGGCGGCCGGTGGCGCGCAGGGGTTCGGCGATCAGGTCGGCGAGGGCCAGACGGGGGTCGGCGGCGGTGCGGGGCTGCTGGAAGACGACGCCGACGGCGGTGCGGAGTTCGCGCGGGGCGCGGTGGCGCCAGGTCAGCACCTCGGTGCCGTCGAGGACGAGGCGGCCCGCGTCGGGGCGGTGGAGGAGGGCGGCGACCCGGGCGAGGGTGGACTTGCCGCAGCCGCTGGGGCCGAGGAGTCCGACGGACTCGCCGGGGGTGACGGTGAGCGAGGCGCCCCGGAAGACGGGGGCGCGTCGGTCGTATCCGGCGGTGACGGCATCGAGTTCAAGCACGGGGGCGCTCCGGGTGGTGGCAGGCCAGGCCGGCGGTGAACGCGGGGCGGGTGGCGCAGAGTGCGGTGGCGAGGTGACAGCGCGGGGCGAAGGCGCAGCCCTCGGGCAGCGCGGAGAGCTCCGGGGGCATGCCGGGGATCGGGGTGAACTCCCGCTCGGGGAGGGCGTTCAGGAGGCCACAGGCGTAGTGGTGGCGGGGGCCGGTCGGGCCGAAGAAGCGGTGGGCGGGGGCGATCTCCACGATGCGGCCCGCGTACATGACGGCGACGCGGTCGGCGATGCGTTCGGCGGCGGCCAGGTCGTGGGTGATGAGGAGCAGGGCGCGCCCGTCGTCGGTGTGGCGGCGCAGTTCGTCGGCGGTGCGGTCGACGAGGTCGCGGTCGAGTCCGGTGGTGGGTTCGTCGGCGAGCAGCAGACGGGCGCCGCCGATGAGGGCGAGGGCGGTGGCGGCGCGCTGGGCGAGGCCGCCGGAGAGTTCGTGCGGGTAGCGGTCGAGGTGGCCGGCGGGGAACGCGGCCCGTTCGGCGGCGTCCTCCGCCGCCTTCCGGCGTGCGCGGCGGCCCGTCGCGGTGAGGGCGCGGACGGTCTCCTCCAGCTGGGACCGTACGGTGCGGACGGGGGTGAGGTGGGCGGCGGGGCTCTGCGGTACGAGGCCGACGCGGCGGCCCCGTACGGTGCGGGCGAGGGTCTTCTCGTCGGCGGCGAGCAGGTCGATGCCGTCGGTCAGCGCCGTGCCGGAGGTCTCCGCGTTGCCGGGGAGGAGGCCGAGGAGGGCGGAGGCGAGGACGGACTTGCCGCAGCCGCTCTCGCCGACGAGGGCGAGGCACTCCCCCGCCGCGAGGTCGAAGTCGGCGCCGGTGACGGCGGCGACGGTACGGCCGCCGCGCAGCCGGAAGCGGACGGTGAGGTCGCGGACGCTGAGGACGGCGTCCTCGGCCCGTTCGGCGCTGACGGCGTCGAGCGCGCGAAGGAGTCGCTCTCCTGAGAGGTCCGGGGCGTTCGGGGCGTTCACAGCATCAGCTCCGATCGGCGGCGCGGGTTGAGACGGTCCCGCCACACGCCCGCGAGGCCCGCGATGGCGAGGGTCGGGACGATGAGCAGGAGGCCGGGGAAGAGGGTGGGCCACCAGTCGCCCGCGAGCAGCGAGGAGCGGGCGGTCTGGACGAGGTTGCCGAGGCTGGCCTGGTGGCTGGGGAGGCCGAGGCCGAGGAAGGACAGCGCGGACTCGTGCCACATGGCGTGCGGCACCATCAGGACGGCGGCGAGTCCGGCCTGCGGCAGGACGGCGGGCAGCAGGTGCCGGACGGCGACCCGCCACCGTGAGGCGCCGCCGGAGACGGCGGCGTCGACGAACGGCCGGGTGCGCAGGGAGAGGACCTCCGAGCGCACGATGCGGGCCGTGGACAGCCAGTGGGTGACGGCGACGGAGGCGATGACGGGCCAGACGCCGGGCCGGAAGAGGGCGACGACGAAGATGCCCAGCAGCAGGTGCGGTACGGAGGAGAAGGCGTCGACGAGCCGCATGAGGGTGCGGTCGGTCCAGCCCCCGAGCGCTCCGGCGGCCGCTCCGACGGCGGTGCCGACGACGGTGGCGACGAGCGCGGCGACGAGTCCCACGAGGAGCGAGATCCGCAGTCCGTAGACGCAGCGCAGGAGGAGGTCGCGGCCGAGGTCGTCGGTGCCGAAGGGATGCGCCCAGGACGGCGGGAGGAGCTTGCGGGAGAGGTCGACGGCCTGTTCGTCGAGCTGGACGAGCGGGGGCACGAGCAGCACGGCGAGGAGGACGACGCCGACGACGGCGGCGGAGCTCCAGAGCCGCAGGCGATGGGTGCGCGGGTCAGCCATCGAAGCCCACCCTCGGGTCGGCGAGTCCGTACAGCAGGTCCGAGAGGAGGTTGCCGAGGAGGACGGCGGCGGTGGCGAGGACGGTGAGGGCGGCGAGCAGCGGGAAGTCGACGGACGTGGCGGCCTGGACGGTGGCGGCGGCGATGCCGGGCCAGCTGAAGACGGTCTCCACGAGCAGCGCGCCGGTGATGAGTTCGGGGACGCGGGAGCCGATGAGGGTGAGCATGGGCAGCATTCCGGAGCGGAGGGCGTGGCCGGTGAGGACGGTGCGCTCGCCGAGGCCGCGGGCGCGGGCGCCGCGCACCGGGTCCTCGTCGAGGGCGTCGCCGACGCCCTGGCGGACGTACAGGAAGAACCAGGGCAGCTGGGAGACGCCGAGGACGAGCGCGGGCAGCACGAGGTGCCGGGCGACCTGGTCGAAGGTGACGGTGTCGCTGACGGTGTCGGTCAGGCCGCCGGCCGGCAGGACGCCGAGCCTCAGGGCGAAGAACCAGATGGCGAGGAGGCCGAGCCAGAAGGCGGGCGCGGCTTCCAGGGTGTACGCGATCGAGCTGACGGCCCGGTCGAGGAGGCCGCCGCGGCGGCGTCCCGCGAGGACCCCGAGGAGGGTGCCGAGGGCGATGGCGACGAGGAAGGCGGTGACGGCGAGGAGCACGGACCAGCCGAGGCGTTCGCCGATGACGTCGGCGACGGGGCGGCGCATCACGGAGGAGTCGCCGAGGTCGCCGGTGAGGGCGGAGGTGAGCCACTCCCACCAGCGGGTGAGGAGGGGCCGGTCGACGCCGAGGTTGGCGCGGAGCTGGTCGAGGTTCTCCTGCGAGGCGGTGAGCCCCGCGGTGCCCGCGTAGGCCTTGACGGGGTCGAAGGGGGAGGCTTCGGCGACGGCGAACACCGCGAAGGTGACGGCCATGAGGACGGGGACGGCGGCCAGGGCGCGCCGTCCCGTCATCCGCGCCATGGCCCCCCAGGGGAGGCGGCGCTTCACTTCTGCGTCGCTCCGGTCGCTCCGGCCTTCTTCGGCTTCCAGCTCTCGACGTTCCACCAGGGTCCTGAGGCGAGGCCGTGGTCGTGCGGCTCGATCTGGGTGCTGGGTCCGTCCCAGGCGTCGTTCACGACGTAGAGGTGGTCGATGTGGGTGAGGAAGGTGTAGCCGGGGTTCTTCGCCAGTTCGCGCTGGACGGTGTCGTACGCGGCGCGGCGCTCGGCGGGGTCGTTCGTGCGGCGGCCGGCCTCCAGGGCGCGGTCGACGGTCGCGTTGTCGTACCAGGCCATGTTGTTGAAGCCGTCGCCGGCGAGGTCGGACTTGAGGAGGAGGTACTGGTCGAAGTCGGGGTCGCCGGGCGAGCCGCCGCCGGCGAGGACGGCGTCGGTCTTCATCCGGGGCTCGATGACCTCCCATGTGCCGGCCTGGGCGGTGATGTCGATGCCGGCCTTCTTGGCGTCCGAGACGTAGGCGAGGGCGTGGTCCTGGCGGAGCTTGTCGCCGGAGAGGTACCAGAGCGGGAAGGCGGCGCGGACGCCGTTCCTGACGCGGATGCCGTCGGGGCCGGGCTTCCAGCCGGCCTCGTCGAGGATCTTCTGTGCGCCCGCGAGGTCGTGGCGGCGCTCGGTGCCCTTGGTGAACCACGGGCTGTCGGTGGGGACGGGCCCGTAGGCGGGCTTTCCCGCGCCTTCGAGGATCTTGTCGACCATGGCCTGGCGGTCGACGGCGAGGTCGAGGGCGCGGCGGACGGCGGTGTCCCCGCTGACCCGGTGGTGGGTGGGGAGGGTGACCGTGCGGTAGTCGTAGGTCGTGGCCGCCCAGGTCTTCTTCGCCTTGTCGTTCTCGAAGCCGGCGGCCAGGTTGGGCGGCAGGATCGCGCCGTCGAGGTCTCCGGCGCGCAGCCGGGTGGCGCGGACGTCGTCGTCCTTGATGATCGCCATGGTGAACTTCTTCACCGCGGGCGCGCCGTTCCAGTAGGACGGGTTGGCCTTGAAGCTGAGCTTCTCGCCCTTGGACCAGCCGGTGAGGACGTACGGGCCGGTGCCTATCGGCTTCGTGGTGAAGGCCCCGGTGTTGACGTCCTGCTTCGCCGCTATGTGGGCGGGGGCGATGGCCTGGACGGTGCGCTCGGCGAAGGGGGCGTAGGGGTACTTGAGCCGGAAGACGACGGTGTCGTCGCCGACCGCCTCGACGCTCTTGAGGGCGTCGAGTTCGGTGCGGGAGGCGTTGTTCGTCTTCGGGTCGAGGATCGTCCGGTACGTGAAGACGACGTCCTTCGCCGTGAAGGGGGCGCCGTCGCTGAAGGTGACCCCGTCCCGGAGGGTGTACGTGTAGGTGAGGCCGCCGTCGCTGATGTGGGGCAGCCTGCTCGCGAGGGCGGGCTTCAGCTTCATGTCGGCGCCGAAGGCGAGCAGCCCGTCGAAGATCTTGGAGTTGCCGTCCTTGCCGTAGCCGAGGAGGGGGCTGAGGGTCTCGGGCTCGTAGGCGATGCCGACGACCGCGGAGTCCTTGGGTCCGCCGGAGCCCCCGGCGGTGGAGCCGGGGTTCGTGCAGGCCGCCGCGGTGAGGGCGAGGGCCCCCGCGAGCGTCGCGGCGGCCGTGCCGCGGAGGAATCGGGCGGTCATCGTGTCCACACCCCTCTTGGAGATCAACTGTTATTGCGAACAGCTCGCAATTAAACAGTATGTAAAGGGGTGTGGACACAGGGGCCCCTTACACAGGCGGCTCCAGGCCTACCAGGGCTGCGATCGCGTCCTGGTGCCGGCCCGCCGAGCCGAGCGCGATCTGGTCGGCCTTGGCCCGCTTGAGCGCCAGGTGGGCGGGGTGCTCCCAGGTCATCCCGATCCCGCCGTGCAGCTGCACGCACTCCTCGGCCGCCCGGACGGCGACCTTGGAGCAGTAGGCCTGGGCGACCGCCACGATCAGCGGCGCGTCCGCGCTGCCGGTGGCCAGGGAGTCGGCGGCGGCGCGGGCCGCCGCCCTGGCCCCGACGAGGTCGAGCCAGAGCTGGGCCATGCGGTGCTTGAGGGACTGGAAGGAGCCGACCGGCCGGTTGAACTGATGGCGCTCACGGGTGTATCCGACCGTCTCCTCCAGGCACCACTCGGCGAGGCCGAGCTGCTCGGAGGCGAGGAGCCCGGCCCCCGCGAGGAGGCCGCGGCGGACCGCGGGGCCGGTCGCCTCCGGCCCCGCGAGCCGGGTGCCGCTCCCCTCCCCCGTGATGACCCGGGCCAGCGGGCGGGTCAGGTCCAGCGGGGTCTGCGGCTCGACCGTCGCCTCCGCGGCCGGCACGGCGTACAGGCCGTCGGCGCGCGGCACGAGGAGAACGTCGGCGATGGCGGCGTCGGCCACCCCGGCCACCGGCCCGGTGAGCGCGAGCTCCGCGCCGGGCGCCGTCGACAGCGGTACGGCGAGGACCGCGACCGTACGTCCGCCCGCGAGCTCCGCGAGCAGCCCGGCGGCCGCCTCGCTCTCCCCGGCCAGGGCGAGCAGGGTCTCCGTGGCCACCACGGAGCTGGTGAGGTACGGCAGCGGGGTCACCGCGCGGCCCAGTTCCTCCAGGACGACGGCCGCCTCGCGGTGGGTCGCGCCCTGGCCGCCGAGCTTCTCGGGGACGAGCAGCCCGGCGGCGCCGATGTCGGCCGCGAGGGGCTTCCAGAGGCCGGGGACGTACGGGCTGTCCGACTCGATCAGGCCGAGGACGGTCTGATGGCCTGCCCGGTCGGCGAGCAGGGCGCGGACCGCCGCCCGCAGATCCTCCTCGGTCTCGGAGTAGAGGAGGTCGAGCGGCGGTTCGGTCGGCTCCGCCGACTGCGTCACGTCTGTCATCGGGCCAGGTCCTTCCAGGCGACGTCCTTGTCGTTGCGGGGCTCGGGCGGCAGGCCGAGGACCCGCTCGGCGACGATGTTGAGCAGCACCTCGCTGGTGCCGCCCTCGATCGAGTTGCCCTTGGACCGCAGATAGCGGTAGCCGGCGTCCCGGCCGGTGAAGTCGACGAGGTCGGGGCGGCGCATCTCCCACTCCCCGTACAGCAGACCCTCGTCGCCGAGGAGTTCGACCTCCAGGCCGCTGATGGCCTGGTTGAGGCGGGCGAAGGCCAGCTTCATGGCGCTGCCCTCGGGTCCCGGCCGTCCGGCGACGAGCTGCTGGCGGAGCCGTTCCCCGGCGAGCCGGGCCACCTCGGCGTCGACCCAGTGGTCGAGGAGGCGCCGGTGCAGGTCGTGGGTGCGCAGCTCGGGGCGCTCGCGCCAGGTCGTGGCAGCCTTCCCGATCATGCCGCCCTCGCGGGGGATGCGGGATCCGCCGATGGTGACCCGCTCGTTCATGAGGGTGGTCTGCGCGACCCGCCAGCCGTCGCCGACGTCGCCGAGGCGGTGGGCGTCGGGGATGCGGACGCCGGTGAGGAAGACCTCGTTGAACTCGGCCTCGCCGGTGATCTGGCGCAGCGGCCTGACCTCGACGCCCGGGCCCGTCATGTCGCAGACGAAGTAGGTGATGCCCCGGTGCTTGGGGGCGTCCGGGTCGGTGCGGGCGATGAGGATGGCCCAGCGGGCGGTGTGCGCGCTGGACGTCCACACCTTCTGCCCGTCCACGATCCAGTCCCCGCCGTCGTCCCGGACGGCCCTGGTGGCGAGGGCGGCGAGGTCGGAGCCCGCGCCGGGCTCGCTGAAGAGCTGGCACCAGACCTCATCGCCGACCCAGAGCGGCCGGAGGAAGCGCCGCCTGACCTCGTCGGAGCCGTGGGCGAGGACGGTGGGGGCGGCCATGCCGAGGCCGATGCCGATCTTGCGCGGGTCGTTGTCGGGGGCGCCGGCGGCGGCGAGTTCGGCGTCGACGACGGCCTGCAGCGCGCGGGGGGCGTCGAGTCCGCCGAGGCCGACCGGGTAGTGCACCCAGGCGAGTCCGGCGTCGAAGCGGGCGCGCAGGAAGTCGGTGCGGTCGGTGGTGGCGGGCGGGTACTCGGCCAGCAACTTGCCGGTGAGCGAGCGGAGTTCCTCGTCGCCGGTCATGCGCGGGCTCCTTCCGGGAGGACGACGAGACGGCCGGTGGTGGTGCCGTCGGCGACCCGCTGGACGGCGTCCGCCGCTCCGGCGAAGGGGACGCGCTCGCCGATGAGCGGCTTGATCAGGCCCTTGGCCGCGTAGTCCGTGAGCGTCTCGTGGCAGCGTCCGATCGAGGCCGGGTCCTTCGCCGCGTAGAGACCCCAGTGGAGGCCGAGGACCGAGTAGTTCTTCACGAGGGCGTGGTTGAGGGCGGGGGCGGGGACGGTGCCGCTCGCGAAGCCGACGACGACGATCCGCCCCTCGAAGGCGACGCACTTGGCGGACTGCTGGTAGGCCTCGCCGCCCACCGGGTCGTAGATCACGTCGGCGCCGCGGCCGCCGGTCGCGGCCTTGACGGCGGCGACGACGTCCTCGGAACGGCGGTCGACGACCACGTCGCAGCCGAGCGCGCGGGCGACGGCGGCCTTCTCCGGTCCGCCGACGACCCCGATGACGGTGGCGCCGGCCGCCTTGCCGAGCTGGACGGCCGCGCTGCCGACTCCGCCTGCCGCCGCGTGGACGAGGAGGGTCTCGCCCTCCTGGAGGGCGGCACGACGGTGCAGCCCGAACCAGCCGGTCTGGTAGCCGATGTGCAGGGCGGCGGCCTCGGCGTCGTCGAGCGACTCGGGGGCCGGGAGCAGTCCTGCCGCGTCGGCGAGGGTGTACTCGGCGAAGCCGCCGTGCGGGAGGGCCGCGGTGGTGATGACCCTGCGGCCGTCCTCGGTCTCGGCGCAGACCTCCACGCCGGGGGTGAAGGGCAGCGGGGGGCGCACCTGGTAGTGGCCGCGACAGAGCAGCGCGTCGGGGAAGTTGACGTTCGCGGCGCGGACCTTCAGGAGGACCTGGCCGTCGCCGGGCGTGGGCGGTGTCACCTCCTCGCGGCGCATCACCGCGCCCGGTTCCCCGTTCTCGTACACACGCCATGCCTGCATCCGGAATGCCTCCTCCGTACCGAGCGGTCGGTGGCATACTAAGCGGTCGCTTGCCCTTGAGGGAACGACTCGGCCGGACTTCTTGGGTTCCGGAAGCCAGGAGGGGCCTCGGCGTGCCCCGCCCCCCGGCCGAGCGCGCCCCGCGGCCGGGCGCACCCCGCCCTCCGCCCCGCGCTACTCCGGCTTCTTCGGGCGGGCCCGGACGTGTATCCGCTCCCCCTGCGGACCGAAGAGGCTCAGGAACTCCACCGGCCCCTCGCCCGCCGGCCCGAACCAGTGCGGGACGCGGGTGTCGAACTCGGCCGCCTCGCCGGCCCCGAGGACCACGTCGTGCTCACCGAGGACGAGCCGGAGCCTCCCCGAGAGCACGTACAGCCACTCGTACCCTTCGTGGACCCGCGGCTCCGGGTGCTCCGCCGACGTCTCCTGGATCACCTTGTACGCCTGGAGGCCGCCGGGCTGCCGGGTCAGCGGGAACATCGTGCGGCCGTGGCGCACGATCGGCTTGGCCCGGATCCGGGGGTCGCCCGTCGCCGGGGCGCCGACCAGCTCGTCGAGCGGGACCTGATGGGCGCGGGCGAGCGGCAGGAGCAGTTCGAGGCTGGGCTTGCGCTGCCCCGACTCGAGCCGGGAGAGGGTGCTCACGGAGATGCCCGTGTCGGCGGACAGCTCTGCCAGGGTCACCCCGCGGTCGCGGCGGATCCGGCGGAGGCGGGGGCCGACCTCGCCCAGCACGGCGTCGATGCGGTCGTCTTCGGTCATGCCGCCATTGTTGCAGAAACGGCAAGTTCGCTTGCCGTATCGACCGGGCCGGGCGACGCTCGCCCCATGAACGCACAGCTGAACGCACATCTGGAGAACCACACGTACGCCTATGACGCGGTGGTGGTCGGCGGGGGCTCGGCCGGGCTCAGCGCCGCGCTGATCCTGGGCCGGTCCCTGCGCCGGACCCTGGTCGTCGACGCCGGCGAGCCGCGCAACGCCCCCGCCGCGCACATGCAGGGCGTCCTGTCCCGGGACGGCATGAGCCCGGCGGACTTCCTGGCGGCGGGGCGGGCCGAGATCGCCGGATACGGGGTCGACCTGCGCGCCGGTGAGGTGACGGGCGCCGAGCCGGACGGGAAGGGCGGCTTCGTCGTCACCCTGGCGGACGGGGACACGGTCGGCGCGCGGCGCCTCGTCGTCACCACCGGGCTCGTCGACGAGCTCCCCGCGATCGAGGGACTCGCCGAGCGGTGGGGGCGGGACGTGCTGCACTGCCCGTACTGCCACGGCTGGGAGGTACGCGACGAGGCCTTCGGCGTGATCGCCCACCCGACGATGCCCGCCCACCAGGCGCTCATGGTGGCGCACTGGTCGAAGGACGTGACCCTGTTCCTCCACACCGCAGGGGAACTCTCCGAGCACGACGCGGCCCTCCTCGACGCGGCGGGCGTCCGCGTCGAGCGGGGCGAGGTGACGGGGCTCGCGGTGGAGGACGACCGGCTGACCGGGGTGCGGCTCGCCGACGGGCGGACCGTGGCCCGTTCGGTCCTCTTCGCCGCCGCCTCGCGGTTCGCCGCCCGCGACGGGGTGCTGCGGCAGCTCGGAGCGGAGCTGCGCGAGACCCCGTTCGGGGAGTTCGTGGCGGTCGACGAGACGGGCCGGACGAGCGTGCCGGGCGTGTGGGCGGCCGGGAACGTCACGGGTCCGCAGGAACAGGTGGTCAACGCGGTGAGCCGGGGCTACCGGGCCGGTGCCGCGCTCAACGCCGAGCTGCACTTCGCCGACCTGGAGGCGAGGGTGGCCGGTCGGCCGGTCGGATGAACCCGGGCGTCCGGGGCTGCGCCACGGGACCGGGGAGACGAGGATCGGCCATGGTGGCCGGAAGCCGCAGCCACGGACGACGGAAGAAGAGGACACCTCCCATGCTCGGTACGCAGTTCACCAAGGGCTCTCCCAGCTGGCTCGATCTCGGCAGCCCCGACACCGGTGCGGCGACGGACTTCTACAGCGCCGTCTTCGGCTGGGAGTTCCGCTCGGCGGGACCCGAGGGCGGCGGCTACGGCTTCTTCCAGCAGGACGGCCGCACGGTCGCCGCGCTCGGCCCGCTCACCGAGCAGGGCGCGGACAGCGCCTGGACGGTGTACTTCCAGACCCCGGACGCGGACGCCACCCAGAAGGCCGCCGAGGCCGCGGGCGGCACCGTCCGCCTCGGTGCCTTCGACGTCATGGACGCGGGCCGGATGGCCGCCCTCACCGACCCGGGCGGCGCCCGGTTCGCGATCTGGCAGCCCGGTGCGGTGCAGGGCCTCCAGCGGACCTCGTCCGGCAACACCCTGGTCTGGGTGGAGCTGCACGTCGCCGACCCGGAGACCGTCCTCGGCTTCTACCGGACCCTGTTCGACTGGCGGTGGGCGGAGATGGAGGCGCCCGGCATGACGTACCGGGTCGTCTCCACCGCCGAGGGCGACCAGGAGGACGCCTCCTTCGGAGGCGTCGCCGAACTCCAGGACTTTACCGAGGGCCCGCGCTGGATCCCGTACTTCGCCGTCGAGGACGCCGACGCGGTCGCCGCCTCCGCCCAGGGCAACGGCGGCTCCGTCGTGATGCCCGCGGCCGACATCCCGGACGTCGGCCGCATCGCCTGGCTCAAGGACCCCTTCGGCGCGCCCTTCGCGGTGCTGAAGCCCGCACCGATGGGCTGACACCGTCCGTGCGCGACCGGCCGTGTCAGCGCGCGAAGAGCTCGAAGGTCACCGCCGGGCGGTCGCCGAAGCGGGCGGCCGCGCCGCCGGTCGTCATGGTGAGGAAGTCACGGACGTACGTCTCCGGGTCCTCGTCCGTCAGGGCCTCGATGTAGGCGCGATGGCAGAGCAGCGAGCGGATCGCGCGGTCCAGGCCCGGGGCCGCGTCGATCGCGTGGGTCGGGGTGCTGGAGGCCGCGACCGCCACCCACCGGACACCGCTCCAGGGCTCCAGACCCTGCTCGGTCAGCTCGGTGAAGATCCAGCGGTTCCCCGCGTCGGCCGCCGCGTCGAGCGTGGCGCGGCCGACGGCCAGGTGGTCCGGGGTGTTCCAGGGAGCCCCCGGGCCCCCGCCCCAGGTGTCGCGGTGGTTGAGGGTGACCACGAGTTCGGGGCGGTGGCGGCGGATCGCGGCCGTGATGTCGCGCCGCAGTCCGAGCCCGTACTCGATCACCCCGTCGCGGTGGTCGAGGAACTCGACCGTGTCCACACCGACGACGGCGGCGCTGTCCCGCTGCTCGCGCTCGCGCAGCGGACCGCAGACGTCCGGCGCCAGGGTGTCGATACCCGCCTCGCCCCGGGTGGCGAGGACGTAGACGACCTCCTTCCCCGCGTCCGTCCAGGCGGCCACGGCGGCCGCGCAGCCGTACTCCAGATCGTCGGGGTGTGCGACGACGGCGAGGGCGCGCTGCCAGTCGCCGGGCATCTCCGCGAGGGCCGTGGTGTCGGTTTCCGTCATGCCCGCAGAATACGGGCCGCCTCGGAGGCCGTCGGGCGGAACGCTCCGGAAAGGATCACCGAACGCGAGACGTTCCGGGGGCGGTCGGGGTTGAGGCCGCGCCGGGCCGCGAGGGCGACCGCGAGCCGCTGGGCGCGGACGAGCGCGGCCACCGGATCGATCGCGTCGGCCGCGAACAGGGCGCCGGTGGACTCCACTTCGTCGCGCAGCCCCGAGGGCGCCGGGCCCAGGCACCAGACGAGACTGGACCGGTCGCTGATGCTGATCGGACCGTGGCGGTACTCCATCGCCGCGTACGACTCCGTCCAGGCGCGGGCCACCTCCCGCAGTTTGAGCGCCGCGTCGTCGGCGAGGCCCACGGTCCAGCCGGTGCCGAGGAAGGTGAACTGTCCCTGCCGCTCCCAGGCGGCGGGCAGCCGCTCGTACAGGACGAGTTCGGCGTCGGAGATCGCCGGCCCGAGGTCCACCCCGAGTCCGGCGCGCAGGAGTTGGAGAGCCGTGGTGGCGAACCTGGTCTGCACGACGGAGTGTTCGTCGGCGAATCCGAGGTCGACGACCTCGTCGGCGAGCTGCCCGGCCGGGCTGTCGGGAGCGCCGGTGAGGACGAGCGTGGGCACGCTCCCCGCCGCGCGGCCGAGCAGGTTCACCACCTCCGTCGTAGTGCCCGAGCGGGTCAGGGCCATGATCCGGTCGTAGCCGCGGCCGAGCGGGGTGGCGTCGGAGGCGGGGAAGGCGTCGGTCTCGCCCGCGCCGAGGGACTCGCGCAGGGCGGCGTAGGCGCGGGCCATGAAGTACGAGGTGCCGCAGCCCACCACCGCCACGCGCTCGCCCTCCGCGGGCAGCCGGCCCGCATGGCGGTCGGCGGTCTCGGCGGCACGGCGCCAGCAGTCCGGCTGGCCGGCGATCTCCGCGCCGACGTGGGTGCTGCTCATGTCCGGGTCCTCTCCTCGCAGGGTCCCCTCGCGGGGTCCGCACCGAGTTCTACCGGCATCGGTCAAGAGCACTCCATGAGCAATGGGAACTCACCCCTTGGACTTTCGCACGCCTCCGGTCGCGCCTCCGGTCACGCCTCCGCCGCCGCACGAGGCCCGGATCACGAGGCGGGGGCGCAGCTGCACCTGGTGCAGCGGGGCGGCGTCGCCCTCGGCGAGACGCCGGAGCAGGATCTGCGCGGCGAGCCTGCCGAGCTGGTACTTGGGCGGTGAGACGGCCGTCAGGGGGGTCTCGGCGACGTCGGCGAACTCGTTGTCGTAGCTGATCAGGGCGAGGTCGTCCGGGACCCGTACGCCGGCACGGCGGGCCGCGCCGAGCATCAGCGCGGCCTCGCGGTCGCCGAAGCAGAGCGCGGCGGTGACTCCGGCGTCCCGCAGCGCGGCGAGGGCCCGGTCGGCGCGCTCCGGGTCCCAGCGGGCCATCACGTCCCGCTCGCACGGCGGGGCGTCGGGCAGCCCGAGGTCGGTGAGGGCGCGGGCGAAGCCGGACTCGATGGGCGCGGTGGTGGGCGCGTCGGTACGGGCGACGAGCCCGAGCCGCTGGTGACCGAGGGCGCGCAGATGGCGTACGGCGTCGTAGGCGCCGCCCTCGTGGTCGGTGCAGACGTGCTCGGTGGGGTCGCCGGGGCCGTGGGCGGCGAGCCTGCGCTCGACGAGGACGGCGGGGACGGGCAGGGCGAGCAGTTCCTCGGCGCGCCGTCCCGGGTCGGTCGCGGTGTGCAGGCTGGGGACGAGGAGGAGCCCGTGGACGCCCGCGGAGAGGAGGCGTGCGACGGCGGCGTCCTCCTCTTCGGGGTCGTAGTGGGAGCAGGCGAGGACGAGCCGGGCACCGGCCGCCGCGAGTTCCTTCTCGATGCCCTGGAGGACGCGCGGGTAGTAGAACGTGGTGTCGGGGACGAGGACGCCGACGATCCGCTGTCCGGTGGCGTCCCGTTCGGGGCGGTGGGCGGCGAAGGTGCCCGCGCCCTGTCTGCGCTCGACGAGCCGGAGGGCGACGAGGTCCTCGTAGGCGCGGCGGACGGTCGTCACCGACAGGCCCGTCTCGGTGGCGAGGGCGCGCTCGGTGGGCAGTTTGCTGCCGGGGGGCCAGGTGCCGTCGAGGATGCCGCGCCGCAGCTCGGCCATCAGGGCCCGGAACTTCAGCTCCCGGCCGGACGCCGGTGTCTCGCGTCCCGTCATCCGGACCCCCTTCGCGCTCGCGGCGCTCCCCGGTCCTCCGGGGCGCGCCGCATCCTATGCGGAAGGGGTCAGATCTCGTTCCGGGAGAGCGCGAGCAGCCGGTCGAGGACGCGCGGTCCCCCTGCGCGTACGCCGTCGTGTTCGAACTCGTCGGTCACCCAGGTCCGCAGTCCGCGTACGGTGCGCGCGGTGTCGAGGGAGTGGGCCGTGTCCACGTACATGTCGTCGTGGTAGACGGCGGCGGCGACCGGCACCTGGTTGGCGGCGAGGCGCTCGGGGTCGTAGAGCGGGGTCCAGTCGGTGCGGGCGGCGAGCAGTTCCGCGGTCTCGCGCAGCGGGCGCAGGGCGGGGTCGGTGGTGAAGTGCCAGGGGTGGACGGTCTCGCCGGTGAACAGGAGCGGCCGGCCCTCGGCGAGCGCGGTGCGGGCGTCGAACTCGGGGTGCTCGGCGCGGACGCGTTCGGCGGCCCAGTCGGTGGGACCCCGCCCCTGGGCGTAGATGGCCTCGTGGAGCACGGCGTACAGCGGGTGTCCGGCGTACGACAGGTGTGCCTGGACCTGTTCGAGGAAGGCGTCGGCGAGCGCGGGCCCGCCGGGGGTGGGGACGAAGGCGCCTTCCAGGAGGAGGTGGAGCTGGTGGGTGCCGTCGCCGGAGCCGAGGAGGATGCCGAGGGACTGGAAGGCCTCGGCGGTGAGCGGGCCGCCGCCGGGGAGGGTGACCTCGTGGTCGAGGAGGTGGGCGGCGATGGCGCGGGCCCGCTCGGCGTCCTGCGGGTAGCGGGCGAAGTGGGCCTCGTTCTTGCGCCGGATGCGGGGGTAGGCGGCGCGGTAGACCTCGTCGGCCGTGGCGTACAGGGACGGCAGTCCGCCGGTGATCAGGACCCGCTCCAGGCCCGCGGGCGCGGTGGAGAGGTAGTGGACGGCGCAGAAGCCGCCGAAGCTCTGGCCGAGGACCGTCCACGGGGCGCCGCCGGTCAGCCGGCGCCTGATCAGCTCGCAGTCCTTGACGATGGAGTCGGCGCGGAAGTGGGTGAGGTAGTCGGCCTGTTCGGCCGGCTTGCCGCGCAGCGGGAGGGTCTGGCGGTTGGCCGGGGTGGAGCGGCCGGTGCCCCGCTGGTCGAGGAGGAGGACGCGGAACTCCCTGACGGCCCGGCCGAGCCAGGCCTGCGGGCCGATGAAGCGGCGGGCGCCGAAGCCGGGTCCGCCCTCCAGGTAGACCAGCCAGGGGAGCCGCTCCCGGTCCGGACCGGCGTTGCCGGCCGAGACGACCTCGCGGCCGAAGACCTCGATGCGCTCGCCGTCGGGGCGGGAGTGGTCGAGGGGGACGGGGAAGCGGTGGTCGGTGAGGACGAGTCCCGGCTGCCGGTAGGTGGTCACGCTGTCGCTGCTCCTGTTCGGTACGCCCCCGCGAGGACAGTGGATCATACGGGGGGCGCCGTACGGATCGTGCCGGGGCCCTTCACTGCCGGACGAGGCCCTTGTCCACGAGGTAGTTCCGTGCGACGTCCTCGGGCAGGCGGCGCCAGCTGTCGACCTGTTCGTTGAGGTGGGCCAGATCGGCGGTGGTGAGAACCGTGTTGAGACGGTCGAGCGCACCGGTGACGCGCTCGCTCCCGGCGCGGGCGCGGTTCACGACGGGCACGATGTTGTCGGCGTTCTGCAGGTGCTTGTCGTCGGCGAGCAGGACGAGCCCGAAGTCGTCGAGCGTGGCGTCGGTGGTCGTGGTGAGCACCAGTTGGTCCTGCCCGTTCTGGACGGCCTGTTTGGCCGGGGTGGTGCCGACGCCCTTGGGGTCCACGGCGGTCACGTCGATGCCGTAGACCTTCCTCAGGCCGGGAGCGCAGTACGGCCGGCTGACGCACTCGTCACCGGCCGCGAGGCGGATGGGGAGGCCGGTGGCGCCGAGGTCGCTGAGGGTCTTCAGACGGTGTTCGGCGGCGAAGGCGGCGGTCACGGCGAAGGCGTTCTGGTCGACCGCGCGGCCCGCGTCGAGGACGGTGAGGCCGCGCGGGGCCGCGAGCGCGCGGAGCGCGGTCATGGTCCGGGCCAGGTCGGGCGAGCCGACGGTCGGGGCGTCCGCCCCGTTGGTCTTGGCGTTCAGCCAGTCGGCGAAGGTCGCCGCGTACTCCGGTACGACGTCGATCTGGCCCCGTTCGAGGGCGGGTTCGTACAGCTCGCGGTTGCTGACGGAGAGGATCTTCGTACGGTATCCGGCCTCCTGGAGCAGCAGGGCGTACATCTGGGCCAGCAGGTCGCTCTCGGTGAACCCGGCCGAGCCGACGGTCAGTCGGCGGCTGTCGCCCGGCGGGGCCGTGACCGTGTCCCGGTCCTCCAGGGACGGTCCCGCGGCGCAGCCGGTGGCGCCGATGAGGAGGCAGAGGATCGCCGTGGGGACGCGCGGCGGTCTCACGCGCCTCACCCGCCGCTCCCCCGCGCCCCGGTCGGCGCGAGGCGCTGGACGCCCTCGAAGACGCCTTCCACGAGAAGTGCGAGCGCCGCGACGAGACAGGCGCCGGCGACGACCTGCGGCGTGGAGGCGAGGTTGAACCCGGCGGTGATGATCCGGCCGAGCCCGCCGCCGCCGGCGAGCGCTGCCACGGTGGCGGTGGCGACGAGCTGGACGGCGGCGATCCGTACGCCGGTGAGGACCATCGGCATCGCGAGCGGCAGTTCGACCCGGGCCAGGGTCTGGCCGCCCGTCATGCCCATGCCCCTGGCGGCCCGTACGACGTCGGCGTCGACGCCCCGCATCCCCACGTACGCGTTGGTCAGCAGCGGAGGCACGGCGAACAGGACGAGGGCGATGATCGTCGGCCAGTCGCCGTACGCGCCGATCGGGCTGAGCAGGAGCAGTACGAGGACGGCGAAGGTGGGGACGGCCCGGCCCGCGTTGGCGAGGTTCACGGCGAGCGCGCCGCCCTTGCCGAGGTGTCCGAGGACGAGGGCGGTCGGCAGGGCCACGAGACAGCTGAGGGCGAGGCAGACGACGGTGAGGAAGACGTGCTCGCCGAGCCGGTGCCAGACGCCGTTCTCGCCGGACCAGTGCGCGGAGGTGGTGAGCCAGGACCAGGCGTCGGCGAGGGTGGTCACGCGGCCTGCCCGCGGGTCCAGGGGGTGAGCACGCGCTGTACGCCGAGGAGGAGCAGGTCGGCGGCGACGGCGATGAGGACGCAGAGCACGGAGGCGGTGAGGACCTGGGCCTTGAAGTAGGTGTTCATGCCGGAGTAGATGAGGTTGCCCAGGCCGCCGTGGCCGACGATCGCGCCGATGGTGACGAGGGAGACGGCGGAGACGGTGGCGATCCGCAGCCCGGCCATGGCGGCGGGCAGGGCGAGTGGCAGTTCGACGGCGAGCAGCAGTCTGACCGGCCCGTATCCGAGACCGCGCGCGGCCTGCCGGGTCTCCTCGGGGACGGCGCGGAGCCCGGCGAGGATGTTGCGGACGAGGAGGGTGAGGGAGTACAGGACGAGCCCGGCCACCACCAGGGCGGCGGACAGCCCGTACACGGGCAGGAGCAGCGAGAACATCGCGAGCGCCGGAATCGTGTACAGGAGCGTGGTCACCCCGAGGACCGGGCCCGCCGCCAGGCGCCAGCGGCGGGCCGCGACCGCGAGCGGCAGGGCGAGCAGCAGGGCGAGGGCGACGGAGACGACGGTCAGCTGGAGGTGCTGGACCACCGCGTCGCCGAGGATCTCGCGGCGGGTGGACAGGTAGGCGCCGCAGATCCACTCGTTGCGGGCGAGGCAGTCGTCGGGCGGCGCGATCACCCTCCCATTCGAGGGGGGACGGGGCCGTCGCGCACGCGGGCCGGTCCGTTCGGGGACGGGCCCGGCACCGGGTCAGCGGCCGGGCGGCGGGTCAGCTCTCCTGGAGGACCGAGAGGACGTTGCCGGCCGGGTCCGTGAACCAGGCGATGGCCGGTCCGCCCTCGACCCGCACGACGCCCTTGTCGTCGGCCTCGAACTCCGCGTACCGCTCCAGGGTCACGCCGCGCCCCGTCAGCTCGTCGACCGCCCGGTCGATGTCGTCGACCTCGAAGTTGAGGATCGTGAAGGTGGCGGGGGCGTGATCGTCCTTGGGGTAGACGAAGATCCGCGCCCCTCCCGCCAGGGTGAGGGAGAGCATCCGCATCTCGCCCTCGCCCTCCAGCTCCGCCTTCAGGCCGAGGGTCTCGCCGTAGAAGCGCTGGGCGGCGTCGAGGTCGTCGACCGAGAAGCCGCTGAACGCCGGGGTTTCGCCGAACATGACGTGCTCCCTTCCGGGGGCCTGTCGCGAGGCACCCCTTCCAGGATCCGCCGCCCGTCCGCAGCCCGCCGCCCGGGAGCCCGCCGCCCGCGCGCTCCCGGGGGCTCAGGGCGCGATCGGCAGCTGTCGCTTGTGCTCGGTGAGCCGGTATCGGCGGACGATCGAGGCGAAGGCGGCCTCCGCGACCGGCTTCCCCTCCAGGAAGTCGTCGATGTCGTCGTACGTGACACCGAGCGCGTCCTCGTCGGGCTTGCCCGGGTCGAGCGTCTCCAGGTCGGCGGTGGGGGTCTTCCACACCAGCTCGGCCGGGGCGCCCAGCTCGGCGGCGACCGCGCGGACGCGCCGCTTGGTGAGGCCGGTGAGCGGGACGACGTCGGCGGCGCCGTCGCCGAACTTGGTGAAGAAGCCGGAGACGGCCTCGGCGGCGTGGTCGGTGCCGACGACGAGCCCGTCGTGGGCGCCGGCGACGGCGTACTGGGCGATCATCCGCTGGCGGGCCTTGATGTTGCCCTGCACGAAGTCCTGGTGGTGGGCGTCGCGGAAGGTCACGCCACCGGCCAGGCAGGCGGCCAGGGCGGCGTCGCTCGCGGCCTTGACGTCCACCGTGAGGACCTGGTCGGCGCGGATGAAGCCGAGGGCCGTCTGCGCGTCGCTCTCGTCCGCCTGGACGCCGTACGGCAGGCGCATCGCGTAGAAGACGGCGTCGTGCCCGGCGGCCCTGGCCCGTTCCACGGCGAGCTGGCAGAGCCGGCCGGCGGTGGTGGAGTCGACGCCGCCGCTGATGCCGAGGACGAGGGAGCGCAGCCCCGTGGAGGTGAGGCGCTCGGTGAGGAAGGCCACGCGGCGCTCGATCTCGGCCCGGGGGTCGAAGAACTCGGCCACCTCGAGGTCCCGGGCGATCTGCTGCTGGAGGGCGGTGGACGCCGGGTCGGTCACGGAGGTCTCCTCGTCAGGGTCGGTCGGCGGCGGCCGGGCACGGTGGCACCTGAACAGCGCGCCGACAAGGGGTACGAAGGTCGACTTTACGCACCGGGGCACCGGGCCGTCGCCCTGCCCCCTCCGTCCCGGCCTCAGGCGGCGGACGCGTCCGTGGTGCAGAGGACCTCGACGCTCTGGACGAGGTTGCCGGCGAAGCCTCCGCGGTTCCACGTCTCCTCCGCGACCAGCGGCTGGGCGTTGCCCGCCGCGTCGGTGGCCCGCACGGTGAGGCGGTGCGGCCCGGGTGTCGCCGCCCAGACGGTCCGCCAGGCGGTCCAGGCCCACGGGTGGTCGGGGTCCGGGACCAGTTCGGCCTCCGTCCAGGTGGTCCCGTCGTCGTCGCTCACCTCGACCCGGGCGACCGGCCCGTGGCCCGACCAGGCGCGTCCGGCGAGCGGCACGGGTCCTGGCCTGACGACACGGGTCCGGGACATGAAGTCGGGGAATCCCGGCGGCACCATGAGGGCCCGGGGCGAGATGAGGGTCACCGGCTCCCCCGGGTCCTCCGCCGCCTGCCGCAGCCGGTAGGCGACGCTCTGCTGGAAGCCGGTGTACGGGGTGGCGGTGAGCGTGATGTCGCGGAGCCACTTCACGTGGGCCATGCCGTACCAGCCGGGGACGACGAGCCGGAGCGGGCTGCCGTGCTGCGGGGGCAGGGGCGCGCCGTTCATGTCGTACGCGACGAGGACGTCCCGGGCCGGGTCGGCGGCCGTCGACAGGGGCAGGCTGCGCCGGTAGTCCTGTTCGACGCCCCGCTCCACGCCGTGGTCGGCGCCCGTGAACACCGCCTCGACGGCGTCGTCGGCGATCCCGGCCTCGGCGAGCAGCGCCGCCAGGGGGACACCGGTCCACTCGGCGGTCCCCACGGCCTCGACGAGCCAGGGCTGGCTGACCGGGCGGGGCGTGAGCCGGGCGCGGCCGTTGCCCGCGCACTCCAGGGTGACGCGACGGGTCGTGGCGGGGCGGGCGCGCAGGGCGTCCAGGTCCAGGTCGAGCGGCCGGCGCACCCGGCCGCCGACGGTGAGCCGCCAGCCGTCCGCGTCGGTCGCGGGGATGTCGTAGTGCGTCAGTACGTAGTGGAGGCCGGGCGGGGTGACGTCGTACCGCAGCGCTTCCAGGGGCAGTCCGTGGTTGCGGGTGGCGAGGGCGAGTTCCTCCACGGTGATGCCCTCGTCCGGAGCCGCCACCCGTCCTGGTGCGCTGATGCCGCTCAGACCGCCCGGGGTTCCGTCCATGCCCTCATGGTGCGCCGCGCGCCGGCGCCGGGCACGTCGGCGTCCGGCGGCCGGTCCTCAGTGCTGCCGGGGGCCGCGCAGGGCGCGGTCGAGGCCGTCCTGGGGGAGGCCGGTGAGGGCGCGGACGAAGATCTCCTCGTACGCCGGTTCGCCGATCGTCGCGCGGACGGTGTCCGTGTACTTCTCGTGCAGGGCCCGCAGGCCGGGCAGGCCGCGCCGGGGCTGGCCGGTGGAGCGCCAGTACGCCTCCCCGGTGCCGGAGACGTCGGCGGCGCGTTCCCCGTCACCGGCCGCCGCGAGGGCGGTGGCGAGGACGTCGAGGCCGAGGGCGACGCCGAGGCTCGCGCCGAGGGCCCTGGTCCCTTCGAGCATGGCGCGGGCGTGGCCGGCGGCGGCGGCCGGGTCGCCTTCCAGGAGGCCGGTGAGGGCGAGCTGGTACTCCAGGGCGGTGCGGATCCAGTGCTCGTCGAGCTCCTCGCACCGGGCGCGCAGGGCGAGCGCCCGGTCCCTGGCCTCGGCGAGCCGTCCGAGGCCGGTGAGGGCGAAGACCCGGACGAGGTGGCAGCGGAGCCGGGCGGCGGAGTCCGCCGAGCCGGCGGGGCCGCCGTGGACGGCGTCGAGGACGTGGCCGACGACGACGTACGCGGCCATGGGGCGGCCGGTGGTCAGGGCGAGGAGCCCGGCGAGTGCGGCGGCGTCGAGGGTCAGGTCACCGGGGCCGGGACGGGTCCCGGGCGGGCCGCCCGGCTCGCGCTGTGCGGGTACCGCGTACCGGTCCTCGTGCTCGGTGCCCTCGGTGTGCTCCGCGTGCCGGGCCTCGCGGGCGCAGCGTTCGCTGACCTCCTGGGCCGGGCCGAACTCGCCCTGGAGCACCAGGGTGACGCCCAGCGCCCACAGGGCGCGGGCCCTGGGGCGGCCACGGGCGCCGCTGAGGAACAGTGCCTGTTCGAGGCCGTCGCGGGCCTCGCGCAGGCGGCCCCGGCACGACCAGGCGAAGGCGACGGAGCCGACGAGGTCGAGGGCCGCGTCGGGGTCGGTGCGAAGGAGTCGGTCCAGGGCGGTGCGCAGGTCGGTGTGGTGGGCGTCGACGGTCCGGTACCAGCGCAGTTGGCGGGCGCCGTGCCATTCGGTCTCCGCCCGGCGCGCGAGACCCCGGAAGTGGGCGGCGTGCCGGTCGGCGACGGTGCCGGTCTCCCCGGTCCGCTCCAGCCAGGTCGCCCCGTACGCGCGGATCGTGTCGAGCATCCGGTGCCTCCCCGCGCCGTCCAGCGGGCGGACGACGGAGGCGCGGACGAGCCCGGCGAGCGCCTCCGGCAGGGTGGCCCGGTTCAGCGGGCCGCCGATGCACACGGCGGTGGCCGACGCGAGGTCGAAGGGGCCGCGGAAGACGGAGAGGCGGGCCCAGAGGAGGCGTTCGAGCGGGGCGCTCAGCTCGTGGCTCCAGCCGATGGCGGCGCGCAGGGTCTGGTGGCGGCTCGGCCATACCCGCTCGGGGTGGGCGAGCAGGTCGAAGCGGGCTTCCGGCGGGGCGTCGAAGCGGGTGCCGAGCTGGTCCCTGACGGCTTCCACGCCCTGGAGGCGGATCTGGGCGGCGGCCAGTTCCAGGGCGAGCGGGATGCCCTCCAGGCGTACGCAGATCTCGCCGGCGGGTCCGGCGGCGGGGAGGTCCTCGCCTGCGGCCCGGCGGAGCAGTTCCACGGCGTCCCGTCCGGTGGGCGGCAGCGGGTCGAGGGCGATCACCCGCTCCCCTTCGACGCCGAGGGGGGACCGGCTCGTGGCGAGGACCGTGAGTCCGGGGGCGGCGGCGAGGAGTTCGGTGACGAGCCGGGCGCAGGGGTCGGCGAGGTGCTCGCAGGAGTCGAGGACGAGGAGCAGCCGGTCGTCGGCGAGCCGGCGGCAGAGGCCGGTGGTGGCCATGCCGGGGGTGTGGTCGGAGAGGTCGACGGAGTCGGCGACGAGGGCGACGAGGAGCCGGTCGCCGTCGAGCGGGGTGAGGTCGGTCCACCAGGCGCCGTCCGGGTACCGGTCGGCGGCGCGGTGCGCGGCGCGCAGCGCGAGCCGGGTCTTCCCCACTCCCCCGACGCCGGTCACGGTGACGAGGCGGTGCTCCGCCAAGGCGGCGGAGACGCGCTCCAGTTCCGTGCGGCGTCCCACGAAACCGGGGTTCTCGTCCGGCAGATGTCCACGCACGAGAGCAGTCTCCCTCATGAGCGGAGCGAACGGGCGTACGGCACCGGTTCGTTACGCACCTTCGACCGTGACCACCACCGAGTGCCATCCCTGCGCCCCGTCGGGCATGGTGTCGGTGCGCCGTTCCGGCTGGGTGGTGCCGGTGCCGTCGGTGGCGCGGACGGTGAGGGTGTGCCGGCCGGGCGTGGCGGCCCACGGGTACGTCCACTGCCGCCAGGTGTCGCGGCTGTCCTCGGCGGCGAGCCGGGCGTCCTGCCAGGGGCCGTCGTCGACGCGTACCTCGACGCGGCGGATGCCCCGGTGCTGGGCCCAGGCGACTCCGGCGACCATGACGGTGCCGGCGGCGGGGCGGCCGAAGGGGCGGGGGGTGTCGATGCGGGACTGGGTCTTCACGGGGGCCTCGGCGGCCCAGCCGCGCGGGACCCAGTAGGCGTCGTAGGCGTCGAAGGTGGTGAGTTCGACGGACTCGATCCACTTGCAGGCGGAGACGTATCCGTAGAGTCCGGGGACGATCATCCGGACGGGGAAGCCGTGGGTGAAGGGCAGGGGTTCGCCGTTCATCCCGAAGGCGAGGAGCGCGTCACGGCCGTCCATGACGTCCTCGACGGGGGTGCCGATCGTCATGCCGTCGACGGAGCGGGCCACGAGCTGGTCGGCGGGGCCGCCTTCGGAGGGCGGTCGGACACCGGCCTCGCGGAGCAGGTCCGCGAGGGGGACGCCGAGCCAGCGGGCGTTGCCGACATAGGGGCCGCCGACCTCGTTGGAGACGCAGGCGAGGGTGATGTCCCGCTCCACGGTCCTGCGGGCCATGAGTTCCCTCAGAGTGAGGGTGATCTCCTCGCGCACGCCGCTGCCGTGGAGGCGCAGCCGCCAGCGGTCCGCGTCGACCTTGGGGACGACGAGGGCGGTGTCGACGCGGTAGAAGTCGCGGTTGGGGGTGACGAAGGGGCTGATCCCCGGGACGTCCAGCTGTGCTCCGGCGGGGACGGGCGGCGCGGGGGACGCGGGGCGGGGCAGTCGTACGGCCGCCCGGGAGGCGACGGCGTTCTCCTCCGCGGGTGAGGCGACCGTCCGGCCGAGGGCGGCGGCGCCGGTCGCGGCGAGTCCGGTGGAGGCGGCGACGATCAGGAAACGCCGCCGGTCCTGACGGGCGGCGCCGGGCCGGGGCGCGCGCAGGACGCCGGTCAGGACGTACAGGAGGAGTGCTCCGGCGGCGGCCCCGACGAGCGAGGGCACGGCGTCCAGGGCGGAGTCCGAGTCGGGGCGGGAGACGGCGGCGAGGGCCCCGAGGCCGCCGAAGACGGCGACGGCCGCGGCGCCGAGCAGCCGGTGGCGGAGCGCGAGCAGTCCGATGCCGAGGGCGAGGAGCGCGAGGAGGGACAGGATGCCGAGGAGGAGGACGGCCTTGTCGCTCTCGCCGAAGGTGCGGATCGCCCAGTCCTTGAGGGCCGCCGGGGTGCGGTCGACGACGGCGTCGCCGATGGCGAGGACCGGTCCGGCCTCGGGGCGTACGCGGGAGGCGACGAGGTCCGCGACGGCGAGCGAGACGTACGCGGCGACGAGGCCGCCGAGCGCGGCGAGGAGACGGTCGGTACGGGTGGGCTCGCGGCCCCCGTCCGGTGCGGTCCTGGTGGGGTTCATGGTGGGTACTTCGGCACGCACCGGCCTCCGGATGGGTGGCTTCACCCGGGCGGCGCAGTTTCAGCGGTGTCGGCGCCTCAGCGGGTGTCGGGCGGGGTGCCGGGGGTGTCCAGGTGCTCACCGGGGGTCGCGAGTTCCTCGACGGCGCCGGCGCCGACGACCGCGCCCGTGGACTTCTTGCCGCGCCGCAGCCGGCCTTCGAGCCAGGAGGCGAAGGTGGTGAGGGCGAAGTTGAGCAGGACGAAGATCACGGCGACGACGGTGAAGCAGGCGATGGTGTTGGCCCCGTAGTTGGCGCTCATCGGGCGGACGGAGGCGAGGAGTTCGGAGAAGCCGAGCATCGCGCCGCCGAGCGCGGTGTCCTTGACGATGACGACGAGCTGGCTGACCAGGGCGGGCAGCATGGCGGTGACCGACTGCGGCAGGAGGACGTACGTCATCGTCTGGCCCTTGCGCATGCCGATGGCCTTCGCGGCGTCGGTCTGGCCGCTGGGGAGGGCGAGGATGCCGGCGCGGACCACCTCGGCGAGCACGGAGGCGTTGTAGAGGACGAGGCCGGTGACGACGGCGTACAGCGGGCGGGTGTCCGGGCTGATGTCGGTGAACTCGGAGTACGCGGCGTTGGCGAACAGCATGAGGATCAGGACGGGGATGGCCCGGAAGAACTCGACGACGGTGCCGGCGGCGCCGCGCACGAAGCGGTGCTCGGAGAGGCGGGAGATACCGAGGAGTGCGCCGAGGGGAAGGGCGATCACCATGGCCAGCGCGGCGGCGATCACGGTGTTCTTCAGGGCGGGCAGGATGTACGTCTCCCATACGCGGGCGTCGGTGAAGAAGGGCTCCCACTTGGCCCATTCGAGCTGGTTCTGGTCGGCGAGGCTCGCCACGACCCACCACACGACGACGGCGAGCGCGACCAGGAACAGCAGGGTCCACAGGAGGTTGCGCCGCCGGGCGCGCGGTCCGGGGACGTCGTAGAGGACGGTGGGTCGGGTCTTCACCGTTTCACCGCCACCTTCTTGGCCACCCAGCCGAGGAACAGCCCGGTGGGCAGGGTCAGACAGATGAACCCGAAGGCGAAGATCGCCGAGATGAGGATGAGTTGGGCCTCGTTCTCGATCATCTCGCGCATCAGCAGGGCCGCTTCGGCCACGCCGATGGCGGCGGCCACGGTGGTGTTCTTGGTGAGGGCGATGAGGACGTTGGCCAGTGGGCCGACGACGGAGCGGAAGGCCTGCGGGAGCACGATGATCCGCAGGACCTGGGGAAAGCTGAGCCCGATGGCCCGGGCGGCCTCGACCTGCCCGAGGGGGACGGTGTTGATGCCGGAGCGCACCGCCTCGCAGACGAAGGCGCTGGTGTAGGCGGTGAGGCCGAGCACGGCGAGCCGGAAGTTGATGACGGTGAAGCGGTCGGCGCCGAGGCTGACGCCGAGGGTCTGGAAGAGGCCGAGGGAGGTGAAGACGATGATGACGGTGAGGGGGATGTTGCGGACGATGTTGACGTAGACGGTGCCGAAGCCCCGCATGAGGGGGACGGGGCTGACGCGCATGGCGGCCAGCAGCGTCCCCCAGATCAGGGAGCCGATCGCGGAGTAGACGGTGAGCTGCACCGTCACCCAGAAGGCTCCGAACAGGTCGTACCCCTGCAGGAAGTCGAACACGACGCCCCACTCACTCGACGACGACGCCGATCTTCGGGGCGGGTTCGTTCTGGTAGCCGGCGGGGCCGAAGTTCTTCTCCACGGCCTTCTCCCAGGAGCCGTCGGCGACCATCTTCTCCAGGGCGGTGTTGATCTTGTCCTTGAGCTCGCTGCCCTTCTGGACGCCGATGCCGTAGTTCTCGTTGCTCATCTTGAAGCCGCCGAGCTTGAACTTGTCCTTGAACTGGCTCTGCGAGGCGTATCCGGCGAGGATCGAGTCGTCGGTGGTGACGGCGTCGATGACACCGTTCTCGAGTCCGGTCAGGCACTCGGAGTAGCCGCCGTACTCCTGGAGCTGGGCGTCGGGGGCGATGTCGTCCTTCACGTTCTGCGCGGAGGTCGAGCCGGTGACCGAGCAGAGCTTCTTGTTGTTGAGGTCGGACGGCTGCTTGATGGAGTCGTCGTCGGCGCGGATCAGCACGTCCTGGTGGGCGAGGAGGTAGGGACCGGCGAAGTCGACCTTCTCCGCCCGCTCGTCGTTGATCGAGTACGAGGCCGCGATGAAGTCCACGTCACCGCGCTGCAGCAGCGTCTCCCGGTCCGCGCTCTTGGCCTCCTTCCACACGATGTCGGACGGGTCGTGGCCGAGTTCCTTGGCGACGTAGGTCGCCACGTCGACGTCGAAGCCGGTGTAGGTGCCGTCGGGTGTCTTGAGGCCGATGCCGGGCTGGTCGTACTTGATGCCGACGGTGATCTCGTCGCCGCCGTGGTCGCGCGGTGCCGCGCCGGGCGCTCCGTTCGCGAATCCTGCGGAGGTGACGGAGAGGACGACGGCCGCGGCGACGGCCACGGCGGCCCTGCCGGTCCTGGTCGGGTTCATGATCATGAGGATCACCCCTGGGGGCTGCTGGTCGGGTGCCGGCGGCGGCTCGATGTGCGGCCGTGGCCCGGTGGCTCAGTGGTGGAGGATCTTGGACAGGAAGTCCTTGGCACGGTCGCTGCGGGGATTGTTGAAGAACTCGTCAGGGGTCGTCTCCTCGACGACCCTGCCGTCGGCCATGAAGACGACGCGGTTGGCCGCGGAACGGGCGAAGCCCATCTCGTGGGTGACGACGACCATCGTCATCCCGTCCCTGGCGAGTTGCTGCATCACCTCCAGGACCTCGTTGATCATCTCGGGGTCGAGCGCGGAGGTCGGCTCGTCGAAGAGCATCACCTTCGGATCCATGGCGAGGGCGCGCGCGATGGCCACCCGCTGCTGCTGGCCGCCGGAGAGCTGCGCCGGGTACTTGTCCGCCTGCGAGGCGACGCCGACCCGGTCGAGGAGCGCGCGGGCGCGCTGCTCGGCGGCCCTGCGGTCCTTCTTGCGGACCTTGATCTGGCCCAGCGTGACGTTGCCGAGCACCGTCTTGTGCGCGAAGAGGTTGAAGGACTGGAAGACCATGCCGACGTCGGCCCGCAGCGCGGCGAGTTCGCGTCCCTCGGCGGGCAGGGGGCGCCCGTCGACGACGATCTCACCCTTGTCGATGGTCTCCAGGCGGTTGATCGCGCGGCAGAGCGTCGACTTTCCACCGCCGGACGGCCCGATGACGACGACGACCTCGCCCCGGTGGACGGTCAGGTCGATGGACTGGAGGACGTGCAGGGTTCCGAAGTGCTTGTCGACCCCGCGCAGTACGACGAGCGCGTCGCCGCCTTCCTGGACGGGCATGGCAGCCTCCTGCCTCACGCCCCCGTAGCCGCTCCCTCCTCACGTTCATGCTCCGCCCTCCACCCGCGCGACGCACGCCGGAGAGGGTGTGCGGAGGGTGAGCGTCCGTACCGTGAGGTGACCAGGTCGCGCACGGCGGGCGGCCGTGGGCGGCCTGCCGGGAGGAGACGCGCACGGGAGCCGGCTGGCGGACACTGGGGGTGGAGCCGAGTGCACGAGGAGGGTCCGCCATGAGCAGTGCCGCACCCAAGGTCAGCACGTTGCCGCCGGAGCACCGCGAGCGCCTGATGGCCTTCGCCGAGGACGTGCACTTCGAATCCGGTCACCGGCTGTTCGAGGAGCAGCAGCACGCCGACCGGTTCTGGATCGTGAAGACGGGCGCGGTGACGCTCGACGCCAAGGTGCCGGGCCGCGGGTCGCCCGTGATCGAGACCCTGCGCCACGGCGAGCTGGTCGGCCTCTCGTGGATGTTCCCGCCCTATCTGTGCCAGTCGGGGGCCGAGGCGATGACGCCGGTACGGGCGTACGAGTTCGACGCCCCGGCCGTGCGCTCGATGTGCCGCTCCGACGCGGAGTTCGGCGCCTCGGTCATGTTCTGGGTGGGCGCCATCCTGGCCCATCGCCTCCATGTGACCCGGGTGAGACTCCTCGACCTGTACGCCCCGCACGGGAGCGGGATCCTGGCCTGACGCCCCGGACCACGGCTCCCGCCGGTACGGTAGGGGATCATCAGCGCCCCTCCCCCGACCCGCCGCCGAGCTGCGAGGCCCGTATGAGCGATCCGACGACCGCACGCGAGGCGATCGCCCTCGTGACCGGCGGCGAATTCACCGAACTTCCCACCGCCGAGGGGCCGTTGAAGGACGACGGACCGATCGGCTGGCCCGGTTACTCCGAGAGCCACGCGCGGGCCTCCGCACGCACCGGCGAGACCGAGTCCGTGGTCTGCGGTACCGGCGCGGTGGGCGGGGTCCCGGTGGTCCTGATCTCGTTCGAGTTCCGGTTCCTCGGAGGGTCCCTCGGGGAGCGGACAGGGGCGCGGGCCGCCGCCGCGCACGCGGTGGCCCGCGCACGCCGACTGCCCGTGGTCGTCCTGCCCGCCACCGGCGGCAGCCGGATGCACGAGGGCATGCGGGCCCTCCTCCAACTCCAGCGGCTGGCCGGCGAGTCGGCCCTCACCCGGGCGGCCGGCCTGCCGCAGCTCGCCGTCCTGCGCGATCCGACGACGGGCGGCGGCTGGGCCACGCTCGGCGCCGGGTCCGACGTGGTCCTCGCCCTGCCCGGCGCCCAGGTCGGCTTCGCCGGCTCCCGGGTCCGCCCGCCGGACGCCGACCCCGCCGCGTACACCGCGGAGGCCCAGCTCGCGCACGGGCACGTCGACGCGGTCGTGCCGCCCGCCGAGCTCCGCGAGACCCTCGGGCGCTGGCTCTCCCTGCTCACCCGGCCCGCCGAGGGCCCCGTGCCGCCGCCGCGCGGGCTCGGCGCCCCCGGGACGCCGCCCGCCGAGAGCGGCAGGGAGGCCGTGGCACGCGCCCGGCACCCCGAGCGGCCCCGGGCCGCCGCGTATCTCGACGCGCTCTTCACCGTCCGCGAGGAGATCTCCGGTGACCGCTGCGGCGGCGTCGACCCGGGAATGCGGTGCGGCTTCGGGCGGCTTCCCGACGGCCGTACCGTCGCCTACGCCGCACAGTGCGGGACCGCGACCCTCCCGGCCGGCTTCCGTACGGCCGCCCGGCTCGTACGGCTCGCCGACCGCCTCGCCATCCCCGTCCTGACCCTGATCGACACGCCGGGGGCGGCCAACGACCCGGCGGCGGAGCGCGCCGGCGCGGGCCCCTCGATCGCCGACCTGTTCGGCGCCGTCGCCTCCGCGCGGGTCCCCGTCACGTCCCTCCTCGTCGGAGAGGGCGGCTCGGGCGGCGCGCTCGCCCTCGCCGCGCCCGGCAACCTCTGGGCCACGTGCGACAGTTACTTCTCGGTGATCGCCCCGGAGGCCGCCGCGTCCATCCTCAAGCGCCCGCCGGAGGAGTCGGGCACGACGGCCGACCAGCTGCGCCTGCGCCCACAGGACCTCCTGGACCTCGGGGTCGTGCGGGGCGTGGTCTGAGCCGTCGGCCTACGCCCTTCGACAGCCGGTGACGGCTCACGGCTCACGGCTCAGTAGTAGCGGCGCATGATCTCGTCCGCCCAGGCGGGCTGGGTGGTCGGGCCCTGGGGGCCGAACTCGGCCATGTACGGCTTGATGTCGAGTACCGGCGTGTCGTCGACCGCGTCCAGACCCCGCACATGGACGTCGAGCCCGTCCGTGCGCAGCAGGCGGCAGCGGGAGACGCCGATGCGGTTGGGGCGGTTCTTGCCGCGCTGGGCGAAGATGCCGACCAGCGGCCACTCCTCGTTGCCCCGCGGGTGACGGGCGCCGGTCTGGACCGCGTCGGGCCGTACCCGGTCGAAGTGGTAGACCACCTCGAGGTGCGAGAAGGCGTCGAGGCCGGCAAGGGCCTCGGGGCCGAAGGACGCGGCGTCCAGCCGGATGACCGACTCGACGTCGCCCCACTCGTCGTCCCGTACCTCGTCGCGCCCGCCGATCACATGACCCACCGGATGCGAGACGACCGTCGGCGGGGTGTGCTCCTGTGCCATGTGTTCCTCGTCCTCTCCAGAGGGACATCCGCCCTCTGATCGCCCGTTCCCCCGAAGGGGCTCCGGCCGGGAACGCTACAGGCCCCCGAACTTCCGTCAGAGCGGGCCCTGATACCCCGGATCGGGATGCTGCCGCGGATGCCACACGGCCTCGATGCCCCAGTAGGCCGCAGCGGCGACGGCGACGCAGACGAGCAGTGCCGCCCAGGTGGGCAGCCGCCGCGACGCCGCCGCCCAGGTCATGGGCGGAACGAGCAGACCGGCGAGGAGGATCAGCGGTACGTCGACGAGGATGACGCTCCAGTCCCTGGCGTGCGCCTCGAATCCGCCGTCGATGCTGAACGCCGCCCGGGGCAGCGCGTAGGCCCCCGCGACGGCGACTCCGAGGACGGCGAGCCCACAGCCGACGGCGCTCTCCAGCAGACCTCCGCCGCTGCCACTGTCGGTGGCGGCGCCGACGTCGTCGTCCGGGTCGTGGGAAGGGGTGGCGTTCTCGCTCATGCCCGGAAGTGACGCGCGCCGCCGACGCCCGGTTCCCCGCGTCACCGCCCCGGCTTCGGCGCACGGCGGCGCAGGTCCGCCGCCGCTCGCGCCGTGTCGCGGGCGACCTTGGCGTGGCCGTGTTTCCGCAGGTACCAGGCGAGCCAGTCCAGGGACTCGACGAGCGCGGCGACGTCGTTGCGCGGGTGCAGGCGTCCGAGCTCCCGGAGGTGGCGGACCGCCTCGGCCGTGGGGCGGGCCACCTCGTCGTGGCGTTCGACACGGGCGAGCCGCAGGGCGAGGTTGGACAGCGCGTGGACGAGGCCGGGAAGGTGCGGACCCGGGTCGTCGCGGTACAGGCTCCGGTGGATCTCCAGCGACTGCTGGGTGGCGGCGAGCGCCTCGGCGTGGCGGTCGCTGTCGCAGAGCCGGATGCTGAGGTTGTTCAGGACCCGGGCGAGTTCCCCCCGGTACGCGGCCGGGTCGGCTGCGGCGAGTTGCCGGTGGAGCGCCACCGCCTCGGAGGCCGGTGCGACGGCGTCGCGGTGGCGTCCGAGTATGGCGAGCCGGCTGCCCAGGCTGTCGGCGGCGTCGGCGAGCAGCGGGCGTACGGTCTCGGGCATGGTGCCGAGCAGCCGCCGGTAGAGGTGCACGGCCTCGTCGGCGGCTTCGAGCGCCTCCGCGCGCCGGCCCGCCCATGCCCGTACGAGACCGAGGTTGTGGAGCGTACGGGCCAGGGCGACGAGAGCGGGCGCCGTTCGGCCGGCGGCGGCTTCGCGGCTCAGGGTGAGGGCCTCGTCCAGGGGGGCGAGGGCGAAATCCGGACGCCCGGCGTCCGCGAGGGCGAGCGCCTGGGTGTTCAGCCGGTCGATCCGGCCGGAGAACCGGTGGAGCCGGTCGCGGTCATGATGGGTCCCGCCTTCGTGGCTCACGTCGTCGCGTCGGATCCGGCCGTCCTCGGTGGGCCGGTAGCCGTGATCGGCGAGGAGGGCGTCGAGGCGGGCGACGGCCGCCGGCTCGCGCGCGCCCGCCTCGGCGCGGAGCTCCGCCGCCTCGGCGAAGTACGGGTCCGCCTCGGCGGTGCGTCCGAGGCCGGTGAGGGCACGGGCCGCCGCGAAGGCGACGGCGGCGTGCTCCAGCAGGTTGCCGACGGACCGGTCCCCGGGCCCCTCGGGCGTACCTGACTTCCGGACCCCGCCCGCCCCGTTCGCCGCGCTCCCCGGCGTACGGCGGCCCCCGGCCGCCATGTCGCGGTACGTGGTGACCGCCGCCCGCAGTACGTCGAGGGCCTCGTCCTGGCGGCCCATCTCGCCCAGTTTGACGCCGAGGTCACCGAGGGCGGAGGCGAGTTCTCCGCGGCCCGTCCCCTCGACCGGGTCGACGAGGGAGCGGCGGATCTCGACGGCCTCGGTGACGCGGTCGAGGGCCTCGTGATGGCGGCCCGTCTCGGCGAGCTGGTTCCCGAGGTTGATCAGCGCGCCGGCGAGTTCGCCGCGGCTGCCCTCCACGCCCTGCTCCGCGAGGCCGCGCCAGAGGCCGACCGCCTCCCGCGCCGCCGCGCGCGCCTCCTCCCGCCGCCCCAGCAGGCCAAGGCCGAGGGCCTGTCGCTGCAACGCGACGGCCAGACCTGCGAGATGGGGGCCCGGTTCGGTCTCCGCCAGCCGCCTGTACAGCCCGGCCGCCTCGCCGAAGACACGGACCGACTCCTCGTTCCGGTCCGTGTCGGCGGCGAGCAGCGACCCGAACCGCAGCAGGGCGTAGCCGAGTTCGGGAAGGTGGCGGGCGGGGTCGGCGGCGGCCGCGCGCCGGAGGCGTGCGACGTCCCGCTCGGCCCCGCCCAGTTGCGTGCCGTCCTCCGGCGTCCCCCTCGACGACATGGCGCTCCCCCCGTTCGTACGGACCGGAGGACAAGAATTCCGTGTACCGATGAATTCCTGATGAAAGCGACGGCGACGGGGCCACCGGCCTCGGGCACTGGCCTGCTACGGGACCCAGTGGTTGCCCGAGGCCGTGATCATGACCTGGAGCTGGATGCTCGCGGAGAAGTAGCTGCTGGTGTCGACGGGGGTGGCCAGCATCTTGTTCCAGAGCGCGTCGAGCCAGGCCTGGCTGCCCGGGTCGGTCATCGCGGCCACCGCGAACGGGGCGAAGAAGGCCGCCTCGCTGCCCGAGGCGATCTGGGTGCCGTTGAGCTTGTAGCCGATGGCGATCTTGTTCGGGTCACCGCCGGTCTTCGTCTTGATCCAGCTGTTGAGCTTCCGCGCCGCCGCGAGCGAGGTGGCGTCGCCGCTGGTCACCGCGTCGTCGGCGATCCGCCACGGGGTGCGGCAGGCGTTCCACCAGTAGGCGCCGTCGTTGGGGTCCTCCAGAACCTGGCCCGGAGCGGGCTTGGGGGTGGTGTTGGTGTCGACGACGAAGTCGGGGAGGAGTCCGGTGCCCGGGGCGTAGGTCGACTGGAGCCGGGAGATCTGGGTCTGGTGCGCGGTGCGCACCGCGTCCCAGGTCGTGTCCCCCGAAGCCCTGCGGAAGGCGCGGAAGTGGTCGACCATCCAGTCCGAGGTGCGGGAGATGTAGTAGTACTGGTCGCCGGAGCTGCTCCAGTCGCCCAGCTTCAGGAGCTTGGTCGTGGGGTTGAGCTCGTCCTTCTTGATGGCGGCGATGTGCTTGAGCGCGAGGTCCTTGTAGTTGTAGGTGCCGGTGCTGCCCCACTGCTTGTCGGCGAGGAGCAGGCCGTAGGCCACGTCCATGTCGCCGTCGGTGGCTCCGTCGCCGCCGTTGACGCTCCGGCAGGCGGTGTCCTGTTCGGCGGCGAGCAGGTCGGGGTTGATGGAGGACGGGTGGTCGATCTTCCACTTGACCAGGCCGTCGAAGATCCGCTTCGCGTCGGGGTCGGCGCCCGCCATGGTCGCGGTGACGACCATGCCGTAGCCCTGCGCCTCGGCGACGTAGGGGTGGTCGGCGTCGGGCGAGATGATCTGGTACCAGCCGTTGCCGCAGTTCTGCCGGACGAAGGCGGTCTTCCACTTGTTGTAGTAGTCGACGACCTTCTGGTCGATGGCGGCCTGGGAGCCGGTGGGCTTCAGGATGCCGGCGGCGTAGGGCTTGAGGTGGCTGCCGAAGGGGACGGCCGTTCCGCCGCCTCCGCCGCCTCCGGTGGGGGCGCCGTACACCTGGAACTCCCAGAGGGAGTAGCCGTACGGCGTGCCGCGGCCGGTGCCGTACATCCGCACGTAGCGGCCGCTGCCGGAGACCGTCAGGTCGTCGGTCGCCCCGTCGCCCGCGGTGGTGGAGTAGACGTCGGTCCAGGTGGAACCGTCGGCCGAGGTCTGGATCCGGTACGTCTTGCCGTACGCGGTCTCCCAGTCGAGTTTGACGCGGGAGATCGTGTGGTTGGCCCCGAGGTCGATCCGTATCCACTGGGGATCGACCCCTTCGAGGCTGGCCCAGCGGCTGGCCGTGTTTCCGTCCACGGCGAGGCCGGGCCCGAAGGCCGAGGTCTCGACGGACGAGGCGGTCGCCGCCTTCCCGGTGGAGACCAGGCCGTCGGCCGCCTGTGCCTGTGGCATCACCGTCAGGGGCAACGCCAGCAGACCCGCGAGCCCGAGAAGCGAGGCGCTTCGTCGACGCATGACAACTCCCTTTCCCTCCATGGCCAATCGTTAGGAAATATTCCTAACCATTGGCCGGGAGAGTAGAGAGACCGGCAGTCCCGCGCAAGACCCCGTACGAGATCCGGGCCACGGCCAGGCAGTGCCGGCGCCGTGCGTGACGATCCGTCATGCCTCCCGCAGAGCCGTGCGGACCGACCAGATCACCGAGACCATCGGCACCGCCACCACCGCGCCCACGATGCCTGCGGCGATCGAGCCGGCGATGACCGAGATCGCCACGACGAGCGGGTGCAGCCGTACGGCCCAGCTCATGACGAGCGGGTGCAGGAGGTGCCCCTCGATCTGGCCGATCACCACGATCAGGGCGATCACGAGCGCCGCCACCAGCGGTCCCTGCGACGCCAGCGCCACCACGGCGGCGACCGCGAGGGCGATCGGCGAACCGATCAGCGGGACGAAGGCGGCCAGGAACTCCAGCAGGGCCAGCGGCACCGCGAGCGGGACACCGAGGAGCCACAGCGCGACCCCGACGAGCACCGCGTTGACCGCCGCCACCATCACGATCCCGTGCGTGTAGCCGGTGAACGTACGCCAGGCGGCGCGCCCGCCGACGCCCACCCGTTCACGGACGGCGCGGGGCAGCTGTTCCTGGAACCACGCCCACTGCCGGTCCCCCGAGTGGATGAAGAGCGGCCGAGGCGATGACCGGGGGGGGCCGGTCCACGGGGGCTCGGCTGCCCCGGTCGACGAGGACGAACTCCTCTTCGACTCCCATGGTCAGGAGCTGCATGGCCGTCTCCTCTCGCCCGGCCCCGGTGGCCTGCGACTACCCGGCCGCGAGGGTTCCACCCCTTCGCGACCCGGCCGCGAGGGCTTCCACCCCTTGGCGGCCGCCGGGGCCGTTCCTCTTCGCGGCCACGGGGCCGTACCGCCGGGGCATGTTCCGGGGTCGCCTGGGCATTCGCACGGCGACGAAGCGCGGTGGCAGGCAGTGCGGCGGCAGGCATACGGCGGAGCCGAGGCGAGGGAGCGTGGCCATGACCCGGTCCATCCGGTCGCCCGAGGTGGTCCCGTTCCTGGAGGGACTCATCGTGATGCGAACCGTCCGGCGCCAGGCGCAGCCGCGCCACGCGAAGCCCTTCGAGGGCCGCACCGTGGTCGTCACGGGTGCGAGCGCCGGGCTGGGGCGGGCCACCGCCCGTGCCTTCGGAGCGAACGGTGCCCAGGTGGCACTGCTCGCCCGGGGCCGGGTCGGCCTTGAGGCCGCGCGCCACCCGCGACGCAGGGAGTACCGGGTCGGGGCCGCCACCGCGGCGGCCGTCCTGGCGCACCGGGCCGCCCCCGGACTCCTCGACCGGTACCTCGCCCGTACGGGCCACGACGCCCAGCAGACCGACGTGGCCTCGGCCGCCGCACCGCACAACCTCTGGTCTCCCCTCGACGGTGCCGGCGGCCGGGACCACCGCGCCCACGGAACGTTCGACGACGAGGCCGCCGCGCACTCGCCGTACACCGCGCTCGCCCGCCACCCGGCCGCCGTCGGAGCGGCCGTGGGGACGTCGGCGTTCGTGGCACGCGTCCTCCTGGGCCGGCCCGGCGCGGCGCGCCGGCCCCGTGCCGAAGGACGGTGACCCGTCGTGAAGGACTTCGAGCTGCTCGACATCTCGCTGTACACGGAGGAGCCGGACCGACGCGTCGTGCCCTTGCGAGACCCGGACACCCCGGACACACCTGGCACGCGGGATACGCCGGGTGCGCCTGATATCCCGGCCACGCCCGAACTCCCGGAGGGAGCGGTCCTGAGCATCGGTCTCACCTTCCGTCTCGGCCGGGAGATCGCCGGGGTGGCCTTCGAGGACAGCCGCGTCCGCGAGGGCACGGTGCTCGCGACCACACGTACGGTCCTCGGCGGCTTCCGGACCGGCGGCCCGTACGAGGTCCGGCTCCCCCCGGAACGCCTCCCGGTGGGACGGGCGTACCGCGGGGTCTACGAACTCACCGGCCGTTTCACCGACGGTGACGGACGGGAGCTGCAGGTGGTGCACCGCCGCCTCAGCGTCGTCCATCAGCCGGCCGCGCACAAACAATGGGCCGCATCGCCGATGGCGCCGGGACCCGCGCAGCCCCTCTCCGGAACGGCAGGAGAGCCCCTGGCGTCCTGACGAGCGCCGCGCCGTATTTCCTCCTCTCATGGCGATGGGTCAATTCCCGCTGCCGCGCGCAGGGTCGGCGCATATCGAAAGAGTGCCCGCTCACGGCGGGTCGAAGAGCGACCGTAGGGGTGGAGAGGAAGGAAGGGCAACCGTCTCCGCCGAATTCCCTCGGTTCAGTTGGGGTTTACCTTCTCGGGGCCATTCATACGGCCCCGAAAGGGGATGTCCGTGGACCGGAGTATTGACAGGGGTGGAACGGCGAGTGCCTCATAGTGGAGACCTCCGGCCCTCGTCATACGGCTCGCGAGGTCTTCCCGCCGTACAACGGCAAAGCTTTCCGCCCCGCCTGGGGCGACATGCGCGGACGACGACCCCACCCCTCGGCTCCCGGGTCCACGCAGCCCCGATGACAACGTTGCCATAGAAGTCCTTCATCCCCACGATCCCCGCCATGAACCACCGGCCAGCGGCCGGCACCCCATGGAAACGCCCCCTTTGAGGAGAGGCATGAACAAGCCACGAAGCACCTGGCTGACCGCCGCCGGAGCAGCACTGGCCGGCCTGGCCGGCCTGCTGCTGCCCGTCCTCGGCCCCGCCGGTGAGGCCGAAGCCGCGGCCACGGGCATCCACGTCGCCCAGGGCCGTGTGTACGAGGCCAATGGGAACGAGTTCGTGATGCGTGGAGTCAACCACGCGCACACCTGGTACCCGGAACAGACCGGCGCGATCGCCGACATCGCCGCCACGGGCGCCAACACGGTGCGCGTGGTCCTCTCCAGCGGCGACCGCTGGACGAGGACGAGCGCGTCCGAGGTGTCCTCGCTGATCGCCCAGTGCAAGGCGAGCAAGGTCATCTGCGTCCTGGAGGTGCACGACACCACCGGCTACGGCGAGGACGGCGCCGCCGCATCGCTCGACAAGGCCGTCGACTACTGGATCGGCGTGAAGAGCGCGCTGCAGGGCCAGGAGGACCACGTCGTCGTCAACATCGGCAACGAGCCCTTCGGGAACAGCAATTACGCCGCCTGGACGGATGCCACCAAGAACGCCATCGGCAGGCTCCGTGGCGCGGGCTTCGGCCACGCGCTGATGGTGGACGCTCCCAACTGGGGCCAGGACTGGTCCCACACCATGCGGGACAACGCCGCTTCCGTCTTCGCCGCCGACCCCGACCGCAACACCGTCTTCTCCATCCACATGTACGGCGTGTACGACACCGCCGCCGAGGTGCAGAGCTACCTCGGCCACTTCGTGAACAGCGGCCTCCCCATCGTCGTCGGCGAGTTCGGCGACCGGCACAGCGACGGCAACCCCGACGAGAACGCCATCATGGCGACCGCGCAGTCCCTCAAGGTCGGCTACCTGGGCTGGTCCTGGAGCGGCAACGGAAGCGGTGTCGAGTACCTCGACATGGTCGACGGCTTCGACGCCGACGCCCTGACCACGTGGGGCAACCGCCTCGTCCACGGCGCGAACGGCATCGCGGCCACCTCGAAGCCCGCCACGGTCTACGGCGGCACCGGCGGCGGTACGGGCGGCACGGCGCCCAATGGCTACCCGTACTGCGTCGCCGGCGGCGCCTCGGACCCGGACGGCGACGGCTGGGGCTGGGAGAACAACCGCTCCTGCGTCGTCCGCGGCAGCGCGGCGGACACCGGAACCGGCGGCGGCACGGCGCCCAACGGGTACCCGTACTGCGCAGGCGGCGGCGCCTCCGACCCCGACGGCGACGGCTGGGGCTGGGAGAACAACCGCTCCTGCGTCGTCCGAGGCAGCGCGGCGGACCGCTGACCACTGTCGACCGATGACCGCTGATCACTGATCACTGATCACTGATCACTGATCACTGCTGACACATCCCCCTGCGGGGACGAGGCGCCCTTCCGTCCACACCGGCGGAAGGGCGCCCCTCGTGCGGTGGGCCCGGGGCACCGCCGGAACCGTCCCCTCTTCGGCGTGTCCGTCAGCGGTAGGGTCGACACACCGGCATCGGACCAGAGCGGAAGACAGAGGTGGCGCGTGAAGCGGCCGACCATGGCGGACATCGCACGCCGCGCCGGCGTGTCCAAGGTGGCGGTCTCGTACGCGCTCAACGACCAGCCGGGGGTCTCCGAGACGACGCGCGCGTCGATCAAGAGCATCGCGGACGAGCTGGGGTGGCGCCCCAACAGCGCGGCCCGCGCTCTCAACGGAGGGCGCGCACAGGCGGTGGGCCTCATCGTGCGCCGCCCCGCGCGGACGCTCGGCGTGGAACCGTTCTTCATGGAGTTCATCAGCGGGGTGGAGAGCGTCCTCTCCGAGCGTTCCTACGCGCTGATGCTGCAGATGGCCACCAGCCTGGACAGCGAGATCGAGGTCTGCCGGCGCTGGTGGGGCGAGCGGAGGGTGGACGGGGTCTTCCTGATCGACCTCCAGGCCGACGACGTCCGCCCGTCGGAGATCCAGTCGCTCGGTCTGCCCGCCGTCGCCGTGGGACCGCCCGAGGTGTCGGGGCCGCTGCCCGCGATCTGGTCCGACGACGGTGAGAGTGTCCACGAGATCGTGCGCTACCTCGCCGTGCTCGGCCACCGGCGCATCGCACGCGTGGCGGGCCCCCCGGAACTGGCGCACACCCGGATCCGCGACGCGGCGCTGGGCCTGGCCTGCCGGGAGGCGGGCATCGCGCCCGCGACGGTCGTGCACACCGACTACACGGGGGACGCCGGCGCCCGCGCGACCCGCGCGCTGCTGATCGCGCCGGACCGGCCGACGGCCATCGTGTTCGACAACGACATCATGGCCGTGGCCGCGCTGTCCGTGGCCCAGGAACTGAACCTCACCATCCCCGCGGACCTGTCGATCGTGGCCTGGGACGAGTCTCCGCTCACCCAGGTCGTCCGGCCCATGCTGTCGGCCGTCACCCGGGACATCGCCGCCTACGGGGCCAGTTCCGCCGAAGCCCTCCTCGCCCTCATCGAGGGCGAGGAGGTCACGGACATCCGCGAGGGGTACGCGCGCTTCGTGCCGCGGGGCAGCACGTGTCCGCCGCCGGACCGGCGACCCGTCTGAGTCCCCGGCCGGCGGCGGACGACGGCCGCCCGGCCGCTACTTGGTGGCTCCCTGGGAGAAGCCGTTGTAGATCCAGCGCTGGAGCAGCAGGAAGACGACCAGCGTCGGCAGGATGACGAGGATCGCTCCGGCCGAGATGGCCTCCCAGTGCGCGCCGAAGGGCCCCTTGAAGCGGAAGAGCGCGGTGGAGATCGTGCCGAGGTCCTCGGAGTGCATGTAGAGGAAGGGGATGTAGAAGTCGTTGTAGGTGGTGATCCCCTTGATGATGACGACGGTGGCGATGGCGGGCTTGAGCAGCGGGAAGATGATCTTCCGGTAGATCGTGAAGGCGTTGGCGCCGTCGAGGCGGGCCGCCTCGTCCAGGGAGACGGGAATGCCGCGGATGAACTGCAGGAAGATGTAGACGGAGACGATGTCCGTCCCCATGTAGAGCAGGATCGGCGCCCAACGGGTGTCCACCAGGCCGAAGCCGCTGATGACCTGGAAGGTGGCGACCTGGGTGGTGACGGCGGGGACGAGGGTGGCGATCAGGAACAGCGCCATGACGAGCTTCTTCGCCCGGAAGTCGAAACGGTCGACCGCGTAGGCCGTCATCGAGCCGATGATCACGGTGCCGCCGATGGAGAAGAACAGGATGAAGGCGGTGTTCCCGAAGGCCATGAGCATGTTGCCGTCGGTGAACGCCGTGACGTAGTTGTCGAAGTTCAGCCAGTTCCCCGGCAGGGAGAGCGCACCGCCGTCCTTGACCTCCTGCGACGTCTTGAGGGAGGTCAGGAAGACGACGGTCAGCGGCAGCAGGACCACGGCGGTGGCGAGGAGCAGCGAGAGGTACGTCAGCGAGGTCCCCACGGGCGGACGCCACCGGGAGGAGTTCACGGTCCGCGCGGAGTTCGGGGTCCGCGAGGAGTTCGGGGTCCGCTCGGCGGCCGGGGTCCGCGAGGAGTTCGGGGTCGCGGGGCGGTCGGGGGTCATACGAGGTCCACCTTGTCGTCGGGCACGAGCCGGCGCTGGATCCAGGTGATCAGCAGGATGATCAGGAGCAGCACCACGGCCGCGGCCGAGGCCAGGCCGGTCTTGTTGAACTGGAAGGCGAGCTTGACCGTCTGGATGACGAAGGTCTGCGTGCCGGTCGCGCCGCCGGTCATGATGTAGGGGATCTCGAAGACGGACAGGGAGCCGGAGATCGCCAGGATGACGCTGAGGCTGATGACGGGCTTGATGCTCGGGGCGATGATGTGGCGGAACTGCTTCCACCGGCCGGCGCCGTCGAGTTGGGCCGCCTCGTAGAGCTCACCGGGGATGGACTGGATGGCCCCGAGGAAGAGGACGAAGTTGAGTCCCGTGAAGCGCCAGACCGACACGCCCGCCAGGGAGACGTTGGCGGAGGTCGGGTCCCCGAGCCACGGGTGGTCGGTGGTCACGCCGAGCCAGGCGAGCACCGAGTCGAGGGTGCCGCCGTCCTGGAAGAAGTAGAGGAAGACGAAACCGATCGCGACCCCGTTGATGAGGTAAGGGAAGAAGAGGACGCCCTTGAAGAAGTTGCGGAACCTGAGGTCGAAGCTCAGGATCACCGCGAAGTAGAGGGCGACGCCGATCTGCACCACGGACGCGGCCAGGTAGTAGCCGCTGACGAAGAAGACCCGGAAGAGCTCGGGGCGGGTGAAGATCTGTACGTAGTTGTCGAGACCGACGACCTCCCGGTCGGGACTCACCCCGTCCCAGTCCGTGAAGCTGTACGAGATCATGCTCGCCACGGGGATGTAGGTGAACGTGATCAGCAGCGCGAGCGGCGCCACCAGGAAGAGCCAGGGCGTGATCCGGCTGAGCGGCGAGTGCCGCCAGGAACGTGGCTGTCCACCTCCGGGGCCACGGCGCGGGCCTCGTCGCCCGCGTCCCTTGTGTGTCGCCTCCCGGGAGGACCGCCGTGTCGCGGCGGCACCCCGGGGAGCGGTGTCGGTTGTCTCGGTCATGTCGGCCTTTCGTGTCCGCGACTGCGGGGTCCAGGGGCCCGGCGCCCGGCTCTCGTGCTCGTGACTGCGGGGCCCGGAGGCCCCAGCGCGTGCCCGGCACCGTGGGGGCCCGGATCCGTACCGGCCCCCGCTGTGTGTCCGCCCTCGCGGGCCCGGGTTCTCCGCTCCCGCCCGCGACCGTGAGGGAGGGTCGGACCCCGGCCGGTGTCGTACGGCCGGGGCCCGTTCCGCCGGTCCGTCAGGAACCGGCGGTCTTCGCCGCCTCGTCCCACCTCTTGTTCAGGCCGGCGAAGAAGTCCTCGAGGCTGCCCTTCTCGGCGCCCCGCGCGGTGTCGATCAGCTTCTGGCGGTAGTCCGGCTTGTTCAGACCGATCTCGGCCGCGTCGTCGATGTCGTTGACGGCCCCCGTCTTCGCCTCGGAGCGGTCGAAGAATATGACATCGTTGTCAACGAAGTCCTTGAGGGTAGCGGGCATCGGAGCGGCCTTGACCGCGGACACCACGCCCTCCGTCGCCGAGTAGCCGGACTTCTCGGTGAACCAGTCGATCCAGGCGCGCGCCGCGGACTTGTTCTCCGAGTACGCGCTGACCGCCTGCTGGTAGTCGGAGACCACGGCCGCGCAGAACTTCCCGTCCTTCTGGACGGGGAACGGCATGAAGCCGATGTCGTCGGGAGAGACGCCCGCCTCCTTCGCCGCGCCCTGCATCTGGGTGATCGACCAGGAGCCCAGCATCATCGTCGCGATCCGGCCCTCGGCGAGCAGAGCCTTGGAGGTCTCCCAGTTGGTGGTCGTGGGGTCCTTCTCCGAGAGCCCCTGCTTCACGATGTCGTGGAGCAGCGAGTCGATGGTGTGGAGTTCGCCGCCGGCCTTCCACGGCGAGACCGGACCGGCGAGCGCGTTGCCCGCCTGCGCGTCGCACCCCACGGAGCCGTTGTTGGCGGTCCACTGGACCAGCGGCCAGCCGTCCTTGAAGTTCGTGTAGTACGGCGTCGCGGAGGTCTTCTCCTTGATCGCCTTCAGGCCGGCGAGGAACTCCTGCGGGGTCTTCGGCCACGCGGTGATGCCGGCCTTGCGCCACAGCGCCTTGTTGTAGACGAAGCCGTTCGCCGTGCCGAACTGGGCGACGCCGTAGACCTTTCCGTCCACCTCGGTCTTGTCGCTGAAGCGGTACTTCGACGACAGTTCGGCCGTCGTGCCCAGGGGGGCGAAGAACTTCGGGTAGTCGTTCTTGGCCACCGCTCCGGGGATGAAGAGGACGTCGCCGTACGACTTGGCGTTCATCCGGATCTTCACCTCGCCCTCGTAGTCGGTGATGCCGTCGAAGGACACCTTCACCTTGGGGTAGACCTTGTTGAACTCGGCGGCGTACTTCGCCATCACGCCCTTCTGGACGAGGTCGGTTCGCTGCGTGAGCACCTTGATCTCGCCCGACACCTCGTTCGGGTCGGCGGGGGAGGCGGCCGTCTCTCCGTCGGCGCCGCCTCCCCCTCCACATCCCGCCACGGTCAGCATCGCGGCAGTCAGAAGCACGCCCGTGAGCGCCATCGACTTCTTCCCCATTGCCCAACTCCTTCAGGGTTACGGCTCAGGTCTTCGGTGGGATGTCGGCACTATGTCAGCCGTACGTGAACCGGTAAAGTGCCGATTTCCTGCGTGATACCCAATCGTTACCACGAGCCCTCAAAAGTCACGATCGAGCCCACAGGAGCACAGGCGCAGCCACTCTCCGTGAGGATGCGCGCTACTTCACCGGTTCATGGACAGGGCGTGACGGTGCGGCTAGTTTGTGGCCTCGTACACGCACCGCACCCGCCCTGCCGCCAGGCGAATGGAGCCGCACACCATGAAGGACGTCACCCAGCTGACCGAGGGCTGGAACCTGCACCACGAGGGCGCACTGCTTCCGGCCACCGTCCCCGGCTGTGTCCACACCGATCTGCTGGCCGCCGGGGTCATACCCGATCCGTTCATCGGCCGGAACGAGACCGAGGTCGCCTGGGTGGGCCGGCGGGCGTGGTCGTACGTCACGGAACTCGCCCACCGGAGCGCGCACGAGCGCACCGACCTGGTCTTCGACGGCCTCGACACCGCCGCGGAGATCGTCCTCGCCGGCGAGTCCGTCGGCCGTACACGCAACATGCACCGCGGGTACCGCTTCGACGTCACGGGGCGCACCGGCGCCCTGGAGGTCCGGTTCACCTCCGCGTACGAGGAGGCGGACCGGGTCCGCGCCCTCACCGGGGAGCGGCCGAACGTCTACCCGGAGCCCTTCCAGTACATCCGCAAGATGGCCTGCTCGTTCGGCTGGGACTGGGGCCCCACCGTCGTGACGGCGGGCATGTGGCGCCCGGTCCGCCTGGAGCACTGGTCGACCGCCCGGCTCGGCCAGGTCCGTCCCCTCGTCACCGTGGACGGGACGACCGGCCGGGTCGAGCTCGCGGTCCGCGTCGAGCGCACCGGGAACGGCGCCGGCCGCCCGCTGACCCTCCGGGCCACGGCCGGAAGCGCCACAACGGCCCCCGTCACCGAAGACGTCACGAGCGGAGAGGCCAAGCGCGGAGAGGTCACGAGCGCGGAAGTCACGAGCGGAGAGGTTCTCGCCACCGCCGACGTCTCCTTCGAGGGTGACGAGGCCGTGCTCCGACTCGACGTGCCTGAGCCGGAGTTGTGGTGGCCGCGCGGCTACGGCGAACAGCCGCTGTACGGGCTCGACGTGACCCTCCTCGACGAGGACGGCAGCCCGCTCGACACCTGGCAGCGACGGATCGGCTTCCGCACCGTCGAGATCGACCGCTCCGCCGACGAGTACGGCACGGGGTTCACCTTCGTCGTCAACGGCGTGCGCGTGTTCGCCCGGGGGGTCAACTGGATCCCGGACGACGTCCTGCCCTCCCGGGTCACGCCCGAGCGCTACCGGACCCGCCTCACCCAGGCGGCCGCGGCCAACATCGACCTGGTGCGGATCTGGGGCGGCGGCATCTACGAGGACGACGCCTTCTACGACGTCTGCGACGAACTCGGCCTCATGGTCTGGCAGGACTTCCTCTTCGCCTGCGCCGCATACCCGGAGGAACAGCCGCTGCGCGGCGAGGTCGAGGCAGAGGCGCGTGACAACGTTGTCCGCCTGATGCCGCACGCCAGCCTCGTCCTGTGGAACGGCAACAACGAGAACCTCTGGGGCTTCCGCGACTGGGACTGGGAGCAGCCGCTGGCCGGCGACTCCTGGGGCGAGGGGTACTACCTCGGCGTGCTGCCGCGGATCGTCGCCGAGCTGGACCCGACCCGGCCGTACACCGCGGGCAGCCCGTGGTCGGGCTCCTGGGACCACCACCCCAACGACCCCCGGCACGGCACCCACCACTCGTGGGAGGTGTGGAACCGGCAGGACTACGCCGAGTACCGGGCGGACGTCCCCCGGTTCTGCGCCGAGTTCGGCTGGCAGGCCCCGCCGGCGCTCGCGACGCTGCGCCGCGCGCTGCCCGGCGAGGAACTCGCCCCCGACTCCCCCGGCATGCTGCACCACCAGAAGGCCGAGGACGGCAACGGCAAGCTGAACCGGGGCATCGAGCGCCACTTCGGCCTGCCCGAGAAGGACTTCGACCGCTGGCACTACCTGGCCCAGGTCGTCCAGGCGCGCGCCGTCGCCGCGGGCATCGAGCACTGGCGGTCCAACTGGCCGGTGTGCGCGGGCACCGTGGTGTGGCAGCTCAACGACTGCTGGCCGGTCAGCTCCTGGGCCGCCATCGACGGCGACGGGCGCCTCAAGCCGCTCCACCACGAGCTGCGAAGGGTCTACGCGGACCGGCTGCTCAGCCTCGTACCCGACGGCGAGGACCCCGTCCTCGCCCTCGACAACCAGTCCGGCTCGCCCTGGCGCACGTCGGTCACGCTCCGCCGGTTCCGCGCGGACGGCACCGTCCTGCGTGAGGAGGTCTTCGCGCTGGAGGCCGCCGCGCGGACGGTCGTACGGCTGGTGCTCCCGGCCGCTCTGCTGCCCGCCCCCGGCACGTCGGACGAGTTCCTCGTCGCCGACGCCGACGGGCTGCGCGCGGTGCACTTCCCCGTCCCCGACAAGGATTTCGCGCTTCCGGCGGCGCGGTACGACGTGCGGATCGAGACTGGCGCGGGCGGCGGTTCCGTCGACGTGGTGGTCACGGCCCGGACGCTGGTACGGGACCTCCTCCTCCAGCCGGACCGGCTCGACCCGGCGGCGAGCGCGGACCGGGGTCTGATGACCCTGCTCCCCGGCGAGGAGGCGCGCATCGCCGTCACGGGCTGGACGGACGTCGACGTGGCCGTCGTACGCGAAGCCCTGTTCAGCGTGGGAGCGGAGTGAACGTCCCCGCTCCCCGCGTCACCATCAACGACGTCGCCGCCCGGGCCGGCGTCTCCAAGGGCGCCGTCTCCATGGCGTTCAACAACCGTCCGGGAGTGTCCGCCGCGACCCGGGAACGGATCTTCGAGGTGGCCAGGCAGCTGGGCTGGACCCCGCACCAGACCGCGCGGAGCCTGGCCGGCCGTCGCGTCGGCATCGTGGGCCTGGCGATCTGCCGGCCCGCACGCCTCCTCGGCCTCGAACCCTTCTACATGGAGTTCATCTCGGGGATCGAGGACGTCCTGGCGGGCCGTTCCTGCTCGCTGCTGCTGCGCCTCGTGCGGGACCTCGACGAGGAGATCGCGCTCTACGAGGAGTGGTGGCGGAGCCGGACGATCGGCGGCGCGATCCTGGTGGACTTCCACCGCGAGGACCCCCGGATCGCGCCGCTGCGGGCCCTCGGGCTGCCCGCCGTCGCCGTGGGGCACCCGTCGCTCACCGGCGGGCTCCCCTCGGTCTGGACGGACGACGCCACGGCGGCCTCGGACGCGGTGCGGTACCTGGCGGCGCTCGGTCACCGGCGCATCGCGCGGGTGGGCGGGCCGTCCGGTCTCGGCCACAGCGGCATCCGCGCCGCCGCGTTCGAGGCGACGATGGCCGAACTCGGCCTCGACGGGCGCCGCCAGGTGTCGACCGGCTTCGTCGGTGAGGAGGGCGCACGCGCGACCCGGAGCCTGCTCCTCGGCCCGGAGCGGCCGACGGCGATCGTGTACGACAACGACATCATGGCCGTGGCGGGGGCGGCCGTGGCGGCCGAGATGGGGCTCGCGGTACCGGACGACGTGTCGCTGCTGGCCTGGGACGACTCCCAGCTCTGCCGGATCACCCATCCTCCGCTGTCGGCCATGAGCCACGACGTGCACCACTTCGGCGAGGAGGTCGCGCGGGCGCTGTTCGGGGTGATCGCGGGCACGCACAAGGGAGCCCTCCAGGTGCCGACACCGGCCCTGACACCACGGGGCTCCACGGGACCGCCGCGCCGGGCATGAACGGGCCGGGCGTAGCCGGGCATAGCCGGGCGCGCAGCGCCGCGAGGCCGTACCTCCACGGGGAGGTACGGCCTCGCGCCTGTCACCGGCCTTCACCGCTTCTCAATGGCTCCCACCGGCTCCCGCCGGTTCTCCCCGGGTGACGGCGTCCAGGCCCACGGTCGCCCGGAAGAGCGTTCCGGTTCCGGCGACGGACACCTCGGCCACAGCCGGGACGTACACGGACTCCCCGGGGCCGATGCGCACGGTGGCGCCCGCCGAACTCAGGCGCAGCTCCCCCTCCGTGCACAGAAGGATCTGCGGGGCGCCGGCGGCGAGCCGGAACGTCGGGTCGCCCGCGCGCGGCCGGTACCGCGACAGCCGGAAGTCGTCGACGGGTGCCGGATACGTCTCCTCGACGCCCTCCGCCCGAGGGTGGAGGACGCGGGTGGGCATCGCCGTGAAGCGGACCACCTTCACCAGCTCGGCGGAGTCGACGTGCTTGGACGTCAGCCCGCACCGCAGGACGTTGTCCGAGCTCGCCATGATCTCCACCCCGAGTCCCGAGAGGTACGCGTGCGGGATCCCGGCCCCCATGAACAGCGCCTCGCCAGGCGCCAGTTCGACATGGCGCAGCATCAGTGAGGCGAGCAGCCCCGGGTCGCCGGGATGGGCCCGGGCGACCCCCGCGTAGGCCGCGAGGTCGCCACGGTACGGGCCCGCCCGTCCGGCCGCGGCCACGACGGCATCGGTGACGTCGTCGACGAGGCCGGCGGGGGGACTGAGGAAGGCGGTGAAGACCTCGGCGAGGGCCTGGGCCTCGGGGAGACCGCGCAGGGTGTCGGCGCAGGGCCGCAGCGCGGGGACGCCGAGCGCGTCCAACAGGTCGGCGCAGTCCCGGGGTACCCGGAATCCGCACAGCCCCTGGAAGGGGGTGAGGGCGACGATCATCTCCGGCTTGTGCTGGTCGTCCCGGTAGGTGCGGTGCGGGGCGTCCAGCGGAACGCCGAGCGCCTCCTCCCGTGCGAATCCGGCTCGGGCCTGGGCGAGGTCGGGGTGGACCTGGACGGAGAGGGGTGCGTCGGCGGCGAGGAGCTTGAGCAGGAAGGGCAGCCGTGGCCCGAACCGGCGCAGGGTCGCCGCGCCGAGTTCCGTCGCCGGGTCGCCGGCGATGACGTCGTCGAGCGGCACCGGGCCGCGTCCCCCACGACCGCCCCCGTCCCCGTCCTTGTCCCCATCTCCGTGACCGTCCCCGTGACCGTCCCCGCGGTCGATGCGGGAGGGCGCGGAGGGGTGGGCTCCCATCCACAGTTCGGCCTGTGGTTCGCCGGTGGGCTCGGTTCCCATGAGGCGGGGCAGGGCGGTGGTGGAGCCCCAGTCGTAGGGCTGGACGGTGTTGAGGAGGAGATCCACGAGTACGAGTACTTCCTGAGGAGGGCCACGAGGAGTCGTGAGGGGCGGAGTCCTGAGGGGCGGCAGGGGAAGGGAGGGCGAGGGAGGTCGATCAGCTCACGGACCGGCCCGTTCCGGACAGCGCCGCCGCCCCCGCCGCGGCGGCACCGACGAGCCCCGCGTCGAGCGTGAGACCCGCGGGTACCACCGGCACGTCACGGGTGAAGTCGAGGACCGCGTACGAGGTCAGGTGGTGTCGGAGGGGACCGAAGAGGACCTCACCGGACTGCGCGACGCCGCCGCCGATGACCACCAGGTCGAGTTCGACGAGCGCGGCCGTCGCCGCGATGGCGGCGGCGAGGGCCCGCCCTGCCCGGTCGAAGGCGGCGAGGGCCCGGGGGTCGCCCGCCCGGGCCGAGGCCGCGACCTCCGCGGCGGTGGCGGCTCCGTCGAGGGGCGGTACCCAGCCGGACTCCAGGGCGTGGGCCGCGATCGCCGTGCCGCTGGCGAAGCGTTCGACGCAACCCCGGCCCCCACAGGGGCACAGGGGGCCGTTCTGGTCGACGGTGATGTGACCGATGTGGCCGGCGTTGCCCGAGGTGCCGGGGTGGGTGGCACCGCCCAGGACGAGCCCGCCGCCGACGCCCGTGGAGACCACCATGCACAGCGCGTTGGTGGCGCCACGGGCGGCACCCAGCCAGTGTTCGGCGGCGGTCATCGCCACCGCGTCGCCGACGAGGACCGGCCGCGTCCCTCGGGGAACCGCCGGATGCCGGCGTACCCGGTCGACCAGGGGGAAGGAGCGCCAGGCCGGGATGTTCACCGGGCTGACCGTCCCGGCGACGGTGTCGACGGGACCGGCGCTGCCGATGCCCAGACAGGCGAGGGAGGCCCACGCGGGATGGACGGCCAGGTCGTCGAGGACCCCGGTGACGGCCCCCATGAGTTCCTCGGCGGAGCCGTGGGACGGGGTGGGCCGCTGGTGTCTGACCAGCAGGCGCCCCTCGGGGTCGACGAGGGCGCCGGCGATCTTCGTACCTCCGATGTCGAGTGCTCCGTACACCATCCTGCTCAGCCTTTCCTCCACAGCGACGAGAACCACCGGCCAGCGGCTCGGGCCTGCGGGACCGGTGGCTGAGAGGCACTCTGCACCGACTATGACAACGTTGTCTAGTAAACGGGTTCAGTTCAGCCATCGTTCAGTAAAGGGCGCTCCGCGCAACGGTCGGCGCCACCCGCCGCGCACCCCTCAGCCCGCGTCCGGCGCGGGGTCGAGGGTGAAGAGGCCCCCGTCGGGGTCGCGGAGCGTCACCTGACGGCTGCCGCCGCCCCAGTCCTGGTCGGTGACGGTGCTTCCGCCGTTCTCCAGGCCGCGTGCGACCGCCGTCCCGAGGTCGGGAACCTTGAAGTGCACCAGCCAGCGCGGCCTGAGCTGCGGCTTCGGCGCCGCCTCCTCGATCGGACCGCTGTTCAGCCGGGCGACCGGGCGCCCGCGCCGCCGCAGCACGACCTGGTCCTCCTCGTACGAGGTGTCGCAGCAGCCGTCGCTCTCGCCCTGCCCCCACCCCAGCACCTCGCCGTAGAAGAGCGCCGCGTCGAACGCGTTGGCCGTATGGAGTTCCAGCCAGGCGGGCGACTGCTCCGCACCGACGCTCCATTCGGCCAGGACGTCCCCGTCCCAGACCCCGAAGACGGCACCCTCCCGGTCGGACATCAGCGCGGCCCTGCCCCCTGCCGGAAACGCCACCGGGCCCACGCCGACGGTGCCTCCGCGCTCGCGCACCCGCGCGACCGCCGCGTCGGCCTCGTCGACGGCGAAGTACGGCGTCCACGCCACCGGCACGGCGAACTCTCCGGCCACCGCCCCGATGCCCGCCACCGGTACGCCCCCGATCTCCGCGACCGAATAGGCGCGGCCGAACCGGCCCTGCCGAAACGTCCAGCCGAGCACCGCGCCGTAGAAACGTTCCGCCGACTCACGCGAGCGCGCCGCCAGGCTCAGCCAGCACGGAGCACCGATCACATCCGCTGCCACCAGAACCACGGGACTCCTCCGATCCTGTACGGCCGACGGCACCGCCGCGGGCCTCTCCGCGCGGATGCCCCCGCTTCTCCGGGCCATGCGACGGGCCCGGCGGCGGTGCAGAAGTGACAGCGGTGACAGTGGCGAGAGGGGTGCCCGGCGGGATTCACGTACCCGGGCACCGGGGCGGCGTCCCCTGACGGGCGCGGCTGATGCCGAGGGCCCGCTGCGCCGCCACCCTCCCCCGTATGTCGTGGCGGACCGCGAGAAGCCCGGAAGGAACGGGACCGGGAGGACCAGGCCCGTAAGGAATCGAGCCAGGAGGAGCAGAGCCGGGAGGAACGGGCCCCGGAGTTTCACGCGCGGGAGGAACGAGCCCGGGAGTAGCGGGCTCGTGGGGACCAGGCTCCTGGGGACCAGGCTCCGGCGGCACCGAGACGATCTCCGCCCTGCCGCCGGCCACCGCCACGATCCAGACCGCACGGGTGGCTCCCCAGTCGTGGAGCGCGGCGGCAAGCCCGTGCCCCGCCGGGCAGCCGGGCGCGTGATCGAGATCCAGTACGAGGGCGTCGACGCTCGGCGGAAGGCCCGCGAGCGTCCCCGAGAGTGCGGCGCGGACCTCGCCGCCGTCGTACCGGCGGCCTTCCACGCACGGGGCCATCACCGCGACGGTGTCGTACAGCTCGACGTGGACTAGGTGCGGCTTCATCGGGCGTCCCCATACCGGGGCGGCAGCCCTGGACGACACCGGCCGGTGGCCGATCTGTCCGGACACGACCGGGCGGCCGTGTGTGAATCCGGCGTTCAAAGCCGCGAAGGCACAATCCTCGTACACGAACTCGCACCCGGGCCCGCCCAGAGCGGGGCGGCGGGTCACCGAAGCCTCAAAGCGACGGAACCAGGCTGGTCCATCACCTCCACGGTTCCACACTCCGGGCCCGGAAGAGCCACTCCGAGCCGGTCGATCGAGGGACGTCGGGCGCCAGAGACTCCGCGGTCAGGCCACCGGGGCGGCGAGACGGCGCTCCGCCGCGAGGACGGCCTCGTGGACGGCGGGAAAGCCCATCAGGACGCACAGGGTGTAGGCCGCGTCGTCCATGGCCCGCATGGCCGCGGGGTCGCCGGGCGCGGCGGCAAGGCGGGCCTGGCAGCCGCGCAGGCGGGTCAGGACCTCCTCGGTCCGCTCACGGCTCGGTGCGAGCCCGATCGGGCGTGGCCCCTGAGCGGTGGGCGCACGGGCGACCTCGATCGCGCGGCGCAGGGCGCGCTCGACGATCACGGGCGGGGGCGTCCCCTCCGCTCCCGCGACCACGGCTGCCGCCAGGTCCTGGACGGAGACGTCGGCGAGGTCCGCCGCGGTGGCGAGGATCCGTTTCGCGTCGCGGGCCGAGCACGGGGTGGCGGCCATCAGCATCCCCACCGCGAGTGCGGAGACCGACGGCGCGAACAGCGGAGTGCGCGGGCGTTCGACGGCCACGGAGGGGTACTGAGGCAGGTTTCCGGGTGTCGGCATCGGAGTCCCTTCATGCCCGGGCCACAGACGGCGGCTTGCGTAGGGAAGGTATTCCCACGATAGCGGCCCTGCTATCCGACGCGCGGTGCCGAGGGCGCCACGCTCTGCGACCGAGCGGCGGACCCGGCGGTCGACCCGCCGACCGACGGGCCGACCGGCCGACGGGCTGACCAGGCGCGGGCCGGGGCGCGGCCGCACCGGCGCCGTGCCGCGCCAGGGGGGTGTCAGTTCTCCGGCGGCAGGACCGCCCGGGGCACGAGGGCGTTCCGTACGATCTGCGCGGCCACGTCCGTGGGGCGCTCGCCCCGGGTCTCCGCGTAGCCGATCAGATGCCCGGCCGCATCCCCGGGGGCGATGCCGGCGGTGGCGGCGATCATCCCCGCCGCGGTGTCCAGAAGGGCCTTGCCGGAGAGGGCCGACTGAGTGCGGGTGACGATGTCGGAGGGCCTCAGCGGGTCGGCTCGCCAGGTGACGACGGCGGCGGTGGCGGTGTCCGCCAGCGCCTGCAGGAGGCGCGCCTCACCGGGAGGGAGGCCCGTGGGCTCGTGGGCGAGCAGGTTGAGGGCTCCGACCTGCTGGTGCCGGACGCGCAGGGGAAGCGCGTGGGCGGCCCGGAACCCGGCGGCGACGGCCAGAGGGGTGAAATCGGGCCAGCGGTCGCCCTGGGCGATGAGGTCGTCGGCGTGGACGGGGTCACCCGTGAAGTACGCGTCGACGCAAGGGCCCTGCTCGATCTGCCCCTGGAACATCTCGGTCACCTCGACGCTGTCGGTGGTCCGCGCGACCGGGCGGAGCCGACCGCGCGCGTTGACGAGCATGACCCCGGCGGCGTCCATGCCGGTGAGCTGGACGCTGTGGACGGTCAGCCGGCGGAGCAGGACAAAGGGGTCGACGTCGTCGGCCGTGATGTCGCTGAGGCTGACGAACGCCTCTGTGATCTGCTGCTCGCGGCTCATGCCGGTCACCGTTTCCCTGCTGTGTTCCTGCGCCCGGGCGGGCCTACTCATGGAACCTGATCCTCCCGCCGATGACGTCGCGAGCCGCCTCGGTCACGCTCTGTCCGTGGCTGAAGGCGTGGGCTCTCAGGCGGGCCAGTGCGTCGTCGGGCCCCACACCGAGGTGCACCATGATCATTCCGGTCGCGTGATGGACTTCCTCGTGATCGGACTCCGCCGCGGCCAGCCAGCCGGCGGTGTGTCCGCGCTCCTCGTCCTCCTGGGCGTGCAGGGCGAGCACTGCGGTGGTGATCGCGTCGGCGGCCGGGAAGGCGAAGGACTGGTCCCGCTCCGACAGCGGACCGGGGCTGTCGCGGTAGAGGTCCAGGCTTCCGATGGCGAGTCCGCTGCCGCCCAGGGGCAGCGAGAACAGGGCCCGGACTCCGAGGGCGACCGCCTGCTGCGCGAAGACGGGCCACCGGCGGGCGTCCTGACCACGGGTCAGGTCGGCTGCGAGGACGGGAGCGGCCAGTGCCATGGCGGTCCTGCACGGTCCGTCGCCGAGTGTGTACTGCGCCTCGGCCAGCCGCCCGGCCCGCTCGTCGGAGGACCACCACAACGCGCGCGCGTCCCCGTCCCCCACGAGGGAGATGGAGGCCCCTGTGATGTCGAGGAGATCGACGCATGCCCGGCACAGCACTTCCGGCACCTGGCTCGCCGGCACACCGGACACGGCGCCGGCGAACGCCTCCGAGAAGCGCTGCACCTCCTGCGCGCTGAACCTGGGCTGCCCCTCGTCGGGAGGAAGTGGGTCCACGACGCTTCACCTCCCGCGGCAGGCCCTGAGATCCATCTACTCACCCACGCGCGCGCGTGACCCGCACCTCCGCCGCCGGATCCGGACACCCGCGGTCAGCCCCGTTCGGCGCGTGAGCCTGTGGAGGACGGCGGCCTCCGGCCGGGGCGTGAGGATCAGGACAAGGGGTACTCGCCGATGGCAGCGTGCCGCGCGGTGCGGGCGTCAGCCGCGCCGACCGGGGCGGTATGCCGGGCGAGGAGGTGCATGGGTATGCCGGGCGAGGAAGTGCATGAGCCATGGCGCGTCTGACGGTCAGGGCGGAGGAGTTGGTCGTCCGGCTGTCGTGGTGGGAGAAGATCTTGGCGCGCCGGCGCAACGTACACCTTCCCCTGGAAGCCGTGGAGTCGGTGGAGGCCGACCCCTCCTGGTGGCGCGCCCTGCGCGGCACACCGGGCCGGGGCGTCTGGATCCCGGACGTGCTGTGCCTCGGTGTGCGGAAGGCGGCGGGAGCGAGGGACTTCGTCGCGCTCCGGCCCCGGCAGGGCGGGGTGGTCAGCGTCGACCTGAGCCCGATGTCCGCGGCGTTCGCCCGGGTCGCCGTGTCGGACCGTATCCCCGACGGGACGGCGGCCACCCTGCGCACCGCCCTCAGCCGCGTACGAGGCGCACCGCCCGGCCGGCCGGGCAGGGAACCCGAGGGCGGCCCGTCCGGCACCTCCACCCCGGAGGGCGGTCCCGGCGCCCCGTGACAACGCCCGCGGGGCCGACCGGGAGAGCGCGGCTCGGCGGCGGCTCGGCACGGTCGGCTCCGTGGGCGGCTCAGCTTGAGGCACGGCAAGGTGCGACCGGCCCGGCTCCCCGCCCGACGGACTTCCGGGCACACGGCGAGAGGCGCACCCGCCGACAGTGCCGGGTGCGCCTCCGAGGTGAAGTGCGGGCGTCGATCAGCCTTCGCTGAAGGTCGTCCTGGCTTCGCGCTGTTCCGCCTGGTGCTCGGACACGTGACCCGGACGGGTTTCCTCGACGCCCGAACGCTTCTTGCCCTTCGGCGCCGTCCTGGCGGCCTGTCGGCCGGCCCTGTCCTTCGGCGAAGTCTTCTTGGCCACAGCAGCTCACTCCTCGTGAGTACGGAGGGGGTTGGACATCACCTACCGTGGCACCTGTGCGCACGATCCGCACATCGATCACTCACGGAGCGTGACAGCCTCCGGTGAGGTCCGGCCACTCAGCCCCCGTTCCGCGCCATGGCCTCAGGATGTCCGGCCGCCTCGGCCGCAGTGTGGGAGGAGGAGAAGGTGAAGGCCCGGGGGGACGGACCGTGGGTGCGCAGATCGGCCAGCCGGTCCATGGCCTCGGCGACGGTCGGCACGTGGCCCGCGGGGATCCACCAGAGCACGAGGTGCGCCTCGACGTGCCGTTCGAACCACTCGCGGCGCCGCCTCATGGCCTCCAAGTGGCCACTGCGGTAGGCGAAGTCCCACAGCGCCTCCTGGCTCTCCCACACCGACAGGTTGACGATGACGTCCTCGCCGGCGGGGCGCAGGCCGGTGGCGTCGGCCGCCCCGTCCTCCACGAGCCGCCACACGAAACCGGGCGAGCCGTCGGCCGCGGCGTTGACCGGATCGAGCAGCTCGACGAAGGGCGCGATGCGCGGGTCGTCGAGGGGATGGCGGAGCGTGGCGACGTTGAGCTGGGCCAGGTGGGCGGCGTGCGCGGGTGGGGTCATGACCTCATCCCAGCACGAGCCGCTTTTCTATGTCAAACAGCATTGTTTTTAGAAGATTCGATCACGACGCAGCACTCCCCCGGGCGTGCGTCCATGCGGGCGCGGACGGGACCGTCCACGCCGAGCAGCCCTTCGAGGAGGGCGAGGTTCATGCCGCAGACGAGGGGCGGGAAGCGTTCGGCGACGGCATGGAAGGGACAGTTGCGCATACGGACGACGGGCGCACCCGCCTGCCCCGCGGCGCCGCCCTCCCCTCCCGGCCCGACCACCTCGGCGGCCCCGGCCGCCCCAGCTGTATCCCCATAGCCACCACCCGGGCCACCCTCCAGGTGCGGTTCGTAACCTCGGGCGGCCAGCACCTCCATGGCTTCTTCGAGGCCGCCGCAGGGCGCCCCGGAACCGCGCAGGGCCTCACCGCGGCGGCGCGCGGCCGCGCAGAGCCCTGCATCGAGGCCGGCCTGCTCGGCGGCCTCGGCCAACAGCTCGGCGGCGGTGCGGTAGTCGCGGGCGGGCAGCGACACCGAACGCTCGACACGCGCTCGCGTGTACACCTTGGCGGGGCGGCCGGCCCCCGGCCCCGAACGCCCGGTCAGCCGGCGACTGCCGCTCTCCAGCAGCCCCGCCTCGGTCAGCCGGTCCAGGTGGTGCGCGGCGAGCGTGCGCGCCACTCCGGCCGCCTCGGCGGCCTCGTTGCGGCCGACTTCACGCCCCTGCGCCGCCACGTACTCGTACAGGCGGCGGCGTACCGGATCCTGTAGTACCGCGATCACGTCGATGTCCTTCACCTGGCCATTCTAGGAACAACGCAGATTGGACATAGAACGGCGAGAAGCACCCGCCCGCCCGCTTCGGGTCAGGCGGGAACGCCGGCCCGGTCCAGGACGGCGGCCATCTCGTCCACGGGCAGGGCGGGGTTGGCGCCTGCGCCGGAGGCCAGTTCGGGGATGTACAGCGCCTCGCGGAGGCGGGCGAGGGGAAGGCGCGGGTCACGGGCCGCCGCCTGGCGTGTCCACACGGCGGGGTCATGGCTGAGCCGTTCGATCAGCTCGGGTGTGGCGGCCGGGTCCCGGACGGCCAGCCGACGGTAGTTCCCGTCCGGATGGTCCGCGTAGAGCGCGGCGAGCCCCTCACGGGGAAAGCGGGGGTGCGTCTCCGCGATCCAGGCGGAGAACGTCGCCCCGAACCGGGCGAACACCCGCATCAGGACCTCCTCCGGGGTGTCGGGGTGGCGCCTGCCCAGGAACTCGTCCACCAGGGGGTCCTCGGTGCGCGCGAGCAGGCTCAGGAGGTCGGGCGGCAGGTGGGGGCTCTGAGCGGCGGCCCGCCGGAGCAGCGGGTGGGCGGAGGTCACGGCCAGGCGCAGCACCTGGGGGTCGGCGAGACCGTCCCGGACCCACTCCACGTCTCTCCGCGAGAAGGCCCCCGCCTTGAAGGCGATCGCCATGCGCCGTGTCTCGTCCAGCTCCGGCCTGAGGGACACCGCGAGCCGTACGTCCTCGTCACGGTCGACGGCGAGCTGCTCCACGAGGTCGGCGGGCAGCGACGGGTTCGCGGCAAGGGCAGCCAGGTGCGTCCGCTCGGCGACGCACCGCTCGGCGTCGGCGCGGTGGAGGAGCCCGCGGCGCTGCGCCTCGGCGGCGGACCGCGGATCCCGGAGGAGTTCGGCGGTGAGACGTGCGTCGCGCCGGCACTCCCGCAGTGCCGCTTCCCGCCGTACCTCCGGGTCGGGGTCGGCGAGCAGCGCCGACCGGTCGCCCGGCGGCAGGATCTCCCCTGCGTGTACCGCTCTCCGGCGCGCCGCCGGATCGTGGTGTGCGGCGAGTGAGACCGCGAATGACGGTGCCAGATGGGGCGATTCCAGCAGGGCCGCCCGTACGGAAGGCTCGGTGTCGTCCAGCAGACGGGCGCATACGGCGTCGGACAGCGGCGCGACCTCCGTACGCGGGTCGTACACCTCGGGCCCGTACGCGAGAGCCGTCCGCACCCTGGGGGAAGGGTCGTCCACGAGCCGGCCCCGCTGCGCGGGCAAGGCCCCGGCGCTCATCGCGAACTCCGCCCGAGCACCCAGGATCGGATGGGCCAGGATCACGGAGATGGCCGAATCGGGAAGCCCGGCCCGCTGGAGGGCATGGCGGGGCGGCCCGAAACCGCCACCGTCGGAGCCGAGCAGCCTAAGCAACAGCTCCTCCGGCAACGCCCGGTTGCCGGCGACGCCGTCCAGCGCGGATGCGTGAAACGCGATCATGACTCCCCTGCCCCTGCATCTTCTTCCGACGGGTCCGCGCCCATGATGGCCCCCTGTACCGCCAGGCCACCCGGCGCGATGACCGTGGCCGCCGCGACCGGCCCGCAGTGATCGACCGGTTCGGGCTCGCCGTCCTCGGCTGGTACCGACGAAGGCATGGTCTGGCGGCCGCCAGGGTGCCGCTGGAGCGTCGGTTCAGGCGGAGTCGTCGGAGTCGACCGCGAGCTTCTTGCCTTCGCTCCCCGACCGGGTGACGCCATCGACGGCCACACAGATTCCGAAGACACGATCGTGGCTGGTCCAACCATTGACACGGCCACGGTTGTTGCTGATCTGCACCCGCCTCCTCGCGGGGTCCACGGACGACACCAGATGCAAGTACACCGTCCCGGCGACACGGGCGAGGACGATGTCGCCGACCTCCAACTTCGCCGGGTCGACGGGAGCAACGACCACTTGCTGCCGACTGCGTATCAGCGGGATCATCGAGGATCCGCTGGGCCGGAACGCCACGGTGGCACCTCCGGCAACCCTGCCCGCCACCGCGTCCAATGCACCCATCCGGTGATCGTGGCAGATACCCCCGCATCACCCCACTGATTTACCCTGCGCCGCCACAGGCGAGGCGAGCGCTCCAAATCCCCTTCGGCGGCCGTGTGCTGATGGAGTCGATCGGGACCAGCCAGTCCCCCTCCGCCCGGTTCTGGGGCGCCCGGTCAGGTCCCTCCAGGGCGGGCAGGTGCGGAAGTTGAGCACAGTGCCCTCAGGACGTGGCGGTGATCCCGCCACCGGCCACGAGCACGGCCGACGGGCGGAGGCGCTCCCTGGCCGCTGCCCCGCCTTCCCCCATAGGCTGCGTGATCCACACCGTTCGGGGGATCATGAACTTCACGCGATATCGCAGACCGTCGGCCTACCTGCTGCTGACGGTGGCAGTCGTCCTCGGCGCTGCGGCCGTAGCCGGACTCGAGTCGGGAGACGAGGGCGCGCTGGTCCTGCTTCTCCGGCTCGGCGAGTACGCCCTTCTGCTGGGATGGCTCACCCTGGCCGCACTGACTGGGGCGGTCCTCCTGGGGCTGGCGAAGACTTCGCTGCGCGTGCCCCTGGCCGCCATGCTGCTCGTCATCGGCGTCCCGACACTGCTCATCGGAGGCTGGGCCTCGGCAATGCTCGGTGGCTCGGACGAGGCGGTGAAGACCGAGTCGGCCCCCCGCCGCAGTGACCGCCACCTGGTTGTGATGGCACGCAGCGGCTCCCTTGACCCGGTTTGGTGCGTCTATGTCCACCAGGGAAACCCACCACTGGAACGCCGTTGGACCGCCGGCTGCTTCAACGGCGACTCCGAAGACAACGCACTCAGCGAGACCGCGTGGACGGCTCCCGACCGGATTCGCATGACGACCGAGGAAGGCGTATCCCACTACGTGACCATCGCCCCAGACGGACGACCCGACCGCATTGTTGATCACCGAGTCGCGTCGGTCGCGACGGCCGACCGTTTCCCGTACGACCCGGGGCGAGCTACCGGGCTCGGTGGCGATGCAAGAGTCCCTGCACCTGCTCCACGTTCCACGGCATCACGCCAAGCGATAGGCCGCCGGCCGAGGACTGGCACTCGATGATGACGACCTGCGGATTCATGGTCCACATCTCGGCGACTCGTGGACGTCGCTGCCCGACAGGGTTCAGGTCTGCGGGAAGTGGGAGCACCGAGCCGACTCGCAACCAGGGCTGCCACGTCAGATGCCCCGTCGTCGTTCGCACCCTGCCGTGTCGCCAGCGCTGCTTTCCCGCCAGTCCCTTGACTGCCATCGTGATGACGTCCGGGTCTTCAGCCGCTGACCGGGCTTTGGAGCGTCGCAGCTTGGCCTGGAACACGAGTGCTACCCCGCCTCCGCCGAGCAGTCCCCACAACACCGCTTCAATCATGCGCCGTACTCAACCAGAAGCGGCGGGATTCAACCACGGGTCTACTGATGGGGGCGCGTGAGAGATGATCTTGCTGTGGCTGGTGTGATCACGGCGTCGGAGCCGTCTTGGATAGCCCCGTTCTCGGGGCTGAGCCCGCGGCAGTTCGGGAAGCTGGTGACGGTGCTGCGGCGCGCAGGTGCGGACGCGGACCGCAGGGGCCGGCCGTGGAGTCTTCCGATGGAGGACTGGGCTCTGCTGGTCGCGGCCTACTGGCGTACGAACCTGACCATGCGGCAGCTCGCCCCGTTGTTCGGGGTGTCGAAGTCGGCGGCTGACCGGATCATCGACCACCTCGGGCCGATGCTCGCCCTCCGGCCCCGCAAGCGGTTCGCGAAGGACACCGTGCTCATCGTGGACGGCACCCTGGTGCCCGCCCGGGATCACACCATCGCGGCACGGTCGAAGAACTACCGGTACTCCACCAACCACCAGGTCGTCATCGACGCCGACACCCGCCTGGTCGTCGTGGTCGGCCGGCCGCTCGCCGGGAACCGCAACGACTGCAAGGCATGGGAGGAATCCGGCGCCAAGGCCGCCGTCGGCAAGACCCTCACGGTCGCCGACGGTGGCTACCCCGGCACCGGACTCGTCATCCCCCACCGACGGCAGCGCGGCCAGACCGAACTCCCGGCCTGGAAAGAGGAGCACAACAAGTCCCACAAGCAGGTCCGGGCCCGGGTCGAGCACGTCTTTGCCCGTATGAAGACCTGGAAGATCCTCCGCGACTGCCGCCTCGAGGGAGACGGTGTCCACCACGCGACGCTCGGCATCGCCCGGATGCACAACCTCGCTCTCGCCGGATAGACCAACGGGCTTCACCGTGATCAACCATGGCCGAGGCGACCCCGAGATCATTTACGGGACAGCCCTTTGAGGTCATCTCATTTGGCAGCTACGTGTGGGGAATCCGAGACAAGTCGAGCCATCTCGTGCAGACGGTGCCAGTACTCAGGGGCGTCAGCTTCGCCGAGTACAGGTATGACCCGGTCTAGGCGGGCGAGGCAGCGCAGCAGAATGCTTCGACCCCGCGCTTCGAGCTCGCCGCCGTTCTTGATCCACGTGAAAACACAGCCCGCGGTGTCCGAGTCCAGCATCACCAGGTCGAAGCCGACCCGGTCCGCTCCAGCCAATCTGGGAGGAAACGGCAATTCCATGAACTCTCGGTACAGGCGTGATACGGCCTCAAACGCAGTCTCTTCGCTCACGCGGCCCATCATGGCGCAGCTTTCACAACCCCTGGAGTCGTCTTGAGCCTGCGGAAGCAGATGAGGGTGCAGGCGATGCTGGTGAAGGCGAGGAAGTGGTCGGCTTTGCGTTCGTAGCGTCGGTGGAGGCGTCGGCAGCCGGCAAGCCAGGCCATGGTGCGCTCAACGGTCCAGCGGTGACGGCCCAGCCGCTGCGAGGACTCAACACCCTTGCGGGCGATGCGGTGGGTGATACCACGCTGGCGTAACCATTGCCGCAGGTGGGAGCAGTCGTAGCCCTTGTCGCCGTGGAGCTTGCCGGGCTTGCGCCGCCTGCGTCCGCGGCGGGACCGGATCGGCGGTATGCCCTTCACCAGCGGGATGGGTTGTCTCGTAACTCCGACGGCCCTGGCTTCGACTGTGATCGGAAGGCTTGGTCAGGCGTCACTGCGACCGGGAGCCCAGCCGGTGTGCTGGGCCCAGGCGTCAGCGCGTCGGATGATGTCCCATACGAAGTCATCTTTCGCGCGGACGTAGCCGGGACGGTCGTTGCGAAATTTGGCTGCGCAGTGCTTCTTGGCTACCGCGTACTCGTTCGCGGCAGCCGTGTGGCACCGGAGGTAGTCGCGAAACAGTAGTGGGAACTGCTGTGAGAAGCTGCCCAGTTGCCGCACGTGCACGTGGGTACGGGGCTGGCCTGGAGATTCCCGGAAGTACCGTTTGGTCCGTTCGGGATTGTCCGCCCGGTATTCGAGCCCCATCTCTGTCAGCGGGCGCAGAAATGCATCCGTCGCTTCCAGCGATGCCACTGAGATCTGGATGTCAATCACCGGCTTGGCCGCCAATCCTGGCACCGAGGTGGAGCCGATGTGGTCGATACGAGCCGCAGCATCACCGAGGGCGACACGTAGGCACGTGCCCCACTTGGCGAACACGGCTGGCCAAGCAGGGTCGTAAGGCGTGATCTCGACCGACTCTCCCATACTGAGAAGTGTTGCAGGGCTTGCCGCAACCGTGATGCGCGGCTGCCGCCGCCTGCACCGCCGCTGCGAGCGCAAGGCCGAGCACTTCCCGGCCTTTGCTGGGATGGCAGCCGCTCTCATCTGCTGCCGCAGGCTGGCGGCCTGACGGGCAGCGCCCGGAAATGGGACGATCCACAGCGTGATCGGATGAATGCGCCATACCCCGCGCTGGGCGGTCATATCGGTCTGCGTGATCGCGGCCACGCTGCTCTTCGTCGGCGCTTCCGCGCATGTAGCCGACCTTCTCAGCCACGGTCTGCACCCCCTACGACTGGGCACCGGGCCGGCTCAACCTCTGCTGGTCGTCGCCGGCGCTGTTCGACACGCTCGCCGCTGTGTTCCTGATCAGGGGCAAACGCCGAGGAGTCGACCTCGCCTGCGTCCTCATGGCGACCGACCTCGCCGCCAACTGGTACGCGGTCTACGCCATCCAGCGCGGCAGCTTCGCCGCTCAGCAGCGGGTCAGTGCCGGGTCCACAGCGAGAGATGGCGCACAACTAGCGCCAACCAGCGTGTCCGGTTCGGACGGCCGGGCGCCCCCATACTTCTGACTCCGGCAGGTGGCGGTGATCGGCCGACAGTGGGGGCCATCGACACCGTTCGGTCCGCGTCCTCACGTATGTACTCCACACCCCCGGCAGTTGTAACGATGAGTTCCCAAGCTCCATGGCCGATCGGCCAGGCGTTGTGCCGGGTCTGGAACGAAGCGAGCTCCTCGGGAATATCCCGACAGGGCGAGCCGGTTCGGTATGTCCAGGCGGTGCCCTCAGGAGTCCGCCGATGGCCGGGCGGTAATCGCCCACCGGGCGCCTCCTGACCGGTTCCTGCCTTCCGATGCGGCCTGGTTCCGCTCCGCTCCTGTGCTCGCCCGATGCCATGCGAAGACCGCTCGGCCTGGACTACGTCGATGCCGTCCGCCTGGACTCTTGAAGATGGTCCGAGAGCGAGGGTGGCAGCCGCGGTGTCGGCCAAGGTGGTGGGGACCGGTAGGCCGTTTCGGTCGCATCCGCTTCGCCGGCTCGGCCGGTGTGATCGGAGGACGGGGGGATCGGTGATGGCGGATCAACGGTGGTTGCTAGCCTGTCAGGGCCTCGTCCGATGACCGCGGGAGTTCTTGTGAGTGATGGGCCTGCTCAGGACCTGATGGGCACCGTGCGTCGGATCGATTCGCTGCTGGACCGCATGGGGCTGAACCGCGACGACGTGTTGCGGGTGGAGGGGGAGGGCGGGCTCTCGTACGCCTCCGGGGTGGCCGTGGAGGAGGTGCGGGAACTGCTGCGCGGCGAGCGGTCCGATGAGCCCGGACGGGGGGTGGATGCCGTCGAGGAGCGCCACCGGCGCGTGGTCGAGCGGATCTTGTTCCTGCGCGCGACGCGGCTGCGTGCTGCCGCGGACGGAAGCAGGCGGGCCTACTCCCTGGCGGAGATAGCGGCCGGCGCGGGAACGAGTGCGCAGTGGCTCGACAAGATGATCAAGACGGGCCGTGCTCCGAACCTCGACCACGCCGCCGGGATCGCGGGTTTCTTCGGAGAGAAGATCGAGTTCCTGGTCGCCGAGCCGGCAGAGTCGCTGGACCGCGTCCTGCAGCAGATCCACAAGGACCTGCTGGAGCGGACCGTGGAGCGCCAGGACCAGGACCTGCGGCGCCTGCGAACCGCGGGTCCGGCGAGCGAGGTGGATCCCTCGCTCGGCGTTGTCGCGTATGCCGCCCGGGCCCTGGCCGACGTACCGGAGGACACCGCCCAGCCCCTGATCGCCCTGATCGAATCCGTCGCCCGGCGCTCCCGGGAGGAGCGCGCCCGGGAGGCCCGTGCCGCCCTCGAGACGGCGTTGGTGCACAATGACGTCGATTGAGCGCGGCGGCGTGGACACCGCGGCTCACCAGCGGTAACGCGCAGGGAACGATGCATGGGGGCTGTGCATCCGGCACGAGGGGCGGGTGGCACGGGGTGGGGGTCTCGCGTGACATGAAGCGGTATCGCGATGCGCTGTTCATGGGGCTGCCGCAGCCGGTTCCCGAGCCGCCGGTGGAGCTGCTGAAGGCGATCTGCGTGTGTGCGGCACGGTGCAGCGGGCGCGAAGTGCGCCTGATGCTGGAGGAGTTCCCGCCGGAGTCGGTGACAGGCCTGTGGCTGGACATGGGCGACTACGACCTGATCGCCCTCGAGGCGAACACCTCTCCCCTGCACCAGGTCGTGATCCTGGGCCATGAGCTGTGGCACCTGAAGGAGGGGCACTGCGGTCATGGCAGCGCGGCCGGTGCGATGGCCGCGGCCCGCATGCTGGGTGACCGCTGGAGCCTTTCCGACGCGGTCGCCCACGTCGCCGCCCGTACGGAGCCGGACCTCGCAGAGGAGCGGCGTGCGGAGAAGTTCGGCCGGATGCTGGCCGACCGGGTCAGGCCCTGCCTGGAGCGCAGGCGTAGCCCGACGCCCGTCGGCGGGGTGTCGGGCCGCATCTGGGCGTCGCTCAGAGGGTGACGGGCGAGAAGGCGTGAATCTCTACATCCCGGCCGCCGCGCTCGGCATCGTGCTGGTCGTCAAACTTCCCTCGTTGGTGAGGCGCCGGCACAGTCCGGTGGTCCGCAGCGTCAACGCCGTGATCTTCCTGCAGGCCTCGGCGTTCTTCTTCGCGGCGCCCCCGACGATCGGGGTCGTCAATGAGTTGACCGGCGTCAGCAACTTCTCTGTGGTGCTGGTCTACTGCATCCTCTCCGCCTACGCGTGTGCCTGCCGGGTCCTCATGGAGAACTGGCGTGAGGACGTGGAAGTCCTCCCCCACACCCGCCGTCGGGTCAGGCGTTGGATCTGGGGCCACGGTGTGGTGACCATCCTGGTCATCGGCTGCTTCGTACTGGGGGAGGCGCCGGTCGAACGGCAGCGTGACTTCGAGACGTATTACGCCAATACCCCCTTCATGCGCGAGATGGTACTGCTCTGCCTGTCCGCCGTCACCGCCGCTGCCGCCGCGGCGGCTGCCGCATGCTGGAAGTGGGCGCGCGACATCGGCAGGGAGTGCCCGGAGCGGAGGACACCGGCCGGAGGCTTGCTGCGCATCGGGCTCACCGTCCTGGCCGTGGGTTTCCTGACCAACGTCACGTACGGTGCGGCCAAGCTGGCCGCGGTCGTGGCCGCCTGGAACGGCCGGGACTGGGAACCGCTCAACCAGGCGGTCATGTCCTTCGCCGGCCTGGGCACCCTCCTCGTTGCCGCCGGCTTCCTCATCCCCATCGTGGGACCCTGGCTCGCCGCACAGGTCTTGGGGCCTCTGCGGACGCTGCGCGCCCTTGGGCCCCTGCGGCGGACCCTATGTCGCGTCGGCGGTCCCCGTGACCGGATGCGGCTCCCCACTCCGTGGAGCGCCGGCCCCGGCCGGCGCCTCACGGACCGGATGACCGACATCCACGACCGGATGCTGGAGCTCGGGGCGTACTGCTCGGACGACGTGCGTGCGCACGCCTATGCCGAGGCCCGCCGGGGCGGCGGGACGGAGGCCGAGAGCGTCGCCATCGGACTGGCCGCCATGTTCACGGCCGCGGCCGACGCCCGCGCTCGCGGCATTCCGGCGGACAAGGAGCGAGGTGTGATGGCGGTTCGGGCGCTACGCGCGGCCGAGGCGGAGTACCGGGACCTCCTGGTCGGCATCTCCCGGGCCGTCGGCTCGGTCGCCGTCCTGTCGCCTTCGGCCACGGAGTGAGGGGGCGGCCTGTCGGTCAGGCCGCCCCCTCGTCGCGGTCAGGGACGGGCCCCCGTGGTGTGGGGCGCCTTGTTGGCTGGTGCGGGTGTCACGGAGCGACCGGCAGGTCCGGGGTCAGGAGCGTCGGGATGCTCCAGCGCTGGGCCGGAGTGCCGTTGCAGCCCCAGATCATGAACTTCGTACCCCAGTCCCGTTTCGCCTGCGGCAGGTCGAAGCAGTTGTTCGACTGCGGGTTGTAGATGCTGCCGTCGGCGCGGGGAAGCCACTGCTGGCCGCCCTCGCCCAGGCACTGCCAGAAGATCAGGTCCGTGCCCTCCGCGGTCTGGTTGCCCCGGACCGCGACGCACTGGCCCTTCTGGGTCAGGGTGCCGTTGGCGTTGACGCTGAACTTCTGCGGGTCGGAGCCGTTGCAGTCCCACAGCTGCGGCTGGTTGCCGTTGCCGTTGGCGCCCTGCGGCGTGTCCACGCAGAAGTCGGGCGACGCGGCATACCGGATCGGCAGGTCCGTGGTCGTGACCGGCGGTACGTAGTTCTGGAACACGGACAGGCCGGCGATGGCGCCCTTGAGGTAGTTGCTTGGCTTGCTCACGTACTTGTACCGGCCCAGGACCAGGGCGCCGCTGGGTGCGGGGCTGGTGCTCGCCCGGTGGTATCCGCTGGAGGCCAGGGTGCCGTTGACGTAGAGGCTCATGGCGCCCGTGGTGGCGTTGTACGTGGCCGTCAGCTGGGTCCAGACGCCCGGCCTGAAGGTGTTGGCCGGGGTGACGGTGGCGTTGTAGTCGTACGGCCAGCCGTCGTCGTCACCGTGCGCGATGGCGAAGCGCCAGTGGCTGGAGTCGGCCCACAGCTTGAACGCGCTGGCGTGTGCGCCGTCCTGGCTGACGATCATTCCGTCGGCCGCGTCCATCTTCACCCACGTGGAGACGGTGAAGGACTGCCGGGTGTCGACGGCCTTGGCGGGGCCGGTGACGACAGACTTCGCCGCGGGGTCGAAGACCGCGACCTGGCGGGCGCGGCCGTCGACCGTCTCGGTGGCGTAGGTGACGGCGGTGGCGGTGGCGTCGTTGGAGATGCCGCTGCCGTTCTTGGCAGGGATCGCCTTGGTGTCACCTTCCAGGCGCCACTGCACCGTCGGGGCCTGGGCGTCACCGCGGACGTGGTGGCCGGCGTAGCCGTTGACCGCGCCGCCGGCGGCGGTGCCCTCCCAGGCGTGCAGGGTCCCGTCAGTGCCGACGGCCCAGAAGTCCGGGATGTCATCGCCGGTCACGTCACCGTCGGAGCCGACCCGCGGGTAGTCCGTGCCCTTGATCCCGTAACCGATTCGGGTCGCGGGCTGCGCCGCCACACCGGTGACCACGACGTACTGGTCGATCGCGCGGGTCGCGGTGGTCAGCTTGTACTGGAAGATGTCGCCGTTGGTGCGGTTGCGCACCCACAGCGCCGGGGCGGTGTCCGTGGAGGCACCGAGGTTCAGGGCGTTGCCGGGGACCATCAGGTCCTTGTCGTCCCAGGCACCGCTCGCGTCGACCAGGGTGGGCGCGGCGAGGGTCTGGTTGGTCTTGACCGGGTAGAACCACAGGTTTCCGGACTCCACGGCCAGCAGGCCGGTGGCGTCGGTGACCTGCCGGCTGGGCGTACGGGTGGTGCGGGCCGGGCCGGTCGGGGTGATCTGACTGGAGTACTGCCAGGTCGCCACGTTGTGGTAGCCGGTGCAGGCGGTGGTGTGAGCGGTGGAGCACTCCGGCTTCTGGACCGAGCTCTTCGTGCCGAGCGTGAAACGGCCCGGGTCGGAGAGGGTGTTGTCGTACGCGAAGAGCTGCGATCCACCCAGCGCGCCGGGGGTGGCCGGCTCCTGGTGGACGAAGAGGTCGTCCACGTTGCGGCCGGGGTCGAGTGAGCCGCGGTGGACGGTGCGGTAGTCCTTCCACGTCCGGCCCGAAGAGGCCTCCGGGGCCTGGAGCGCGGTGGCGGCGGTCCCGCTGGGGATCATGCTGCGGCTGTCACCGTCAGTGGCACGACCGTGCGTGACGAGGTTGCCCGCGGTGTCCGGGACCAGGATGTCGGAACGGGCGTCACCGGTGGTGTCACCGAAGGCGACCGCACCGTCCTTCCATGGCACGTAGAACGCGTACGACTGGGTCTGCGAGGAGTTGCCGGCCTCGTCCAGGACGCGCGCGTAAACGACGTTGGTGCCCCAGCGCGGGGGCTTGACGCTGATGGAGCTCACGCCGAGCGGACTGCCGGCCGGCGCGCACTTCTGCTGGGCGTCGGTGAGCTGCGGGTCGAAGCCCCACTGGATGCAGGCCAGTCCGGAGCTGCGCAGGCCCGCGCCCGGGCTCGGGTCGGACGCGATGACGGGCAGGGAGCCGGTGTCACCGAGACGCAGGTTGGTGATCTGGCCGTTGCCGGCCGGCGGAAACTGGGTGGCCGGGTCGGTGAACTGGCCGAACGCCAGCAGCGGCGGGGTCAGGTCGACCGCGAAGTGGCAGGACGTGGTGGAGGGTCCGCGCAGCAGGCCGTCGTCGCCGTGGACAGCCCAGCCGTAGTTGTGACCGTCCTGGATGGCACCCAGCGGCACGGTGTACGAGGCGTCGGTGCCGGTGCTGACGAAGCCGGACCAGCCCGTGTTCACGGTCGCGCCCGTGTTGTGCTCCCACATGTTCACGTACTCGGTGAGCTGCCCCTGGTTGGGGCTGCTGACCTTCGAGGCGATCGTGACGGTCGGGGTGGTGATCCACCCGAACTGGTCACCGGGAATGTCACCGCAGGCCTGGGTGTCACCCGCGACCACGCGGCGCGGGGCGGGGACCGTGCGCTGGTTCTCCGGGACGCGCGGCGGGAAGTCGTACTCGGCGCTGAGCACCGCGGTGTACGCGAACCGCTTGAAGGCGATCTTGTCGCCGGTGCCCTCCTGGCCCGTCAGGGCGAAGGCGAGCGGGGTGCCGGTGTCGCGGATGCCGTCACGCATGGCGTTGGTGACGTTGAAGTCAACGGGGATGTTGCCGTAGCAGTCGCCGCTGTTGCCGTTGCCGCCGACGGACTGGTTCTGGATCCACTCGCGGATCTGGTGGTTGCTCCACTTGACCGAGGAGCCGAACGCGCCGGCCCGGTACAGGTGCACCGGATACTTGTTCGTGCACGACCAGTCCGCCGAGATGTACTGCTCCAGGCGGAGGTTGGCGTAGTTGATGGTGGCGCCCGCGTAGCCGTTCAGATCGAACTCGTACAACGCGCGCTCGATACCCTTGCTGGTCTCCCAGCCCTGATAGCCCACGCCCGGACGGTCCCGGTCAGTGGAACCGGTGCGGTCGTAGTTGCCCACGTCGTACGCCTGCTGGACCCACGCGTGATGCTGCTTGCCCCGGCTGTCCACGGACCACGAAGGGTCGACGTAGATGGGGTACTTGGTGCCGGCACCGTCGAGCAGCTCGGCGCTGGGAGCCAGGGCGATCTCACCCGTGGCACCCTTCGCCGCGCCGTTCACCTTCGCGCGAATCACCGGGATCCGGGCCACGGAAGCATCGGCTCCGGGTCCGTCGGCGCTGCTGAGGCCGGCTGCGGCCTCGAAGTCGGCGTAACGGGAACCGCGCGCACCGGGTTGGTGCGCCTCGCCGGCCGACCACATCAGCGGGGCGGGGGCGCGGAAGACCGTGTCCTTGCCCGCGGCCGCGGTGAGGCTGCCGTCCTTGCCCTTGGCCAGCGTCAGACCGTCGGTGACCGTGGGGAACACCAGGTCACGCACGGCCGGGTCAGCGGCCGCCGCGGGCGTGCGCAGCACGACCACGGTGGTGTAGCCGCCGTACTTGGTGGCGCTCACCTGGAGGTCGGTATCGGGGGCAACGTCTTCGAACAGCGCGTCGTTGCCCCGCAGTACGGGCTTCGGCAGAGCGCCCGGGAACGGTGAGGACACGGACAGCCTCTTGCCGTCCTCGGTCGTCATCGTCGCCAGCGGCCCCGCGCCGCCGCCCGAGATGACCAGGCTCGAACTCGACGCCTTCGGCGCCACGGCGCCGTCCGCACGGACGGCCAGGGTGTCGTCCAGCGTCAGCCAGCGACCGTTGGCGCCCTTGGTGCGCTGAGGCAGCACATGGCTCTCGGAGCGGAGCGTGCCCTTCGGGGTGGCGACCGTGGTCGCGTACTCCGTCGTCAGCTCCGGGACCGGCACATCCTTGCCGGTCCTCGCCGCCAGTTCCCATGCCCGCTCGACCCCCGTACGTGCGGACATTCCTGACGGTGCGGTGGGCCTGGTCGCGGCACTGGCCTCTACGGGCGCCGCCGACGCTCGCGGCGTGGCCGGAGCGTCGGGCAGAGGCACCGGCGCGGCCTCCGCGACATACGGCGTCGCCAGCAGAAGGGCCGCCGTGGCCCCCACCGCAAGACTGGCGGAAACCGGCTTCCGCAAGCCGGTTCTTCGTGCATTGGACATGTGAGTGCCCACTCCCCTAGACGAGTTGAGTCCCTGATCAGACAGGCAAGGACCGGGGCACTGTGACAGGCGGCGGCACAGCCGATCAACAGGCGGACGAGTCAATTCCGCCCCTCTCGCACGGAGTCGTGGCCGTTTGGGCCCCGAGGTGACCTTTCCCACCCGCCCATAAACTGCTGTTGATAGTGACTCAACGATCGTTTACTGCTAACTTCCCCCGTTTAGGTCGGCAGTTAAGTGGAATTGAGGCTTCCGTTACATCGTTCCGGCCCCTGTAATCACTCTCTTCATACCCATTTGTCGCAAGGTCCCGGCCCTGATGGCCGGGACCTTGTCTCTCTGCTGTCCACAGACGGAGGAACCCTCATGTCAGACAATGGCGTGCGCCGAAGAACGCGCACGTTCCGCTCACGGGTGGCCGGTCCGGTCATCCTGGCGCTCGCCGCCTCGCTGCTCGGCGCACCGGCGGTGCAAGCCGCGCAGGCCGGGACCGAGGCCGCGGAAGCGGACTTCTCGAAGATCTGGAAGCCTCCGCACCGGCCGCTGCCCGGCACCAAGCCGGTCAAGGCCTCCGATGTCCGCAAGGCCAAGGCGGTCGAGCCCCGGTACCCGGTGCCCGCGCGTTCCACGCCGCAGCCCAGTACACCGTTTCCCGCGCCGGCCAGCGGCATCGCCGACCTGACGGGCGCCCCCGGCACGGCTCCGGTCCAGGCCGGCCGCCTGCCGGTGTGGGTCTCCCCGAAGGGCACCGCGGCCAGGTCGGGCACGGTCCCAGAGGGCCTGAGCGGCAGGGTCACGGTGGTCCGCACGGACGACCGTTCCGCGCGTGACGTCGGCGTCAACGGCGCCCTGTTCAGCCTCGCCGCCCAGTCGTCCGGTACGTCCCGGACGGCTTCCCGCGTCCAGGTCGGCCTGGACCTCGCCGGTCTGCAGGCCGCCACCGGGGGCGAGTTCGCCTCCCGCGGCCGCCTGGCGACGCTGCCCGGATGCGCGCTGACGACGCCGAAGGCGCCGTCCTGCCAGGTGCGTACGCCGCTCACCACGCGCTACGACAAGGCGACGGGACGACTGGTGGCCGACGTGGCGCTGCCGACGGCCGCCGCCCCGGCCCCCTCCCCCCTGGCGAGCGCAGGCGAGCCGAAGGCCGGCAGTCCGCTGCTCGCCTCCGCCGCGGCCCCGATGCTGCTGGCCGCCGAGACGGACTCCTCGGGCCCTGGCGGCACGTACGAGGCCACCGCGCTCGACTCCTCGCAGGCCTGGGCCTCGGGCGGCAGCTCCGGCGCGCTGACGTACGACCAACCCATCCAGCTCCCGCAAGCCCTGGGCGGTACCGCCCCCGAGGTCTCGCTGGGCTACAACTCCTCCACGGTGGACGGCAAGACCTCCGTCACCAACGCCCAGGCCTCCTGGATCGGAGACGGCTGGGACTTCAACCCCGGCTTCATCGAGCGCGTCTACAAGCCCTGCGACAAGGCCGGCATCCCCGACTCGGGCGACGCCTGCTGGGCGGGGTTCAACGCCTCCCTGTCGCTGGGCTCGCACTCGGGCGTCCTGGTACGTGACGACAAGGCGGGCTCGGCGACGGCCACCACCGACGCCGCCACCGGCGTATGGCGCCTGAAGAACGACGACGGTACGCGGATCGAATTCGGCTCCGGCGCCTCCAACGGCGTCCGGGACGGCGCGTACGCGAAGGTCACCGACTCCTCGGGCACCACGTACTACTTCGGCGTCAACCACCTCCCCGGTGGTGACAAGACCGACCCGGCCACCAACTCCGTGTCCTCCGTGCCGGTGTACACGCCCAAGAGCGGCCAGCCGTGTTACGACTCCGCCAAGGGCGCCGGTTCCTGGTGTCAGATGTGGCAGCGCCTCGCCCTCGACTACGTGGTCGACGCGCACGGCAACCTCACCACGTACAACTGGGCGCCGGAGACCAACTGGTACAAGCGCGGCGCGGGCCAGAACAACGGCACCGGCACGATGACCCAGTACACCCGGGCCACCACCCTGGCGAGCATCGCCTACGGGCAGAAGCTCTCCGACCAGGTCGCGGCCAAGGGCGCCCTCCAGCCCGCAGCCAAGGTCGACTTCACCGTCTCCGAGCGCTGCGTCGCGGCCGGCACGGCCTGTGACGTGGCCAACCGGACCGTCGCCAACAAGGCGAACTGGCCTGACGTACCGGTGGACAACGAGTGCAAGAGCACCGGCACCTGCGTCTACTACAGCGCGACGTACTTCACCACCAAGCGCCTGACGCAGATCAGCACCCAGGTGCGTGTCAACAACGCCTGGCAGGACGTGGACTCCTACAAGCTGGTCCACTCCTTCCCCGATCCGAAGGACGCGGGCAGCCAGCGCGCCCTGTGGCTGGACTCCATCCAGCGCACCGGCAAGACCGCGACGCCGAACGTGGACCTTCCGGTGGTGTCGTTCACGCCCGTCATGCTGCCCAACCGGGTGGACGGGACGAACCTGGTCCCGGCCCCGCCGATCATGAACCGGGCGCGGATCCAGCAGATCCGCAACGAGACCGGCGGCGTCCTGAACGTCGACTACAACCTCCCGGACTGCTCGCGCATCAACAACGTGATGCCGACGGCCGAGGACGACAACACCCGGGCCTGCTACCCGGTGCGCTGGTCCCCGCCCGGTTCCGTGGCCGACGCCGATCCGGTGCTGGACTGGTTCCACCACTACACGGTCAAGTCCCTGACCGAGAACGACATCGCCACCGACTCCCCGCAGAAGATCACCGCGTACGCGTACGACTCCGCCGCCTGGCACCGTGACGACAGCGAACTGACCGAGGCCAACGCCCGTACCTGGGGCGACTTCCGCGGCTTCGCCAAGGTGACCACCACCGTGGGATCGGGCAATGACGGGCCCAAGTCGCAGACCGTCACCACCTACCGCCAGGGCATGGACGGCGACATCCGAAAGGACGGCACCGCCCGCTCCGTGCACCTGACGGACGCGCTGGGCCAGGACGTCACGGACGTGGAGTGGCTCAGCGGCCAGGTCCTGCAGACCGAGGCCCTCAGCCAGGCGGGCGGCACCGTCGCCACCCAGACCGTGAACGCCGCCGGCGCCCCGGTCGACACCGCCACGCACACCCGCACCGGCTTGCCCGCCCTCGTCGCCCGTTACGGGGGAACCAGACTCACCGCCACGACCCGGGTGAAGCTGGCGGACGGAACCTGGCGCACGAGCACCAGCAGCCAGACCACCGACCCCGCCCACAACAACCGGACGGTGACCTCGCTGGAGCAGGCGGACGGGGTCCCGGACGAGTGCACCCGCACCAGCTACGCGAGCGGACCGGACGCCCAGCGCACCGGTCTGGTCTCCGAGGTCCTGAAGGTCTCGGGCGCTGACGCCTGCACCGCGGCCGCCACCGCCGCCAACACGGTCTCCCGCGCCCGTACGTCCTACGACGGCCTCGCCTACGGCCAGGCCGGTGCCACGGGCGACGCGACCAAGAGCGAGATCCTGGACCGTTACGCCACCGACGGCACCCCGGTCTTCGCCACCGCCTCCACCACCACGTACGACGGTTACGGCCGCGTCACCTCGAAGACCGACCCGAACAGCAAGGACGCTCAGCACCCGAACGGCTCCACCACCGGCTCGGTCTACACCCCGGCCGCCGCCGGCGAGCTGCCCGGCACGGTCACGGTCTCCGCGCCGGTCCCCGGCCAGGCCACCGGCACCTGGGATACCGTCACCACCTACGACGCCCGCCGGTCGCTCCCCCTGACGGTGACCGACCGTAATCAGAAGGTCACGACCAGCACTTACGACGCACTGGGCCGCCTGACCGCGGCGTGGCAGCCGGGGCGTGCCCCCGGCTCGCACGCCCACGCGAACGTGGTGTTCGGCTACCGCGTCTCCAACCAGGCGGGCGTCCCCTCCACGGTCACCACGAGCAAGCTGACCGTGGACGGTGACACCCCGGTGCGGACCACGTCGATCCAGCTGCTGGACGGTTTCGCCCAGCCCCGCCAGGCGCAGTCCACCCCGGCGAACCCGGCCTACACCGGCCGCCTGGTGACGGACAGTCGCTTCGACTCGCACGGCCGGGAAGCGGCCTCCAACGCGGCCTGGTACAACGACGCTTCGGGTCCGAAGGACGTCCTCGTCGCCGCCGCCGACAGCACCATCCCCTCGCAGAAGCGGACCAGCTACGACGGCCGCGACCGGGTGACCGTCGTCTCGACGTGGTCGCTGGGCACCGAGCAGCACCGCACGACGACCAGCTACCCGGGTGCGGACCGCACCGACGTCCTGCCGCCGAAGGGCAGTGCACCGTCGTCGGTGTTCACGAACGCCCTGGGCCACACCACCGAGCTGTGGCAGTACTCCACTCCCACGCCCACCGGGCAGGCCTCGGACGCGGCCGTCACCCGCTTCACCTCGACCCTCGACGGCCAGCCCCTGACCCGCACGGACGCGGCGGGCAACGTCTGGTCGTACACATACGACCAGCGGGGCCGCCAGGTCAGGGCGAACGACCCGGACGCCGGCACGATCACCCAGACGTACGACGAGGCCTCCCGGGTGTCGACCGTCACCAACGCCAGGAACCAGACGCTGGTGTACACCTACGATCTGCTCGGCCGGAAGACGGGCCTGTACGACGGCACCGTGAGCGCCGCCAAGCAGCTGGCCAAGTGGACCTTCGACACGGCCGCCGGTGGCAAGGGCAAGCCCGCCACCTCCACGCGCTACGTCGGCGGCTCCGCCGGCAAGGCGTACACCAGCGCCGCGACCGGCTACGACGACGGCGGCCGGGTCACGGGCACGACGATCACCATGCCCGGCACGGACGCGGGACTCGCCTCCGGCACCTTCACGTACAGCGTCAGCAGCACACACGACCGGCTCACCGGCAACCCGAAGGGCACGGTCCTGCCGGCGCTCGCAGGGCTGCCGCTGGACGACATCGCGTACTCGTACAACGACTACGGCCAGATGTACAAGTACGCCGGAGCCACCACCTATGACACGCAGACCGAGTACGACGCCTTCGGGCGCGTGATCCGGTCCACCGTCAACCCGTGGGCGTCCCAGGTCGTGTCCACCACGGTCTACGACCAGGCCACCGGGCGGATACGCGACCAGTTCACCGACAAGCAGACCTCGGTAACCGGCGCGGTGCAGCAGACCGGTTACACGTATGACCAAGCCGGCCGCATCACCTCGCTCACCAGCATCGCGGACAACAACCCCGCGCAGACCGACCGCCAGTGCTTCGCGTACGACCACCTCGGCCGGCTGACGACGGCGTGGACGGACACGGGCGGCATCAGCCGGCCCGACCCGCTCACGCACCAGACAGCCGACCAGGGCGCGTGCGCGAACACCACGCCGACCGCCGGTGCCGTGACCCCCGCGAAGACCACCGTCGGCGGGCCGGCCCCCTACTGGCAGGAGTACGCGTACGACCTGACGGGCAACCGCTCCAAGGTGGTCCGCCACGATCCGGCGGGTGACACCACCAAGGACGCCATCACCACCCAGACGTTCGGTGCTCCGGGGCAGCACAACGCCCCGACGTCCGCGCCCGCCACGGGTGGCGGCACGGGCGGTCCGCACGGGCTGCTGCTCTCCTCGACCAAGACCGGGACGAGCACCAACAACGACAAGTTCCAGTACGACGAGACCGGCGCCACGACCTCCTACCGGGCCGGCAAGGCCGGCACCAGCAGCCTGACGTGGAACAGCGAGGGCAAGCTCGCCTCGCTGACCATGGCCGCCCAGATCAAGGGCATCGGCGGCAAGTGCCTGGACGCGGCAGGCGGTTCGACCGCGGTCGGCAGCCCGGTCCAGATCTACACGTGCAACACGGGCGCGGGGCAGAAGTACTCCACCGCGAACAGCACGCTGTCCAGCGGCAACCGGTGTGTCCAGGCCATGGGCACGACGGCCGGATCGCTGATCACCTTCCAGGACTGTGACGGCGGCGCCGACCAGACCTGGACCCCGCGCGCCGACAGCACTCTGTACAACCCCGCTTCCGGCCGCTGCCTCGCAGTGCCGGGCGACGTCAGCACCGACAGCACGGACCTCGTGCTGGGCGACTGCGGAACCACCGTGCCCGCCGGGCAGAAGTGGACCATTCCCCACACCACCACGACGTACCTGTATGACGCGGACGGCAACCTGCTGATCCGCCGCAACCCCACGACGGCCACGCTCACCCTCGGCAATGACGAGCTGACGGTGAACACGGCCACCCAGGCCCGCACGGGCATCCGCTACTACCCCATCCCCGGCGGCATGACCATCGTGCGCACCGGGGCGGGCACCGCCGCCGGGGCGTTCGTCGCCCAGATCGCCGACCACCGCGGCACGAACAACCTCAGCATCGACCTGTCGACGCTGGCGGCCACCCGCAGCCGTACCGACGCCTTCGGCAACCTCCGGGGCACCCAGCCCTCGGGCTGGTCCGGCAACAAGGGGTTCGTCGGGGGCCAGGAGGACGACACCACCGGGCTCACCAGCCTCGGCGTCCGCCTGTACCAGCCGACGACGGGCCGCTTCATCAGCCCCGACCCCCTGCTGTCACCGACTGACCCGCAGCAGTGGAACGGCTACGCCTACGCGAACAACGACCCCGTCAACAACACCGACCCGGACGGCCGCATGTGCCTGCACGGCGCACCGGGCGGCGGAGCGGACGGCATCTGCGCCGGCGTCGAGGGTGACACGGACGGAGTGATCGGTGACTACTCCGACAACTGCGCCAACGAGTCCTGCCGCGAGGCCTCGAACCGCATGGCGGACCGGGCCCGGTGGCAGGGCAGGTACAACAAGACGCCGAACGGCAAGTGGCGGAAGGGGTACATCCCCAAGCCGAAGGAGAACTACAAGTTCAAGTACGAGTACCACTACAAGTACTACCTGGGACTGCAGGCGAACCTGGGGTCACCGGAGGAGGTCATGGCACTGTTCCAGCAGAACCCCCTGAAGGTCTTCCCGTTCCCGATCACCGGATGCACCGAGTTCTACGATGGGGCCGCGTGCACCCTGCACCCCGCTCCGGACTTCGTCGGCGGCAAGGGAGACGTGCGGGTGACGGTCGCGGAGACCAGCTTCACCTTCTTGGTCGTGGGCGAGGGGTACTTCGACGACCTCGGCTCGACCATCACCTTCAGCGTCCAGCAGAAGGGCGACGAGCTCTTCCTCCACCAGGACGCCAAGACGACCGGCACCAAGTTCGGCCCCTGGCTCTACGGGACCAAGGGCGGAGAGGCCGCACGTGAGTGGAGCAGGCAGACCTTCAATCTCCAGAAGTTGGTCATGAAGGAGCGCCACAACATCAAGATCACGAACCGCCTCTCCCAGGGCGTGTACCCCCAGGGACCCAACGGCTGAGCCAAGCCGAACGGTTCGGACCGGAAAGAGGGAAGCCCCCGACCGCATCCGCGGTCGGGGGCTTCCCCATGCCGATCCCAGCGAGCGACCTCGGCCACTTTCGCAAGGGCCGTCCCTGCCACTGCCAGCCACCTGAACCGGTTGGCCGCGGTTCGGCCCGGCAGCGGCGGGTTTCGGGTCGGGTCGATTCGACGCCCGACTTCGGCGGGAACATCTGCTGGAGGCGTGGACCGTGGACCCCACCGTCTGACGGCCCGGGGTCACCCCCTCTCGGTCGTCATCCACCCGGCGCGGCCTTCGGCCGATCGGCTCAGGGTGCGGGCGCGTCTCGGTCGTGCGGGCGGTGGGCGGTGGAGGATCGGCAGGCCGGGGGCTCGCGACCGCCGCGCGCCCCGACCCATCGTGCGAGAGGTCCCGACCATGAAGCCGTTCGACGACGACGCCCTCCGCACCGCTCCGGCGGTGGCGGCGTGACCGCCGCGCCGGACAGGGACGGTCCGGACGGGGAAGCGTCGGACGGTGGCCGCTACGGTGAGGCCGTCTTCCGTCCCGAGCAGGAGGGTGAGGGCGAGCGCATCGACTTCGGCGCCCTCGCCTACGACGAGATCACCATGGCGCGGCTGCGGGCCCTCGGGGTCGGTCCGGGGTGGCGCTGCCTCGACGTGGGCGCCGGCACGGGGACGGTCTCCCGTCGGCTGCTCGGCGAAGCCGGGGTGGCGAGCGTTCTCGCCGTGGACCGCGACGTACGTTTCCTCACGGAGCGGCCCGTACCCGGGCTCGACGTGCGGGAGGCCGACGTCACCGCCCTGGACTTCGCGCCCGGCCGGTTCCGGCTCGTCCACGCGCGCTTCGTACTGATGCACCTGCCCGAGCACGAGCGCCTGATCGCTCACCTGGCCGAACTCGTCTCGCCGGGCGGCGTGTTGGTACTCAGCGATGCCGTCGACCTCACGAGCGACCGGACGCCTCCGACGCCGTACACCACGGTGATGCGTGCGATGTGGCAAGGGCTGCGGGCCACCATCGGCACCGACGTCTCCTGGGTGCCGTCATACCCCCGACTGCTGCGCGGCGCGGGGCTCGCACGCGTCGCCGCCGAGATCCATGTGCCCCCGCTGCTGCCCGGCAGTCCCCTCAGCCGCTTCTGGGCGGACACGTGGGAGCGGAGCAGGGCCGCACTGCTCGCCACCGGTCTCGTCGACGACGCCGCCGTCGATGGGGCGGTCCGCTACCTGGCCTCCGACGACTGTGCCGCACTGTCGGCCGGCATGCTCACCGCCTGGGGATGGAAACCGGCGGAGACCGCCCCACGGTGACCCGCCCTCCCTTCGGCCGCGCTCACCGGAGTGCGGGGATCGTCTGTACGGCGGCCGCCCTCGCGGGCCGAGGCCTGCGCTTCATCGCTCCTCCACATCCGAGGGCTTCCGCCCGCCGTCCGGCCCGCACGGATGACGGCCTGATCCCCGTGGGGACCGAACAGGTGCAGGATCTCCACCGCTTCGCGGCCGGCGGGGCCGAACCAGTGGGGTTCGCCGGTGTCGAGCTCGGCCACCTCGCCCGGCCGGAGGGTTCCCTCGCGTTCCCTCAGGATGAGGCGGAGCTCCCCGGCGAGCACGTAGAGCCATTCGCAACCGGAGTCCCGCGGGGAGCGCGTCCGGCGCCTCGACCTGCCCGGCCAGGTGCTGCTCACCACGGTCCTCTGCCTCTCCGTGGGACTTCTCATCGAGGGGCCCCGCCTCGGCTGGACGTCGCCCGTGGCCCTTGCCGGTTACGCCCTGACCGCGGCGGCCACGGCCGCCTTCGTCCTCGTCGAGCTGCGTCGCGGCGAGCCCCTGATGGACCTCGCGCTCTTCCGTCGTCCGCCGTTCGTCACGGCGGTGCTCGGCGCGACGGCGGTGTTCGTCGCGCTGAACGTGACCCTCCTGCTCAACACCTTCCACCTCCAGCACACCCGAGGCTGGACCCCGCTCGCGGCGGGCGCCGCGACCCTGCCCATGGCGCTCGGGGCCACGCTGTGCGCGCCCTGGTCCGGCACGCTGGTCGGTCGTCTCGGCCCGCGCCGTCCGCTGCTTCTCGCGGGCGGATTCACCGCGGCCGGCGGTCTGTGCCTGGTGAGCCTGGACCAGGACACGAGCGTGTCGCTGATCCTCCTCGCCCTCCTGCTGACCGGCATCGGGTTCGGCTTCGCCAACGCCCCCTTGACCGACACCGCGGTCAGCGGTCCGCCGCCGTCGCGGGCCGGAGTGGCGGGGGCGATCACCTCCACCGCGCGCCAGTTCGGTGCGGCGGTCGGCATCGCGGTCGCCGGCGGCCTGGTAGCGGGCGCCGGCCCCGTCGACCTCGCCGCAGAGAGCCGTCCGGGCTGGCTGCTCGTATCGGCCTGCGGACTCTTCCTCCTCGTCGCGGCCCGCGCAGCGGGCCCCCGCCCGGCCCGGCCCGCTCGCCCAGCCCGACGATAGGTTGCGCGGCGGGACCGACGCGTGAGGCGGTGGGGGGCCCGGGGCGGCGCCCCTCATCGGCGTAATCGGGAGGCGATACGGGTGAGCGTTGCGGAACACTTCGCCGGGTGATCGTGATGCAGCCCGTCCTGGAGATGTACGCACCTGACGGCTTCGACCTCTGGCCTGTCGCTGCGGTCGAGCCGTTCGGCTTTCTGCCTCTCAGCGGCGAGCTCTCACCGGCTGAGGTCGGGGCCGCGGTGATGCGCATCGCCGGCTGCAACGACATCGACCCCGACGGGGACCGCCCGCCTCGGCCCACCGACGCGCTCGGCTCGTTCCTGCACGGACTGCTCACGTTCGACACCCTCTTCGCCGCCGGCGGCCTGCGGGTCACCGACCACTCCACGGGCGTCGTCTTCCAGCCCGGGTGCTGTGACGGTCTTGAGGACTGGCGTGACTGGGACCGGTTCATCGACGACGGCAGCCCGCTCGGTTTCGGCCACGACCCCGTGTCACCGGTTGCGGAGCGCTTCGGCGACACCGTCCGGCTCACTGTCAACGCCGACCAGAGTGACAGTCCGGTGATCGAGCTGTCCGTCGCCGAGCTCCGCGGTCTGCTCGCCGGTGCCGAGCGCGACCTGGCCGGCTTCCTGGTTCTGGCGGGCCGTTGGGCCGCCTCGTACCTGCCCGGCCGCTGCGCTGCCGTGACGGCCGCCCTCGCCCGCGTCGTCGGTCTTCCCTCGCCGACCGGACCGGCGGAGGCGGAGGCGCAGGCGCAGGCGTAGGACGACGGTCCACGTGTACGCCGTCAAGTGAGCGCGTCGATGAGCATGAAGGCCGCCACCGTCAGCAGGACGACGGCGAAGGCGCGCTGCAGCAGGGTGCCGGTGATCTTCGCGGCCAGGCGTCTGCCGTCCCAGGCGCCGAGGACTGCGGCGCCGGTGAAGGGGGCTATGACGGCCCATTCGATGCCGGCGGTGGTGGCTCCGCGAGTGGCCAGCGAGGCCAGCGAGTTCGTCGAGATGACCAGGAGGCTGGTGCCGACGGCGGCCCGCATCTCGAACGCCAGTACGGTGACCAGCGCCGGGACGGCGAGGAAGCCTCCGCCGACCCCGAGCAGCCCGGTCAGCGCGCCCAGACCGGCGCCGGCGCCGGCGGCCTTGACGGGTGTTGCCGTGTCCCGCGTCCGGCCCACGGCGGCGCGGCCCGGGCGCAGCATCCTGGCGGCGGCGAGTGCGGCGACGGCGGCGAAGCCGGCGGTCAGTACCGGCTGCGGCAGGCGGGCGGCGGCGGCCCCGGCCGCCGCGGCGGGCAGGAGTCCGGCCGCGGCGAGGAGGGAACCGGCTTTCCAGCGGACGTTGCCGGCGCGGGCGTGGGCGTAGAGCGCGGTCAGCGAGGTCGCGGTGACGATGATCAGGCCCGCGGTGGTGGCGGCGGCCGGGGTGAAGCCGAGCAGGTAGATCAGTGCCGGCACCGCGAGGACGCTGCCGCCCCCGCCGAGCGCGCCGAGCGCGAGCCCGACCACGGCCCCGGCGGTCAGGGCCAGGATCAGCGCACTCACGCTATGACTCCGCCGCCACCCCGACCGGTGACCGGCAGGCCCGCCCGCGCCCATGCGATCATGCCGCCGGTGACGTCGGCGGCCTCGACGCCCCGGGCGGCCAGCAGCCTCGCGGCCTCCTGGGAACGGCGGCCGGAGCGGCAGATCGCGACCACCGCCCTGCCTTGCGCGGCGGCCGGGAGCGGTGCCCCGGCCAGCAGGCGGGAGAGCGGCAGGTGCGAGGCGCCGGGCGCGTGCCCGGCCTTCCACTCCGGCGTCTCGCGGACGTCGAGGAGAACGGCCTCGCCGTCGCCGGTCCGCTGATGGGCCTGCTGGGGGGTGAGGCGGGCTGGGCCGCGCCGGAAGAGCGAGAACATCGATCGATCGCTTTCGTGCGAGGGACGGGAGCGGCGCAGGCCGTGTCAGTCGGTGGCGTCGGGCCGGGTCGTCACGAGTCCCGCCTCGACGGCGGCGTCGAAGCCGTCGTCGACGGCGACCACGTCACGGCCTGCGGCATCGAGCAGGGACGCGGCGATCGCCGCGCGCATCCCGCCGGCGCAGTGCACCCACACCACCCCGTCCGGCACCTCACCAACGCGGCCGTGCAGTTCGTGGACCGGAATGTGGACCGAGCCGTCAACGAATCCGTCCGCGCGCTCGGAGTCGCGCCGTACGTCCAGCACCACCATCCGCCCCGGGCGTTCGCGGGCACCGGCGAGGTCGGCGAAGCGGGCTCGCGGGAAGGAGGCGAGACGCTCGCCCTCGCGGATCCAGCCGGTCGGGTCCCCGGTGGCGGCTGCGGCCGGCCGGTCGATGCCCACCCGTACCAGCTCCCGCTGTGCCGCGGCGATCTGCCCGGGCGTCTCGGCGAGCAGGGTGACGGGCTTGCCCCAGGGGATCAGCCAGGCCAGGTACGTGGCGAGCTTGCCCTCGCCCTCGAAGTTGAACGATCCGGCCACGTGCCCCTCGGCGAAGGCCGTACGGCTGCGCAGGTCCACCACCCACTCGCCCGCGGCGAGCCGGGCGGCGACCTCCTCGGCGTCCGCCCGCCGGGGCGGCGTGAGATCGACCGGCGCGGGGCCCGCGGCGTTGGCGGGGCCCATGTGGGCGTAGTAGGCGGGCACGTCGTCGAGGGCGGCGAGCATCCGGACGACGAAGGCGTCCACGTCCAGTGTCAGCGCCTCGTTGTTCCTGCGCTCCTCGCCGATCGTCGTCGCGTCCCCCGTCGCCTGGGACGAGGAGCAGAAGCTGCCGAAGCCATGGGTGGGCAGTACCGGAACCTCGTCGTCCAGCTCGTCGGCCAGCCGGTGGGCCGAGGCGTGCTGGGCGCGCGCCAGCCGCTCGGTCAGCCGAGGCTCCACCAGGTCCGGCCGGCCCACGGTGCCGATGAGCAGCGAACCGCCGGTGAACGCCGCCACACCGCGCCCGTCCTCGGTCAGGGCGTAGGAGGTGTGGTGCGGGGTGTGCCCGGGAGTGGCGAGCGCGCGCAGCACCAGGCCCTCGTCCACCGTCACGGTGTCCCCGTCGGCGACGGGAGTACGCGCGAAGGACACGTGCGCTCCGGCCGGCACCAGGTAGACGGCGCCGGTGACGCGGGCGAGTTCCAGGCCGCCGCTGACGTAGTCGTTGTGCACATGGGTCTCGGCCACGAACGCGATGCGCACGCCGCGGCGGGCCGCTGCGGCGATGACGCGGTCGATGTCGCGCGGCGGGTCGATGACCACGGCGGCATCGGGTCCGCCGGCCAGGTAGCTGCGGTTGCCCAGGCCCTCGAACTCCATGGTGTCGACGAAGAACACGACTCACGACTCCTCACGTATGTACCCCCGGGGGTATCGGACACTCTTACCCTAACAGCTATACCCGAGGGGGTATGGGACCCGGGGTCCCCGAGCACCTCGGCGTCGCGGGGCGCTCGGTGTCGCGTCGCGGGCGCCCGGTGTCACGGAGCGCCCCGTCACAGACGCAACCAGGGCTCGGCGACGCCGGTACGCGGACGGCCGGCCGGCCCGGCAGTACGCGCGCCCGTACTCCCCCGATGCCCCTGGACGAAGCAGGTGAACGCGAACCGAAGGGATCTCCGCCGGCACGACCGGGACCACGCGCAGCCCGTCGCGGTCCGGCTTCCAGGCCGGTGATCCCGCGCTCGACGAGGTCGACCGTCTCGGCCATCGCACTGAGGGTGGATTGCCCTCGCCGGTCGTTCCGCCCTGGACGTCAGCCACGTCGGCGAACAGCGCATCTCGCGGTAGCGCCAGACGTCGGCGCGGGCGTCGTGACCCTGCAGGAGCGATCCGCGACCTGGCGCCCACCCCCTGGCCGCCCGTCTTGCCCGCGCCGTCGAGGGCGTCGTGGACGTGCGGTGCGAGCTCGCCTCCGCACCGAACCAGACGCGTCACCCCGTCCCCCGTGCGGGCCGCTCGACGGCAGCGCATGATCGAAGCATGTCCGAGGTGACCACCACCGATCTGTACGAGGTCACGATGGCGCTCTCGTACCTGCGCGAGGACATGCGCGCGCCGGCCACCTTCAGCCTGTCCGTGCGCGACCTGCCGCCGGGGCGCGGGTTCCTCGTCGCCGCCGGGCTCGAACCGGCCCTCGACCACCTGTCCCGTTTCCGGGTGGGCCGCACCGACGTCCAGGAGTTCGCCGAGGTGTTGCGCCGCCCCGTGGAGGACCTCGCGCCGCTGCACGGCCTCTCCTTCGACGGGCAGGTCCGCGCCGTACCCGAAGGACGTCTCGTCCTCGCCGGTGAGCCGCTCCTGGAGGTCACCGCGCCGCTGCCGCAGGCACAGCTCGTGGAGACGTACCTGCTGGCCCTGCTCTCCCACCAGACAGCCGTCGCCTCCAAGGCGGCCCGGTGTGTCCTCGCCGCCGCAGGCCGGCCCCTGGTGGACTTCTCTCTGCGGCGCGCGCACGGGCCCGAGGCGGGCATGCAGGCGGCGCGCCTGTGCGCCCTGGTCGGATTCGCCGGCACCAGCAACGTCGCCGCCGCACGCCGGTACGGCATCCCGGCCGCCGGCACGATGGCCCACTCGTACGTCGAGGCCTTCGCCTCCGAGGAACAGGCCTTCCGCGCCTTCGCCCGTACCCACCCCGGGCCCGTGACCCTGCTCGTCGACACGTACGACACGGAGCGGGGCGTGGCGACGGCCGCGCGCGTCCTCAAGGACCTGGGCCTCGGTCCCGGGTGCGGGATCCGCCTCGACAGCGGGGACCTCGGCGAACAGGCCCGCCGGGCCCGTACCGCGCTCGACGCGGCCGGGCTCGCGGAGGTCCAGATCATCGCGAGCGGGGGCCTGGACGAGTACGCCGTCGACCGGCTCGTCCGCGAGGGGGCGCCGATCGACGCGTACGCCGTGGGCAGCAAGGTCGGTACGGCCGCCGACGCCCCGTATCTGGACGCGGCGTACAAACTGGTCGAGTACGCGCGGCGGCCCGTCATGAAGCTCTCGTCGGGGAAGGTGACGGCTCCGGGCCCGAAGCAGGTGTTCCGCGGTCCCGGTCTGCGGGACGTGATCGGCCTGGCGAACGAGGAACCGCCGGACGGTACGGAGCCGCTGCTGCGGACGGTGATGCGCGGCGGCCTGCGCACGGAGCCGCCCGACACCCCGGCGGCCGCCCGGGCGCGCTTCGAGACGGACCTCGCCGCCCTGCCGGACGAGGCCCGGCGCATCGAGCACCCGGTGGCCCCCGTACCCACGGCGTCGACCCGACTGACGGCCCTGACGGCCGTCGTCCGCCACCGGATCGAGTCGCGCACGGGCACCTCCGGCAGGAGTACGCACGCGTGACGCCGAGCCTAGGCTGCGGACCATGGCACGATTCGATGAGGTCATGGCGACGTTCTGGGATGACGGTGACTACGGCGTCCAGCAACCCCTCACGGACGAGATGGTCCGGGAAGCCGAGCGTGCGCTCGGTGTGACACTGCCCTCGGCCCTGCTAGCCCTTGAGGCCGCGCTCCGGACGGAGTGGACCGCGTCCTGGATCAGCCCCTACCGGGACATGGGACGCCAGGTCCACACCCTGGCGCGCCGCGAGCCGGCCGGGCCCGCCGCCGACGCGGTCGTGCCGCGCGTGCCGCGCGAGTCGCCGGAGGAGGGGTGACGGGCCCGGTGGTGCGCGGCGGCGGGCGGCACGCCGTGCCGGTGGACGTGCACCTGATCGCCGTACGCGACGGGGAGGGCGGACCGGAGGTGCTGCTGTCCCGGCGGGCCGGCGCCGTGTACGCCGCCGGGCACTGGCATTTTCCGTCCGGTCACGTCGACGGCCCCTTCGAGGACGTCGTCACCGCGCTGGTACGGGAGACCCGGGAGGAGACGGGCCTGGTCGTGGATCCGGACGACGTGCGCGCCGCCGTCACGGTGCATCACCGGTCGCCGGGCGGAGGCGCCCGCGTCGGGTTCTTCTTCGAGGTACGCCGCTGGGCCGGGATGCCGAGGGTCATGGAGCCCGAGGTGTGCGACGGCATGGAGTGGTTTCCGCTCGACGACCTGCCGGAGCCGATCGTGGCCTACTGCCGCGCAGGGCTCGACGCCTACCGGGCCGGTGCCGTGGTCGCGCTGCACTTCCAGGAGCCGGGGGACCCGATCGCTCACGATCCCGCGGTTCACCGGCTCCGTCTCCTTCCCGGTCACTGACCCCACCGCCCGGTCTCGCCCTGGCGGCGCGCGCCCTCATCTCCCGGCGGCCGACCAGGTGTCGAGCAGTCGGGCGAGGGCCTTGCGCGCTTGGGCGGCCTTGTCTCCGTCGCCTCTCGCGGTCGGGGCGAGCTCGACGTGGAGGAACGTGGTGCCGGCGCGCTGCGCGGCCTGGCCCTGAACGTTGGTGGTGCCCTCCAACGGGCACCGGTCGGCCCATCCCCTGCAGACGCGCAGGTCACGTCCTGCCATCAGGTCGGCCAGCGTCGCGGCCTCCGCGGGCGCCGTCTGTGCCGAGCCGGTGGAGAGGATGGCGTCGTAGGGACGGTCGGGGGTCTTCGCGAAGCCGTGCAGCTGTACGCCCGGCACGCCGCGCTTCTGCAGCTCGGTGACGATCACGTGGAACGCGCTGTCCGTGCGGTGGGCGACGTCCGCCGCGTCTCCCCGGCCCGCGGTGCGATGCGCGCCGGCGAGCACGAGCGCGCCGCCCGGGGTGTTCTCCAGGAGCCTGACCCCGAGGGATTCGGTGGCCCGGTCGGCGACCGGGTGCGGCACCTGCACGTTCCACCGGACGGCGGCGTCGGCGTGGACGTACAGCCGGCCCCATCGCTCCTGGGGGCCCCGCCCGCGGGCGGCGACCTCGCGGTAGCGCCGGCCGGACGCGGTGTCCGTGAGCGTGGTCAGCCGGAAGCCGGCGAGGGTGAGCTGTTCGTCGGCCCGCTCGACCTCGCCGTCGAGGAGGTGCCCTACGCCGCGGGCGAGCCGGTCCCGCCGCTCCTCGCCGGGGGGCGTGTACGGGTCGCGGGCCTCGGCCTGCTCGGCGTACCCGAGGATCCGGTCGTCGAGATCCACCAGCTCACGGGTGTGCGGACGCTCCGCTCCCGTCTCGTCGCTCGGCGTGGCCTGACACGCGATCAGAAGCGGAGCGATCACAGCAAGGGTCAGAAGGTGAAGAAAAAGTGATGATCTCGTAACGCCCTGCGGATAGTCGATCTTGGGACGCGTGTGAAGATCGTCCGGTGACATTCTGCGATTCTCTCCCCATCGGCCGTGCACTGACAGTGACGGCGGCTCTTGCCGTGCTCGTCACCGGCTGTGCGTCGACCCCGACGGAGTCGCGGACCAAGCCCGGCGGACGGACGTTCACCGTCGCCGCCGCCGGAGATGTTCTCATCCATCCCGAGCTGGTCGAGCAGGCCGCCGAGGACGCGGAGCGGTCGGGCAAGGGTAGCGCCGGACTGGACTTCGGCCCGCTGATGGCCGGCGTGCGGCCCGTGATCAGCAGAGCCGATCTGGCCATCTGCCACATGGAGACGCCCGTGGGGACGCCCCGCGGGCCCTTCCAGGGGTATCCGGAGTTCCTGGTGCCGCCGCAGATCCTCACCGCGTTGAAGGACGTGGGTTACGACACCTGCTCGACCGCCTCGAACCACACCTACGACCACGGGCTGAAGGCCGTCCGGCGCACCCTGGACACCATGGACCGGGTGGGGCTCGGTCACGCCGGCTCCGCGCGTACTCCCGGGGAAGCGGAGAAGACCAACATCCGCGACGTCAAGGGCGTCAAGGTCGCGCACCTCTCCTACTCGTGGGAGTCCTTCCTGAATCCCACGCCCCAGAAGGAGCGCTGGGCGTTCAACCGGGTCGGCACGGACGAGATCAAGAAGGCCGAGGCCCGGGCCCGCGAGCAGGGCGCCGAGGTGGTGATCCTCTCGGTCCACTGGGGCCTGGAGCACTACAACGAGCCGAGCCTGCCGCAGCTGGATCTGGCCGAGCGGATCACCGGGGAGACCGGGATCGATCTCGTCATCGGTCACCACGCGCACGTGGTGCAGCCGATCCAGAAGCTGAACGGCACCTGGGTCGCCTTCGGCCTGGGCAACCAGGTGGCCCGGCACTCCTCGCCCTCGGGGCTCACCGAGGAGGGGGCGCTCGGCTGGTTCGAGTTCCGGGAGACGGCATCCGGGTGGGCGGTCGACGCCCGCTACCGCACCACGCTGGTCGACATCCCTCCGGAGGTCGAACCAGGGGAGAAGCCGCCCGCGGGCGCCGTGGAGGACCACCGGCTCGTCGACGTGAGGCGGGTGCTCGACGAACCGGGCGACCTGTCCGAGGAGCGGCTCGCCCGCTACCGCCTCGCCGAGGAGCGGACTCGCGGGTTCCTCTTCAACCGGGGAGCGCCGGGGGGCGACGGCCTGGCCGAGCTCTCCCTGAAGGACTGAGCCAGTACCCAGCCCGTTTCACGCGTTCGCGGCCCCGGGCGTCCGGGTCCCGCCCCCGTGGCGGTCCCTCCGTGCGCGGCGCCGCGGGAACCAGGAAAGACGTCGCAGGAATCAGGAAAGAGCAGCAGTGACATCGAGTAAGGCCGCCAGTGCCGCGTACTCCGTGCGCGGAGGGCGGCGACGCAGCCGCCGGCGCGCGGACATGCCGCTCCTCGGCGGCATCCGTCCGCCCATCGCGGTCCTGTGCGTGCTGATCCTCGCCCTGGCCGGGCTGACGGCCAAGGTGCTCGGTCCCGGCAAGGAGGCGGTCGCGCCGAAGGCGGTGCTCTCCTCGCAGCAGTACTTCGCCGAGGACGGCGCCATCGCCCTGCGCGCCTCGATCGACGAGCGGGTCACGGACCTGGAACGCACCACGGCGGCGCTGAGCGCGGGCCGTCCGGTGAAGGCCGAGCGGATCCTGTCGGACCTGGGCCGGACGTACCAGAAGTGGACCGGCACCACCGTCCTGGACCTGGAGAGCGGAGAGGTGCTCGCCGCGCGAGGAGAAACGATTCCTCTCGCCTGGCTGGACAAGGACGTCCTCACCGGTGAGCACGCGCTGACGCCCCGCATGGTGCGGCTCGCAGCCGGCGACGTACGTCTGATGACGATGGCGGTCCTGGACTGGAAGGACCGGCCGCAGCAGCTCCTGATCGCGTCGAGCAGCCTGTCCGTCCCCGCCATCAACCTCGGCCCGTTCCGCAGCATGGCGGTCGTCGCCGAGAACGGCGAAGTCCTCGCCACGGCCGGCTTCGAGCAGGCCGAAGCGCTCAACTCCGACCAGGAGCGCCAGGAGCTGGCGTTCCTCCGCAAGCAGATGAGCCGACTGGCCGACCAGGCCGCCGCGCGGACCGAACAGCATCCCGTCCGCGCCAAGGAACCCGGCTCGCGGGGCTACCCCGGCGTCAGCGGCAGCCTCGTCGGCGGCGAGTACAACGGCCGCGTGGCCACCGCCGGATACGCCTCGCTCTCCTCCGCCGACCCCGAGGAGAAGCGGAGCCCGGCCGCCGGACTCGGACTGACGGTCGTGGCCCTGATGCCCGTGGTCCAGCAGCAGGCCACCGACCAGGGGCGCGAGCTCTTCGGGCTCGCGGCGGCCGGTGTCCTCGTCCTGCTCGGGCTGCTCGCCGCGACCGTCCTGTGGGCCACCGTCCAGCGGCCCCTGCTGCGGCTCTTCCTGGAATCGCGCCGCCTCGCCCGAGGCGATCTCACCCGGCCCGTCACCGTGCCCCGCTGGGGCGAGGCCGCCCGCATCGGCGCCGCCCTCGAACGCCTGCGCGGGCAGCTCGGCGGCGAGCCCACGGCCTCCGGCGACGCGCCGCGCCGCGGGATCCGGGTCGGCGGCCGCGGTCCGCTCGTGCTGACGGCCGGTCTGCTGCTCGTGTGGTGCGTGCCCGTCGGCCTTCTCCTCAACCGTACGGACGGGTCGGTGAGCGTGCCCACCACCATGGTCAACGACCAGCGGGACCGTACCGACCTCATCACCGACCGCCTGCGCAGGGCGCTCAACGAGGCGCAGGCCGACCTCGTCTCCACGTCCCGCCTGATCGGTGCGGACGGCGGCGACGCGGCCGGCCGCCTGCTCGACGACACCCTGGCCAAGCACCCCCGCTACCAGGCCCTCTACGTCGTCGACGCGGACGGCCGGGTCACGGCCCGCGCGGGCGGCGACCCCCACGCCTGGGCCCGCGGCGAGGACCTGCCGCTGGTCCGGGTGTCCGGGCACGGCGGCAAGGAGCCCGTCGTCCAGGCCGGCTCTCCCGTACCGGAGGGCGAGGGCGGCACCCTGGTCGGCGAGATCCGGGTGGAGTTCCTCAACTCCCTCCTTGCCCGGCCCGGCCTCGGCGAGGTCCGCGTGGTGGACTCCGCAGGCCTGACGATCGCCGCGAGCGACGGGTTCCTGGCCTTCGAGAAGCTCCCCCGCGACAGTCTCACCAGCCTCGTCCGGGCCGGCGGCGTACGGGTCGGCGCGGGCCCCGTCGAGAACGGCCTGCTCATCCGGGAGGGCGGCGGTGTCACCGTCGCCGCGGCGGCCCCGTTCTCCGGCGGCGGCGTCACCGCCGACATCGGCTGGACCGTCGTCAGCTGGCAGGACGCCGAGCGTTTCCAGATCGCCCCGTACGAGCGCGAGGACCGCAGCGTGCTCGCCGGGATGCTCGGGCTCGCCGCCGTCATCTTCTGCCTCGGCTGGATCTACCTGGTGGTCGTACGACCGCTGCGGGCCCTCGCCACCAGCGCGGAGAAGCTCGCGGACGGCGACCTCAAGACCGTGCTGTACCCCCGATACCAGGACGAGGTGGGCGCCGTCGTCCGCAGCCTCGAACTGCTGCGCCAGCAGGCGCAGGCTCACAGACACAACGAGGCGCGCCGGTCCGCGGAGCCGCGGCCCCACGCCGGCGGAAGGTGACAAGGCCGTGCTCTACCTCTACTTCGTGCTGCTGATCGGCGGGGTGTTCCTGCTGGTCGCGGGCATCGTGGAACAGCGCAGGCACTACGCCGCCCTCCACACCGTCCCCACCCGGGTGCTCGTCAACGGCATCCGGGGCAAGTCCTCCATCACCCGGCTGTGCGCGGGAGCCCTGCGCGGCGGTGGTCTCGTCACCGTCGCCAAGACGACGGGCACGGCGGCGCGCTTCATCCATCCGGACGCGACCGAGGAACCGGTCTACCGCAAGTTCGGCATCGCCAACGTGGTGGAGCAGATCGCCATCGTGCGGCGGGCCGCCTCGTACCGGCCCCACGCGCTCGTCATCGAGTGCATGGCCGTCATGCCCGCGCTGCAGGAGGTCAACCAGAGCAAGCTGATCCGCTCCACGATCGGCGTCCTGTGCAACGTCCGCGAGGACCACCTCGCCGAGATGGGCCCGACCCTGGACGACGTGGCCCGGTCGCTGTGCCGCTCGATGCCCGAGAACGGCGTCTGCGTCACGGCGGAGAAGGAGCGGTTCCACATCCTCCAGGAGGAGGCGGACGCGCGGAACTGCCGGCTCGTGTACGCGGACCCCGAAACGGTCACCGACGACGAGCTGCGCGGCTTCAGCTGGTTCACCTTCAAGGAGAACGTCGCGATCGCCCTGACCGTCGCGGAGCTGGTCGGCGTCGAGCGGCAGGTCGCCCTCCAGGGCATGTACGACGCGCCGCCGGACCCTGGTGTCCTCTCCGTGGAACGCTATGTGACGCCCGGGAACAGGCGCCTCGCCTTCGCGAACGTCTTCGCCGCGAACGACCCCGAGTCGACGCTGATGAACGTCAACCAGCTGCTCGACCTCGGCGCCGTCAGCCGTCCGCTGAACGTCGTGATCAACTGCCGGCCCGACCGCGTCGAACGCAACGGGCAGATGGGCGAGATCATCCCGGATCTGCGGCCCGACAACGTCTTCGTCATCGGACACCCCGCGAAGAGCGCCATCGACGCCATTCCCGCGCCCTGGCGGGACCGGGCGGTCGACCTGGGAGGCGAGCGGCGCGCGGCCGAGGAGTTCATGCCGGCCATGCTCGACCGGATGCCCGACGGCTCGTCGCTCGTCGCCATCGGCAACATCCACGGCCAGGGCGAGGAACTGCTCGAGTACCTCGCCGAACTCCCGGCGGACGAGAGCGGAGCCGAGGCGGGGACCGGAGCCGCGGAAGCCTCCGAGGCCGGCCCTGGACACGGGACGGGTCCCGGCCCCGTCGCCGCCTTCGCCGTCACCCCTCAGCCGATGCATCTGGACCCGTACGCCTCGTACCCCGCGGCCTACGAGGAGCGGTACCAGGTCGCCCAGACGCAGGAGATCCCCCTCGTACGGATCCCCGCCCAGGCCGCCGGCACACCTCCCGCGCCCGTCGGCCAGGAGTCCTTCGGCTGGTTCGAGCAGCCGGTACAGGAGGGCGACCGGCGGACTCCGCCCGCCTGACCCCGCCGGCCGCCGCCGACCGTCCCTCCCTCACCACCCGTACACGCGCCCGGAGCCCCTGTTGACCACCGCCGCCCTGACCCCCGAGATGGCCGCCCTGGGCATCGCCATCGGCCTGTTCTTCTCCCTGCTGTGCTACCTCACCACCAACCTCTCGCCGGGCGGGATGATCACACCGGGCTGGCTCGCACTCACCCTCATCGAGGACCTGCAGCGGGCGGCCATGGTCGTCGGTGTCACCGCCCTCACCTACGCGGGCACCAAGGTGATGCAGCGGCTGGTGATCCTCTACGGCAAGCGGCTCTTCGCCGCGGTGGTCCTCCTCGGGGTTCTGCTCCAGGCGACGGTGATGATCGTGCTCTCGCTGGAGTTTCCGCTGCTGTACGGCAACCAGACCCTCGGCTTCATCGTCCCCGGCCTGATCGCCTATCAGCTGGTCCGCCAGCCCAAGGGGCCCACCCTGCTGGCCACGGCCTCGGTGTCGCTCCTCGCCTACATCGTCGTCGCCGCCGGCCTGCTGCTCGGCGTCATGCCCGCCGTCTGAGAATCGGGGAACAACCATGGCAGGGAAGAAGAAGTCGCGCCCGCTGCTGGCGGGCCTCGTGGTCCTCGGACTCGTCGCCACCTCGGGTTACCTCACCCTGGAACTGCGCAAGCAGGAGGAACAGGGCGTCACCGAGGTGCGCGACGTCGGCGTGCTCGACGGGGCCGGCAAGCAGTCCGGCAAGCCCGCGGACGCGTCCGGTGACCGGTGGTCCCGGCTCGAGAGCCCGGCGCGCAGCGTGCTGCGCGGCGCCGACGGCCAGGTCAGGGCGGTCCTGACCGACGGCGCGCGCACCGCGAAGCTGACGGGTCCCGCCCGTACCTTCGCCGAGCCGACCTCGACCGCGTCCAAGGTCTCCACCACGGACTGGGTCCGGCTCATGCCCGAGCCGTGGACCAAGGGCGCGGAGAAGAAGAAGTGGTTCGAGGACTGGTACGCGCAGTACGCGGGGAGCGAGGAGGACGACCTCTTCGCCTTCGCCTTCCAGTACGTGGCCGGGGCGCCGCAGCAGAAGGACGGGCAGGGCGTCCCCTACGCGGGCGACGCGAACTTCGGACCGCTGAACACCGCCGGGGCCGAGGGCGGCGACCTCCGCCTCGAACAGTCCGACTTCTACGACTACCTCGGCACGCCCTACCCGTTCAGGGACGGCTCCGTCGGAACGCCGGAGGCCCTGCGCGCCCGGTCCCTGGACTGCTCCGGCTACATCCGCATGGTCCTGGGCTACCGTGCGCGCTACCCGCTGATGTCCTCGGACAGGACCGGTGACGGTCTGCCCCGCACCGCCAACGGCATGGCCCGCTCGCGGGAGGGCGTGGACGTGCTGCCGCTGACCGGCGTCGCGGCGGGGAACCGTCCGACCGCCATCGACCAGCTGCAGCCGGGCGACCTGGTCTTCTTCAAGCTCGACGCGCGCACGGGGCAGCGGCTCGACCACGTCGGCATGGTGCTCGGGCACGACACCGAGGGGCACCTGATCTTCGTGTCGAGCCGCGAGGAGGTCAACGGCCCGACCATCGGGGACGTCGGCGGGGTCTCCCGGCTCGACGGCAACGGCTACTACGCCAAGACCCTGCGCAGCGCCAAGCGCCTGTGAGGGTCGCCGTTCACGGGCGAGGCTCGCCCATCAACGGCGACCGCGGCGCAGGTCAGGCGCGGACGGGCCTCGGCGGGGCCGGTCAGGCGCGGCCGGGCCTCCGCTGGGCAGGTCAGGCGCGGCCGGGCCTCGGCGGGGCCGGTCAGGCGCGGCCGGGCCTCCGCTGGGCAGGTCAGGCGCGGCCGGGCCTCGGCGCACCGCCGCCCTGAGCCGGTCAGGCCGCCTCGTACTCGTGCGCCCGGCCGCCCCGCCATGTCACCCAGCCCGGGTCGTCGAGGAGGGCTTCGGCGTCCGGGAGACCGGCGCGCCTGAGGAACTCGATCACGTCCTCGTCACTGTGCGCCAGGCCCAGGATGGCCCCGCGTGCGGTGACGCGCCGGCCCCCCGTGGGAGAGGGCCGGTGGACGACTATCGGGACGCTGTCCATGCGTCCAGGATGCACCGGGCCGGGTCATGAGGCCAGGAACGGTGCGACGACGGCCGTGAGCGCCGGGTGGGCCAGGATGTCGTAGTGCCCGGCGCCGGGCAGGATCGCCAGCTGGGCGGTGGAGCGGCCCGATCCGTCGAATCCCCCGTCCCGCAGGCCTCCGCCGAGCAGGGCGTAGAACTCCGCGATGTGCGCGGGCGGCACCGCGTCGGCGTCGCCGAAGACGAGCAAAGTGGGCGCCGTGATGGAGGGGATCTCGGCGCTCCAGTCGTAGTCCCGCCGCTTCAGCTCCGCCGTCCTGGCGACCAGCACCGGCCAGTCCTCCGGCCGGGGCGCGAGCCGGGCGTAGAGCTCGTGGACCGGGGACCGCCTCATCATCTCGGCGGCCTGGGCACTCATCCCGTCCATCGCCGCGACGACTTCGGCGTGCCAGCCGTCCCGTCGGCAGGGCGTGGAGACGACGACGAGCCGGCGCACCGCCCGCGGGTGCTGGATCGCGGTCCGCAGGGCGACGTCCGCCCCTGTGGAGTAGCCCAGCAGGTCGGCCTGCTCCAGGCCGAGGTGCTTGATCAGGGCGGCGATGTCGTCCGCCATCAGCTCCGGGCGCAGCGGACGGTCGATGTCGGCCGTCCGCCCGTGGCCCTGCAGGTCCACCAGGACGACCCTGCGGTTCTCCGACAGCGCCGGCACCAGCGGTGCGAACGTCTCGCCGGCCCCCAGCCCGCCGTGCAGCAGGATCAGGGGCTCACCGGAGCCGTGCTCCTCGAAGTACAGGGACAGGCCGTTGACCTCTGCGTAGCTCATCGCGGTCACCCTTCGTCGTGATCAATGCGAGGTGGACCGGAGAGGTCCGTGAAACTCATCGGTCAGGGTCTCCGAGAGCGGCAGCCCGGCGCGCACCCGGGTGGAGCGATCCGCTGACACGCGCTGCGCCGTACGGCCAGAATGGTGCGCGATCCAACTGAACGGTTCCCGGGGGTTGTTGTGAGCACATTCATGGAGTTCGACACGGAGAACGGCGCGGTCCTGGTGGAGGCCGACGGTCTCCAGCCGGGGCAGCGGCCCGTCTCCCGTGGCGGGAACTCCCTGGTCCGGGCGGGTCAGACCCTCGACGAGGCCCTGGTGAGCATCCGTACGGCAGCCGAGTCCGCCCTCGCGGTGTTCCGCGGCGGGTCGCTCCGGCCGGACGGCGTGGAGCTGGAGTTCGGGGTCAAGCTGACCGCGGAGGCGGGAGCGGTGATCGCCAAGACGGCGGTCGAGGGGCATCTGGTGGTACGGCTCTCGTGGACCCCGGACGGTCTCGGCACCGAGGCCACGGCTTCGATTCCGGACCAGCCGGCCGACCCGCGCGACGCCCCCCGGCGCTCCGGGGACGGCTCGGCGCCCCTGGCGGGTGACGTGGCGTCGCCCGAAACCCGGTGATGCCGCCCTCCCCCGCATGGCACGTGCGTGTCGACCGCGCGGGAGCGGTCCTGGGCTCCGGTTTCCTCGTCGGTCCCGACACGCTTTTGACCTGTGCCCATGTCGTCCAGGACGTCGACGACGTCTCGGTCTGGTTCCCCGGCGCGCAGGGCCTCGGAGACGTCCCGGCCCGGGTCGCCCTGCGCGGCCCGTGGGGCGGGGCGACGACCGACACCGGTGACGTCGCCGTACTCACGCTCCAGCGGCCGGTCGTCGTGCCGCCGGTCGTCTTCGCCGAGCCCGAGGGCATGGAGGACGTGGGCGCGCCGCCCCGTCTGGTGGCGTACGGATTCCCCGAGGGGTACGGGCGGGAGGGCGCCCAGACCGAGCTGCGGGTGACCGCGGCCGGCCAGCTGATCCACGACGAGTGGAACCAGGCCGAGTACTGGTCGGGGCACGGACAGGAACCCTCGTACGGTTTCAGCGGCGCCGCCGCGATGCGCGTCGGTGACGGCACGGTCGTCGGGATGGTCGCCTCGTACGACCCCGCCGTGCGCAACGCCCGGATCATTCCCGCCCGGGTGCTCGCCCGGCACGTCCCGGCCCTCGCCGAGCTGGTGCCCACGCCCGGATGCACGGCCGCGGAGAAGCGTGAGCTGCGTGAGCTGGTGGACCGGGCCGAGCGGTCGGGGCCGCTGCCCGTACCGGTCGACCGGCTGGTGCGCGCCGCCGTCGGCCGTTTCGGCATCGCCGGCCCTCCGGCACCCGTCGGTCTCTGGCAGGGCGTCTGGTACGTACTCACCGAATGCCGTCCGGCCGGCGGTCACGTCCCGGCCGCCGAGCTGGCATCCCGCCTCGCGGACCAGGTGGGGGACCAGGAACTGCGCCGCGCCCTCCGCGTCTGGGCCCGCGACCACCGCGCCCGCCACGGGGAGGGGTTCGCGCCCGCGCCGGGCGCCGGGAACCCCGCCGGGAGTCCCACCGCGCCGGTCCGCCCCGCCCAGGGCCCGCCGTACGGCGGCCCCGAGGACGACATCGGGGGCGCCGGCTTCGTGTACGGGGCCGCACCCGACTCCGCCCGTCCGCACTCCGGTGCCGGCGCCGGTGCCGGTGCCGGAACCCGGCATCGCCCCGCCGGGGCGGCGGCTCGGCGGCCGGGCGCCGTACAGCCCGGCACCGCGCTCCCCTGGGCACCGATCCTCGTCGAGGTGCGGCGCAGCGGCGCCGACAGCGGGACGGTCCTGGCGGAGGTGTCCGTCTACCGGGGCGGCGACCGGCTGCTGGTGAAGGCGGACCAGCTCACCGTGGGCCGGTTGCGGGGCTGGGTGGTCGACCGGATCGACGAGGCCTACGAGGACATCGTCGACGGCCGTCCGCTGGTGGCCTTCGCCCTTCCTCGCGGCTGGCTCAACAAGGACGTCGACCAGTGGACCCGCAGGCGCGGCAAGGAGCCGCCGCTCGGGTGTCGTTCGGCGGTCGTGGTGCTCGACCACGACCGGCGGACGAAGGGCCGCCAGCAGTTCGAGCTGCGGCGGATGTGGGACGAGCTGGACCGGCAGGCCGGCTCTCCGCTGCACCGCGTCGACTGCGCCAACCGGCAGCGGGCGCCCCAGCTCTCCGTCCTCCTTCAGGACGTGCGCGGTGCGGTCGGTTTCGCCCGCCCGCCGACGGGGCCACGGGAGCGCGACCTGCACGGCGCCGCTCTGGACGCGCCGGCGCCGATCGTGCTGTGGCCGCGTGAGGGCTGTCCGCCGGGACGGCCGTGTGCCGGGCACTGTGCGGGTGCCGGCTTCCTGGACCGGATCGCGGAGCGGATCTCGCTCCTGCCCCCGTCCGAACTGCCGGATTTGATCTTCCGGTTGCGCAAGGAGGCGTTTCTCCACGAGGGTTCCGAACCGCACTGGGCGGCGGCGGGCGTCTCCCTCGTCTGGGAGGACCCGCGCCGCTTCCCCGAGGCCCGCCCCCTCGGCCGGTCCCCCGTCGCCTGACCCTCCGACCACGCCTCACCGCCTCTGGACCTCGCCCCAGGAACCCTGGAGAACCACACATGGCCCTCTGGCCCGTCTACACCGGATCGAGCGACCCGCACGACGGCGTCGACGCCCTGCCCGACCCGCCGCCGTGGCGGACCTTCGACGGCGGTCCCGCGCTGCCCCCCGCGCCGGAGGAGGAGACGCAGGGTGGGGCCCCTGGACGGGTGCACCGGGCCCGGACATACCAGCCGACGCCGGAGACGGTGCAGCTCGTGAACGCCGCCCTGCACCTGCGGCGCCCGCTGCTGGTGACGGGCCCGCCGGGCAGCGGCAAGTCGAGCCTCCCGTACGCGGTGGCACGGGAGTTGAAGCTGGGCCGGCTCCTGCGCTGGAACATCACCAGCCGCACCACGCTCACCGACGGGCTGTACCGCTACGACCCGCTGTCACGCCTGTACGCGGCCGGCCGGGTCGGCGTGGGCGAACCGGTCAGCGAGGAGACGGCGATCGAGGACCATCTGCGGCTCGGCCCCCTGGGCACCGCGCTGCTGCCGTACGAACGGCCGCGCGTGCTGCTCATCGACGAGATCGACAAGTCCGATCTGGACCTGCCCAACGACCTGCTGCACGTCCTGGAGGAGGGCCAGTACGAGATCCCGGAGCTGGTTCGGGCGGCACGCTCGCATCCGGTGGCCGAGGTGATGGTGGCGGACTCGGAGGAGCGAGTGCCGGTGCGCCACGGCGAAGTCCGTTGCCAGGCCTTTCCGTTCGTGGTGCTGACCAGCAACGGCGAGCGTGAGTTCCCGCCCGCCTTCCTGCGCCGCTGCGTCCGCCTGGAGCTGCGCCGCCCGTTGCGCGAGCAGCTCGAGGACATCGTGCGCGCCCACCTCGGGGACCTGGACGAACGCGACCACGCCCTCGTCGACGCCTTCCTGCGCCGTGGCAGCGCGGGCGAACTGGCCACCGACCAACTTCTCAACGCCATCTATCTGACGCGTACGTCCGGTCTGGAGGAGCCGTCCAGGGAGGAACTCGCGGAGAGGCTGATGCCGTACCTGGGACGCGCGGCGGAGACGTGGGACGCGGATGACGTCTGAGCGGGGGCGGGCCGCCGGCGACGCCGACCGCTCCTCCGGCACCCTGGGCGCCCTCGCCCGGCTCATCGGCCGGGCCGGTGAAGGGCCGCCGACGGGTCGTGAACTCGCCGAACTGCTTTGGCTGGCACGGCAGACGGAGAGGCCGGGGCAGTTCGAGGACGCCGGGGCGGCCGAGCGGGCCGCGACGCGCGTCGCCCGGCCCGGGACGCGTGTCCCGCCCGCCGCGGGCTCACCGCCACGGGAGGAGGCGCCGACGCCCGAGACCCCGAGACCCGTTCCGCCTCGGCCCCCCGCTCCCCCGCCGCCACGGGTGCCACTGCGCACCCCGGCCACCGCGCCCCGCACACCCGAGCCCGCCCTCCGGCACACCCCGCTGCTCGCACCCGCGCCGCCGATGCTCGCGCGGCCGCTGGCCCTGCAGCGCTCGCTGCGCCCCTTACGGAGGACGGTCCCGAGCGCGGCCGGCCGGGAGCTGGACGAGGCGGCGACCGCCGACCGGATCGCCGCGCTCGGTGCGGGGCGGAGCGGCTGGTTCCCCGTCCTTCGCCCCCGGCAGGAGCGCTGGCTGCACCTGCGGATCGTGTACGACACCGGACCGACGATGACGATGTGGCAGCCGCTGGTACGCGAACTGCACACCGCGCTCGCGCAGACCGGGGCCTTCCGTACGCTCGACGTCCTGCGGCTCGGCCCGGACGGCCGGCTGCCGCTGCGCCATCGGGAACGCGGCCGCACCGCCGTCCTCGTGGTCAGCGACGCGATGGGCCCGCAGTGGCGCGAGGGCCCGGCCGGGCTGCGGTGGCGCGTCACCCTCGCCGCGCTCGGCGCGGAGATGCCGGTCGCGCTGCTCCAGCCGCTGCCCGAGCGGCTCTGGCGTCACACGGCCGCACCCGCCCAGCCCGGCCGGTTCGCCTCCTCCGCCGCCGGGGTGCCCAACTCCGCCCTGCACTTCGCCCCGTACGACCGGGGCCAGGCGCCGGCGGGGGTGCCGGTCCCGGTGCTCGAACCCAGCGACACGTGGCTCGGCCACTGGGCGGCCCTGGTCGCCTCCCCGTCGGGCGCCGAGGTGCCGGGCGCGGCGGCCTTCCTGACCCCGAGCACGCTCACGCCCCCGGAGGACGCCCTCGTTCCGGCGGAGGCCGACCCGGAGGAGCTGGTGCTCCGCTTCCACGCGGTCGCCTCGCCGCAGGCGTTCCGGCTGGCCGCGCATCTGGCCGTTGGCTCGGCGCACCTGCCCGTGATGCGGCTCGTCCAGGCAGCCGTCGAGGAGCGGCCCGCACCACAGCACCTCGCCGAGGTCGTCCTCAGCGGCATGCTGCGCGCCGACCCGGGCGCGGGCCCCGGCGTGTACGACTTCCGGCCCGGTGTCCGCGACCTCCTCCTCGGCGCCCTCCCCCGCACGTCCCTGGTCGCCACGGCCCGGCTCCTCGCCCGCGTCAGCGCCGAGATCGACGCACGGGCGGGCGCGCTGCCGGGGGAGTTCCGCGCGCTGGCGGAGAGTCTGGAGGAGCAGGGCGGGGAGCGTGCCGCGGGACGTCCGTTCGCCCTGGTGAGCGAGGAGAGTGTGCGGCTGCTGCGGGGAGCGGAACGGCCCGTGGCGCCCGGCGCGGCCGCCACCGCCGCCCCTGCGGCGGCGGCGCCCCCGGGCTCCGCGGTCGCCGGGGACGGGGCGGCGGACTGGTCGCGGATGATCGCCGCCCGGTACCTCCCGCTGGGACGCAGGCGCGACACGTCCGGCGAGCTGCTCCTCGCCGAGGACACGATCATGGACCGCCGTGTCCTCCTGCGGGTCCACCCGCATCCCGCGCCCACCGGATTCCTGGCACGCGTGGACCAGCAGCGGAGCATCACCCACCCCCACTTCGTACGGATCCACGGCGGCCTGGAACTCGACGGCCGCTGCGCCGTGGTCATGGCGGACCTTCCTGGCACCACGCTGCGCGACCTGTTCTTCGGCCGGCCGACGGGCCTGGACGCCGAACCCGCCATGGAGTGGGCCGCGATGCTGTGCTCGGCCGTCGTCGCCCTGCACGACGCCGGGTTCGTGCACGGGCGGATCCAGGCGGACCGCGTGCTGCTGTCCGACCGGAACGAACCCCTCCTGACCGATGCCGCCCCGTCCGTCGACGGCCACCGGATCGAGGACGACCTGTACGACCTGGGGCGGCTGCTCTACGAGCTGGCGACCGGCCGTCCCCTGCAGGACGGTGTCGCTCCGCTGTCACCCCGCGAGGTCAGGCAGGACGTGCCGTTCACGCTCGAACAGGTCGTGCTGGGGCTGCTCTCGGCCTACGACGCGCACCGGCGTGACGCCGTGCGGCGGATGGCGGACATGAGTACCGCGGGCGGGGGAGGTCCGCAGTCGACGACAGCGGCGTTCCGCCGCCCGAACTACCGGGTGCTCGGCCCGGTCAAGGCCTGGTTCGACTCACTGCCGGAGACGGACGCGCTGATCCTGGCCCGGCTGCTGCTCGCCCGGGGCGGCTGGGTGACGTTCGACGATCTGCGTCGCACTCCGCCGGATCCCCTCGCCGAGGACGTCCTGCGGAACCAGCTCGCCCGGCTCGGCGCCGACGGGCATCCCATCGAGCAGGACGAGGACGGGGCACGGATCGTCCTGACGGGCGGGCACTTCGACCTGGCTCACGCCGAGAAGCTCCTGACGGGCGCGGGAGCGGCGGCGGGCAAGGGCGACCGCGAGACGAGCGCACGGCTCCTCCGGGCAGCCCGCCTCCTGCTGCGCGAGGAGCCGCTGGCAGGGCTGCAGGGCTCGTGGGCCGAGGCCCAGCGGGAGCGGCTCCTGGCGCTGTACGAGAGCCGGGAGGAGCAGCCGGCCGGGATTCTGGAACGGCCTTTGGCGGGGTCCCGGATGCAGGTCCATGTCTCCGACGGCGGCGACGCGTCGGACGGTGACGTCTTCCTGGGCCACCTGCGGGCCGTGCGAACAGAGACCGGAAGCGTGTGCGCCGACTACGAGCCGGTGCATGCTGTCGAAAAGCTCGTCGAGCTGGCCGAGCGGCACTGGGCGCCGCTCCCCGGCGGTGGTCCTGCCACCGTGCGCATCGCCCTGGCGGGGGAGGAGACCAACGGGGGGTTCCTCAACGCGATCGCCGCCGTACTGCCCGCCGCCCCCACGGACGGGCCGCCACGTCGGCGCCTGCTGCTCGCCTGTCCCGCCTGGGTCCACGGACCGGACGGCTTCCGCCTGCCGACCACCCAGGTGCCGGGGTACGACCGCTGGGTGTGGATGGAAGTGGCCGCGGACGCCTCGCCCGCCCCGCGGGCCGAAGAGGGCCGCGGTGGTCTCCTGGGCCGGCTGTTCGGCCGCCCTTCGGGCGGTGGACGGCCGTCCGCTCCGGAGGCCCGGCCGGACAGCGGGGCCGACGACGGGACGTCGGGCAGCGCGCCCTGATGACCGGCGTCGCGACCCGGCGCCGGTCACGAGACACCGTGGAACCGGGGGTCGGTCAATTCGGTGTACGGCGGTCGAGGGGAGCAGTAGAGTCCCGCCGGAACTTGCTGCAAGAACTTGCACAGCCGAGAGGGCCCCACCATGCCAGGATTCGCCCCACCCGTCGCAGATGAGCGCACGGCACTGACCGCCTATCTGGCCCACCAGCGGCGCGCGCTGCGCGTCACCGCCTACGGCCTGACCGAGGAACAGGCCCGCCTGACGCCCTCTGCGAGCGAGTTGAGCATCGGCGGACTGATCAAGCACGCCGCACGGTGCGAGACCTTCTGGACCGACCTCATACTTCAGCAGCCGCGCGAGGCGCAACGGTCGTCGGACGAGTCGGACGCCGACGAGTTCGAGCTCACCCCGGACGAGACACTGACCGGCGCGCTGGCCGCGCACGCGGCGGCGGCCGAGCGGACGGACGCGGTGATCGCCGGCATCCCGGACCTCGGCCGGCCGGTTCCGGTGCCGCAGGGGCTCCCCTGGTTTCCCGCCGAGGTGAAGGAATGGTCGGTGCGCTGGGTGCTGCTGCACCTGATCGAGGAGACGGCACGGCACGGAGGGCACGCCGACGTCATCCGCGAGACCATCGACGGCGCGACCCTCTACCCGCTGCTCGCCACGGCCGAGAGGTGGCAGGACCCGTGGTTCCAGCCGTGGAGCCCGCGCGCCTGAGCGGAGCCGGAAGCCGCGCACCCCGCCCCCAAGGTGCAACTTCTTCCTGAAACTTGTCGCAAGATCTTGTCGACCCGGATGGCCGGTTGCTCGACTCACCTGCGATCCGCGGTAGTTGAAGCACCTGCACGCGAGAGGAACAGCCATGAGCAGCGACTACGACGTCCTCGTCCTGGGAGGGTCGGGCGTCGACACGATCGTGTACGTCCCCGAACTCCCCCTTCCCTACGCCGACAGCTACATGATCCGACCGGGCATCGAGACCAGGGCGGGCCAGACCGGGGACTTCGTGGCGCTCGGCCTCAGCACACTGGGACTTCGCACCCACCACGTCGACATGATCGGCGACGACCCGTCGGGTGATCTCGTCCGCGCGTTCCACCGCGACCGGGGCATCGACTTCACCGAGGTCCCGCTGCCCGGCGGTACGAAGCGGGCCGTCAACCTCGTCAGCCCCGACGGCCGCAGGCTGTCGCTCTACGACGACAGCCGCTCGCAGGAGTCCGACCGCCTCCCCGACGACCTGATCCGGAAGCTGGCCGCGGCGAGCCGTCACGCGCACGTCTCCATCACCTACCCCTGCGCCTTCACCCTGCCCCTGCTGCGCGAGGCCGGCCTCACCGTCTCCACGGACCTGCACAACTGGGACGGGGAGAACCCCTACCACGAGGACTTCGCGTACGGCGCCGACATCGTCTTCGTCTCCACCACCGCCCTGCCCGATCCGGAGCGGACCCTGCGCCGGATCCTGGAGCGGGGCCGGGCCGAGGTCGTCGTCGCCACCGCGGGCGCCGAGGGCTCCTATCTGCTCACCGCCGACGACGGCCTCGTCCACGTCCCCGCCGTCTCCCCGCGCGCGCCCGTCGTGGACTCCAACGGCGCGGGCGACGCCTACGCCTCCGGCTTCCTCTTCGCCCACCTCGCGGGCGAGGACCCGCGACGGTGCGCCCTGCACGGCGCCGTCGCCGGGGCCTACGCCTGCACCGTGCCCGCCACCGGGAGCGACGCCATCGACCGCGCCGCCCTGACCGCCGCGCTCACCGCCTCCCCGTCCGCCGCGCAGGTCGCCGAGTGACCGCCGGCTCCTACGACGTCGTCGTCCTGGGTGGAGGCGTGGCCGGCTGTGGCCTGGCCTCCCGGCTGAGCGAGGGCGCCGGACGCTCCGTCTGCCTCGTCGAGGCGGGGCCCGACTACGGCCCGGACCCGGACGGCCGGCCGGCCGGGACGCTCGACTCCCGCGCGCTCCCCCGCGCGGACGTGCGAGAGCGGAACGTGCCCGTCCACCGGTTCCGGGGCCGCGTGATCGGCGGCTCCCGCTGCGTCAACGGCTTCTGGAACACCTGGGGTTCGGCCGCCGACCACGAGGAGTGGGAGCGCGCGGGCGGTACCCGCCGGGGCTCCGCGGCCATGAAGCCGTACCGCACCGCGGCCGTACCGCGGATGGGCCTGCGCGAGGCGCCCGACCGCGAACTGTCCCCGTGGAGCGTCGGGGCTCGCGACCGCCCGCCGGTTCGCCGAGTCCGCGGCCATGAAGGGGCTCGCCTCGCTGCCGGAGGATCCGCTCGCGCACGAGCTGCCCGAGGCGGAGTCCGTGCCCGCCTCGGCACGTACTGGCATCCGGTGGGGACGGGCGCGACGGGACCCGCCGCCGATCGGTCCGCCGTGGTCGACGGCGAGGGCCGGGTGCGCGGTGTGGCGAACCTGCGGGTCGCGGACGCCTCCGTGCTGCCGACGGTACCCGCCGCCAACACGCGGCTGCCCGTCCTGACCGTCGCCGAGATGCCGGCGGCCGCCGTGGCCGCCGCGCCCGGCTCATGAACCACGACACCGGCCCCGGAGGACCGACGCGCATGACGAAGAGAGCGACCACCCGTGGCGGACGTCTGGTGTACGGCTGCATGGGGCTCGGCGGCGACTGGGACACCCTGCCGTACGGCCCCGGCGACATCGCCCGCGCCGAGGCCGCGGTGGAGGCGGCGCTCGACACCGGCATCACCGCCTTCGACCACGCCGACATCTACCGGTACGGCAAGTCCGAGGCCGTCTTCGGCGAGGTGCTGTCCCGGGCCCCGGGACTGCGCGACCGGATCACCCTCCAGACGAAGATCGGCATCCGGCTCCCGGAGGAGGGCCGGCCGGGCCTGTACGACCTGCGCGGCCCCAGCGTGCTGCGCCGGGTCGAGGAGAGCCTCGCCCGGCTGCGGACCGACGCGGTCGACGTCCTGCTGCTGCACCGGCCCGACCCGCTGGCCGACCCTGAGGAACTCGCGGAGGCCCTCACCTCCCTGCACCGGCAGGGGCTGGTGCGCCGATTCGGTGTGTCCAACATGCACGCCGCCCAGATCGCACGCCTCCAGTCCTTCCTCGACGTGCCGCTGACCGTCGACCAGCTGGAGATGAGCCTCCACCGCAGGGACTGGGTGGAGGAGGGAGTGCTCGTGAACACCCCGGCGGGCGCCGGGGTCGGGTTCCCCGCGGGCACGGTGGAGTACTGCGGCGAGCGGGGCATCGAGCTCCAGGCCTGGGGAGCGCTCGCCGGCGGACGTTTCTCCGATCCGCAGGCCGGTCCCGCGGCCGCGCTCGTGGCCCGGCTCGCCGAGGACAAGGGCACCACCCCGGAGACGGTGGTGCTGTGGTGGCTCCAGCGTCACCCGGCCGGAATCGTGCCGGTGGTCGGGACGTCCCGACCGGAGCGCATCCGCGCCTGCCGCGACGCGGTGGGCCGTCCGCCCGGTCTCGGCCACGAGGAGTGGTACGCGCTGTGGACGGCCGCCCGGGGCGCGCCGCTCCCCTGAGCCGTCCGCACCCGCCTTTCCCCCCGACCCGTCGCCCGGCGTCGGCGTCCTCGCCCGGCCATCCCCTCCCCGCCCGGCGCCGCTCCGGCGCCGGGCCCACCACCGGTGACGCCGTCCCGTTCGCCAAGCACATCGACGCGATCATGTCGTACGTCGACACCATGAACGTGTCCCTGGACACGCTGCGGCCCGACCGCTACCGGGCGATCCGGGGCGCGGGAACGGCGGTCCGCACGTGCCGAGGCCGAGCACCGGGTCAGGTCCGGTTCGTGGCGCGCAGAGCCCGCCACTGGTAGCGGAGCGGCCGGACCTCAGTCGGTGGAGTCCAGGACTTCGTAGACGTGTTTGATGTAGCTGTGGGTGCGCTCCGAGCCGAGGATTCCGTCGCCCAGCCGGTTCATGGTGTACGAGAACGTGACGCGCCGGTCGAGGTCCATCATGACGATCGAACCGCCCCGGCCGACCCAGAAGCAGACCCTTCCGGTGGGCATGTGCGGCATCGTCCTCGCATCGGCGAGCGCGAAGCCGATGCCCCACCGCACGGGAACGCCCAGGAACAGGTCGACTCCGTCCGCCTGTACGTCGAGAACCTTCTCCACCGTCCCCTCCGAGAGGAGCCGGAGGCCGTTCACCTGGCCGCGTCGTGAGATCACGGAGAGGGCGCGGGCCATGCCCCGTGCGTTGCCGTGTCCGTTGACGGCGCCGAGTTCGGCACGGCGCCACTGCGGGGTGTCGACGTGCTCGTCCCGGGCGGGACTTCCGAGCAGGGTCTTGGTGAAGATCCCCTCGGGATCGAGGCCGGCGGGGATCCCGGAAAGCCGCGGCGGGGCCACCAGCTCGGCGATGCGCGGCCAGTCGGCCTGCCGCGCACCGATCTGGACGTCGGCCTGCGACGGCTTGGCGATCTCCGTGTCGACGAACTCGGTCAGGGTACGGCCGCCGGCCCGTCGGACAAGCTCTCCCACGAGCTGTCCCTGAGTCTGCACGTGATAGCCCGAGGCGCTGCCCGGCTCCCACCAGGGCGCCTGCGCGGCCAGCCGGGCGCTCGCGGTCGGCCAGTCGTACAGATCGTCCATGGTGAAGGGCTGCTGCCAGCCGGAGAGCCCCGAGGTGTGCGCCAGGACATGCCGCACCTCGATGTCCTGCTTGCCCTGAGCGGCGAATTCGGGCCAGTAGTGCGCGACCGGGCGGTGGAGATCCAGTACCCCCCGATCGACGAGGACGAGTGCCGCCAGACTGCTCAGGGTCTTGGTGGTCGACCACAGGCTGACCAACGTGTCCCGGCGCCACGGAACGGTCCGCGCTTCATCGGCGTGTCCACCCCACAGATCGACTTCCATGACGCCGTCGACGTCGACGGCGATCGACGCCCCCAACTCCTCGCCGGACTCCACGTGCGCTGCCAGCGCCGCTCGGACCGGCTCGAACCGGGCGGTGCTCGTTCCTTCGACATTGACCATGTCTTTTCCCCACTCCTGACGACGACCGTTCGATCGGTCAACGGAACGAACGCCACGCCGGTTCACACGTCGTCGCAGGTGAGGGGCGTCTGTCACCACGTCTGTCACCGCGTCTCCGCACCCGCCGGCGAGGTGATCGCGCCGAACGGCGTCCTGCTAATGTCCTGTCCGGTATGCGGGAATCGGACGACGGCGTCCTCGCCGCTCCGATCACCCGCGCCCCCGTCTCGGCGGACAGATCTCCGTGACGAGAGTCGCGCGGGTGCCCGGGTCCGCCGGAGCCCGGTCTTCGTCGTCGCGAGAGCGGGTCGCCGCGAGTCCGGGGATCATGGTCATCCGTGTGCCCCCGGTGGTGGCGCCGTCGAGCGAGATTCTGGATGAGTGCGGTGACAGATGTGGGGCAGGGCCTCTCTTTCGGACTGCTGGGTCCGCTGGTGGTACAGCGGGCGGGCACGGCGCTCGATCCCGGCCGGCGCAGGCAGCGGCTGCTGCTGATCCGCCTGCTGCTCGCCGACGGCCGGGCGGTCGCTCCCCAGACGCTGTGCGAGGAACTGTGGCCGCAACAGCCGGAACGGGCACCTGGCGGGGCGTTGGGCTCCCTGCACGCCCACGTCAGCAAGCTGCGCGCGGTCCTGGAACCCCAACACCTGCGCCGAGAGGGCACCTGCGAGGTACTGGTCACCGAACCCCTGGGCTACGCCCTGCGGGTGCCGCCCGAGAGCCGTGACACCGTGCGCTTCGAGCAGGCCCTCGCACAGGCACACCGGTTCATGGACCAGGGCCGGCCCGAACGCGTCGTGGAGGAGACCCGAAAAGCCCTGGAGATGTGGCGCGGCACCGCGTTCGCCGACGCCGCGCACCACCTGTTCGCCGTCAACGAGGCAGCACGCCTGGAAGAACTGCGGCAGACCACCCGCGAGGTCCGCACCACTGCCCTGCTCCTGCGAGGACGGATCGCCGAGGCCCTGGACGCGGCGCAGGAGATGACCGCGGAGCATCCCTTGCGGGAGACCGGCTGGGCCCTGCTGCTGCGCGCCCTGTACCTCGCCGGCCGGCACCCGGAAGCACTCCAGCGCTACACCGATCTGCGTCGGCACCTCGCCGACGAACTCGGTCTCGAACCGAGCCCGTCCCTGCGCGCGTTGCACCATGGCATCCTCCAGCACGACCTGCCGTCCCTTCCCTCAGCCGGTGAGTCGAACAGGTTCGGCACGGCACCCGCCTCCGGCGGGGGCACCGGACACGGGCGCGATCCGCTCGGGCCGACCACGTCCGGGACGCCGGAGGAGGACGCGGCCACCGCGCCCGTCGGCCCGGCCGCCGACGAACCGGCCGACGCGGCCGATGGGTCCGATGGGTCCGATGGGTCCGATGCGAGTGCCGGACCGGCCGCGGGTTTCGGGGGAATCACGTCGCCCCCTCTGGTACGTCCGGCTCAACTGCCGCGCAGTCTGACGGTGTTCGCGGGACGGGAGGCCGAGGGTGCGTGGCTGTCGGACGTGAGCGGTGCACCGGGCCGGACCGGGACGACCACTGCCTCCGCCGTCGTCGTCAGTGGTGCTCCCGGTGTCGGCAAGACCACGTTCGCCGTCCACCATGCCCACCGCATCGCCTCCTCCTTCCCCGACGGACAGCTTTTCGTCAACCTGTGCGGGTTCCACCCCCACGCACCCGCCGTCGAACCCGGCAGCGCCCTGCACGGCTTCCTCACCGCCCTCGGCGTTCCCGCCCAGCGCATCCCCGAGGACACCCCCGGCCGCAGCACACTCTTCCGCAGCCTCCTGGCCGACCGGCAGGTCCTCCTCGTCCTGGACAACGCCCGCGACGAGCAGCAAGTACGCCCCCTGCTCCCCGGGGGAACGGGCTGCCTCACCCTGATCACCAGCCGCAACCAGCTTCCCGGCCTGATCACCACCGACGGTGCCAGACCCCTCACCCTTCCTCTGCCCTCACAGGCGGAGGCCCACCAAGCCCTCGAGCGCCGTCTGGGCACCGAACGACTGGACGCCGAGCCCGCCGCCGCGGCCGACATCATCCGCCTGTGCGGCCGGCTCCCCCTGGCCATGGCGGTGGTCGCCGCCCGCGCCGAACTCGATCCCTCCTTCCCCCTCCACGCCATCGTCGACGACCTGCGAGACACCCACGGCGGCCTCGACGCGTTCACCGGCTTCGACTCGACCACCGACGTACGCGCCGTCTTCTCCTGGTCCTACCGGTCCCTGGACGAGCCCACAGCCCGGCTCCTCCGTCTCCTGGCCCTGCACCCCGGCCCCCACATCACCGCCCCCGCGGCCGCCAGCCTCGCCGGTCTCTCCGTCGCCCGGACCCGCCGCGCACTCGCCGGCCTGGTCAGCTCCTGTCTCGTGGAACAACCGCTGCCCGGCCGCTACAGCCTGCACGACCTCCTGCGCGGCTACGCCACCGAACTCACCCACACCCACGACTGCGCCCAGGATCGCCACCACGCCACCCTCCGGATCCTGGACCACTACATGTTCACCGCCCACGAGGCCAACCAGCTCCTCAAACAGGACACACCGCCCGACCTCGACCTCGGTGCACCCGGCCCGGGCGTCACCCCGGAGAGCCTCACCACCGTCCAGCAGGCGACCCGATGGCTCGCCGCCGAGCAGCGGGTGCTGACCGGCCTGCTCCACACCGCCGTCAGCCAGAAGCTGGACCACCACACCACCGGGCTGGCCTGGTCCCTCAAGGAACATCTCAACCGCCAGGAGTTCTGGCCCGAAGCGATCACCGCGCTGACCCCCGCCCTCGAAGTGGCCCGACGCCAGAACAACCGCCTCGAAGAGGGTCGTTGCCTCCGCCATCTCGGCAGCGTTCACGGATATCTCGGCCACCAGGAACAAGCCCTTCACCACCTGCGACGCGCCACCGCGATCTTCGAAGAGCTCGACGCGACCGGTGAACAGGCCCGAGCCCACTACGTCATGGCGTGTGCGCTGTTCCTGTTCGGCCAGGTCCAGGAGGCCGTGTCGTTCTCGGAGCGGGGACTGGAACTGTCCCGTGAGACAGGTGAGGAGCTGTGGTTGGCCGAGTGCCTCATCGAGCTCGCCTGGTTCCACTCCAACCTGGGGCACCTTGAGAAAAGCCTTCGGTACAGCGAGGAGGGCATCGCCTTGTTCCAACGCCTGGGAGCGCCGTGGCAGCTGGCCCAGGCCTGGGACATCCTGGGCTACAACCTCCGTATGCTCGGCCGTTACGAGGAGTCGGTGGACACCTACCAGCGGGCGACGCGGGCGTTCGAGGAGCTGGGCGACCACAGGAACGCCATAGGGTCGCTGATGCGGCTGGGCGACACCCGACTGGCCCTGGGCGACCGGGAGGGCGCACGGGCCGACTGGGTCGAAGCCCTCGAACGCGCCGACGAGCGAGCCATGTCCCACAGTGCTCAGCAGGTCCGTGACCGGCTCACCGCCCTGGACATGGAGGGGGACCCCATGCCCACCGTGCCGGAGAGAGCAGCCCATGATCACAGCCATAAGCTCCCGGTTCCGAGGAGCGGCAGCCCTGCGACTTAGGACTCCGACGGGGAGGGTTCAGCGGATGGTCCCCCTTCCGCGCATCCGCTGAGCTCAGGCGGCGCGTCGCGTCCCTCGGCGTCAGCCCCGACGGAGACGGCGCCCCGTCACCGTCGAGCGGTGGCGGGGCGCCTACGGGTCTCCGTCCGGCCGGTGAGAGGCCGGCCTCGGCCTCCTACTTGGCCAGGAAGGCGAGGAGGGCGTCGGTGACCTCCTGTGCGTGGGTCCACAGCAGGCCGTGCGGGGCGCCCTCGACGACGACGTAGTCGGCCTGCGGGAGCGCCTTGCGGAAGAGCTCGCCGGTGGATTCGATCGGCAGGATGCGGTCGGCGGTGCCGTGCAGGATCAGCGCCGGCACGTCGACCTTCCGGATGTCGGCACGGAAGTCGGTGGTCCACGTGGAGACGCAGGCCAGCGAGGCGTACCAGGAGGCGCCGGCGGCCACGTTCCAGCTGTTGCGGACCGCCTCCTCGCTGATCCGGGTGCCGAGGTTCTCGTCCAGGTTGTAGAAGTCCTGGTAGAACGCGGTGAAGTAGGCGTACCGGTCGGCGGTGACGGCCTGCTTGATGCCCTCGAAGACGCTCCCGTCGACACCCTCGGGGTTGTCGTCGGTCTTGAGCAGGAACGGCTCCAGCGAGGCGAGGAAGGCAGCCTTGGCGACCCGGGCGGAGCCGTAGGTACCGAGGTAGCGGCCGACTTCGCCGGTGCCCATGGAGAAGCCGACGAGGACGGCGTCGTCGAGGTCGAGGGTCTCCATGACGGTGTTCAGGTCGGCGGCGAAGGTGTCGTAGTCGTAGCCGGTGGTGGGCTGGCTGGAGCGGCCGAATCCGCGTCGGTCGTAGGTGATGACCCGGTATCCGGCCTCCAGCAGGGCCGCGGCCTGCTTCTCCCAGGAGTGGCCGTCGAGCGGGTAGCCGTGGATCAGCACGACCGGCTGCCCTGTGCCGTGGTCCTCGTAGTAGAGGTCGATGCCGGTGGAGTTCTCCTGGCCGACGGTGATGAACGGCATGGTGGTTGCTGCCTCTCGATGTGGGTTGTGGTGCGAGGTGATGGTCGGGTGTGGTCGGCGGTCCGTACGGGCCTTGACCTCGGATGTCCGGCGTCGGCACCTCGTCGTCCTGAAAACGGTGACGGGGTGAGCGCGGTTCACCGTCCGGGCGACTCGGCCGGCGAAGGCGTCTGCCGGAACGGCCTCCTGGCCGGATCGGCAGGTCCCGGTCAGCGGACCGTGCGGGCCGCCTTCTCCACGATGCGGGCGACGGCGTCGGGACGCGAGACGGACACCGCGTGCGAGGCGTCGATCTCAGTCGTACGGGCGTGCGCACGGGCCGACATGAAGCGCTGGGCCGCCACGGGGATGTTCCGGTCCCCTGTGGTGACCAGCGACCAGGAGGGAATCGTCTTCCAGGCGGCACGGGTGGACTTCTCCTCCAGCGCGGCGGCGGCGATCGGACGCTGCCCGGTGGCCATGAGCCGCGCCTTGTCCGCCGGGACGTCCGCGGCGAACTGCTGGTGGAACTTGTCCGGCTTGATGAAGACGTCAGCGCCCGAGGCTCCGTCGGGAAGCGTGTAGTTCACCGGGGCGACGACCTCACCGAGGGTGCTGCCGGGGAACTTGTTCGTCAGCCCCAGCGAGCTCTCACCCGTGTCGGGGAGGAACGCGGCGATGTAGACGAGAGCCTTGACCTTGTCCTCCAGGCCCGTGGCCGCCTGACTGATGACGGTGCCGCCGTACGAATGGCCGACCAGGACCACCGGGCCGTCGATGTGCTCGACGACGCTGCGCAGGTAGGCGGCGTCGGTGGCCGGTCCGCGCAGCGGGTTGGCGGCGGCCACCACCGGGTAGCCGACCCGCTGCAACCGCTCGACGACCCCGTCCCAGCTGGAGGCGTCGGCGAACGCCCCGTGCTCCAGGACGATCGTCGGCCGGTCCGGATGGTGGCGGGCCGACGTCTCGGCCTGACCGGGCAGGGTCGCAGCCGTGAGGGAAAGGCCGACGGCCGCGACGCCGAGCAGGGCGACCGGTCGGGTTGGCCTGGTCGGTCGGGTGATGCGCATTCTGGATGTCCTTCTGTGTGAGGGCTGACGCCCGGTGAGGGCTCTCATGTGGGCGGGCGTCACCGCTTCCTACGAGCGGCCCCGCGCCGCGGTTCACCGGCGGCGGTGACCTCGGCTGCGACCGACAGGCCGACCGGGCCGGCCTTCGGGACCGCCGACCCCGAGGCGTCAGGCGCCGTTCTCGAGCCTCTCGTACACCTCGACGGCGGTCATCAGGTGGCCGACGGTGTTGGGGTGGGCGGAGCCCGACGTCCGGGGCAGCAGCGGGTTGATCCACTGCCCGGACGGGGGCCGGCACATGTCGTGACCCCGGAACACCGAGGAGGTGTCGACGAACTCGGCCTGCTTCAGGAGAGCCGACATCTCCAGCATGAGGTTCAGCCGGTTCGTGGTCTGGTGGAGCCAGGTGACGTCACCCTTGGCCAGAGGCACGGAGGAACCACAGCCGCTCCCGTCGAGGGGGAACGGGTTGGGGTACCCGACCACGACGACACGCGCTCGGGGGCTGCGCCGCTTGATGTCGGCGAGCATGTCGGGCAGACGCGTGCTCAGCCTCGCGAAGCCAGCGTCCACCTCCTCGGCCGCCGCGTCCCGGCAGGGAGTTCCCTCCCGGGTGGTGAGACCGGCCAGGACGCATCTGGTGAGCACGTCGGAGAAGCCGAGGTCGTTGCCGCCGAGTGTGACGGTCACCAGGTCGGTGTCCTGGGTGAGGGCGTTGACCTGGGGTGCGGCCGATCCCTCGTGGTTCCACAACGAGCGCGTGGTGGCTCCGCCGCACGTGACGTCCTTGAAGACGGAGGGCTTGTACGTCTCGGCGACCCACGCCGGGTAGCTGCCCATGGAGCGCATGCACGTGGCGTCCGTCGTCAGGGGCAGGCCTGTTCCCGCGGCGTAGGAGTCTCCGAGGGCGACGTAGTGCTCGAAGGATCCCTGCCCGGAGACGCCGGTCGCGGCGGCCGGAGCGGCCCCGGACGTCAGCAGCGACGTGGTGAGAACGGCGGCCGTGGCCACTCCTCTGCGGATCTTCGAGTTCGGGTGAGAACGGGCCATGAAGTCCCCTTGAAATGGAAAGTGGCCGCACGAGTCGGCGGCCCGTCCTTGGGCACGCGCCGCGCGCGGACGTGTCCTTCGTCCCTACGACCGCAGCACGCACCGGGTTCACGTCTGGCGGGCTCCCTCCGCCACCACGCCGGACGTCTCCCGCCGCACGTCGGAGACGCCGAACTCGTCGCTTCGCGCTGCACACCCCGCGGCCGGGCCGGCGCGACAAGGAGACGACAAGGTTTGGAGAAGGGGTCCCGCCGAGTGTTGAGCCACTCCTCGCGCAAGGGGGAGAGCACGCCACGGAACACTTGACGAGAATTGAGCACCACCCATGAACGGGATCATGAAGGCGGGGACGGCCACCCTCGCTCCGACTCGGGCACATGCCCGGCACGCCGCCTCGGACACCGACGGCGACGCCTTCATACGAGACATCTACGAGCAGTACGGCCCTCTGCTCGTCCGATACGCCGCGCGGCTGCTGGACGGTGACTGGCACAAGGCGGAGGACATCCTCCAGGAGACCGCGGCGCGCGCCTGGAAACACTCCCGGCTCCTGGGCGCCCGCGGCGAACACATCCGGCCGTGGCTGTTCACCGTGACCAGGAACCTGGTCATCGACCACCACCGGGCTCGGCAGGTCCGGCCGCTGGATCTGATGGCGGTCGAGGATCTGGACACCTCCTGGGACGGCACGGAATCCACGATCACCTCCCACGCGGTGCTGGAGGCGCTACGGGAGCTGAAGGAGCAGCATCGGACCGTCATCCACCTCATGTACTACCTGGAATGCAGCGTGGCCCAGGTGGCCGAGCACCTCGGAATCCCGCCGGGCACCGTCAAGAGCCGCGCCTTCTACGCCGTGCGGGCACTGCGCAAGGCCTTGGGGAAACAAGGTGTGTTCGGCATGTAGCCACAGCGCGGGCGGGTGGTCCCGGCTCGGTCGTCCGCGCTCCGCGCCGCGGCAACCGGACGGGACTCGCCGTCGCCGTCCCATCCGGCGCCGCCCCAAGGCGGGTGTCAGGCCCTGTTCTCCGCCTGGAACATCCAGCTTTGTTTCTCCAGTTCAGCCGTCAGTCCGATGAGGAGATCCTGACTCACCGCGTCCACCGGACCGGTCTCCTCGATTCGTTCCCGCACCCTCCCGATGACCGCTGAGAGCGCATGCACCAGGGCGTCGACAGCGTCGCCGTCCTTCGTCCAGCCCGACGGGAGGGCAGGCACGCCGCTGGTGCCCGCGACGGTGACCGCCCGCCCATCCGGACTCACTCCCAGCGCAGCCGCGCGTTCGGCCACTGTGTCCGCGTAGTCGCGTGCGATCGTGGCAGCCTCGTCGAGCTGAACGTGGACCGAGCGAAAACGCGGGCCGTACAGATTCCAGTGCGCCTGCTTGGCCACCAGGGACAGGTCGAGCAGGTCGACCAGGGTCGCCTGCAGAGCCGCACCCGCGATCTCGCGGTCGCCCGCCGGGAGGGGGCTGTTGATCATCGTCATAGGTCTGCGGTCCTTCGGGAGTGTCGTCGAGATGAACACCGGCCGTCGTACGCACCCGCCTGGAGCGCCGACGGCCTCGACGCTGTGTACGGCCGCGGACCCCAAGGGGTTCAGCTCCTCGTCCGAACTGGGGACGAGCGAAAGCGGCCTGGTCCTGGTGGTGCCGTGGGTGGCGTAGTGTTGTACCTACCGACGCGGGGTGGAGCAGCTCGGTAGCTCGCTGGGCTCATAACCCAGAGGTCGCAGGTTCAAATCCTGTCCCCGCTACTGAAGTGACATGAGGCCCGGATCCACAGGATCCGGGCCTCATGCGTGCACCTGCAGTTCAGGCACCCGAGGGCCCGGCCCATGAGGCGCGGCGGGTTCGGGCCGCCGTCTCGCGCAGCAGCAGTACGGCCGCCGCCGACGCCGAGGGGCCCGAGCTCCGTGTCGCCAGGGACGCGCCCGCGCGGCGTACCGCGTCGAGGCGGAGGCGCTGGACGCCGACGAGGGCCCGCAGGAAGGGCCGGTACGAAGGGTCCACCACGCCGGCGAGGAGGGCGGCCGCCGCCAGGTCGGTGGCGGCCCGGTCCGCCTGTTCCCCGACGAGCCGGCCCAGCGCCGCGCCGGGCCGGGTGAGGTCCGCGCCGTGGCGTGCCACCGCGTCGGCGGGAACGCCGGGCCGGCCCGCGCGCACGTCCTCGGGCAGGTCTTCCAGGAAGTCGATGCGCTGCATTGCGCGGATGAGCCGGTGGCAGCCGTCCGTGAACACCTCCCGCGCCGGCGCGTCCGCGGGCGCGAGGAGACAGGCCGTGAGCATCAGTGCGGGCAGGGAGTACTCCCGTACGTACCGCTCCAGTTCCTCGTCGTCCGTGAGGGTCCGCCACGCGACCTCGCGCTCGCATCCCCGCAGGAACTCGTCCACATGGGCGCGCACGTCCGGGTGGCGTTCGGCGGTGCGCACCAGACAACGCAGCACGGGCAGTCCGGAGTCGCCTTCGGCGAAGGCCTTCCGTACGAGCCCGTCCCACTCCGCGAGGGCCGCCACCCGTTCGTCCGGTGTTCCGCGGTCGATCCGGTCGTCGGTGTCGTGCATGAACGCGACGGCGGCCACGACGTGCGGAAGCAGTGCGGCGGGGAGCAGCAACCGCGCGGCCGCGTATTCGGCGGTCCTGTACCTCCGCACGGCCCGCCGCTGCCTTGTGTAGTCCTGCCGCAGCCGCGGCTCTTCGACCCCGGCCCGGTCGAGGGCCCGCTTCCACATGCCGGTCTCCTGTCGTCGTCGGCTGCGAGCTTACGGGCGCTCGGGCAGAAAATCCGGATGAGCCCCCGGCATCCTCTCTGCCAGACTCTCCGCCGTGTACGAGGGGTTCGAGGTCGACGAGTTCGACGAGGTCTACGAGACGCATGTGACCGTCCGGTGCCGGACCGAGGAGGAACGGCTCCGGCTCGACGTGTGGGCGGCGGACCGGGGTCTGAAGGTCACCACCATCGTCCTGGCCCGAGGTCGGACGCCGGTCCAGCCGATGCTCACCCTGCCCGACAGGACCGGTCATACGGCCGTCGTGGCCGGGCTGCGGGAGGCCGGTTTCGAGCCGGTGCGGGTCAAGGTCGAGACGGTGCCGTGGAGCACGGAGCCCGCGGGCCCCGGCGGGGGCTACTACGAGCACCATCTCAAGCTGGCTCTGCCCGCCGGGTACGACCGGGCCGCGCTGGAGGCCCTCGTCATGCCGCACGGTGCCCACGTCTCCTGGAACGCCCGCCGGTTGCTGCCGGGTCCGGACGGGCGGCACGGGCGTTTCGTGACCCAGCGGCACCCGGGGCCCGCGGACGCGGCAGGATCCGCCTGCGGCGTACTCGTCACCACACTGGTCGCCGCGGGGCACGAACTGGTCTCCGAAGAGAGGGAGTTCGTCCTCTCCGACAGCGACCTGTCATGGGACGAGGGCTGGCTGGAGGAGGCCGTATGAACGAGAAGCAGTTGACACCGCCGGTCCCGGACGGGTCCGCCACCGGAGCGGAGTTCCGTGTCGACCACGCGCGCCGCAGGGACGAACTCCCGCACACCCTGACCGCCGGCATAGGCGACGCGGCCGTCCGGCACCGGGTCTTCGATCCGGCCCTCAAGCACTTCGACGAGGCCTACCGGCCCGGTGACGGCGTCGTCGAGGACCCGGAGCTACGGGTCCGCTGGCAGGCGGCCCGGCGCGCGGCACTGGAGCTCGTTCTCGCGGCCGTCGCCGGCTCGCCGTGGGCCGACTCCCTCGTTCTGCGCGGCAGCATGCTGATGTCCGCCTGGTTCGCGGAGGCCGCCCGCGCCCCGAAGGACATCGACTTCGTCGTCGTCCCCGAGACCTGGCGCATCGAGGAGCCGCGTACCCGCGCCATGCTCGGCGGCATCGCCGACGCGGCAGAGCGCCTTGCCGAGGAGAACGGTGCGGACCTGTCGATCTCGGCAGCCGGCGCCGTGTCCGAGCACATCTGGACGTACGAGCGGGTGCCCGGTCACCGTCTGGTCCTGCCGTGGACGGCCCCCGGTCTGCCCGGCGGCCAGGTCCAGCTCGACTTCGTCTTCCAGGAACGACTCCCGACCCCGCCCCGCCCGACCGAGGTCGCCGGCGTCCGCCTGCCCGCCGCGGACCGGGAACTGTCCCTGGCCTGGAAGCTCATGTGGCTGAGCTGCGACATGTATCCGCAGGCCAAGGACCTGTACGACGCGGTTCTCCTCGCCGAGAGCTGCGTCCTGCCACTCGCCCTCCTGGAGACGGTGCTGCGCGAGGCGGACGAGTGGCCGGGCCACCCGGACGAACCACTGAGCCTCGGGATGTTCGAGAACGCCGTCCGCGAGGTGGACTGGACGGGCTTCGACGACGCCCACCCGGACACCGAGAGCGCGAGGCGGAATCTGGGCACCCGCCTGCTGGCCGCCCTCGCTCCGGTACTCGGCGCGTCCCGCTGAAACCGACCCGGCGTTCGGGACGCCTGCCGACGCGAACGCCGGGTACGCGTCTCCCGTACGGACCAGCGACGCGGACCGCGTTCACGACCGCTCCCGGGGAGAGAAGAACATGACAGTCAAGGCGATGGGTTGGGCGCACTCGTTCCCCGTGTCCGGGGGTGTACGGGCCGGGCGGCAGTGGACGCGGGAGCATCTGGCGTCCCTGCCGTGGGCCGCGCGGGAACCCGACACGGTGGACTCCATCGTCCTGACCGTCTCCGAGCTGCTCACGAACGCCCACGTCCACGCGCACAGCGACGCACAGCTCGTGCTGACCTGGGACGGCGACTGCCTCCACATCAACGTCCACGACGAGGATCCGACGCTGCCCCGGCCCCGTGACGCCGACGGCGACGCGGTGTCCGGCCGGGGCGTGAGCATCGTGCAGGCCCTCGCGGACACGTGGAGCATGCAGTGCCAGCGGCACGGCGGCAAGACGGTGACGGCCTGCTTCCGCCCGGCCTGTTCGACCGGATCCCGAGGCCGTGACGCGGACTCCGGCGGCGGGAGCCACCACGAGGGGGACGAACGGTAGCCGCGGCAGCTCCACGCCCGATGGCCTGCGGGGTTACAGCGGGCCGGCGCCACCCGTGTATCCGTAGTACGAAGCCACCTGATCGCGGTACGCGACCTCGTCGAGGTGCTTCTCGCGGTGGAACTCGGGGGCGTTCTGGATCTGTTCCTTGGTCAGGTCCAGATAGATTTTCCGGTCCTCCGCGTCGATGCGCGAGATCGTGTTCGCGGGCAGGAGAACCTCCTTGCCGAAGATCCACACACCCGTGTCGACGACGACGTAGGCGTCGTCCACCTCTTCGGAGTGCTTGTCGACCTTGCCGATGCTCCCGTCGAGCGCCTCCACCTTGTAGCCGGTGAGGTCCGTGCCGACGGCGTAGTTGAAGGACGGCCGGTAGTTCCAGGCGTTCTCAGTCACGTACGAACAACTCCTGTTCGGGAATCGATGGCGTTCCGATCGGGCCGGGGCATGTTCTCCCGGCCGTCGTTCGGGTGCCCCGTTCCGCAGCCCGTATGCCTGGGGGGAGACCGCGGGCGGGCCGGTACCCGGCCTCGTCCTCGTTCGGTTTTCCTGAAGGAGGTGTGAGTTCTCGAGTGCGGGTTACGCGAATCCCCGTAACCCGTTCCCGAACGAGAAGGGTTTTCCCATGTCGAAGGTCGAGGAGTCCGTCGAGGTCGAGGTCCCGGTCCGCGCCGCGTACGACCAGTGGACCCAGTTCGAGACGTTCCCGCGCTTCATGGACGGCGTGGAGAGGATCGAGCAGCGTACGGACACGCTCACCCACTGGGTCACGGAGATCGGCGGAGTGCGCCGCGAGTTCGACGCCGTCGTCACCGAACAGATCCCGGACGAGCGCGTCGCCTGGACGACCGTCGAGGGTGAGGCGCGGCAGGCCGGCGTCGTCACGTTCCACCGCCTCGACGAGACCCGGACGAAGGTCATGCTCCAGATGGACTTCGCACCCGAGGGGCTGACGGAGCAGGTCGGTGACAAGCTCGGGTTCGTCAAGCGGAAGGTCACGGGCGACCTCGAACGGTTCAAGTCGTTCATCGAAGAGCGCGGAGGCCAGGAGACGGGCGCGTGGCGCGGCTCGGTGTGAGGTCCGGCGACCGGCGTCGTGCCGCCCGGCCGGCCCTCAGCGGCCGATGAGGCATCGAGGTAGACGGGACGACGGCCCTGCCGCCGGGCGAGGCGGCAGGGCCGTCGCACGCGTCCGCCCGGCTAGCGGATGTGCTTCCTGACCTCCTCGTAGACCGCCTGGTCGGTGTGCAGCTCGCTGTGGCCCAGGCAGGCGGTCGTGCTGTTGGCCGCGCCGGAGAGAACCACGCTGTCCTTGGGGCTGATGACCATGTCGCACGGCGAGCGCCAGGTGGCGTAGCGGAGGGGGCCGGGGGTCTCGTCACCGGCGTTGAGCACGTTCAGGAAGTCGGACCCCGGCCGCATCTCGACGCACGGAGCACCTCCGCACAGACGCGCGACGTCGGTGCCGTGGTTGGGACCCGCCAGAGAGACCCACGCGTCGACCTTGGAGGCGCCGCCGAGGTTCTTGAGGTAGTGGCGGGAGGACAACGCGCCCATCGAGTGGGTGACGACGTCCACCTTGGCGGCGCCGGTGGCGGCCAGGACCCGCTCGATCTCCTCGGCGAGCTTTTCGGCGGTGGTGGCGTTGGACCGGGTGGCGTCGTAGGTCCACTGGTCGAGGTGGCCGATCGGCCAGCCGTCTGCCCGGAAGCGGTCGGCCATGGTCCGCCAGGTGGAGCCGTCGGAGTTCCAGCCGTGGACGAAGACGACGGGGTCGGGCTGGACGGCCCTGTGCCGGCCGTCGGCTGCCGACGCGGGGCCGGAGGTGGGGAGAAGGGGCATGAGCGCGAGGAGGAGCGTGGACGAGCTCCGCGACAGGTTCCTGATCACGTTCGGTTTGTAGCGCGCCGCCCAGAGGAACGGCAGGGCCTGCACACGGCACTCACCCGCTCGGAGGCAGCGTTTCACCGCAGAAACGTGACAGCACCCCGCCGAGTCGTCCGCCGGTCCCGGCGCGGGGCGGCGGGGCGCGCAACAGCACGCTCTCCGCCGACGTTCGATACTGGATGGAGCGGCCGACTGTGCCGTACGGAGCGCCAGAAGGGGACTCGCGATGGCCGGTCTGAGGCTGGGACCGCTCCTGCGCCACGTGGACTGGGAGTCGGGCACGAGCGCGACGGTGTGGGTCGAGACCGACCGGGCGTGCACGGCGGAGGTCCGGTGCACGGACGGCGCAGGGGGTACGGCTCCGACGTTCCGCGTCGCCGGCCACCACTACGCACTGGTGGTCGTGACCGGACTCGCCCCAGGATCCGCCACGGCGTACGAGGTGCTGCTCGACGGCGAGCGGGTGTGGCCCCTCGCGGACTCGCCCCAGCCGCCCAGCACCATCCACACGCCGCCGGTCCCGGCGACGGGCGCGGTGGTCGCCTTCGGCTCGTGCCGGTGGGCGGCGCCTGCCGTGGGAAAGCCCGATCCGGTGGGCCCCGACGTCCTCGACACTCTCTCCGCCCGGCTCGCCGCCGACCCGGAGGCCCAGCGTCCGGACGTTCTCCTCCTCCTCGGCGACCAGGTGTACGCGGACGAGACGTCCGAAGACACACGCGTCTGGATCGCCCGGCACCGGCGGGCCGCCGGCACCGGCTCGGCCGCCCCGCCGGACCAGGTCGCCGACTACGAGGAGTACACCCACCTCTACGACGAGTCCTGGGGCGACCCCGAACTGCGCTGGCTGCTCTCGACCGTGCCCAGCTGCATGATCTTCGACGACCACGACGTCGTCGACGACTGGAACACCAGCGCCGCCTGGGCGGCCGACATGCGGGCAACGGCCTGGTGGCACGAGCGGATCACCGGCGGGCTGATGTCGTACTGGGTCTACCAGCACCTCGGGAACCTCTCCCCCGCCGAGCTCGCCGAGGACGAGCTGTACGCGGCGGTACTGGCGGCCGGCGACGGCACGGAGGTGCTGCGCGCGTTCGCCGAACGCGCCGACGCCGAGCCTGTGACGGTGCGCTGGAGCTACCGCAGGGACTTCGGCCGCACCCGGCTGCTGATGGTCGACACCCGGGCCGCGCGGGTGCTGGAGGAGCAGCACCGGGCGATGCTGGACGCCCAGGAGGCGGCCTGGCTGCGGACGCAGGTGGTCGACGACCCCGGCGGCATCGACCACCTGCTGATCGGGACCTCGCTCCCGTGGCTGCTGCCCCCGATGGTCCACTTCGCGGAGGGCTGGCACGCGGCGCTCTGCCGGGGCGAACGCGGGCCGCGGTGGGCGCGTTTCGGTGAGCGGCTGCGCCGGCGGGCCGACCTTGAGCACTGGGCGGCGTTCCCCTCGTCGTTCCGGAGGCTGACGGAGACGGTCGCCGAAGTGGGGAGGGCCGACGCCGCCCCGGCGACGGTGTGTGTGCTCTCCGGGGACGTGCATCACGGGTATGTGGCGGAGCCCCTCTGGACCACCGGGCAGCAGCCGCGCTCCCGCGTCTTCCAGCTGACCTGCTCGCCGCTGCACAACTCGGTACCCAAGGCCGTACGAGCCGGATTCCGTTTCGGCTGGAGCCGGTTCGCCAAAGGGATCGGGCATCTCCTGGCCCGCCACGGAGGGGTCACGAGACCGGCGGTCCGGTGGGACCGCACCGGCGGACCGTGGTTCGGCAACCAGCTGATGACGCTGACACTGCGCGGACGTACGGCGCGGCTGCGGCTGGAGAGGGCCTCGGCGGGTGCGAAACGGGAGCGCCGCGGGACCGACCGCGCGGGGGCGCGGCTCGTCGGCGTCTTCGACCGGGTTCTGACGGACGGCAGGTGACGGACGGCAGGAACGGACGGCAGGTGACGCCCTCCCCGGACGGTGAGTGGCCCCGGGCCGGCTGTCCGAGGCCACTGCTGCCGAGAAAACGCCGGTTCAGCGCACCCTTCCCCGGGCCTTGAGGTGGGCGGCGGCGACCTCAGGGGCGGGCAGGCGGTCGCCGTCGTAGCCCTTGACGTCGCCGAAGCGGCCAGTCGTCATCCAGGCCTCCCTCGCCTCGCGGATCTCCTCGTCCGTGCGGCCCACGAAGTTCCACCACAGCACACCCCATCACGGCGATTCTGCAGGTGAACGCCATTCCCGCATGGGCGGGGCCGGCAAAAGGTCAGCAACGTTCCCTGCAGCGACCACCGCGGCGGCCGGCAGGACGGGAGCCGGCCGGCTTCGCCGATCATTGCCCGACGTGCCTCCCACGTCCGCGGCCGGGAACCAGGCTCGGATCAGCGAGTGTCCGCCGGGCCGGCAGTCCGAAGGCGTGCCGACCACCCGACGGACATCGCCCGGCAGGACCTACGGGCGGCGGGCCAGCAGGTGGACGTCGAGGAAGCCCCGTCCGGGGGCCGGATCGTGGAGCAGCCGGGCGAAGGGAACGAGTCCGGCGTCGGCCAGCAGTTCGGGCGAGGCGGTCCGCCGGCCAGCTGTAGGCAGGCGTCACCTTGTGATCGAATCGGTTCGGCTCCGGTCCATCGGTCCATCGGTCCATCGGCGACAAGTCGAGCGGGGTCTCGGGCCTGAGGGGCGGCGCCTTGCGGACGATGTGAACGGCGCGGACGATGCTCAGGAGTGGTACATCACCCGGACGAGGAGCGTGCTGTCCCGAAGGCCGTCGACATAGGTGTTGAAGCGGACGTGGGCCGGATGGGAGTTGCCGTCCAGCCAGCGGCCGTCGAGCGTGAGGAGGGCGAAGGTCGGCAGGACGGCCGCCTCCGCCCGCTCCACGAAGGCGGCACGGTCCTCGCCGAACCACGGCACGGGGTCCCAGCCGAACCGCTCCTCAAGGGCAGGGTCCTGGTCGATCGCGCGGATCAAGGGCTGGGCACCGAAGTCCGCCACCACCTGGTCCTGTGTATAGCCCGGATCCTCGGCCGCCCTCCGTGCGAAGTGCGCATACGGCAGGCTCGGCGGGAAGCCGTCGGCGAAGGCCTGCCAGGCGTCCCACCGCTCCCCGGCCTCCCGGGCGGCGGCGGCGCGGCCCGTGTCGAGGTCGAGCAGGCCCTTGGGACCTCCGTCGCACAGCGAGCGGGGGCGTGACGGGGCGTCCTCGCCCCGGATGATCCGCGGATCGTCCTCATGACCGGGCCGTACGGTGAGGTCCCAGCCATGCGCGTCGAGGAACCAGTGGTCCCACTCCCCCTGCCACTCCTCGTCCGGCTTGCCGATCTGCGCGTCGTACTCGAACGGGGCCATCGCCGCCGCGAGTGCCGGACGCAGCTCGTCCGGGTCGCACGGCGTCAGACAGACGGTGACGACTTGCTTGCTCATGATGCTTCTCGGTCCGTTCGGGTCAGGCGGTGTTCATGTCTCGGCAGGTGGCCTCATCGTAGGGGCACCCCTGAGAGGCGATTCCGAGGACGACCATGGTGAACAGGCCGGTGATGTCCATGGCCGCCCCGACACCGCCCACGACGCGTCCTCCCTTTCCACCGCCCTTGAGGCCGCCGCCCCGGACCGACGCCGGAGGTCCTTCGGGACCCCATCCGCCCTTGAAGCCCTGGAAGACCATGTGCGTGTCGAGGTTCGTCTCGCCGAGCTTGCCCGAGCTGTAGATGACTCGGACGTTGGCGTTGCCGTGGAAGCGCTCCGCGACGGCCTGTGCCTGTTCGAGGCTGTTCGCCCAGAAGACGACGTTCTGGGTCTGGTGCTTCGCCTCGACGTCCATCTTGTTGTTGACGGTCTTCTCGATGTTGTCCACGGCCTTGGTGTCGAGATCGGCCGTGCTCTCGTTGACGTCCCAGGTGTCGACACTGACGATCTTGCCGTTCATCCAGGTGACCTTGATGAAGTCGGCGGTGGCGCCCGCTGCCCGGTGGTCGCCGTTGGCGTCGTGGACGAGGCCCTTCTTGCCCTCCATCACGCTGCCCTTGCCCGCGTCGTCCTGCCACAGGTACTCCTGGCCGTTGCCCGTCTTCGGGTCGTACAGCTTCCCTTCCTGGCGAAGGTCCTCGTTCATGTACTCGATCGCGAGGCGTTCCGACTCGATCTTGCCCGGTCCGCCGATGGTGTGCGGGACGCCCTTCTCGTCGTAGATCACCCGCTTGGTCTTGCCGTCCTTCGTCGTGACCTTCTTCTCCGTGAGGGCGTTCTTCGGCTGTACCGCGGGGTTCTTCGCCGCCACGATCGTGTTCCCCGAGCAGGTGGCTATCCCCTCCCAGCACTCGATGGGAAGGAGACCGTCGGGGTCGCTCTTGGTGATCGGGCTGTTGTTGGCGTAGGCGTAACCGTTGATCTGGAGCGGGTCGCCCAGGTCGAGGATGGGGTCGGCCGAGAGGAAGCGTCCGGTCGACTGGTCGTACTCGCGCGCACCGATGTGGGTGAGACCGGTGTCGGCGTCGTCTATGCCCGTACCGAGGAAACTGCGGCTGTTGGGCCAGGAGGCCGCCGCGGTCCGCGTCTCGCCGAAGGGCTTGAAGGAGCGGCGCGTGACCGCTTGCCCGGTTGCGAGCTCGACCGAGGTCGTCGCCGTCCCCACCGGGTCGGTGAGGAGCACGTAGAGCCGGTGCGCGGTCGAGGAGTAGCTGTTCGTCCGCACCACGGTGGGCGCGCCCGCGTGGGCATAGGCCCGGCTCGCCCGGAGCGGCGTCCCGGTGGGGTCGGTGGATACCTCGGTCTCCCCGAGGGTGAGGGTGCTTCCGGCGGCCGAGGTCTTCAGGACCCGGTTCCCGGCGGCGTCGTACACGTAGGTGACGGTGTCGGCGCGCACCCACTGCTGGCGTGCGGCCACGGCGCAGGTCGCGACCTGGAGGTCCGTGCCGTCGGCCGTGGTGCCGCCGGGGATCTCCAGGCACTTGCCGGTCGCGGCGTGCAGGACGCTCTTGTCGGCGGGACGGAACGTGAACTTCTGGGCGGTGCTCCCGTTGCACGCCGCCAGTTGCACGAGGGTCCCGTTGACGGTGGCGCACTTGCCATGGATGCGCAGGGTGTCCCCCGTGGTCTTCCAGCGCTGGGCCGCGGAGTCGTTGCAGCGGAACAGCTGGATCGGAGTGCCGTCGGCGGAGGCGTTGCCCGCGAGGTCCAGGCACTTGCCGGAGGAGACGATCTCCACGGCTCCGTCGCCGGCGCCCTGGGTGGACGTCAGCTTGTTCTCGGCGTTCCACGTCAGCTTCTGCGCCCCGCCCGCCAGGTTGCGGTCGGTGGTGTTGCCGGTCGCCTCGGCCACGTAGGTGGGGTCGATGCCGCTCGGCCGGTCGACGGAGGTGAGGATGTGCGGCTGCGCCAGGGTGGTCGGCTGGGTGCCGTTGTTCTGGACCGTGACTCCGTAGCCGTAGGTCTCGCGCTGGTCGAGCGCCGGGTTGGCCGGGTTGTGCTCGGTCAGCGAGACGCGGTTGCCGATGACGTCGTAGGTGTACGACTGCCAGTAGGCCGCCCCCGTCGTGGTGACGCTGCCGGTGGCGGGGCCCGCTCTCGTGAGCGAGTTCTGGAGGTCGGCGTCGGGCGTGGCCCCGTCGGTCACCGCGTCGGGTGCCTCGGCGATGGGTCCGGAGGACTGGCGTCCGTCGGTCTGGTAGCCCCAGGTCGTGCCCTCGGCCGCACCGCAGCCCTTGTTGGTGCCGCCGGCCCGGTTCGAGGTCCAGGCGTGGACCAGTTCACCCAGGTAGTCGTAGGTGAAGCACTGGTTGTCCCAGGTGCTCGTCGCACCCGTGGTCTCCTTCCGCGCGGCGGACGTGACGTTCCCGGCGCCGTCGTAGGAGTAGTACGCGTCGGTGATCCGGTGGGAGTCGGCGGTCTCGCGGTCCCAGACGGTGCGCTGAAGGCGTCCGGTGTTCTGGTCGACGAAGCTGGTGGTCCACACCCGGTAGGGCTGCGGGCCGCTGACGGTCCGCAGCGGTTCTCCGTAGGCGGAGTAGGTGACGTCGGAGGTGTACCAGGTGAGTCCGGAGGTCGACTCGGCGAGACCGTCGTCGTTGTAGCGGGTGACCACCTTCTCCTGGGGCAGCCCGGCCACGGCGGGCAGGGTCGTCGTCAGCAGCTTGCCGCTCGGCGTGTAGGTGTAGGCGTACGCGTACGTGCCCGCGAGCCCGACGGTACTGGAGTGTGCCGGGACGACGAACTCCTTGCCGGTGACCCGGTACTCGCTGTCGTACGAGGTGACGCGCTCGATCCAGTCGCCCGTGGCGTCGCGGCGGACCGACGTCCACGGCTTGCCGAGCGAGCCCGGCATGTCGTAGGTGAACTCCTTGACCGGCACGGCGGTCTTGGAGCCCTGCCGGACGGCGAGGATACGGCCGATCGCGTCGTAGTCGGTGAAGGTGGTGCGCTGTTTGGAGTCGGTGGCACTGGTCTGCCGGCCGATCGCGTCATACGTGAAGGATGCGTCGCCGATGTCGGGGTCGTGGGAGGCCACCAGCAGCCCCCGCGCGTCGAAGGTGTACCTCCACTCGTTGCCCGCGTGGTCGCGCACCAGGGTGCGGTTGCCGCGGGCGTCGTAGCCGTAGGTCGTGCCGCGCCAGTTGTCGCGGAACCAGTCGGTGGACTGTTCGATCTTGGTGACGCGGCCACGGGCGTCGGTGTGGGTGCGGACCGCGGGGGTGGCCCCGGTGCCCGACATCCGCAGCGTCCAGTTGTCCCCGTACTGCGTCCAGCTGCTGGTGGCCGCGGTGCCGCCGTGGTACACGACGTTCTTCGTCGAGCGCCCGAGCCCGTCGTACGAGGAGCGGGTGATGGTGGGCACGAACGTGTCGTTGGCACGCTTGAACTGCTTGGTCTGGGGCTCGCCCGGCGCGAGGTACGCACCGGTCCGTTCCCTGACGTGCCCCCGGTCGTCGTACGCGGTGTCCGTGACAAGGCGTCCCGCGCCGTGGGCCTCACGCTGCTCTTGCACGGGCCGCATCAGGCCGTCGTAGAGCGTGACCTGACGGGCGTAGGTGGTGCCGTCGTCCTTGAGCGAGTTGACGGTGACGGCGGTGGGCCGGTTCTCCTTGGTGGTGGCCAGGGCCATCTGGTAGTCGATGACGACGTCGGCCGGTCCGCCGGCGGAGCGCGCGGCCGACCAGCCCTTGACCAGGCGTCCCAGCGCGTCGTACTCGATGCGGATGACCCGGTTGTTGGTGTCCGTGCTGGTCAGGGTGAGCCCGCGACCCGGGTCGAGGGTCGTCCTGGTGGAGTGCTTCTTCGGGTTGATCTTCTCCAGGCCGGTGAGGGGGCCGCCCTCGTCGCCCGGGGTGTAGATCGTCTCGGACACGCCACCGACCGGGTTGGTCACCGTGCGGGGCCGACCGAGCGGGTCATAGGTGGTGGTCGTCGGCGGGGAGAAACCGGTTCCGGTTTCGTCGAGTTCGGAGGTGGCGGTCGGCATGCCCTTGGTCGGGCTCTCACCCCACTCCTTGCCGTCGTAGCTGGTGCGCACCGTGCGGATGAGCCGGGTCTCGGGGTCGGCCGTCGCCTGCGTGGCGCAGGACGTCGCCGTCGAGCGGATCTCCTTGGCCAGGCCGAAGATGTTGACGGTGTCGTCGGGATGCTCGACGTACGAGGTCGTGGCGCACGTGGGATCCGTGACGGCCTCCTTCGTGCCGTCCCAGGTGACGACGGAGGACTCGACCTGCACGGGCATGCCGTGGTCGGGGTCGACCTCGGTCTCCGTGCGGACCGCTTCCCAGCCGGCGCTCGTCGGGCGGATGTCGTCGGTGCGCCGGATGCCCTTGCGCACGGCGGTCAGCGCCGGGAGACCGCCTTCCCGCGTGCGCGAGGCGGTCTGCTTGCTCCACGGGAAGGCGAGCGTGCGCCGCGCTGCCGTGTCGCCCGCGCCGCCGTAGACGAGCGTCTCCGCCGTCATGCCGGCGTAGGGCTCCAGGTCGACGGCGGCGAGGGTCTCCTTGCCCGCCGAGTCCTTGACCGCACCGCCGGTGCCCTGGAAGTAGCGGGTGGCGGAGTGCTCCCTGCGCTGACCGCCGGAGTCGCCCACGCTGCCCCGGTAGGTGTCGACGCGCCCGTAGCCGCGCCAGTCGCTGTGGGTGCGGAGCGAGGGCCGGGCGAACTCGTCCTCGCTCTTGGCCCAGGCGGCGCCGGCGTACTGGTACCGGGTGACGATGCGGTCGGAGACGCCGGTGATGCGGTCCGTCTCGGTGACGGTGTGGACGACGTACTTGTTGAACCAGGCCGTCCGGGGGGAGTCGTTCTCGGCGTCGGGGGACCACTTCACCGGGAAGCAGGTGCCGTGGTTGTTCTCGGGCGCGACGGTGGGTTCCTTCGCGCAGCCGCCGGTGTAGGTCACCTCGATGTCACCGCCGTGCTCGGTGGCGACAGCGCCGATGCGGGGCCGAGTGATGCCCGGACGGGGGTCGTCGGCGTAACGGGGGACGAGGTTCGGCAACTGCGCGTCTGCCGGGAGGTGGCCGTTCAACGGGTGTGCGGGGCCGGTCCCGACCACGTACGGCTTGAAGGTGACGCCCGCCGGGGACAGCGGGGCGCCCGTGGTGACCCCGGGCGCGAAGCCGTAGCGAGTGATGGACTGGAGCCAGAGCCCGGGGGCGGTGTCGTACCAGTCACGGGGAAAGGAGTGGCCGAGGACGTAGCGGTCGACCTTGCCGAGACCGGTCGCGCCGGGCCGGTGGGCGTACGTGGCGACGGCGCCCAGGCGGTAGCGGCTCCAGAAGGAGGGGAAGGCCGGGCACAGCTTCGAGCCCGACGTGCAGTTGAGGTTGCCGGGGGTGTCCCACCAGGGGCGGTACGAAGCGGGGTCGGCGGTGTTGTCGAAGCGTGCGGGGTCGCAGGCGGAGCCGCCCAGGAGGCAGCGTTCCTCGAGCTCGAAGTCGACCCGGGCGGCGGGTTCGGCGCCGAGGGCCCCCTCGCGCATCCCGTACTCGATGGAGACGGGCGCGCCACCCCGCACGTAGGGCTCGGGGGAGGAGAACTTGCGGTTGACCGCGTAGTGGTTCTGCTCCTTGCGCCAGTTCACGATCATGACGTTGCCGTGGACGTCGACGACCTTGTCCAGGCCCCAGTGCCATGCCTGCTGTTCCTTGCCGCAGCGCGAGGCGGCGAAGGTGGTGGCGTGGCAGGGCTCGCCCGGGTGGTTGCCGAAGACCGGGACGGTGAAGACCGAGTTGGTGTCGTCGTGGCCGACCACCTTGTTGAGGCCGTAGTACGACCGGACGCCGTCGCGCGAGGTGACGACCCAGTACTCGCCGTCGTCGTCGCCGTTGGTGCCGCCGGTCTTGCGCTCGACGCGGGTGCCGTCGTCGGTCTTCGGCCGGTAGACGTTGCTCGTGCCGACCTTGACCAGCTCCACGGTGCTGCCGCCGTGGGTGAGGACCGCGTTGTCCGAGACCCAGCACAGGTCGGAGCTCTTGGGCTTGGTGCCCGCGTTGTTGGCGGCCCCGTCGGACGTGGCAGCGGTGTCGTCCTTGCAGGGCCGGTAGCGCCGCTCGATGTGTCCGGGGTCATAGCTCCAGCCCTCGCCGACCCAGGACGCCTGCGGCGAGGTGGTGGCCGTCTTGCCGTCCACCGCCTGGGAGTTGTAGTCGAACGAGATCTTGGGCAGGGGGCCCGCCGGGGTCGGCGGCACGGTCAGCGGATACGACCAGGTGAAGGCGCCGGACGAGCCGCCCGCGGACCACTGGCCGCTGGAGAGGAGCGGCGTGGCCTTGAAGCTGCCGCCCTGTCCGGAGCCGGAGTCGACGGCTCCCACGACGGCGCTGTCCCCCGTGCCCTCGGCGGCGATGGCCGCGCGGGCGAAGGAGAGGGTGTTCAGGCCCTCCTGGGGCACCATCGCGGGGGCGGGCGAGCCGTCGGCGGCGGGGTCGACGACCGCGGTGAGTGTCTTGCCGTCCGTGTCGTTGAGGGTCTCCAGTTCCTCGTAGGCCTGGCACTCCTCCGCCTCCGGGGTGGTGCGGAAGCACTCCGGGAACTGGACGAACGTGAGGCGTGAGGCCCAGTCGGCGCCGTAGAGGTTCTCGTAGGTGCGGTAGTCCAGCTGCACCCGGACGGGGACCGTGCCGCCGGTCGGGGCGGTCACGGTCAGGAGGGCGCCGTCGATGCCCTCGGCGGTGGTGGTCGCCCGGTCGGCCATCGTGACGTCCCAGGTCCCGGTGGGCACGGCGGCCCCCGGAGCGGGACCCAGGCGGACCGGGAGCGGACCTGCCGGTTCGAGGCCCTCCTCGGCGGTGGCCGACTCCGCCGCGAGTGAGCCGGCCCGGGCCGCGAGTGGCGCCGGGGAGCCGAAGGTCACCGTGCCCGTACCGCCCGCCGGCGGCGTGGCGGTCCCGGCCGGAGCCTCGTTCTGCGGCGCGGGGGTGTCGGCCGCGATGCTCTGCAGACCCGTGTTCTGGACTCCCCCGGCGACCTTGGCGTCGGTGGGGAGGCTGTCGAGCGCGATCTCCTCGCGCGGTGTCTCGCTCTTCGCGGGGTCGGGCGGCAGCGCCGCCGCCTCCGCGGGCAGGAGCGTGCCCAGCAGCACTGCGCCGAGCAGGGTCGTGCCGAGCGCGCGAACGCGACGACGGCTGACGGAAAGCGGCGCAGACACGAGTGGTCCCCCCGGACGGTGCGGCGACCCGTCGGGCCCGGCCGCGACTGACGCGATTCTCAGACGTGCCGATTCTGGGGGGCTCTCGTGAAGATGACCACAGGGGTTGTGATCATGTGGCAATCGTCACGCGCGCCAATCCGGCGACGACGGCCAAAGGGGTTAGATGGAGCCGCTGGTGACGAACCGATCGAGACCTCACACATCTCCGCCGGAAGACGGGGTTCCCTCCCGGTTCGGCCGTTATGCGCCGCACTGACGACGCATCAACCGCACACCACCTGCCGCCGCCCCCCTTCCGTCACTCGCGCGGGCCGCGCAGGCACCCCGTGCGCCCTCGGGCGGGGTGCGTCATGATCTGCTCGCATCCGCCGTGCGGGGCCCGGGACTCCTCCAGGTCGCCACGGCCGGTCGACGGCCGGTGGGACGCCCGCCGGGCCGGCCTCAAGGGGGGAAGGACGCTCATGACGAGCAGAGGGCGACGCGTGTCCCGGCGACCAGTGCTCGCGGTCGTCGCGGCGACCGCGGTGCTCGCCGCCGGATTCGCCGCGACCGGGCTCGGCGATCCGCCACCGGAATCGCGTCCGGTACGCGCGCAGGAGCACGCGCCGCAGCGAACGGCACCACTGGACGAGGCCGACGCGGCGGCCGCGGCGGCCGCGTCCGGCAAGGCCGTCGAGGCCACGGCTCTGCGCACCGCGTACTCCACCACGTGGGCAAGGCCCGACGGCATGCTTCAGCGGCGCATCCACGCCAGCCCGGTCCGGGCGAAGGTGGGTGGTGAGTGGAAGCCCATCGACACCACTCTCGCCCGCGTGGCGGACGGCTGGTCGCCCCGGGCGACGAACACCCGCATGGTGTTCTCTCCGGGCACCCGTCCCTCATCGGGCCGGTCGTCCCGGGACGGCGTCGACCGGTCCACCCGCACAGAGGCGGACCGCGCCTCCCGCGCGGGCGGCGGACGCGTCTCGCTCCTTCCGATGGTGGCCCTCCCCGAGAACTCTCTCGCCGTGATCGAGACCGAGGAGGAGGACTGGATGGTCCTGACCTGGCCCGGTCCCATCCCCCAGCCGGTTGTCGACGGCTCCCGGCTGCTGTATCCCGAGATCCTCCCCGGGGCCGACCTCGTCATCACCGCCGACGACAACGGCTTCGCCCAGGTCCTCGTGGTCAAGGACCGTCAGGCCGCGGCCGATCCACGCGTGGCGCAGCTCGCGTACGGACTCTGGTCCACCCGCCTGAGCTTCCGGCTGGATTCCGTATCCGGCGTGCTCAACGCCACGCGGGACGGCCGCGACGTCATCGAGTCGTCCACGCCCTTCATGTGGGACAGCTCCGGCACACCCACCCTGACCGACGGCGCCGGCGGATCAGGCGCGACTCCGACCGAGCCCGAGGTCCTCCCGACGGACGACGTCCCGTCGCCCGACCCCACCGACACGCCGCCGGAGCCCGAGCCCACGGAGACCGAACCGGCGGAACCCGGCCCCACGGAGCCGGTGGACAACGGCGACCAGGGAGACGTCCTGGACGAGGTGCTCCCCGAGGCCCCCGAGGGAACCGCGGACCCGTCCTGGACCGGGGCTCCGCAGCCTCCCGTCCCGGGAGAGCCGACCCCCGAACCCACCCGGACCGGGGCGGAGGCCACCCTCTCCCTGGCCCCGCTCAACGGCCCCCAGCCCGACTCGCGGGGCGCGCTGGTCGGCGCAGACCTGGAGGGCTGGGACTGGGTTCTGACGCCTGACCAGGAGTTCCTCTCGGACCCGTCCACCGTGTACCCGGTCTTCATCGACCCCTCGGTGAAGAAGCACACGAACGACTGGACCACGGCCTACAGCCGCCACAAGGACGCCAGCTTCTACAACGGCAAGAACTTCAACAAGGGCGGCACCCACGAGGCGCGGGTCGGCTTCGAGTCCGACACCTGGGGAACGTCCCGGTCCTTCTTCAGCATCGACTGGGACCCCGACCTCCAGGGCGCCGTCGTCCAGAAGGCGAAGCTGCGCGCCTTGGAGACGTACTCCTGGTCCTGCAACGCGCGGACCATGACCGTGCACCTGACGGGCACGATCTCCTCGAAGACGAACTGGCGGAACATGCCGGTGATGAACAACGCCAACAAGATCGGCGGCGCGTCGTTCGCCCACGGCTGGAAGTCGGCCCACTGCCCCGACGACTACGTCGCGTTCGACATCACTCCCACCGCGCAGAAGGCGGTCTCCGGCGGCTGGCGGACACTGACGCTGGGCTTCCGCGCGGGTGACGAGAACTCCCAGTACGCGTGGAAGAAGTTCCAGGCGGACGGCGACTCCGGCCCGTACGTGGACCTGGTCTACAACCGGCCGCCCGCCCCGCCGACCGGTCTCGACCTCGACCCCGACCTCAGCTGCGACACGACGGCGCCGTACATCAACGTCAGCGCCTCCTCGCTCACCTTCTGGGGCAACGCCTCGGACAAGGACGGCAACCTCGCCTCGCTGGTCTTCGAGCTGTGGCCGTCCGGAGGGGCCACGACGAACCTCCTGGGAGCGAAGGGCACCGTCTCCGTCGGCAGCCAGAACGGGTCCGCCCGCGTGCACACCGACCCGGTCCCCACCGGGAACGTGACCGGCGGTCTCAAACTCGTCAGCGGCAAGACGTACTCGTGGCGCGCCCGAGCAGTGGACAAGGCGGGGAAGAGTTCGGAGTACTCGCACAAGACGACGCCCTGCCGCTTCGTCTTCGACACCTCACGCCCCACGCCCCCGATCATCGGCTCGAGCCAGTTCCCCGACGCCGACGCCAACGACAACGGCTTCAACAACGAGCCCGAGGACATGAAGTGGAGCACGGTCAAGTTCGGCACCGCCGGCTCCTTCACCTTCCGCGCCTCCCAAACGGACGTGGTGAAGTTCGAGTACGGCTTCAACCAGGCGTCGTACCCGTTCTCCGCGACGCGCACCGCGGGCGCGCCGGTGACGACCGTGACGACCGCCTCCAACGTCAAACCGCCGCTGGCGGGCCCGAACGTGCTGTACGCACGGGCCGTCGACGGAGCCGGGAACCGCTCGGAGCCGAGGAAGTACTTCTTCTACGTCACTCCGCGCGACAAGGCCGACAAGCCCGGCGACTTCACCGGTGACGCGCTCGCCGACCTCATGCTCGTCGACGCCGGCGGCAACCTGCGCCTCTACCCGTCCGAGGCGACCACCGACCTGCTGAAGGGCACGGGCGACCTCGACTACTCCATGTCCGGCGCCTACCGGGGCAACCCCGACAAGGACCCGACGCGCAACGACGGCAAGCCCGTCTACGTCGGCGCCGCGTCCGGCTACTGGAAGAACACGCTGATCGCCCACCTCGGGGACGTCTACGGCGGTGACGGACTGCAGGACCTCGTCGCCGTCCGGGCGGGCCGGATGTGGGTCTACCCGGGCGACGGCTACGGCGCCGTGAACGTGGACCGCCGCCAGGAGATCCTGCTCCCGGCCAACGCCCCGGCCCCCGCCACGATCACCCAGATCGTCTCGGCGGGCGACGCCACGGGAGACGGCAGGACGGACTTCTTCGTCAAGGTGGGCAACGCGCTCTGGGCGCTCGTCGGGTACAACGGCGCCACCGTGGACCGGGCGGTCCTGGTGTCGTCCTCGGGGTGGCTCGATCAGGACCTCGTCACCGTGCAGGACATCGGCGGGGACGCGGTGACCGATCTCGTCTACCGTCAGCACTCCACCGGCCGGCTGCTCCTGCGCACGGGGAAGAAGGCCGCGTCCGGCACGGGCGTCGACCTGGCGTCGCTGGGTACGGCGGGCGCGGACACCGTGTACGGTTCCGGTGGCTGGAGCCGTACGAGCATCCGCATGCTGTACGGCACCCCCGACGCCACCGGGGACGGCATCCCGGACGTCTGGACCGTACGGACCGACGGGGCCGTACGGTTCTACGCGGGCGCGCCGGACGTGCTTCCGGGCGCCGGAACGGAGATCGTCAGTGCCACGGGCGGCGGCTGGAAGGGCGTCCTGACCATCGGCTGACCGGGACCCGGCCCGGCCCTACCCGTGCGCGGCGCAGTGCGCCGCGCACGGGTGCCGCCCATTCCGAGAGCAGCACGAAGAAGGGGCAGCCAGTCGGTAGGACACCCCGGGGAACGGCAAGACCCGCGGTCCTCGACCGTGACCGCCAAGGGGTGCCACACGGGGAGAAACCCCTGTTCAGCGCACCCGGCCCCGCGCCTTCAGCTGGGTCGCCGGGACCTCCGGCGCGGCCAGACGCCCGCCGTCGTACCCCTTCACCTCGCCGAAGCGGTCCCCCGTCATCCAGTCCTCCCTCGCCTGGCGGATCTCCTCGTCCGTGCGGCCGACGAAGTTCCACCACATGACGATCAAAACTCATAATCGCAGGTCAGACGGGATGATGACCTCGAAGGTCAGCAAAAGTCAGCATGAGCGGCAGGAGTCGGCCCATGCTGATCGCCTTCATTTGACAATGATGTGGAGAACTCAGTTGCTGGGGGCAGGTGCGCGAGCCACGAGGCCCGGCCGGTTCCGGCAGCCCGTGCAACTGGTGAGCGCCGCCCCAGGACTGTTGCGCCAGCGCACCGCACATTCTGGTGCCGCGTCGGCCATCGTACGCAACCGCGAGATCCGAGACCGGCCCGCCGCCGACAGCGGGCCGGTCGCTCGTAGGGGCACGCGGCTCGGGCTGCTCAGCGCCGACCGGCGTCTCCCACCCGGGCGGTCACGGTGCCGTCGTCGCCTCGGCGGCCGGAACGACCGCCGTGCCGCGCGCCCGGGTGGCCACGATGGGTTCGGGGAGCACCTCGGCTCGGCCACTGTCGTCAACGGCTCGGCAGATGATCCGCAGCTCGAAGTCGACGGTCCGGCTCCGCCTCCCCTTCGCCGCCAGGCGTGCTTCCGCCTCGACGACGTCGCCGCCGCGAACCGGTGCGAGGAACTCGACCGACGCGTATCCGGCGAACAGGCTCTCGTGGCCGTCGAGGGTGATCGCCAGGTGCGTTCCGGCGTCTCCGAACAGCTTCAGGCCGAAGGCCCCGTCGACCAGGTTCCCCGCGTAGTGCGCCTCGGAGTACGCGACGTAGCGCTGGTGCACGACCTTCACGCGATCTCCTCGTGGATACGGCCGAGGCGGCGGGCTACGGTCTCGCCGTCCAGCGCGATGCCCGGGTAGCCGCGCTTGGCGAGTTCGGTACACATGCGGCGGTACTTGCCGACCCCGCCCACGTAGCCGAGGAAGGTCGTCGGCTTGCCGGTCACGTTCGAGCCCCGGTACCAGGAGTCGGTGGTGGCGTAGAGGGTCTGGGCGACCGTCTCCTCGGTGATCTTCACCCAGTCGGTCTGGGCTTCGGCCGTCGGCTCGATGACCTCGGCGCCGTCGGCCTTCGCGTGGCCGATCAGATCGGTGATCCAGTCCACGGCCTGCTCGATCGTGACGACGACGTTGCTCGCGAGCGCGGGGCTCTGCGGTCCCGCGATCATGAAGAAGTTGGGGAATCCGGCGGTCATGATGCCCAGGTAGGTCCGGACTCCGTCGCTCCACGCGTCCTGCAGTCCGCCGGTCTCCGGGGTGGAGACGCCGAGCGCGTACAGCGGGCCGGTGAAGGCGTCGAATCCGATCGCCAGGACGATGGCGTCGACCTCGTGGGAGCCGGCGCGCGTGACGATGCTGTCGCTCGTCATGGTTTCGATGGGTTCGTCACGAAGGGAGACCACCGAGACGTTGGGGCGGTTGAAGGTCTCGTAGTAGTCGGTGCCGAAGCAGCTGCGCTTGGCGCCGAGGGGGTGGAAGCGGGGTTCGAGGACCGCGGCGGTCTTCGGGTCGTGAACGATCCGGCGGATCTTCTCGCGTACGAACTCGGCCGCGGTCTCGTTGGCCCTCGCGTCGGTCAGGAGGTCGGAGAACTCGCCGCCGACGCCGTTGAACCCGCTGCGCTGGTAGGCCCGTTCGTAGCGCTCGCGCCGTTCCTCGTCGGAGACGTCGAATGCGGCGGCGTCCGGGATGCGGTCGGGGATGCCGCCGAGCGAGTGGCGGCACTCCTCGCGGATCGCCGCGTAGTGGCTCTTGATCTCGTCGACGTACTCCGCCGACAGCGGGGTGTTCCGGGCGGGGAAAACGTAGTTGGGGGTGCGCTGGAACACGGTGAGGTGCTCGGCCACCTCGGCGATGAGCGGAATGCACTGGACGGCGGACGACCCGGTGCCGATCACGGCGACGCGCTTGCCCGCCAGATCGCTCAGCGGAATGTTCCACCGGCTCGTCGAGACCGTGGTCCCGGTGAAGTTCTCCAGGCCCGGCACGTCGAAGTCCTTGGGCGCCGAAAGGCCGCCCGAGGCGGCGAGCAGGTGGCGGCCCCGCCGGGTCTCGCCGGAGTCGAGGGTCACCTCCCAGAGTCGTTCATCCGGGAGCCAGGTCGCGGACGTCACCCGGGTGCCGAAGGTGAAGTGCCGGCGCAGGTCGAAGCGGTCCGCGACGTGCTGGATGTAGCTCAGGATCTCGGCCTGGGGAGCGAAGCGCTCGCTCCACGTCCACTCTTGCAGGAGCTCCTGGCTGAACGAGTAGGAGTAGTAGACGCTCTCGACGTCGCAGCGTGCGCCGGGGTACGTGTTCCAGTACCAGGTGCCGCCGACATCGGGCGCGGCTTCGAATCCGGCGAAGGTCCAGCCCTTCTCGGCGGCCTTGTACGCCGCGTACAGGCCGGAGAACCCCGCGCCGACGCAGAGGAGGTCGACGACGGGGGCGATGGAGGGAGTCTCGGTCATGCGTGTGCCTTCGGTTAGTCGAAATGCGGCTGGCATCCGGCCGTCAGGGCTTCGCCCCGGGCGGGGGTCCACAACCCCTCGATGCGTCGACATGCATGTGTCGGTCATCCGACTTAGTCGTATGACCATGTGAATCTAGACACGAGCCCGCTCGCCGTCAATAGTCGAATGGAGATCGAGTTCCTGCCCGCTGCACGCGTCAGGCGTCGGCGACGCCTCGCAGGTGGCGCGCCACCTGCGCAACTGCCTCGTCCGTCTTGGTGAACACGCCCACTTCGGTGAAGAAGCCGTGGAACACGCCCGCATAGCGGGTCAGGGTCACCTCGACGCCGTCGCGCCGCAGCCTTTCGGCGTACGCCTCGGCGTCATCGCGCAGCGGATCGACCTCGGCAGTGAGGACGAGCGCCGGGGGGAGGTCCCGCAACGACGCGGCGCGCATCGGGGCCGCGTAGTGGTCGACCTCCCCGGTGCAATCCGGGCCGATGTACTGCTCCCAACACCAGCGGGCATCCTTACTGGTCAGCAAGGGTGCGTCGGCGAACTCCATCCAGGACGGGCTGGCGAACGTGTCGTCGACGGCGGGGTAGACCAGCACCTGCGACACGGGCCGGGCGAGTCCGAGATCGCGGAGCTTGAGGCACAGCGCGGCGGCGAGACCGCCGCCCGCCGAATCACCCCCCACGGCAATCGTGTCCGGATCGAGGCCGAGGCCCGGGGCCGACCGCCGCAGCCAGGCGAACGCGTCGAAGCAGTCGTCCAGCGCCGCGGGATAGGGATTCTCCGGTGCGAGTCGGTACTCCAGCGAGAACACCGCCCAGCCCGATCGGGCGGCGATCGCGCGGCAGACCTCGTCCACCCCGTCGAGGGTTCCCAGGACGAAGCCGCCACCATGCAGATAGACCAGCGTCGGCCGTGGGCCGGCGCCCGGCGGCGGACCGTCCGGGTGGTACAGGCGTGCACCGATCCCGCCGGAACGGGTGGCAACGATCAGGGATTCGACCTGGTCGAGAGGGGTGAGCGGCCGTTCGGGCGGGGGTGTCGCCAGGGTTTTCCGCGCCACTTCGGCGCCCAGTTCACGTACGGGTTTCCTGAGGGTCTCGGCGATGAATCGCGCCACCGACCGCGCATCGGGGTCCAGCCGCTCCCAGTACGGGGGCTTCGCTTCATTCACTGTGTGGCCTCTCCGAAGTCATTGACAGGTCGCGACCTGTACCCCACCATCCTAGTCACCTGATCTAGTCAATTGACCATGACGATCACGGTCCATCCGAGATCCGAAGCAGCCGATGCACGGCGCACGTGATCTCCCGAAGTCGAAAGGACCGACGGATGACCGAAACCACGACGGCTCCCGCGGCGCCCGGCGCACCAGCGGCAACCGAGGTCGACGTAAGGATCGAGGACGACGCGACTCCCCTCGTCCGGCTGATCGGCCGCACCCTGCGCGATTCCGCTCGTGCGGGGCACGCCCACCTGGTGCTGCGGAGGCCGGCCGGCACCGTGGCGATCCGGTCCCATGACACGCCTCAGGCTGCGACGATCACCTTCGGCGACGGCGTCTCGGTCTCCAGCGGAGTCCTCGTCGAACCCGATGCCACGATCACCGTCGATCTGAACGCCCGGTTCGCCCCCGTCGCCGCCCCGTCGGGTGACGCCGAGCTCGCCGCGGACGCGCTGCTCGCGCTGTCGCCCCCGGTGCCGGACTGGCAGACGGCGGCCGCGCACTTCTGGAGTGCCGCGCGCTCCGTGCCGGGCATTCCGGACGTGCTCATCGCGGTCACCGAGGGCCCCGACGGCCTGGAACAGCTCGTACTCGGCGAGGGCGCGACGCACTACCTGATCGCCGGAGCCCCCGAGGCGCTCGCCGGAGTGTTCTCCGGAGCCGACGACCTGCTCGCCGTGCTCTCCACGGGTGCGCTCGGCATCCAAGGCACCATGTCCCAGCTGTCGGTCATGGTCGGCGCTTCCTGGAAGGTTCGTTTCGATGTCTGAACTCACCATGCCCGCCAACGGCGTCGACCGCGGCGAGGAGGCCGTTCGAGCCGTTCGGCTGGAGGCGACGAACCACGAGGGATCGTTCCTCGGCAAGACGCTGACCCCGAAGAAGTTCGCCTCCGGCATGGACTCGGGTTTCGCCTTCGCCGATCTCCTCTTCGGGCTCGACCTCGGCAACGCGCCGGTCCTCGGGTTCGCCTTCCCCGACTGGCGCGGACACCTGAACGACGTCTACTTCCGTCCCGACATGTCGACGCTGGTCGAGTGGGAGCCCGGGCGCCAGGCCGTGATCGGCGACTACTGGCTGAAGGACGGCAGGCCGGTTCCGATCTGTCCGCGCAACCTGACGAAGAAGATGACCTCGCGACTCGCCTCGCTCGGCTTCACCGCGACGGTCGCCGTCGAGATCGAGGCGACCGTCTTCGAGGAGTCCATCCACGAGGCGCGTGCCCGCGGATACCGCGACCTGACACCGCTCGGCGGGAGCGCGGGCACGGCCTATCACCTGGCGAAGTCCAAGGACTGGACCGGTTACATGAACGCCGTCGCCGATCGGCTCTCCGCGGTGGGCATCGAGTGGGAGGCCTGGAGCGACGAGGACGCCGCCGGCCAGATCGAGATCAACCTGGCGCCCGGCGACCCGCTCGCGGTCTGTGACGCCTGGGCACGGACTCGCCAGATCATGCGCGAGGTCGCGTTCGACCTCGGCCGCACGGTCACCTTCATGGCCAAGCCCACCGCGGGCTACGGGCAGGCCTCGCACATCAACCTGTCCCTCCAGCACAACGGCGTCAACGCGTTCTACGCGGAGGAGGGGCCGTCGGAGACGATGCGCCATGCCGTCGGCGGTCTGCTCGCGACGATCGAGGGCAACACCTCGATCGTGCTCCCGCAGATCACCTCGTACCGACGCCTGGTGGACCTCAGCGGCCCGCCGGTCACCGTCAGCTGGGGCATCAGCAACAAGACCACCGCGATCCGGGCGGTGTGCGGACACCCGTCGTACTCCCGTCTGGAGTACCGGGTCCCCGGCGCCGACGCCAACCTGTACCTCGCGCTCGCCGGTGTGCTGGCCGGTGTGATCGCGGGTCTGGAACGCGAGATCGAACCGCCGGAGCCGGTCGCGGAGATGGCCTGGTGCATGCCGCCCGGGGAGATCACCCGGCTGCCGGACACCATCACGCAGGCCGCCGCCGCCCTCGAAGCGGACCCGATCCTGCGCGACCTCCTCGGCTCCGAGTTCGTCGACTACTGGATCGGTTCGCGCCGGTGGGAGTGGATGCAGTTCCACACCGCGGGCGGCGATCCGTCCGCCGACCTCTCCGCGTGGGAGTCCGCCCGCTACTTCGAGCTGCCGTGAGCGCCGTGGGAGAGGGGTCGGCCGCGGTACGGCCGTTGATCGGCATCACCGGCCGGCGGATCCGGCTGGACCTCATCAAGGGAGCGGACCGGCGGTACGGCGATCGCTGCGCCGACAGCTACATGGCCGACTACGCGATCCGGATCGCGCGGGCCGGCGGTCTCCCCGTGCACCTCTCGTACGAGACGGACGCGGAGGCGGTCTGCCACTGGCTGGCCGGCGTGGTCATCACCGGAGGGCAGGACATGCACCCGGCGTGCTGGGGAGGAGACACCTCCGTGGTCCGTGACGTCGACCCCCGTGCGGACCCGATGGTCCACGACGCCGACCGGGACGCGTACGAGCTGGCGCTCGTGCGCGCCGCGCTCGACCGCGGGATTCCGGTGCTCGCCGTGTGCCGGGGCATGCAGGTCCTCAACGTCGCGCTCGGCGGCACGCTCGTCGCCGACCTTCCTCCCGGTGAGGTGCGGCACCTGTCGCAGGAGGCCGCGCTCACCGACGGCACGGACGATCACCTCGTGACCTTCGAGGCCGGCTCGATCGTGGCAGGACTCTTCGGAGCGCGGGCCGTCACCAACTCGTGGCACCACCAGGCCGTCGACCGCTGCGGCACGGGGCTCCTCGTCACGGGCCGGACGGCCGACGGAGTGGTCGAGGCGGTGGAGCTTCCGGACGCACCGGTGCTGGGAGTCCAGTGGCACCCCGAATGGATGGAGAGCGACGATCCGACGATGACGTGGGTCGTCGAGGAAGCTCTCAAACGCCTGTGAGAAGCCGGCCCGAGTGCGCGCCGACGGATGACGCACTCGGGTCCGAGCGGGGCACGGCGCGGACAGCGCTCAGGCGAGCTTCACGGCCAGCCACGCGTCGAACACGTCGACGACGGTCTGCGCCTGCTGCGCGGCCCGGGAACGGTCGCCGTACGTCAACCAGTTCACGACGAACCCATCGGAAAGGGTACCGATGACATAGCCGATCTCGTCGATCGTCTCGGGCGGGACGTTCTGTCCGGCGGCCGCTCTCGCGAGGATCGATCGCACCACGTTGAACGCCTCGTTGTAGACGGTCACCGCCGGATGCTCTTCCTGGCGCTGCGCCCAGCTGATCAGCTCGAAGCTCGCGGACGCGAATTCCGGGTCGGACTCGAGATACCAGTCGAGGACGCCCCGGAGCATCGCACGCGCGGTCACGACCAGGTCGCCGTGCACGTCGTTCTCGATCAGAACCTCGCGGTACCGCTCCGTCAGCCTCTCGAAGACGGCCGTGAACAGCAGCTCCTTGGTCTGGAAGCAGTAGTGAAGGGTCGCAAGCGGAGCGTTCGCCTGTTCGGCGATCCGGCGGGTCGTGGCACCGTCGACGCCGCGGCTCGCGATCACCCGGATGGCGGCGTTCACCAGCTCATCCCGCCGCTCGGCCGCTGGTACGCGTGCCACATCTACCCCCTGGTGAAGTTGGACGATTGATCAAGTCAGCGTCCAGGTTACCAGGCGGTAAGTCCATATCGACCCGCGTGCCGACCCCTCCGCAAAATAGTTGGTCATATGACTTGATCGTACGACCGCAATGAAGAAGCATGGCTCCCACCCCTCGCGAAGACCCCGTGTGGCCATCAGCCCACACGACGAGGGCTCGCCGGCAGCCATCTGCGCCCGGCGAGCGGCGGCGGACCGCTCGCTGCGTTCTGACTCGTTCGAATCGCCCGGCTCGGGCCCCGTGGGGCGACACCCCGACTCGCAGCCTTCGGCGGAGATCCGGATACCGAAGAGACCTCAAGGAACCGAGGAAAATGGCACTCAGAGAACTGCTTTTCCTGCTCGCCGACGTCTGGATGATCGCCGTCGGATTCACCTTCGGGTGGAAGTTCATCCGGAACTACGGGAACTATCTTCTCGGCCTCGAATGGATCATCGTCGCCACCTCCGGGTCGAACTTCTTCGTCTACGCGGCCGTGGGGGCCACCGAGGAAAGCCCGATGTACACCCTGGCCTTCTTCTTCGATCAGTTCTCACGGTCGGTCGGCATCACGCTGATTCTCGTCCTGGGCCTGATGCGCGTGACGCACCGGTACAAGCCGTCCGTGGGGACGGACGTCGGGGTGTTCGCGTTCGCCACCGCGGTCGGCCTCGCTCTGCTGCTCTTCGGCGAGCGGCTCGGTACGGGGGTCGCGATCTTCCTGATCGCCGTCAACGTCCTGACCACCCTGTTCCTGATCTATTTCTCGAAGCGCCTCTGGGCGATCGGCGCGAAGGGGTGGGCCGTCGGCGCGGGGCTGGCGACCGCCGCCGGCTGCGTCATCGCGTGGACGTACGACTTCGTCCACATTCCGGGCGACGACGAGGCGCACACCCTCTTCTACATCGGCGCGCTGAGCACCTGGGGCTTCCAGATGTTCACGTACTACTTCGCCTACCGCGCCCTGCACCGCCACAACGAGTCGGTCGGTGCCGAACCGGACCTGCGCGAGCCGAGCCGAGCCGACGCCTGACCATCCGCGTTCAAGGCGGCGAAACGACGGACGACGTCCCATGCAGAGAAAGCAGCCGTGGTCGTGAAAGAAACACCTCAGCGGGAGGAAGACGTGACTTCTCGCCGTCCTCAGCCGGCCGTCAGGCCCGAGCGGATGGGAGAGGCCCCGCCCACCGCGACGCTGACCGAATTGCTGGCGGAGCGGACGCGGCGATCACCTGACCGTGAGTTCCTCCGTTTCGAAGACGCGTCGTGGACCTTCGCGGAGATCGACGCCTGGACCTCCAGGCTGGCGCATCGGCTGATCGAGGTCGACGGCGTCCAGCCGGGTGATCGTGTCGCGATCATGCTCCCGAACGTCGTGCAGTGGCCGGTCGTGTGGCTCTCCGCACTGAAGGCCGGTGCTGTGGCGGTACCGGTCAACTCCTCGTACAAGCGGGCGGATCTCACCTTTCTCCTGCGGGACTCGGGAGCCCGGGTCGTGTTCACCGACCACGAGCGGGTGGGCCTCGTGAAGGAGGTCGTCGACGTCGAGGCCGACTTGACGGACCTCCGCGTCGTCGACGTCGCCGACGACGGGTCCGCGGCCTTCCCGGCGACCGCTCCGGCGCTGCGCCCCACCGCCGAGACCCTGGCGAACCTGCAGTACACGTCCGGCACCACCGGTTTCCCCAAGGCGTGCATGCTCACCCACGACTACTGGGTGCGGCTGGGCTGGACCTGCGCGGCGGGGACCGGCCTCGGGCCTGACGATGTCCTGCTCACCGCCCAGCCGTTCTCCTACATGGATCCGCAGTGGAACACCGCGCTCGCCTTGACGGTCGGGGCCCCGCTGGTCGTCCTGCCGCGCTTCTCCGCGTCGGGCTTCTTCGCCGATGTCCGCCGCCATCGAGCGACGTTCTTCTACGTCCTCGGATCCATGCCGACGCTGCTCTTCAAGCAACCGCCGGGCCCCGACGACCTGGACAACCAGCTGCGTCTGGTGCTCTGTTCGGGCATCCCGACCGGGATCCACGCCCAGCTGGAGGAACGCTGGGGCGCGCCCTGGCGGGAGATCTACGGCATGACCGAGTCCGGCGTCGACCTGTTCGGTCCCGTCGGGGACACGAGCTGCGTCGGGAGCGGGAACCTCGGGATTCCGGTGCCGACGAAGCGGGTCCGTGTGGTCGATCCGCAGGGGGGCGATCTCCCCGACGGCGAGCCCGGAGAGCTGATCGTCTCGGGTAAGCCGATGATGCGCGGCTACTGGAACCGGCCGGAGGACACCGCCAGGGTGCTGCGGGACGGCTGGCTGCACACCGGCGACGTCGTCGTCCGCCGGCCGGACGGCGGCATCCGGCTGGTCGGCCGGATCAAGGACATGGTGCGCCGGGGCGGCGAGAACATCGCGTGCGCCGAGGTCGAGGCCGCCCTCGAACGTGACGGGGAGGTCACGGCCGCCGCCGTCGTCGCCGAACCCGACGAGATCTTCGGGGAAGAAGTCAAGGCATTCGTCCAGTTGTCCGCCGGGGTGGCGGCGGACCGTACGACCGCCGCGCGGATCGTCGACCGGGCGGGCCGGCAGCTCGCCCGCTTCAAGGTCCCGCGCTACGTCGAGTTCGTCACCGGCTTCCCGCGGACGCCCTCCGAGCGCGTGTCCAAACCAGCGCTCAAGGCCCGCGCCGCGGCGGAGCCCGGCATCACCTTCGACCTGGGCGGCCGGCGCGGGACCGGCGGCGGGCCCGCCGCGCCCACGGACTCCCTCGGCATCGACGTCGTCCGAGGCGTGGCGGTCCTGACCCTGCGCCGTCCGGAGAAGCTGAACGCCCTGGACGTCGCCACGCGGCTGCGGCTGGCGAGCGCAGTCCGGGAAGCGGGCACCGGCGAGAACGTGCGCGGGGTCGTCCTGACCGGCGAGGGCCGGGCCTTCTCCGCGGGCGAGGACCTCCGGTCCGTGCCCACCTCGTACGCGGAGCTCCGTACGGCCTTCGAGAGCTTCCACGACATCACCCGGGCCATCGTCCAGACGCGGGTACCCGTCATCGCGGCGGTGAACGGCCTGGCGGTGGGCGGCGCCTCGGAGATCACCCTCTGCTGCGACTCCCGGATCGGAACTCCGGCGACGGAGTACTACCAGCCGGAGAACGGCCGCGGCATCACGATCTCGAACGCGTCGAGCCTGCTGCTGCCCCGGATCGTCCGGAACCACGCGATGCGCACGGTCCTCGGCTCGCCGCGGATCGGAGCCGAGGAGGCCCTGCGGATCGGCCTCCTGGACGAGATCGTCGCGCCCGACGAACTGCTCGACCGCGCCGTCGACCTGGTCGTCGAGTGGACACCGGAGAACAACACGACGGCGCTCCACCTCGCGCTCCTGCGGCCGCGGCTCGACGAGATCGAGCAGGCCTTCGCCCGGGAGGACGACGCCGCCCGGAAGACCTGGGAGAGCGGGGTGTTCAGCGCCGGCATCGAGGGCTTCTGGACCGCCAAGGACGCTCGGGAATAGCTGCGCCACAGGGGCCGGAACGGCCCTTCCCTGAAGAACGACAGAGGAGACGACGTGATCGAGACAGAGGCCGCGGTACTCACTGCGGTGAACGAACCGCTTGAGCTGACCACGATCCAGGTGGACGACCCCGAGCCCGACGAGGTGCGCGTCGCGGTCACGCATGTGGGCCTGTGCCACAGCGACCTGCACTACATGACCGGCACGGTGCCGACCGGCCTGCCCGTGGTGGTGGGGCACGAGGTGGCGGGGGTGGTGGAGGCGATCGGCTCGGCCGTGACCGCACTGCGCGTCGGCGACCGCGTGGTCGGGGCGTTGACGCCGTCGTGCGGCCTGTGCGCCAACTGCGAGGCCGGCCGGTCGACCCAGTGTCAGCGTGTGGCGGAGGTCCGGCGTCGCCCGCGCCCCGCGTTCCGGCTGACGGACGGCGGACCGGTCGAGCGGCTCGGCGACGTCGGCGCCTTCTCGCGCCACACGCTCATGCGGGAGAACGCGCTGGTGCGGCTGGACGAGGCCGTGCCGCTTCACGTCGGGTGCCTCCTGGCGTGCTGTGTCATCACCGGCGTCGGCGCCGTCTTCCGCGGTGCCCGGGTGCGTCCGGGAAGCACGGTCGCGGTGATCGGCTGCGGTGGTGTCGGGTCGGCCGTCATCCAGGGAGCCAGGCTGGCGGGGGCATCGGCGGTCGTCGCGATCGACCTGGACGAGGCACGACTGGAGGCCGCGCGCGGCTATGGGGCGACCCATGTCGTCAACGGCGGCGTCCAGGATGTTGCCGCCGAGGTGCGGAGCCTGCTGGGCGACGGTGTCGACTACTCCTTCGAGGCCGTCGGCTCGGCGCGCACCGCGGCCACGGCACTCGCGGTGCTGCGGCCGACCGGCACCGCGTGCCTGGTGGGCATCGCCCCGGAGGGCACCGAACTCACGCTGCCCGCGTCGGACTTCTTCTTCGGCGAGAAGCGCCTCATCGGCTCGTACATGGGCTCGGGTCAGGTGCGCCAGGACATCACCCAGCTCGCGCGCCTGTACCAGCAGGGGCGGCTGCTGCTCGACGAGATGGTCACGCAGGTGATCCCGTTCGGCGAGATCAACGAGGGCTTCAAGGCGATGCGGAGCGGTGACGTGACGCGGATCGTCCTCGACCTCCAGGCCTGACCGACCACGGATGCAGAGGTGAATCACATGACGAGTGGCGAGACGACGATCCCCCAGCCGGTGAACTACATCGCGGACGCCTGGAGCGACTGCGAGACGGTCCCGGGCGAGTGGAACGTCGACCCGAACACCCGGGAACCGGTGCACCGCACGGTCACGACGGGACCCGGCGACATCGAACGGGCTCTGAAGCACGCCGAGCGGGTGTACAGCGTCGGCCGCTGGGACGACGAGGCCCGCCAGGAGCGCGCGGACACCCTCGAACGCGTGGCCGCGCTCGTCGAGGCCCGAGTCGAGGACATCGCGCGCACCGACTCCCTGACCAGCGGCGTGCCGATCGGCGTCACCCGGAAGGTGGCGGCGTTCCTGCCCGCGAGGATCCGGGCGACGGCGGCTGATCTGCGGAGCATTCCCCGGGTGAGGGCCCTGGCGGCGGGTGGCCGTGACGTCCGCCTGTACAAGGTTCCGTGGGGACCGGCCGCGATCCTCACGCCGTGGAACGGACCGAGCTTCATCCCGGCGGCGAAGGTCGTCAGCGCCGTCGCGGCCGGCTGCCCGGTGATCCTCAAGCCGTCGGAGCACGCTCCGGGCAGCGCGCAGATCGTCGTCGAGTGCTTCGTCGAGGCCGGGCTGCCCGCCGGTGCCCTGCAGCTCGTGCACGGCCGCGGCGAGGTGGGCGCCGCGCTGACCGGTGACCCGCGCGTCAAGGTCGTGTCGTTCACCGGGGGTCCGGCGGCCGGTCGCGCGATCGCCCGGGCCGGTGCGGAGGACTTCAAGGTCCTCCAGCTGGAGCTCGGCGGCAACAACCCCGTGCTCGTCCTCGACGACGCCGACGTCGAGGTCGCCGCCGACGGGATCTTCGAGGGCATGACCAAGCTGAACGGCCAGTGGTGCGAGGGACCGGGCAAGGTCCTCGCGCCCAGGCGCCTGGTGGGGCCGCTGGTCGAAGCGCTGGCCGAGCGCATCTCCAAGGTCGTGGTCGGTCATTCGCTCGACGAGGGCGCCGAGCTCGGCCCGATCTCGAACGCGCCGCACTTCGCGACCCTGCAGAGCCGGATCGAGGGACTGCGTGCCCTGGGGGCCACCGTCCACCAGCCGGCCCGGCTGCCCGAGCTCGACGGCTTCTTCCTCTCACCGGCCGTCGCCGCCGGGGCCGACCCGGCGAAGGCCACCGCGGAGTTGTTCGGCCCCCTCGTCTCCGTGCACGCCGTCGACTCCGACGAGGAGGCGCTGCGCGTCGCGAACGCCCACCCCTCGGGACTCGACGCCTACGTCTTCGGCGGCGACACCGAACGCGCCATCGACGTCGGCTCGCGGGTCCTGGCCGGCGAGGTGCGGATCAACGGCGCGAAGATCGCCGATCTCGGCGACGATTCCGCGCAGAGCTTCTGGGGGCCGTCCGGCATCGGCGGTCACGGCCCGGCCGAGTCGGTGCGTGTGTTCTGCGGAGACCGGGTCGTCGGTGTGGACGCACCGGACCTTCCGCTGTGAAACGCCCGTGAAACGAGCCGCTGCCATGGACCGAACACGGGTGAAGGACGCAGCGGCTGAAGGCTGACGTCTCCGGACCCAGCCGTCGAGATCACCCGACGCACACCCAGAGCCGCTGGAGAACCCTCATGCTCAACCTCTCGATCCTCCTCGAAGACTCCGCCCGCACGTTCCCGGACCGGGACGCGCTCGTGCTCGGCCCGCACCGGCTGTCGTACCGACAGGTGGACGAGGCGGCGAACCAGGTCGCCAACCTGCTGGTGTCCCGGGGCATCCGGCCCGGCGACAAGGTCGCCCTCAGCTGCCCCAACCTCCCCGCCTTCCCCATCGTCTACTACGGCGTGCTCAAGGCGGGGGCGGTCGTGGTACCGCTCAACGTCCTGCTCAAGGGCCGCGAGATCGCCTACCACCTGGCCGACGCGGACGTCTCGGCGTACTTCTGCTTCGAGGGGGCCCCTGAGCTGGCCATGGCCGCGGAGGGCCATGCCGGATACCAGGAGGCCGGAACGGTCGAGCACTTCTTCGTCATCACCGCCGACCCGGAGGCTCCCTGCCCGATCGCCGGCGCCGAGACGCTCGGCCGGGCTCTCGCCGGCATGAGCACCGCGTTCGCTCCGGTGGTCACCGAGCCGAACGACACCGCGGTGATCCTGTACACCTCGGGGACGACGGGGCGGCCCAAGGGAGCCGAACTCTCCCACGCGAACATCATGATGAACGTGCTGGCCGACAACCGGCTGTTCCGCAACGAGCCCGCCACCGACAGCCACGTGGTGTGCCTCCCCCTCTTCCACACCTTCGGCGCGACGGTGCAGATGCACGCCGGGTTCTCGGTCGCCGCGACCTTGTACCTCGTGCCGCGCTTCGCCGCGCGTGAGGTGGTCGAGCTGATGAGCCGCGAGACCATCACGTTCTTCGCGGGTGTTCCGACCATGTGGTGGGGGCTGCTCGACGCCCTCACCGAGGACATCGACGTCCACCGCATCGCCGGGAACCTGCGGATCGGGATCTCCGGCGGCGCGGCCCTGCCGGTCGAGATCCTCAACCAGGTCGAGCAGCGCCTCGGCATCACCGTGCTCGAAGGGTACGGGCTGTCCGAGACGTCGCCCGTGGCCACGTTCAGCGATCCCCGGCTCGCACCCCGGCCGGGCTCGATCGGCGTCCCGATCTGGGGCGTGGAGCTGAAGCTGATCCGGCCGGACTGGACGGAGGTCACCCGGGCCGGGGAGGTCGGCGAGATCGCGATCAGAGGTCACAACGTCATGAAGGGCTACTACAACCGCCCGGAGGAGACGGCCGAGGTGATCCGCGACGGCTGGTTCCGCACCGGAGACCTCGCGCGGCGCGACGAGGACGGCTTCTACTCCATCGTCGACCGCGCGAAGGACCTCATCATCCGCGGGGGTTACAACGTCTACCCCCGCGAGATCGAGGAGGTGCTGCTCACCCATCCCGCGGTGAGTCTGGCGGCGGTGGTCGGTGTCCCGCACGACAGCCACGGCGAAGAGATCAAGGCTTTCGTGATCCCGGCGAAGGACGCTGTCATCACCGCCGACGAGCTCGTCGCCTGGAGCAGGGAGCAGATGGCCTCCTACAAGTACCCCCGCGTCGTCGAACTCGTGTCGAGCCTGCCGATGACCTCCACCGGCAAGATCCTCAAGCGCCGGCTCGTCTGAAGCTCCCACGAACCCCGGACCACCCGAGGCGGTCCCACCCCTCAGCCGCCGTCGTAACCGTCACCGCCCAGGAGGAGCAGCGAGATGAAGACGGACCACGTCGAATACACCACCTTCACCGGGTGGATCGACCCTCCTGGCGGCGTCCGGCCCGCCCTGGCCGACGACGTCACCTGCGAGGTCGCGGTCATCGGCGGCGGCCTGGCGGGCATGTCGACCGCCCTGCGACTGGCCGAACGCGGCCGGGACGTGGTGCTGCTGGAGGCCGAGTTCTGCGGGCACGGCTCCGCCTCGCGCAACGCCGGGCAGGTGGCGGGCGCCCCGGGGGGCGACATCCAGCTCCTGAGCATGCTCCACCGCAAGACGTTTCCCGGCATCGTCCGGTTCGCGGAGAACTCCGCTCACTTCCTGGAGCGGCTGATCGAGCGGCTGGCCATCGACTGCGACTACGAGGCCACGGGCAACGTCTGCGCCGCCGTGTCCCGTGGACAGATGGGCCGCGTGCGCCGCGTGACGAAGCTCCTGCGCAAGGCCGGCGCGGACGTCGAGCTCGGTACGAGCGCAGAGCTCGGCATCCCGCGCGGATTCCTCGGCGGCATGCGCGAGTCCGTCGGCGGAATGATGAATCCGGGCAAGTTCAGCCTCGGCATCCGCCGTGCCGTCCTCGCGTCCGGCGCCCGGGTCTTCGAGCGGACGCGGGTCTCCGAGGTCCGTCCGACCGGCGATCACGTGGTGATCAACACGCCTGGGGGCGAGGTGCGAGCGCGGCGGGCCGTGCTCGCGACGAACGCCTTCGGCGGCGACCTGGCCATCACCCCGAAGCGGCTCTCCGTGCCGATCTGGGTCAGCGAGGTGGAGACCGAGCCGATCGACCCCGACCGCCTGGCCGCACTGGGATGGACCAGCCGGTCGGGTGTGGTGACCCAGCACAACATCATGGAGAACTACCGGCTGACCTCGCGCGACACCATCGTGTTCGGGGTCCGCCGGCTCCAGCGGGGCAGGACCTGTCCCCTCCCTCCGAGGAAGCCGGACGAGGCCGTCGTCGCCGAACTCGCGCGCGCCTTCGAAAGGCGCTTCCCCGCACTCGCCGACGTCGCGGCCGCCCGGGCCTGGGGCGGATGGATCGCGATCACCCCGTCCTGGCTCCCGGTCGCCGGCACGACCCGCGACGGCGTCTACTACTCGGTCGCCTGCAACGGCCACGGCCTCGCCCAGGCCCCCTACGTCGGCTCCCTCATCGCGGACCTGATCGTGGACGGCCGGCAGCACGAGGACCTGAAGACGCTCTGGGCGAAGAAGCCCGACTTCCCCCGCCCGCTGATGATGGGCGCCGTGGGACTGCGGACCATCTGGACGGTCGACCGCTTCAACGACCTGATCAACGGGAGCCGACGGAACGCCCGGCGCGGCGCCGCTCCGAGCTGAGGCATGGGTGACCGCGAACCGTCCGTCGTCTCCGACGCCCCGCTCCCCGCTCACCCGGTGGCACAGGTCCTTCCGCTTCCGGACAATGCCCTTATGAGGACCGATGTCGACACCCTCCTCCACCGTCTGGCCCAGCAGCTCAGGCCGCGGACGGAGGAATCGGTCGAGACCCTGCTGCGGTACACCCGCGGCGAGCTGTCTGAACCCTGGGGGTACGACGAGGTCGCGGATCTCGTGGCCGAGGAGACGGCCGGGCACGTCGTCGCGTTCCTGGACCTGCTGGAACACGGCGCCGACGCCGCGGAGGCCGCGCCGCCGCCGCAGTCCCTGGAGCTCGCCCGCAGGCTCGCCCGGAGCGGGGTCCCGATCAGCACGCTCCTGCGCGGCTACCGGCTCGGACACGTCGCCCTGCTCCAGCTGGTCCAGACCGAGGTCCTCACGCTCACCGACGATCCCGAGCTGGTCAACGCCGCGGCACTGCGCCTGATGGCGGCGGGTTTCGGGTACGTGGACCGCAGTTCCGCACACGTGGTCGCGGCCTACCAGGAGGAACGCGACCGCCGACTGCAACGGCGGCTCCTGCTGGCCAATGAGGCCGGTCGCCGGATCGGGACCACACTGGACATCGACCGCACCGCGCAGGAGCTTGCGGACGTCGGCGCCGACGGCTTCGCCGACCTCGTCGCCGTCGACCTCGTCTCCTCCGTCCTCGACGACGAGGACGTCTCGCCGCCGTCGACCCCGCCGTCGCTCCGTCGCGTCGCCCGGCGATCCGTACCGGGCGGCGACGCCAAGGAGCTTCCCGTACGGATCGGACGGACACACAGCTACCCCGCCGATTCGGAGCCGGCCCGCGCGCTGGCGACCGGCACGCCCGTTCTGCGCCGTGGCGGAGCGAGCGGAGGCCTCGCAGGTGGTGACGGGTTCCACTCAGCCCTCCTCCTCCCCCTGGTGGCCCGCGGGGAGACGCTGGGCCTCGTCCAGTTCCTCCGTACGGGGAGCGGCGCGCCCTTCGACGACGACGATCTCCTCCTCGCCCAGGAGATCGCCGCCAGAGCGGCGGTGTCCATCGACAACGCCCGCCGGTACACCCACGAGCGTTCTACCGCGCTCGCCCTCCAGCGCAGCCTGCTGCCGCGGCACGCCGTGGAGCAGTCCGCCGTCGTCACGGCCTCCCGCTACCTGCCCAGTGGCTCCCGCGCAGGCGTGGGGGGCGACTGGTACGACGTGATCCCGCTGTCCGGAGCCCGCGTGGCCCTCGTCGTGGGTGACGTCGTCGGACGCGGACTGCGTGCCGCCGCCACCATGGGCCGCCTCAGGATGGCCGTGCGCGCCTTCGCGGACATCGACCTCATGCCCGACGAGCTGCTCACCCACCTGGACGACGTGGTCATCCGGCTCCAGCACGAGGAGGGGGAGGAAGCGGGCGAGACCAGCGCCACCTGCCTGTACGCGGTATACGACCCGGTCTCCCGCGTGTGCTCGCTGGCCAGCGCCGGACACGTCCTGCCCGCCGTGGCCACTCCCCCGGACGGAGCGGGCGACGCGCCGGGCTCCCGGTCGGTCGAGTTCCCGGAGATGCCGATCGGCCCGCCGCTGGGCCTGGGCGGACTCCCCTTCGAGACCGTGCAGTTCGAACTGGCCGAGGGGAGCCTGCTTGCCCTGTTCACGGACGGTCTCGTCCAGAGCCGGGCACGGGACGTCGACACCGCTCGCGAGCTGCTGCGCGACGGCCTGGCCCAGGGGTCCGCGTCCCCGGACGAGGTCTGCGACCGTCTGATCGCCGCGCTGGTGCCGGAGCGGGCCGTCGACGACATCGCCCTCCTCGTGGCCCGCACCCTGTCGCTCGATCCCGGTCACGTGGCCACCCTCGACGTTCCCTCCGACCCGGCGGCCGTCGCCGGGGCACGCCGCTTCGCCTCCGAAACGCTGACCGCCTGGGGCCTCGACGGGCTTTCCTTCACCACCGAACTCATCGTCAGCGAGCTGGTGACGAACGCGATCCGCTACGGCCGGAGTCCGATCCGGCTGCGGATGATCCGTCAGTCCACGCTGACCTGCGAGGTATCCGACGCCAACAGCACCGCTCCGCACCTGCGCCGCGCCCGCACCTACGACGAGGGCGGCCGCGGACTGCTCCTCGTCGCCCAGCTCTCCGAACGCTGGGGCACCCGCCACCACCGCGAGGGAAAGGTGATCTGGGCGGAACAGGCCCTGCCCGCGGACGGTCTCCTCACTCTCCCGGCGACCTGACCTCCCCGCCCGCGTGGCCGTGGGAAGGCCAGGTCAGGTCAGGCCGCGTACGTCTTGAGGTACGCGATCACCATGCGGCGCGCTTCGTCGATCGTGGCGTCGTCGCCGGCCGGTGACTGCCGGAACGCGACGTCGAAGAGGCGGTTGCCCACCTCGAAGGCGAGCTGCAGCGCGAGCCGGGGGGTGTCGGCGGATACCAGACCGCGCTCGACGAGAAGGCGCCAGAACCGGTCCGCCTGAGCGGCGTCGAATTCCCGGACCAGGACGGCGAGCGCCTCGCTGCGGCCCGAGAACCACAGCTCGACGCAGCTCGGATGCTCGCGGAAGTAGTCGCGCAGGGGGTCGATGACGGCGTCCGCGGCCTCCCGCAGCGTGGACAGCGAGGAGCCTTCCAACGCGGCGGTGACGAGCTCCTCGATCACCCGCAGGTGCCGGCGCAGGAGCTCGGCGTCGACCTGGTGCCGGTCGGGGAAGTAGTGGTACATCGAGGCGACCGGGATGCCCGCCCGCTCACCGACGGCCTTCAGGGTGGCCGCCTCGTAGCCCTGCTCCCGGAGCAGGGCCTCGGCGGCGTCCAGGATGGCGCGTCTCCGCTCCATGCCACGGCGCTGCACGGCCGGACGGGCCGACGCCGGGGATGCGGACTTCTTCTCGAACACAATTCGAGATCGTATCAGCCACACATCGGCTTCCCCCGGGTGAAGCGAGGTGGCAGGCCCTGCCGTAACCGACGCCGATCACCACAACCCGGATTGACTACGCGCATCACCAAAACTTAAACTCGAATCGAGTTTGACTTTAGAGTTCATCCCTGGCGCCGAAAACCCCACGACGAGAGGAACTGGCATGGCCACATACACCGAGCGCGACGTCGCGGTGATCGGCAACGGGCTCATGGGGGCGTCGATCGCCCGTGCCCTGGCGCGTTCCGGCTGGAGGGTCACGGCATACGACCCGGACACGGCACGGGCTCGGGTGCTGGCGACCGAGCTGCCGGGGATCAAGGCCGAGGCGGACCTCGAAACGGCGGTCGCGTCCGCCCCCCTTGTCCTGACCTGCGCCCCGTCCTACGAAGCCGTGCTCCGAAGCCTGGAGTGCGTCGGCGACTGGAACGGCAAGACGCTCCTCAATACGGGGACGAGCTCGACGGCGGAGGCGGAGCACGCCGCCGCGTGGGCTGCCCGGAAGGGCGTCCCCTACCTGGACGCCGCGATCCTCTGCTTCCCCCAGGACATCGGCACCGAGCGAGGCTACGTCCTCTTCTCGGGAAGCCCCGAAGCCTGGGCGCGGCACGAGGAGCTGATCGCCGCCCTCGGTCAGGCGACGCGGTTCGTCTCCGAACAGGCGCAGGCCGCGAGCGCGGTCGACCTCACGATCGTCGGCGGGGTGTACGTCGCCGCGCTGGCCGCCTACATCGACGCCGCGGCGTACGCCCACAGCCAGGGGGTTTCGGGCGACGTCCTCGACGAGGCCACGGACAAGGTCCTCGCGGCGCTGAAGGACGGGGCCAAGGAGGCGGTGGCGGCCATCGGCAGCGGTGATTTCACGACGGACCAGGCCACGTTGTCGGTGTTCACCCACGGAGGCGAGACGTGCCTCGACGGCATGAGGGGCGCCGGCTTCGCCGCGAACGTGCTGGAGGCCGCCGTACGCAATCTCAAGACGGCCGAGGCCGCGGGGCTGGGCGGGTCGAGCTTCTACGCCCTGGCACAGGTCGCCGGGGGCGACTCCGCCGTCGGCCGGCAGCAGTAGCGGGGAACGGGTTCACCGCTTCCGACCACCACACCCTGAGAGGGGAACTGCTGTGCGCGACGAGGACCACGACGCGGACCGGACGAACGAGAGATGGAAAGCGAAGGGCATCGGTCTACGGGTGTTCTTCTACGTCGTCGGCACCTACCTGTTCGTCACCCTGGTGGGCCACCTGGGCGCGCAGGCCCAGGAATAGCCGCCCCGACCCCTCACACCTCTCGGGAGCACACCGAAATGAACACCGATGTCTGCGGCTCCACTCGTCACGTTCCCCTTGAGGGGTACTCCGGCAGGGCGCGGACGTGGCAGAAGGCGAGCTGGAGCCGAGTCCTCCGTGAGACGGCCGTCGGATGCCTGATCATGCTCGTACCCACCCTTCTCCTCGGCTTCTTCATGTCGTGGGACATCGGCATCGCCCTCGTGATGGCGACCGCGTCATCGGCGGTGCTCTCCTCGTTCGTGTTCTCCCTCAGGGGTCATACGCTCGGGTGCGCGGTCAAGAAGGGCATCGTTCTGACGCTGGGATGGTGGGAGCGGATCTGAGGGGACGCCCAGTTCCATGGTGGCTTCGTCACAGGCTGTCCAGGGCGGAGACGAGGCTGGCCACCGTGACGGTGTTGAAGACGAAGGCGATGCAGGCGTTGACCGTCACCGTACGGCGCATCTCCCGGGACACCACGGTGACATCGGTCGTGCCGAACGTCGTCATGACCGAAAAGGCGAAATAGAGGTAATCGCTCCAGATCGGGGCCTCCTCGCCAGGCACGTCCAGTGCCCGTTCGCCCTCCACGAGGTTGTCGGCCTGGAAGGCGACGGCGAAGGACACGGCCACGCAGACCCAGGCGACGGCGACCAGGGTGAGTGCCACCGCCGCCCGGGCGACCGGCTCGAACGCTGAGCCGATGTGGCCGGGGCGCCACACCACCGCCACCACGAGCGCGGCGGCCGCGATGAAGATGGAGACCCCTGGCCCTGGCGCCGTTCCGTACACGTACCGCTGGAGGGTCGTGCCCCGTGTCTCCCGGTCCGCCCAGTCGCGCACACGATCGGGAGAGGCGGTCGAGAAGGCGATCGTCGTGATCAGGAGATAGGGAAAGAGATGGGCGAGCAGCATCAGCACGCACACGTCCGCCACCGAGATCTCCGCCCAGCTGCGGTCGAGGCCGAGGAGAAGCACCGCCGTGCACACAGCGATGATGAAGCTCACCGCCGACCGGCGACGCTCGGAGAGCCACTGGTTCCGACGGCGGCCCTGGGAACGTGACTGCGGCACGGAGAACTCCTCAGGAAGCAGCGGCTACCGACCCGTTCGAGGCCCGACGCTACGACATCATGGCGCTCCGTCGACGGTGTGCCGCGGCCGTCGCCGTGGGGTGTCGGCCGAATCGGTGGACCGTTACCCTCGCGTCGTGGGCTTGTGGATCACCCGCGCGAACGACCCCACGCAGGGCCGCGACGGCCGCCACGCGATCCGACCACCACGCCACTCGCGGATGAAGGAGTGCCGACCGTGCACACGACGGGATACACGGAAGCGGAATACGGCGGAGTCACCGTACTGGTCGGCGCCGAGCGAGGCGCCTACCCGCACGCCAACTCCGTCCTCGTGCGCGGCACCGCCGAGACACTGATCATCGACCCGTCGCTGTCGCTCGTCGAGTCGGCGCCTCCCGCAGACCTCGTGCTCGTGAGCCACGCACACGAGGACCACGTCGCGGGTCTCGGACGGTACGGCGCGCCCGTCCACGCCCACGAGGACGATCTCGCCGCCGTGCGGTCCCGTGCGGTCATGGCCGCCGGCTACGGCCTCCCGCCGGACGCCACGGAGCAGGCGGAGGCGATGCTGCGCGACCGGTTCCACGTGCGTGACCGCCCCGACGCGACGGGGTTCACCGACGGAGCCGTGTTCGACCTCGGGGGGCGCACCGTGACGGTCGTGCACCTTCCGGGCCACACCGCCGGTCATTGCGGTTTCCTGATCGAGCCGGACGGATTCCTGTACGTGGCGGACATCGACCTGACCTCGTTCGGCCCGTTCTACGGAGACGTCGGCAGCAGCCTGACGGATTTCGAGGCGTCCCTGCGCCGATGCCGGGAGATCGGGGCCCGCTGGTACGGGACGGCCCACCAGAAGGGCGTGATCGAGGGTGCCGAGGAGTTCGGCCGACGGCTCGACGCCTTCGTCGGCGTGGTGGAGCGGCGGGACGCGACCCTTCTGACGTACCTCGACGAACCGCGGACCGTCGAAGAGATCGCCGAGCGCCGGCTGGTCTACCGGCCGCACGTCGAAGGCCCCCACGTGCGGCCGGTGGAGCGGCGGATCGCGGCACGGCACCTGAGTCGGCTGGTGGACAGAGGAATGATCGTCGAGGTCGAGGCGGGGCGGTTCCGCGCCACGTAGCGGTCCGCATCACACGGTGTCACGCACGGTCGTCGCCGGCGGCAAGCCTCCTTTCCCGACCTCTTCCCGCGGGGCGCGGCGGGCGAACCAGCGGGCGATCGGCTCCGCGGTGACACCGTGCGCGACGACGCTCAGCAGGACGGTCGCGCAGGCCGTCCTGGCCACGAACGCCGCTTCCTCGTCGGGCAGCTGCGTGTACGCGAGGACGGCGAAGACGATGGAGGTGACGCCGCGCGAGCCCAGCCAGCCGACGGCGGCGCGTTCGGCCCCGCTGAACCCGCTGCCGGTGAGCGCGGTGACCACCGGAACGAAGCGGGCGACGGTGAGGGCGAACACCGCGTAGACCACGACCGCGAGGCTGACGCCGCCCGCGAACTCGTCCGTGATCAGCACCCCGAAGGTGAACCACACCGCCAGCGCCATCAGGTGGCTGACGTCGTGGACGAGCCGGAGGTGGTCGTCCCCCGCCGGACGCGCGGTGCGGGCGTAGCACAGGCCCGTCACGAACGCCGCGACGAAGCCGTTGCCCCCGACCTCCGACGAGGCCGTATAAGCGAGGAAGGGGAGAGCGAGGCCGGCCATGCGCAGGCCGGTGGGCCCCGTCCAGCCGGCTTCCCGGGACCTGCGCACCAGCCATGACGCCAGCAAGCCTAGGACCGCACCGACGAGCACCGCGTACGCCGCGCCCCGGGCGGCGTTCAGCAACAGGTCGGTGAACGTGTCCCCGTCCGTCGAAATGAGGTTGGCCACGCAGAACACGAAGAACGGCGAGACCAGGCCGTCGTTGAAACCGCCCTCGACGTTCAGGGCGGCCCGCACCCTCAGGGGCACGCGTTCGTCACGCAGCAGGTTCAGTACGGGGGCGAGGTCCGCGGGCATCACGACGAGGGCGGCCACCGCCGACAACCACCAGCTCGTGCCGGGAAAGAGCGCGACCCCGACGAGGGTGCCGAGCAGAACCGAGGCAGGCAGCGCCAGGCCCAGCAGGCGCCCCTCCCCCACCGACCGGCCCAGCCGTTCGTATCCCCGGGCCTCGGTGGCGTCCGTGAACAGCATGACGGCCAGAACGACCTCGACACACCTCTGGAAGGTGTGGGCGTCGAGGTCGAAGCCGAGCACGGGCCGGTCGCCTCCCGCCAGCGCCGCGCCCGCCACGGCGAACGCGATCGGCGCGGTGACGCTCCAGCGGGACATGCGGCTCGACACCAGCGACCACACGAAGAGCAGGGACAACAGGGCGAGGACGGCGGCCACGTGCGTCACCGCCTCGGACGGGTGACGAAGAGGATCACCGGTGACTCCCCAGGGGCCCGGTCGAACAGCATCGTGTGTTGTACGACGCCGTCGGACATGGCGTCGTTCGGCACGGACAACGCCGGGCCCCCGTTCATCGCCACCGCCGAGGTCACCGCCCCATGCTCGCGAGCACTGCCTTGCCCGCGTTCTCGCCCGAGCTCGCCGCGTCGGCGAGCGAGGGCATGTCGAGCTGGTAGTCGCCGGCCAGGTGGATCGGCCCGAGGGGGTTCCTCAACACGGGCAGCGACGCACGCCTTCCGGGCGCCCAGAAGGGCACCACACGGCGGTGCCGCCGCACGGCCCCCTCGTCGAGCTTCCCTTCGAGCTGGGGGTAGAGCGAGATGAGGTCCGCGGCGAACCGGGTGACGATCGCTTCATCGGAGAGCTCGAAGAGCTCGTCGGCCATCGCGCCGCCGGCGAAACACGCCAGCGCGCCGCCGGGCTTCCGCTCGCCTCCCCTGCGGGTGGCGGCGGCGTGGTTGAACACCGCCTGGAACGAGAGCTGCGGCGTGGAGACGGCCAGGAGCTCGTCCCAGGGCTGAGGCCCCTTCTCCTCGGTGAAGAAGCCGACGATCACGTACCGGCCGTAGCGGATGTCCTGGAACGCGTTGCGGTACGTCTGCGGAAGCGCCGGAAGGATCCGCATCGCGATGTCGCTGGGCACCGCGACGACGGCCCGCTTCGCGCGCACCCGTACCTCACGGCCCGCTGCGACGTACTCCACGACGACCCCGTCCCCCTCCGCCCTCACCGACCTGACGGCTGCCCGGAGACGGAGACGTTCGCCGAGATCGGCGGCGAGAACGTCGGTCAGCGTCTGGTTCCCCCCGACCGGCAGCGCGAAGTTCGGTACCTTCGCCGGATCCGTCATGGCGATTCCCACGGACGTCACCAGCTGGGTCGCGGCCGTTTCGCCGGGCTCGCAGCCCATCCACTGGCCCGACCACGACCGGACCATGTCCCGGGCCAGTCCGGAGCGGACACCGCGCAGGAGGCCGGAGGCGAGACGTCGGTCGAGCCCGGCCCGCACCCGCCTCGCCAGGCCGCTGTCCGAGGCGAGGAACGGCACCGCGGCAAGGATGCGGGCACCGACCACAGCCATGCCGACCTGGTCCACGAGGCGCATGCGCGTGCGGAACATGAGCGCGAAGAGATCGGCCGTGTCGACCAACCGGCCGTTGAGAGCCAGTGCCACGCCCTTGCCTGCCAACGACCCCATCTCGATGCCGTGGCGGTGGAGAGCGTCGATCAACGGCCCGGTCCCCTCGGTGAACTGCGTACCGAGGTTGATCCAGTAGTCGCCCTTCCGAACCGTCTCGACACGTCCGCCCGCGCGATCGGCCGCCTCCAGCACGATGACATCGGTCTCCCGGGCAAGCGTCGTGGCGGCCATCAGGCCCGCCATTCCCGCCCCGACGACCACGACGTCGCAGGTCTCCTCGCGCACGGGGGGCACGGCGTTGACCGCGACCGACTCGGGCTCCGCGTTCGTCATCCCTGTTCCTCTCTTCGTCGTGCGCAACAAGCTTCCGGCTGGTCTCGACGCGCACGGCGCGAGACCTCGCGGCTTCAGTCCGATCCTGACGAACGGACTATTTGATTTCGAATCGACTTCGAGTTTATAGCAGCTGCGGTGGGGAGCGCACGAGACCCGCACGTCGGCGACTTCGCCTCCGCCGGCTCGCCACCGCCGCCGCACCCGGCTCTCGCACCGAGCACGCGGGCCCTCGGAGTGCTGCCGGACGCCCCGGCGGTGGTGGGCACCACCCGAAAGGCATGGTCGTGCCCTCCCGCCGCACGGAAACCGAGGCGCGCGCCGGCGTGACGGGCCGACCCCTCGCCCGGCCAGGCGTTCTCGATGGTGGCGATGCACTCGCCGTGGAACGGCGGCACGGCGGAGCTGGCCGGGTGGGAGCGGCCCAGCGCCCAACGGTCCACCACGGTCTGGCCCTTGACGTTCTGGTGCACCGGCGCCTCGGCGCTGGCGACGAAGCAGGTGCCCATGGTGACCGCACAGGCGCCGAGCGCGAGGACGACGGCGAGGCCGCTGCCGGTGACGATGCCGCCGCTGTCGATGACCGCGGGGGTCCAGGCGTCGCACGGCAGCGGGGATGAGGACCAGGCCGGGGACGTCCTCCTCGGCGGGGTCGCCGGCGCACTCGGAAAGAAGGCGCGACCCGCTCCGCACGCGACAGCACAGGCCTGTCGACGGCGGCCTTGATGTCACGTCCGGAGAGATGCGCCGGAGGTGACGGTTAGCTCCTTTATTGCGCCTGGGCCTGGCTCCTCAGGGCCGCCGGCTCAGACGGTCCGAAATGCGGTCGAGCACCCACCCGGCCTTCAGCGCCGTCGCGCCGAGAGCGAATGAGGGCATGTAGGGCGGCCGCGGCCGCCAGATCGCACGCAGGTCGTCGTGGATCTCGTCACCGGCGAGCCGGTCGGCCAGCAGCGTGCCGATATAGGGCGACTGGGACAGCCCGTGACCATTGCAGCTGACGGCGTAGAAGACGTTCTTCGCGGCCTCTCCGGCCACCGGGAGGAAGGACGTCATCGCCACCCACCCGCCCCACGCCCGCTGGGGCGCGACATATCCGAGCGACGGGAACCGCTCGTGGAAGCCTTGGACCAGGTCCGCCACCACCGCGCGATCCGGCTCGTGGGCACCCAGCGCCGACGGCGCCGCCTGGAGCCGACGGGTACCGAACATGATCGTGCCGCGAGCGGTGCGCCGGTAGTTCTCGAGAATCGTGTGCGGGGTGATGATGCCGGTACGGCTTGTCCAGCCGATCGCCGCCAGACGGTCGGGATCGACCGGCTCCGTCTCCACCAAGCTGGTCCAGACGGGCGTGATACCGCTCGGGGCGATCTCGAGGTCGCGGGAGTGGGCGTTGGTCGCGAGCACGACCCTCTCGGCGCGGACGCGCCCACCGGGCACGCTGAGCACGACGCCCGCGCCGTCCGGCTCGACGGCCTCCACGGCCGTCCGCTCGAACACCTTCGCACTCGACGCCAGCAGTACGGCCCGCAGCCCGAGGGCGAGCTTCCCGGGGTTCAGCAGGCCACCACCCCGCTCGAAGATGCCGCCCAGGAAAGTTCCCGGCAGGCCGAAGTCACGGCCGTCGACGAATTCCACGTCCGCCCCCGCGTCACGGAGGATCCCCATGTTCTTCCTCAAACGCCGGAACTGTCCGGTGGAGACAGCGGCGATGACGTTACCCGTGGGGTCGTACTCGCAGTCGATGGCGAGGCGCCCGATCAGGCCCTCGGTGAACTCCGCCGCGTTCCCGCCATACCGCACGAGGTCGCGGAGCCGGCGCCGGTACAGCAGGCGCAAGAGCTGCGGGTCCCCGGCCAGGGCGTTCGACAAATAGCCCGCGTTGCGTGAACTCGCACCCCAGCCGCAGTACCCGCCTTCGAGCAGAGCCACATCGACGCCGCGCTCCGCCAGCCGGAGCGCCGCCGCCATCCCGACGAGACCACCGCCGACGACAGCGACATCGCACCGGACCTCACCTTTCAGCGCCGGCGCGAGATCGGTGGGCCGATCAGTCCACCCGGTGAACGCCGAGTAGGTCAAGCCGTCGGTGGACGCGTTCTTCGCCACGATGCCCCTCGTCTCCCGTTCCCCGCGTGGGACGGGAGAACGAGTGATGGAAATAGGAAACCCGAATCGAGTTTGAGTTTAGCGCCTTCGTCCAGCTCACTCATCGTCGGCCAGCAGCACGCACCACGCACATCCGAGGCTGGTCGGCGCGATGCGTGCGCAAGCTCAGCTGCGGATCGGGCCGAGGTGTCGATGCGACACACATCGCCAAGCAGCGCCGGCCACGCCGCCCGGAAACTCGCCCCTCCTCCCCACTGGCGCCGGATTTCGCCCCCAGCCATCGCCTCGGGTGAGCCCCGCGAGGGCTTGCCGGCGGGCACGCCGGGCCGAAGCGGTGATCACCGGCACGGTCTACGTGATCACGCCGTCGGAGCCGTCCTGGATTCCCCCGTGCGTCAGACCGAGTCGTCGGCAGTTCGGGAAGCCAGTGATCGCGCTGCGGCACGAAAGTACGGACGCGGCCCGCCGGGGCCGGCCCTGGAGCCTGCCACTGGAGGGCCGAGCCGCCCCACCTCCTGGCACACCGACTTGGCGCCGCGTCGACTCGCCCCGCCGTTCAGGGTTTCCAGGTCGACGCCCACTCCTGGCACGCCGCAGCGGTCGGCCGACTGCCGCCCGAGAACCGCACCCGACTGCAAGACGCGGGAGGAACACGACGCCAAGACCACCGCCGGCAACCTCGCCCTTGCCGGATGAAGGAGAGGGGCACACCGCGGCCCTGCACGCCCGACGTGACACGAAGATCCTTTACGGGACAGCCCTTTGGTGCGGCCGACAGCGCACCCACCCCACAGGGACGATCAGCCTGGGGGGTGTCCTCACGCGCCGGCCACCGTTCCCAGCGGTTCCGTGACGGAGCTGGTGAGCGGCGCAGACCACGGCGCCGCGACCGGGCCGCCACCACGCCAGCACCGCACCGACAGACTCCTGACGCCCTGTCAGGAAAGTCAGCAAAAAGTCAGCATGCAGCTGATCGGACCTGCTCCCACACAAGCACACTCTGGAAACACACCCGCCGACTGCACGACTGCGGGAGAGATGCGACAGGACCCCTCCCCCAGTCGCGGCGACAGCTGCAAGAGGGGACCGAAAATCTTCGATGCTCCATCGGCTCGACAGGGAAATTCCCAGGTCAGCGCACTCGACCTCGCGCCTTCAGGTGGGCCGCCGGGACCTCCGGCGCGTCCAGCCGGTCGCCGTCGTAGCCCTTCACCTCGCCGAACCGGTCGGACGTCATCCAGTCGTCCCTCGCCTCGCGGATCTCGTCGTCCGTGCGCCCCACGAAGTTCCACCACATGACGATCTCCTCCTCGAAGGGTTCGCCGCCCAGGAGCATCAGGCCGGCGTCGGAGGCCGCGCGGAGGGGGAGTTCGGTGCGTCCGCAGCCGAGGTAGAGCATGGAGCCGGGGAGGACCGGGACGCCGTCGACGTGGGCCTCGCCGGACATCGCCAGGACCGCGTACTCGAAGTCGGGGTCCAGCGGGAGGTTCGTCTCGGTGCCCGCCGTGAGGGCGAGGTCGGCTCCGACGAGCGGGGTGTACGTGGTGCCGGGCGAGGCGGCGCCGTCGAGTTCGCCGAGGATCACCGTGGCCGTGAGGCCCGGCGCGGTGACCCGGGGCAGATCGGCGTGGTGCTGGAAGTGCGGCTCGACGTGACGGTGGGCGTCGGGGAGGGCCACCCAGAGCTGGGCGCCGTGCAGGAGGGGGGCGTGCGGGCGGGGGCTCTCCTCGGAGTGGGAGATGGCCCGCCCCGAGGTCATCAGGCCGAGTTCGCGCGGGCGGATGGTCTGGAGGCTGCCCGTGGAGTCGCGGTGCAGGACCTCGCCCTCGTGGAGCCAGCTGACGGTCTGGAGCCCCATGTGGGGGTGCGGCGGTACCTGCATCCCCGGTTCGTCGGCGATGTCGTCGGGGCCGTAGTGGTCGACGAAGGCCCAGGCTCCGACCATCCGCCGGCCCAGGTTCGGGAGCAGTCGGCGGACCTGGGTCGACTCTCCGAGCTGGACGTGGCGCGGGCTGAGGAGTTCCCGTACCGGCTCGGCGACGACGAAGCCACGGCCGCCGCACACGGTCAGCGTGGCCTGGCGATCAAGATTGCTCATGCTCAACCTGTTCCTGCCCGGAGAGGCGATAGTGAAATATTCAACCATCTTGGCTTGTTGACGCGGTCGTCCACCCCACAGAGTGGCAGATCGGGCACTCCGGAAAGCGAGAGCAAAGTGAGCGACACGTACTACGAGTTCGGAACCGCCGGCGAGCGCTGGGACCGCGCCCAGTTCTTCTTCGAGGCGAAGGAGTACGGAACCGCCGTCCGCATCCTGCGCGGCCTGGTCGCCGAGCACCCGGAGCAGACCGCCCAGCGCCTCCTCCTCGCTCGCGCCTACTACCACTCCGCCCAGCTCTCCCGCGCCGAGACGGAGCTCCGGGCCGTCCTGGACCGCGACCCGGTCGAGTACTACGCGCGCCTGATGCTCGGGCGCACCCTCGAGCGACAGGGGCGCACGGACGAGGCCGCGCCGCATCTGCGGATGGCCGCGGCCATGGCGGGCGAGACGCCGCCGTCCTGACGCGGCCTTGATACCCCCGCGCGGTATATTCGGCCGCCAGGAGGCCCTGGCAGTGCGTACACACCGAGCGGAACGCCACAGACGAGCGGAAGGTGCCCTCGCGCACCTTCTGCTCGTCGTCGTGCTCGCGCTCGGCGTGTTCCTGATGCACGCGGTCGGCCACCCCGAGGGATCCGGCGGGAGCACGGAGACCACCTCCGCCACCTCCGTCGGCTCGGTTCACCACACCGCCGGCCACGAGAGCGGTGACTCCGGCTCCTCGCGCGAACCCGGTACCGCGATGGACATGACCACCCTCTGCGTGGCCGTCCTCGCCGGCTGGCTGCTCGCCGGGCTCGTCCGGGCCGCGCTCGGACGCCGTCCCGACTGGCTCGCCCTCCTCCTCGCGCGGCTCATGCCCGCGCCGGGGCCGCACACACCGCCGCCCCGCCCTCCCGACCTCGCCCAGCTGTCCGTCCTGCGGATCTAGACCGCACCGCCGTCGCGGGCGCCTCGCGCTGCCCGTGCGCGTCTTCGGCCTGCCCTTTTCCGTTCGTACGACCAGCACACGAGGTATCACCCACATGCGTGCCTTCACCCACCGAACCGCCAGGAAGATCGCTCTCGTCGGCGCCGCCACCGCGACCGGGCTCCTGCTCTCCGCCTGCGGCGCGGACGACGCCGGGAACACGGCGCACCACGGCGGCGCGTCCGCCGACACGTCCGCTTCCGCCTCCCCGTCCGCGCCCTCGTCCTCGTCCGCTTCCGCATCGCCCACCGCCTCCGTCGCAGGAGCCGCCACCGGAGCCTTCAACGACGCGGACGTCATGTTCGCGCAGATGATGATCCCCCACCACGAGCAGGCCCTGGAGATGGCCGGGCTCGCCGAAGGCCGGGCCGAGGACGCCGAGGTCAAGAAGCTGGTCGCCGCCATCGAGCAGGCCCAGGACCCCGAGATCCAGAAGATGAAGGCCTGGCTGAAGGGCTGGGGCAAGCCCGAGTCCGCCGGTCACGGGGGCCACGGCATGGCCGGGATGATGTCCGAGCAGGACATGAAGGACCTGGCCGCCGTCAAGGGCAGGGCCTTCGACAGCAAGTTCGCCGAGCTGATGATCGCCCACCACGAGGGCGCCGTCGAGATGGCGGAGGACGAGCGGAAGAACGGCCGCAACGCCACGGCCAAGGCCCTCGCCGACGACGTCGTGCGGACCCAGTCCACCGAGATCTCCGCCCTGCGGAAGGTCCTCGACCGACTCTGATCCGACCCGATCCCTCACGTCACGTCGCGTCACGTCCCACCGTGACGTGACGGGCGGCCCGCGCGCTCCGGGCGGGCCGCCCTGGCGCGCCTCAGCGCTGCACGACGACCTCGCCGCCCACCACCACCGTCTCCGCCACCGTGCCCGGGATCTCCTCCGGGGCGATGCGGAGGATGTCGCGGGAGAGGACGACGAAGTCGGCCAGCTTGCCGACCGTCAGCGAACCCCTTTCGTGTTCGAGGAAGTTGGCGTACGCCGAGCCCATCGTGTAACCCTCCACGGCGGCGGCGACGTCGATCGTCTCGCCCGCCGTCCAGGCCTCCCCACCGCCGGGCGGACGGCGGGTGACGGCGGCGTGGATGCCGACCATGGGGTCCATCTCGGCGACGTTCCAGTCGCTGGAGAGGGCGAGGACGGCGCCGGCCGCGCGCAGGCTGCGCAGGGGCCAGGCCTTGTGCCAGCGGTCGGGGCCGACGTTCTCGGCCCAGTCCTGGCCGGGTCCCGCGATGTCGGGGGCGGCGTGCCGCGGCTGCATGCAGGCGACGACGCCGAGTGCGGCGAAGCGCGGGGTGTCGGCCGGGTCGAGGCATTCGACGTGCACGATCTGGTGGCGTGCGTCGCGCGGCCCGTTGGCCGCGCGCGCCCGTTCGACCGCGTCGAGGACGGTACGGATGCCCCGGTCGCCGGTGGCGTGCACGAAGCACTGGAAGCCGCGCGCGTCGAGGCGGGTGAGCAGTTCGGCGAACTCCTCGGGCGGGTAGAACGTGTCGCCGCGGTGGTGGGAGCAGCCCGCGTACGGTTCCAGGAGGGCGGCGGTACGGGGTTCCACCACGTCGTCGATGTACAGCTTGAGCGGGCCGACCCGGAGGCGGTCGTCCGCGAACTTCCGTGCCGCCGACTCGAACGCGCCCAGGTCCGCGTCGGTCGTGCCGCGCGGGTGGAAGAGGGCGGCGACGATCCGGGAGCGGAGCCTTCCCTCCGTCCGGGCGCGCTCGAAGAGGGCGAGGTCGTCGAGGGAGTTCTGGGGTTCGACGACGGTGGTGATGCCGAAGCCGATGGCGTCGTCGAGGCTCTTGGCGAGCCTGCCGTACTGCCGCTCCTGCGACGCCCAGGGGACGCCGAGCGCGCGGAGGGCGCGGTGGCCGTCGCGGGAGAGCCCCTTGACGGCGAAGTCCTGGACGAATCCGGTCGGTTCGCCCGTCGCCGGGTCGGTGACCGCCCGTCCGAAGGGGAGGTCGGTGTGGTCGCGGTCGACGCCGAGCCGCCGGAGGGCGGCGGTGTTGAGCCAGGCGGTGTGGACGTCGTAGCTGAGGACCAGGGCGGGCGTGTCGCCGGTGGCCGGGTCGAGATCGGCGGCGGTGGGCATGCGTCCGCCGGGTACGGCGGAGTAGTCGAAGGCCTCGGCCTCGATCCACTCGGCGTCCGGGTGTTCGGCGTGCCAGGCACGGATACGGGCGTGGATCGTGTCGAGACTCCGGGCGCCGGCCAGCTGGACGCAGGCGTCGTCGGAGCCGAGGCGGACGTGGTTGTGGGCGTCGACGAAGCCGGGCAGGACGAGCCGTCCGGCGGCGTCGAGGACCCGGGTGCCGGGCCCGGTCCAGGCCTCGGCCCCTGCGTCGGAACCGATCCAGACGATGCGCCCGGCGCGGACGGCGAGGGCCTGGGCCTCGGGGAGGGCGGGGTCGACGGTGTGGATCCGGGCTCCGGTGAGGACCAGATCGGCGGGAGCGGGGGTGGTGCTGTTCATGCGGGGTGGCTCCGTGACGTACGTACGAGGGTGACGGGCAGGTGAGGGCGCCGGGTGGGTGAGGGTGCCGGGCGGCCGAAGGTGACGGGTGGACGCGAGGGGGCGCGGGATGTCGGGGGCGCGGGATGCCGGGGGCGCGGCTCAGTCGCGTACCGGAGTGACGTGCCCCCGGGCGAGGAGCACGTACACCAGGGCCGAGACTCCCGCGCCGAGCAGGGTGAGGTCCGCGCCGCCGAGCGGGGCCACGAGCGGGCCCGTCCAGAGCGCGGAGTCGCAGGTGAGCGCGGAGAAGACGAGGCCGCAGAGGAGTGCGGTCACACCTGCCGGGTGCCAGCCCGAGCGGTATCCGTACGCGCCGCCGGTGCGCGCGTGCAGCGCGGCGGAGTCGTATGTGCAGCGGCGGAGCACCATGTCGGCGAGGAAGACCCCGGCCCAGGGGGCGAAGACGATGATCAGGAGGGAGAGGAAGGAGAGGAGCGAGGTGGTGAAGTCGGCGAGGAAGAGGGCGCCGAGAGAGCCGAGGGCCGTCACGGCGGCGCTGATGACGATGGCGCGCGCCCGGCTCCACGGGATGCCGAGGACCTGGAGGTTCAGGCTCGACGAGTAGAGCGTGATGATCGAGTTGGTGACGGAGCCGCCGAGCACCAGGGCCAGGAAGAGGGGCTGGAACCAGCCGGGGAGCAGGTTCTCGGTGCCGGCGACGGCGTCGGTCATGTCGGTCTGGGTCGCGGCGGCCACGCCCGCGACGCCGAGGGCGACGGAGGAGACGAAGCCGCCGAGGGCTCCGCTCCAGGTGACGGCCTTGAGGGAGGTCGTGCGGGGCAGGTAGCGGGTGTAGTCGGCGGGCATCGGGAGGTACGAGAAGGGGCCCGCGAGCATGACGACGAAGGCGAGGCTCCAGGCGGAGGCGCCGGGCGCGGCGGCGGGGGCGGAGGTGTCGGCGCCGGGCAGGACGAGGACCAGCAGGGCGGCGAAGCCTGCGGCGAGTATGTAGGCCATCCAGCGTTCGGCGAACTGGACGGTGGCGTGGCCCCAGAGGGCGACGGCGAAGGTCAGCGCGAGGGTGACGGCGAGGGCGAGGGCGCGGGCGGCCGGTCCTCCGTTCCAGCCGAGGTCGGCGAAGAAGGCCTCCAGGGCGAGGGTGCCGACCACGGTGTTGACGATGGTGTAGCCGATGCTGACGATCCAGTTGAGCAGCCCGGCGGGCCAGTTGCCGCGTCGCCCGAAGGCGGCGCGGGAGATGACGAGGGTCGCGGTGCCGGTGCGCACGCCGCTGAGTCCGGCCGCGCCGATGGCGAGGAAGGCCAGGCCGCCGAGCACGACGACGGCCGTGGCCTGCCAGAAGGAGAGCCCGAAGGCGACGGCGAGGGCGCCGTTGATGACGTAGGTGAAGGTGAGGTTCGAGCCGAACCAGAGCCAGAAGACGTCCTTGGCGCTTCCGTGCCGTTCGGCGTCGGGTATGGGGTCGATCCCGTGTTCCTCGACCTGGAAGACCTCGTCGCGGCCCGTGGTCACGGGCGCCGTCTCGTGTCCGAGCACACCGCACTCCTGTCTTGAATGCTGTTCTAATTTTTAGAACGGCATTCAAGATGTGCGATGGGTTCGGGCCACGTCAAGACCTTCGGAGGTTGCAGTTAAGGTCGATCACGCACAGGGCGGCGACGCACGGGACCACGAGCGGCAAGCGACGCACGGCAGGACAGGGGACAGCGGCGGTGGCACGGACGGCACGACGGCGGGACGGGCACGTCACCCAGGAACGGATGCTGGAAGAGGCCATGGCGGCGATCGCCGAGGACGGCCTCGCCTCCCTCACCATGTCGGCGCTCGCGGAGCGACTCGGCACGAGCGGCGGCCACATCCTGTACTACTTCGGCAGCAAGGACCTGCTGCTGCTCGCCGCACTCCGGTGGAGCGAGGCGGCGCTCGCCGAGGAGCGCCGGGCGTTGCTGTCCCGGCGCACCACGGCCGAGCGCAAGCTCGACCACTTCCTGCGGCTCTACCTGCCGCGTGGCCCGCGCGATCCGCGCTGGACCCTGTGGATCGAGCTCTGGGCCCGCACGCCCGGCAACAGCGCCCTCCGGGAGGCCCAGGAGGAACTCGACCGGGGCTGGCAGGAGGACCTGGAGGCGCTCCTCTCGGCGGGCGTCGCACGGCGGCGTTTCGCGCCGCTCGACGCGGGCGCCCGCGCCTCCGAACTCCTGGCCCTGCTCGACGGGTTGAGCACCCGGGTCGTCCTGGGCCAGGAGTCCGGCCGCGATCCGCGCCCCGCCCTGGAGGCGGCCCGCTCGGCCGCGCGGGCCCTCGTCGCCCCGTACGCGCCGTCCGGTGCTGCCGACTCCCCTGCGGACGAGGCCAAGTGACGGGCCATCAGCCCCGGTAGGACTCCAGGAGACGCAGCCACGCCTCGCTCAGCGTCGGGTACGAGGGAACGGCGTGCCACAGACGGGCGATCGGGACCTCGCCGACGACCGCGACCGTCGCCGAGTGGACCAGCTCGCCGATGCCCGGACCGACGAAGGAGGCGCCGATGACGACCTCGCGGTCGAGGTCGACGACCATCCGGGCGTGTCCCCGGTAGCCCTGGGCGTAGAGCCCGGCCCCGGCGACCTGCCCCATGTCGAGGTCCACGGCCCTGGCCCGGAACCCGGCCCGCTCGGCCTCGGCGAGGCTGAGGCCGACGGCCGCGGCCTCGGGGTCGCAGAACACCACCTGAGGTACGGCGGAGTGGTCGGCGGTCGCCGCGTGCGCGCCCCAGCGCCCGTCGTCGAGGGACCCGCCGCCCCGCGCGCGGGCGGCGATGGCGGCACCGGCGATCCGGGCCTGGTACTTGCCCTGATGGGTCAGGAGGGCCCGGTGGTTGACGTCCCCGACGGCGTACAGCCAGTCGCTGCCCGTGACCCTGAGGGTGTCGTCCACGTCGAGCCAGGAGCCCGGCTCCAGACCGACCTTCTCCAGGCCGATGTCCTCGGTTCGCGGGGCCCGGCCGGTCGCGAAGAGGACTTCGTCGCCGTCGATGTGGTCGCCGCCCTCCAGGACCACGGTGACCGGTCCCGTGCTCCCGTCGCGTACCACTGCGCTGACCGTGACGCCGGTGCGCACGTCCGCGCCGCGTGTGGTCAGGGCGGCGGCGACGTGCTCGCCGACGAAGGGCTCCATCCGGGGCAGCAGGCCCCCGCCGCGTACCAGCAGGGTGACCTTCGAGCCGAGGGCCTGCCAGGCGGTGGCCATCTCCACCCCCACCACTCCCCCGCCGACGACGATCAGCCGCTCGGGCACCCGGTCGGCGCTGGTCGCCTCACGGCTGGTCCAGGGCCGGGCCCCGGCGAGGCCGGGCAGCTCCGGGAGGACGGCGCGGCTGCCGGTGCAGACGGCGACCGCGTGCCGGGCGGTGAGTACGTGGTGCTCGCCCTCGGGCCCGGTGACGCCGACCCTGCGGGACCCGAGGAGGCGGCCGTGGCCCCGGTGGATCCGTACGCCGACGGAGTCCAGCCAGTCCACCTGGCCGGCGTCCTTCCAGTGTCCGACGACCTCGTCCCTGTGGGCGAAGACCTCCAGGGCGTCCAGCGGTCCGTAGACCGACTCCCGCAGACCGGCGACCTTCCGGGCGTCGGAGCGGGCCAGCGCGGGACGGAGCAGCGCCTTGCTCGGCATGCACGCCCAGTACGAGCACTCGCCGCCGATCAGCTCGCTCTCGACGATCGCGGCGCTGAGGCCGGCGGCCCGCACCCGGTCGACGACGTTCTCCCCCACCGGGCCCGCGCCGAGGACCACCACGTCGTACTCGTGCGCGTCTTCCACCGTTCGTGTCATGGGTCCCAGTCTTGCGCAGTGATCAGGAAAAGTGCGGCTGCGGCGGGCTGGGCAGGCAACAGGCTGGTGCCGACCGTCCAGCGAACGCCGCGTGTGCGCAGGTACGCGCGGTTCGCACGGGAGCCGTACGCCTTGTCCGCGCGAAACTCGTCCGGACGGGTGCGCGGTCGTCCCGGCCCGAGCCGCGGGACCCGGATACGACCCACGACGACCTGGAACTGCGGGGAGTCGCCGGGCTGCCCGGCCGTGATCACGAGCGACATCGGCTTCTGGGCCTGCTCGACGGCCAAGTGGATTTTGTTGGTCAGTCCGCCGTGTGAGCGTCCGGGCCCGTGATCGTCAGGCTCGGCGAAGACGCCGCGCCTGGGCCTGCAACTGCTCCTCCGCATCACGCCGGACATCGAAGCGGCGCGCGCCTGAGGCCGACGCCCCGCTCCGTCGTGCTCGCTGGTCCGAGGCTGCCTCCTCCATGGGCATCACAGCCAGCGACGACCTGGCCATCGAGCTGCAGGCAACCGAAATCCGTGCCGTACGCCTGTTCCCACCCACCCCGGGTAAGGGCGTATGTGGAAAGGGGCGGACATGAGCGCCAGCGAGAAGGTCAAGGCCAAGGCCGAGCAAGTGATCGGGAAGGTAGTCAGGAAGACAGCGCATGCCCTAGGCAACGAAACCATTGCGGCAAAGGGCACCGCGCTGGAAGCCCGCGGCAGGGGCCGTCATGTGAAGGAAAAGGGCAAGGGCGCGTTCAAACTCTGACCATGCCAGATCCGCGGCGGCTGCCGCCCGGTGGATGGTGCGACGGTGGAGAACGGCAGGCAGGGCGATCGAGCGGTCTCATCGATGCGGGTGACTGCGACCAGAACGGTGACCGGTTTCGTGGCGCAGCGCACGGTCGGGGAGGCCGCGATTGCAGTGCGGACATCCTCGCGCACCTGCCGGGCAACAACGACGACTCGGCGGTCAGCGTGCAGGATGCAGCGCACTTCCACGTGCCATCCTCCTTCCGGGGTGTGTTGGCAGCGGATGCCGGCCACCTCGGGGTGCGGGGCGGTGCATCCCCTCATGGCGTCGTAGACGCGGGACGCTGCGAGAGCCGGCCGGTCGGCGAGCGCGGGCTGTAGCACTGCGGCGCCGGGAACCGCGAGGGCTGCTGCGGCTGCCGCCCGCTGAACGTCCTCCAGTGGGAGGCGGTCATCGTTCGCTCAGCTCGAAGCGCTCGCCACGCGGAAGGCTGCTGGGCGACGGTCCTCTGGAACGCGCCCGCCAATCCACCGGCCAGACCCGCCTCCCCGCGACGGTGCAGCTGCGGGTAAGTCCTCACAAAGCGCGACGTGGACGTCGCCCCTTCTCAGCAGTACCCCTCGATCCCCCGACCCTCCGGCCCCGCGATCGTGCACGCCACTACCTTCGACGGCGCGAACGGCTTGTGTCGTCGGCTTCGTCCTCGTCGTCCTCTTCAGGCACATCCTCCTCGGGGTACTCCTCCTCGCCCTTGGCGTAACTACCGTCGGGTTCCTCTTCGTCTTCCTCAGGCTCTTCCTCCTCGGGCTCCTCGCCTTCCTCGAACTCGCCGTCCTCTTCCTCGTCTTCGTACTCCCCTTCCGCCTCGCCCGCGTCTTCGTCTTCGTCTTCGTCTTCTTCGTACTCCCCTTCCTCCTCCAGCGCCTCTTCGTGGGTGACGACCACCTCGCCGTCTCGGATCTCGCCACGCCAGCCCTCCGGCTCGTCGGTGGTGAGTGAGACATGCCGCAGGAAATGCTTGAGGTCCAGGCGCAGGCGGCGGCCCTGAGCGCGCCACAGGTTGCCGGTCTTCTCGAAGAATCCGGAGGGGTAGTACTCCACCACCACAACGATGCGGGTCAGCGACGGAGCGAGCTCGTGGAAGCTGACGCAGCCACGGGTGCTTCCCTTGGCGCCTTCGGAAGTCCATACGATCCGCTCGTCGGGGACCTGCTCCTGAACTGTGGCCTTCCAGCCGCGTGTCGAAGGCCCGACCTTGACTTTCCAGTCGCTGGTGGTGTCGTCGTTGCGCGAGACGTCGCGAACGCCCTTGGCGAAGCCACTGAAGTCCTCGTACTGCGACCAGTGGTCATACACGGTGCGCAGCGGCAGGCCGACGTCGATGAACTCGACGATGTTGATGACCTTCCCGCCGCTCTTACGGCCCTTCTTGCCCTTGCCGAAGACTTGGGAGGCGGCGCCGGTCACCTTGTCCTTGAGGCCGCTGAGGCCCTGTCCCATCATCGCCTTCATGGGCGAGTCGCCCTGCAGCATCCGCCCCCCGAGACCGGCGACGTCAGAGAGCTTCCCGTCGCCTTGCGCCACGTCCGTGAGCTGATCGGTCATGTCCCCCAGCTTGTCCGACGCCTTGTCCGCAAGTTGCTCAGCTTGGGCTCCCAGGAATGACTTCAGCTCTTCGAGCAGCTGGTCCAGCCCCGACTTCTGTTCTTGCGCGCTGGCGCGTTCTGACTGTGCCATGACCTACCTCCGCGTGGACGGCTTGCGGCCTGACGTCTTCTTCGCCGCCGCTTTCCCGGTCGCCGCCTTGCGTGCGGGTGCGCGCGCTGTGGTCTTCTTCGCCGGCGCCGACTTGCGTGCCGGTGTGCGCGCTGCGGTCTTCTTCGCCGGCGCCGACTTGCGTGCCGGTGTGCGCGCTGCGGTCTTCTTCGCCGGCGCCGTCTCGGCCGCCTTCTTGCCGGCGGTCTTGGCCGACGCGGACTTCTTGGCCGGCTGGGCCTTCTTGGCGGCCGCGGAGCGGGCTGAAGGCTTCCCCGCTGAGCCCTTCTTCGCCGCGGTCTTCTTCGCCGCCGTCTTCTTGGCGGACGCTGCGGGTTTGGCGCTCGGTCGCCGCGCCCTACGGGGCCGGGGCTTTTCCTGAGGCTCTTCCTCTTCCTCTTCCTCCTCCTCTTCCTCCGGCTCGTACGCTTCCTCCGCTACTTCCTCTTCCTCCTCCGGCTCTTCTTCCTCTTCCTCCTCCTCTTCGTCCTCTTCGTCCTCTTCCTCCTCCTCGGCCTCCGGCTCCGCGTAGCCCTGTTCGTCGTCGTACTCGTCCTCGTACTCGGAGGGCTCTTCTTCGTCCTCCCTCTTGCCCGCGCTCGCCAGTTCGAGGGTGCGGTTGTGGAGCGAGTCGGCGAGGTCGCCGAGCTTGCGATTCGCCGCGGCTCCCAAAGCCTTCTTGCCCGCGTCCAGTGCCTCACCCCGCAGCTGTTCGCTGAGTTCAGCGAACTGGGGCGTTTCCTTGAGCTTGCCGAGGCCCTCCATCATGAGTTGACGCGGGTCAAGGCCGAAGCGGCGGCCGGCGAGGTACGTGGCCACTGTGAGTGCGAGGCGGCCCTTCTTGGTGCGTCCGAGTACGTAGCCCCCGGCCACAGCGGCCGCGAGCGCGTATTTGGTCGTGTCCTGCATGAGCTGCATCCCTTCACCAGGGCGTTTGCGGGCTGTACGTCGCCGCCCGGGAATACCGTCCGGGCCTGCGGGACCGTGCGGTGGTGTTCTGCGCCGGCAGCCGAAGAAGCAGCTCCGCTCAGAGGTCTCTACACCGCCCGCCCCCGACACGGGGGATATGTCCCTATATGATGACATTGTAGTTTCAGCGAGCGATGTTCCCCCAGTGGAGTGAGCACATGGCCGCAGCAGAGCCGACACGTCCGAGGAGAGTCCGCCCCCGCCCTGCTGAGGACGCCGAGGAACAGAAGCGGCCGTCGGAACGCCGCGCTTCCGCCAAACGGCCGTCAAGGGCTCTCAGCGCGTCTTCGGCAATGCGTTCCGCAGCTGGGCAACTGGCCCAGCTCCTCGGGAGGCCCCCTGACTCCGTCTCGTCGCTCAAGCCCACCGAGGACGGCTGGGAGGCACAGGTGGAAGTGGTGGAACTGGAACGCATCCCAGACACGACCAGCGTGATGGCCAGCTACAAGGTCGCCCTGGATCCCGAGGGGCAATTGATGTCCTACGAACGAACCCGCCGGTACAGCCGAGGCATGATCGACCGGCCGACCTGAAGACGGGCCGCCCGGGAAAGGAGGCGCCATGACCATGGTGCCGCAGAGCGGCAGCAGCGTAGGCAGGGGCGGAGGCGGCACAGGCGGCAGCAGCCTCTATGACGTGTTGGAACTCATCCTCGACCGCGGTCTGGTCATCGACATTTTCGTCCGCATCTCGGTGGTGGGCATCGAACTCATCAAGATCGACGCCCGCATCGTGGTGGCCAGCGTCGACACCTACCTGCGGTTTGCCGAGGCATGCAACCGGCTCGATCTCGAAGCAGGCCGAAAGGCACCCGCCCAGCTCCCCGAGGTCGTCGGAACCATGATGGAAGGCGGGGCCAAGGGCAAGACCAAGGGCGCACTCAGCGGGGCAGTCGACACCGTCACCGAATCGCTTACCGGCAAGTCCGCCAAGCAGGAGGAACCGGAAGAGGAAGAGCCCGAAGAAGAGCCAGAGGAAGAGGCTGCCCCCAGGAAGCGGCGTCCCGCCCGGCGCCCGGTCCGTCGGGAGAGGGAGTAACCGATGGCACTCTACGTGTACGCGATCACCGGTAAGGATCATCCCCACCGCCTTGACGGTCTGACCGGAGTGGGCTCCCACCCCTCACCCGTGCGTACCGTCGCCGCCGGACCCCTGTGCGCGGTGGTCAGCGAGATCTCCGAAGAGATCCGGCCCAAGCGCAGGGACCTCCAGGTCCATCAGGAGGTGCTGGAATCCCTCATGGCCGATGCCGTGGTCCTGCCACTCCAGTTCGGCTACTTCGCCTCCGACGATCAGACCGTCCAGCGGGCCCTCGAAGAGAACACGGACAGCTACATAGCCACTCTCGCGCGACTTGACGGCTGCGCCGAGTATCACGTGAGGGCTACCCAGGCGGATGAGGACGAGCTGCTGCGTCAGATCCTGCAGGATTCCCCCGAGGCAAGGGATCTGAACGACCAGATCCGTGCCGGCGAGCAGGACCCGCAGCTGCCCCTCACGCTTGGGGAACTGGTCGCCCGCGAAGTGCAGGAACGCCAGGATTCGCTGGCAGCGGGACTCGTACAAGCGCTGGTTCCCTACGGCCGAGAGCACGTCACCCATCCGCCCTCCAGCCCCGACTTCCTCAATCTGTCGCTGCTGGTGCCCCACGACCGGACAGAGGACCTCCTGGCGGCGGGGGCCAGTCTCGCTCAACAGATCGAGGGCGGCGTGGACTTCCGGATCACTGGCCCATTGCCCCCGTACAGCTTCGTTCAGTGACCCGGCGACCCCAGAACGGAGAAGGAGAGGAGGACACTCACCATGGGACTGTTCTCAGGCCTGCTCGCCCTTCCCATCGCACCGGTGCGGGCAGTCGTGTGGGCCGCCCAGCAGGTCGTGGACAAGGCCGAGGACGAGTACTACGACCCGGCCCCGGTGTGGCGCGAACTCGCCGACCTGGAGCGGCGACTGCTGAACGACGAGATCGACCAGGACACATTCGACCGCCGGGAGGACGAGCTGATCGACCGGCTCGACGAGATCGCAGAGTTCCGCCGACAATTTCCCTGACGGGGAAGCGAGGCCGTCATCGTGTCTGAGCCACTACCCAGCCGACTCGGATCCTTCCCGTCCCGAGCCGCCCCGATGCCATACGGGCAAAGCACCTCCAGCCTCGCCGACATCCTGGAGAGAGTCCTGGACAAGGGCATCGTCATCGCCGGGGACATTCGCATCAACCTTCTCGACATCGAACTGTTGACGATCAAACTCCGGATCCTGGTCGCCTCCGTGGACAAGGCGAAGGAGATGGGCATCGACTGGTGGGAGCACGACCCCTCGCTCTCCTCGCGTCACACCGGCAGCCCCCTCGAGCAGGAGAACCGGCGACTGCGCGCCGAGCTGGAGGCCCTACGCCGTGAACGCCTCGACGGCGAAGAGTTCCCACCCCGCACCACCAGTGAGGAACCCGAGGGAAATACGGGCGAGGGGACCGCACGGGGGCGTAGGCCATGACCACACCCGGTGACGCCCTCACGTACGTCTACGCTGCAGCCCCGCTCACGACAGGCCTCCGAGACGCCCTGATGGGCCTCCGCGGGATCTACGGCTCCCCTGTCCTGCTCGTCACCGCCCCACCCGGCACGGGCGGCCCAGCGCCGCCCGTGGCCTTCGCCACCAGCCACGTACCACGGCGTGACTTCAACGAGAGCGCGCTGAAAAGCCACTTCGAGGACCTGGAGTGGCTCGAGGATGTCGCCCGCGCCCACCACGACGTCGTACAGGCCCTCTCCATCCACGCCCCAGTCCTTCCCCTACGCATGGCCACCGTCTACCAGGACGACGACCGCGCCGGCCAAGCTCTTGCCGAGCAGCAGGACGCATTCGCCGAAAGACTCGCCCAGCTCACCGCCCACACCGAATTCGGCGTGAAAATCTACCTCGCGCCCACCGCAGCCCCGGCCGGCACCGGGCCTCTCCCCGACACCGACGCCAGCGCTGCCACTACTCCGGGCAAGGCATATCTCCAGCGCCGTAGGGCTCAGCACAACGCCCAGGAAGCCGTGTACAGCCAAGCGCAAGAGGCCGCCGGAATCATCGCGACCGTCGCCTCCCAATACGCCTCGCAGCACGTGCGACACCCCACCCAGCGCGGCACCCTGACCGGGCCCGTCGAAAACGTGCTCAACGACGCCTACCTCGTCCCCGACGCCTACGCGGAGCCGTTCCGGGCCGCGATCGAGAGGGCCGTCGGCGTCTTCGACGGCATTCGTGTCGAAGTGACCGGCCCCTGGGCGCCCTACTCCTTCGCAGCGCCACCGGTCGAGGGCCGGCACTCAGCCCCTGGCGAGGAGCACGGCTCATGACTCTCGCGGAGCACGGAGAACCACTTCCCGGGCGCCAAGTGGCGCTGGTGGACCTCCTCGACCGGTTGCTCAGCGGCGGCGTGGTCATCACCGGCGACATCGTTCTGTCGATCGCGGACATCGATCTCGTCCGGATCTCGCTGCGCGCGCTCATCGTGTCCGTCAGCTCCGAGAACCGCCCAGGCGCGGGCGGCGCAGAGGGGCGGCCGGCATGAGCGAAGAACACCACGAACGGCACAGCGCCCCGTCACCGCACCCCGGTCCCGAACTCCGTGACGTCGGTGACTCCATGTCGCAAGCCTTCCGGCTCATTCAGGCGCCTCCCTCACCTCACGACGCGCCCCCGCGTACAGCTCACCGTATGTACACCGACCGCGACACAGTGGAAGAGGACCTGCTCAAACTCGTCCTCACCCTGGTCGAACTCCTGCGTCAGCTCATCGAGCGCCAGGCGTTGCGCCGCGTGGACGCAGGAGACCTCACAGACGAACAGGAGGAGGAGCTGGGAGCCACGCTCCTGGCGCTCCACGACCGGCTGGCCGATCTGTGCGCCCAGCACGGCTACGCGCTGGAGGACCTCAACCTCGACCTCGGCCCACTGGGACCTCTCCTTCCACCCCAGACCTGAAGACTCACCGACTGAAGCCAGCCCGAAAAGCAGTACCCGTCAGGCCGAACTCTGCGTGGACACACCACTGCCCAGCCGACCGACCGGCTGGCTCGGGATGGCGGAGGCGGACACCGCTACCGCCACCCCTCCTGCGTCCTGGGTGGTTCCCGCTCTCACCGGGGGCCTGATGATCCTCAAGGGCCTCCACAGCCTCTGTGGCGGCGTGTCGGACGGAGTAGAGCACCCGCTCGGCGCCGCGCGTTCAGCCGCTCGCCGCGCGATCATCAAAGGAGGGCCCTTCGAGCGCTGGCTCGCCCTGAGGATCGGGGTCAGCTCGCACCAGCAACGAAGCCGGTGGCTGTTATAGCCGGGATGGAGAAGCACACAAATGACAAGTCAGCATGACGGTAACGAGTTCCCGTTCCCCTCTGGAGAGCCGCCAGAGGCCGAGTACACAGCCAGCGAACCCGGTCAGGTCGACGAGCCGTCGGCCGCAGCCGACGGCAAGACCACGGCCAAAGAGAAGGCTGCCGCGGTCAAGGAACACAGCATCGCGAGAGCCAAACAGGCCACCACCCAGGTCCGTGAGAAGGCCGGCCATACAGCTGAGCTGGCAAAGAGCAAGACACCTGAGCCGATCCTGCACACAGCAACACAAACCGCAGCGCACGTCCGCGACACCGCACACCGAGCCGGCCAGCTCGCAGCCGACAGAACCCCCGACGCAGTCCGCGAAAAGGCTGTACGCGCGGCGCACACGGCAGGATCCAAATGGACCCCACTGCTTACAGCGGGGATCGCCCTCCTCGCCTTTCTCCTCATGCGCCGCAGCCGACGGAACCGCTGAAAGCACCGAGAGGACCACGAAGGTCTTCCAGCGCCCGCCAAGCAGTCGACGAGACCTGCGATCTCCTCCGGGGTCATGAGTCCGCTGCGCCGTCGTAGTCCTGACCCCGGCCACCGCCGTCGGAACGATGAACGAAGTCGCAGGGATTCCGGTTCCGAAGGGGCGGCTCAGCCATGAATGCCCGGTGGACCGGATGTCGCAGCCCCCGAAGATCGGGAAGACGTGGTTCTCCAAGGCCGCGTCTGCAGGCGCTTGCAGTAGTCGCCTCCGGTGCGGCTCGCGAGACAGCGGAGCGCGATCTCACGCCGCAACCTCGTTGTCCGGCAAGAAGCGCTCTGTCTGCCACTCGCCGTCCATGCGCCACTTCACCTGATGGCTGGTAACGACACCGTGCTTGTTCGTTCTCGGGGTTAGGCTCGCCATAGGGCCCAAGTGTTCCCGCTGCCCTCCCGCACCGTCTCGGGAATCAGCCAGGATCGCACCATCTACGCAGGTCGGAGACAGGAAGCATGAGTACCGTAGAGCTCACCAAGGACAACTTCGACGAGATCGTGAGCGGCAACGAATTCGTCCTGATCGACTTCTGGGCTTCCTGGTGCGGTCCCTGCCGTCAGTTCGGGCCTGTCTTCGAGGCGGCCTCGGAGCGCCACCAGGACCTGGTGTTCGCCAAGGTGGACACCGAGGCGCAGCAGGAGCTGGCCGCCGCGTTCGAGATCCGCTCCATCCCGACGCTGATGATCGTGCGCGACAACGTGGCCGTGTTCGCACAGCCCGGGGCGCTGCCGGAGACCGCGCTCGAGGACGTCATCGGGCAGGCGCGCAAGCTGGACATGGACGAGGTCCGCAAGTCCATCGAGGACTCCACGGCGAAGTGACCCACCGCGAGGGGGGTACGGGAGAGCTTCCCGTACCCCCCTCGCACGCGTGCGGACGGGTTCGGTTCACGATCTTGGGGGCGAGTTCCGGCCATTCGGCGAGGCAGCCGGGCGGACCAGTGCCGTCAGGCCGTAGTCGAGCTCGCGCCCGTCGACGAGGAGCGCCTCGACCGTCCGCGTCTCCGGGTCGATGTCGGCCATGATTCCGTGCCCCTCGTAGATGGGATAGCCCGACTCGCCGCGCCGCCCGGTCGCCTCGACGACGGCCGAGCGGACCGCGCTGTCCGTCACGGAGGCGTCGCCCCTGTCCTCGACGTGGGAGGGCACCAGCAGGATCTCGAATCGCTTCGGAACTGTGCTCATGAACCGACGCTAAGCGCTCAGCCGGACTCCCGCCGGACGACCCGCGAGGCCATCAGATCACGGGTGCGGGCCGGGGCCTCCGGCTCCCGTACGGCCCGGTCGACCAGCTCGGCGAGCTCCCGGCCGCTCACCATGTCGATCCGCACGGTGCTGAGCCGGGGCCGCAGCAGCCGGCCGAGCAGCAGGTCGTCGGCGCCGACGACGGCGGTCTCCGCCGGCACCGCGACGCCCGCGTCCTGGAGCGCCCGCATCAGGAGCATCGCGTATTCGTCGTTGTAGGCGAAGACGCCGTCGAGATCCAGCGCGCGCCACCGCGCGGCGAGCGCGTTCGCCGACTCCTCCTCGTACCGCAGCGGCAGGGGTAGGACGGTGGCGCCGGTGCCGGCGACGGCGCGCCGGGCGCCTTCGAGGCGGGGGCCCGAGAACATGGCGAGTCCCGGCTCCTCCGGCACGACGACGCCGATCCGGCGGCGGCCGGTCTCCAGGAGATGGGCGGTGGCCGCCTCGCCCACGCGTCCCTGGTCCATGACGAGGGCGTGGGCGCCCTCGACCCGCTCGGTGCCGAGGGTGATGACGGCCCGCGCCCCGGACCGCTTGAGGATCTCGACCCCCTGTCCGGTGAGGCGGCTCTCGCCGAGCGCGACCACGGCCACCGGCCGGAGTTCGGCCCACGCGCGGGCGGCCTCCTCGGCCTCCAGGCCGACGCTGCCGTACTGGACCACGGTGTAGTCGAGGCGCCGCAGGGCCCACTGGAACTCGTTGAAGAACTGGCTGTACAGCGGTCCGACCTGGACGTGGGGGGTCGGCAGCAGCACCATCCGGCTGTGGCCGGCGCGCAGGCTGCGTGCGGCGGCGTGCGGCACGTACCCCAGTTCCTCGGCCGCCTCGCGCACCCGACGGCGGGTGGGCTCGCTGATGCGGACGGCCGAGGTGTTGTTCAGGACGTACGAGACGGTGGCCCGGGAGACGCCCGCGAGACGGGCGACATCGGCGCTGGTCGGGACCGCGCGCCCGGCGGGGCGTTCGGAGGGCTGTTCGGTTGGCTGGCTCATCGCTTCGGCATCTTTCCAGAACGATCCGGCACAGGGTCTGGCGGATGGCCGGAATCGGGTGCTACACAATGCTGACACGCGTCACTGACACGTGTCACCTCTCTCGCTCGATCCGCTTCTCGCCCCCTCGTCGGGCGATCTCCTCAGGAGGGCACCGTGGCCCTTTCGTCCCCAGGGACCGGCTCGTCCGGCACATCCGCCGCTTCCGGCTCGTCAACAGGCTCCGCCGACGCGGCCGGCTCGACCGGCACTTCCGGCTCGTCGGGCCCGACCGGCCCGGCCGGCACTTCCGCCCGGCCCACCCGCGGCCTGCTTCCCCTGCTCCTCGCCGGGAACACCGCGATGTACGCCCTGTACATCGGCGTCCCCGGCATGCTCCTCGCGCTCCAGATCGAGGAGATCGACCCGGCAGGCAAGGTGGCGAACTTCGGACTGGTCTCCGGCATATCCGCGATCTTCGCCACCGTCTTCAACCCGGTCGCCGGCGCCCTCTCCGACCGCTCGGGCCGCCGCAACCCGTGGATCCTCGCCGGTGGTCTCCTCGCCCTTCCGGTGATGCTGCTCCTCGGCAGCGTCCACACGATCCTGCTGGTCACCATCGCCTGGTGCCTCGGCCAGGCCGTCATGAACGTGTATCAGGCCGCCCTGACCTCCGTGGTGCCCGACCGCATCCCGGTGGCCGCCCGCGGCAAGGCCTCGGCCGCCGTCGGCCTCGGCCTCCCCATCGGCTCGACGATCGGCGCCCTCGTCGGCGCGGCCTTCTCCGAGCACTACCGCACCGGGTACCTCGTCTTCGGTGCGATCGTCGCCGCCACCGCCGTGGTGTTCACCGTCTTCGCCCGCGAGGAGCGCATGCCGCCCAAGGCTCCGCTGCCGGTGAAGGAGCAGATCACCGCCTTCGGCAGCGCGCTCAAGGACCATGACTTCCGCTGGGCGTTCATCGGCCGCGCGCTCCTGGTTCTCGGATACTTCGCCGTCGCCGGGTTCCAGCTGTACATCCTCAAGGACCACACCGTTCTGCCCGAGGGGCTGACCGCCGAGGGGGCCGTGGCGATCCTCGCGCCGCTCACCGCGGTCGCCATGGTGGTCTCCACGGTGCTCGGCGGCTGGCTCTCGGACCGGTTCGACCGGCGCAAGCTCTTCGTGGGCGCCTCGGCCGCGCTCGCCGCCGTCGCCCTGCTGATCCCGGCCGTCTCGACGAGCTGGACGGCGATGCTGGCCTTCGCCGTCGTCAACGGACTCGGCTTCGGCTGCTACATGGCCGTCGACACGGCGCTGGTGACCATGGTGCTGCCCAAGGCCGAGGACGCTGCCCGTGACATGGGCGTCCTCAACGTCGCCAACGCGGGCCCGCAGATCGTGGCGCCCTTCGTGGCCTCGCTCGTCGTCTCGCTGAGTGGCGGGTACACGGCGCTGTTCCTGGTCGCGGCCGTACTGTCGGTACTCGGCGCGCTCGCCGTGCGCCCCATCCGCAGCGTGCGCTGACCCGCGTCGGCGCCCGTGAACAACCGTCAGAAAGGCCGCATCGTGCGCCTGCACACCGCCACGTGGGGTTCCGGGGACCGGATCGCCCTGCTCGTCCACGGCATCATGGCCGACCACCGCACCTGGCGGCGGGTCGGACCCGCGCTCGCGGCGCGCGGCTACCGGGTGATCGCGGTGGACCTGCGGGGGCACGGCCTGAGCGGGCGGGCGTCGGGGCCCGCGGAGTACCGGCCGGAGGACTACGCCGACGACCTCGTCGAAACCCTCCCGCCCGGCGCGGAGTTGGCCGTCGGGCACTCGCTCGGCGGGCTCGTCCTGGCCGGCGCGCTCGGCCGGCTGAAGCCGGCGCGCGCGGTCTACTCCGACCCCGCATGGCATCTCGCCTCGGGCGCCGACGGCTACCGGGCCGAGCTCTTCGTCCGGGGCAAGTCGATGACCCGGGAACAGATCAGGGGGTTCAACCCGCACTGGGCGGACGAGGACCTCGACACCGAGATGGCGTCGGTACGACTCTGGGACGAGCGGTCGGCGTACGGACTGCTCGACTCCGTGGGGGCCGACCTGTGGCCTGCCCGCGCGTCCGTACCCTCCCTGGTCACCCTGGCCGACCCGAGCACGCTGGTCTCACCCGGCGACGCCCGGATGCTCACGGGCCGCGGATTCACCGTGCGTACGGTGGAGAAGTCGGGCCACACCATCCACCGGGACGACTTCGACGGGTTCATGTCCGCGCTGGACGGCTGGATCTGACGTACCGTTCAGGCATGGACGACGCGTCGATGGACTCCCCGATGGTGGGACTGCTCGGCCGGGTGACCGGCACCGTCGGGCCCGGTCTCGTCGGCGAGGTGATCGTCCGGATCCGTGGCGGAGCCGAGCACTTCCTCGCCCATCCGGCCTCCCCGAAGGAGCGGATCGACGTCGGAACGGTCGTGATGGTCATGGAACATCTCCCTCCGCGTACCGTCTATGTCACAGCCGCGTACGGCGGTTGACGCAACCGTTGAGTGGCGCCCGTCACAGGCGCACACTCCCTTCACCGGGTCCGTGTCGGCTCCGGTGAAGGGGGACCCAGTTCATGGGCATCGGCATTGTGGCGGGCGTCGTCGTCGGCGCCTTCGCCGTTCTCATCGGTGTGTTCAAGATGATGTGGCGCGTCGCGGAACCCAACGAGGCGCTGATCATCTCCGGTTCCAACCACAAGAACGAAGGCCTCGGCGCGGGGATGGGCTTCCGCATCGTCACCGGCCGCGGCACGCTCGTCCTGCCCGGTGTGCAGGCGGTGCGCAAGCTCTCGCTCGACCTCAACGAGACCCAGCTGTCCGTCGAGTGCGTCACCCACCAGGGCATTCCGCTCAAGGTCCGCGGTGTGGTGATCTTCAAGGTCGGTGACGACTTCGTGTCGATCGCCAACGCCGCCCGCCGTTTCCTCGACCAGCAGAAGCTGATGAGCGAGCGGGTGCACATCGTCTTCGCCGGTCATCTGCGCGCCATCGTCGGCGGGTTGACCGTGGAGGACATGATCCGCGACCGGGAGAAGCTGACCGGGCAGGCCCGTTCGGCCTGTGGCACGGAGATGGAGAAGCTCGGTCTGATCGTCGACTCGCTGCAGATCCACGAGATCGAGGACCCGACCGGCTACATCAAGAACCTGGCCGCCCCGCACGCGGCCGCCGTCCAGCGGGACGCGCGGATCGCGCAGGCCGAGGCGAACCGGCGGGCGACCGAGGCCGAGCAGCAGGCCGCGGCGCGCATGTCGGAGGCGACCCGCGACAGTGAGATCCTCCAGGCGGGCTACCAGGCCGAACGGGACGAGGCCACGGCCAAGGCCCGGCAGGCGGGGCCGCTGGCCGACGCGGCCTCGCGCCAGGAGGTCGTGGTCCAGGAGACCCGGGTGGCCGAGCTGGAGGGCCACCGCAAGGAGCAGCAGCTGCAGGCGGAGGTCCGCAAGCCGGCCGACGCGATGGCGTACGAGACCCGGACCCTCGCGGAGGCCGAGCGCGACGCACGGATCTCGGCGGCCGAGGCCGACGCGAAGGAGACGGAGCTGGCGAGCGCGGCCATGGCCACGGCGACCCGGCTCACGGGTGAGGCCGAGGCGGCGGCCCAGCACGCCAAGGGGCTCGCGGTCGCCGAGGCGACCCGGGCGAAGGGTCTGGCGGAGGCCGAGGCGATCAAGGCGCGCGCGGCGGCGCTCGCCGAGAACCAGGAGGCGGTGGTCGCGCAGCAGCTGGCCGAGAAGTGGCCGGAGATCGTCTCCGCGGGCGCGTCCGCGTTCGGGAACGTGGACCAGATGGTGCTGCTCAACGGCGCCGACGGCATGGCTGACGTGTTCGCCAAGGCGCTGACCATGGGCGGGACCGGGCTCGGTCTGGCCCGGCAGCTGCTCTCCACGATGAACCCGGCGGCTCAGGAGCGGCTCGGTGCTGTGGCGCCCGCTCCTCGCGCGCCGGAGAAGAGCGTGGAGATCACGCTGAGCGACGGGGAGTAGGGAGCGACCGGGGGGTAGAGCGACGGGGAGCGGTCGCCCGTCCTCACCGCCCGCACCGACCGGGCCCGGTGCCGTCGCGGCGCCGGGCCCGGTCGTGCGCGTGGCCTCGGTGGTGGCCCGCGTCGCGGCCTTGAAGCTCGCCTCGGCCGCGTCCTCAGCCGTGGCCTCGGCCGCGTCCTCAGCCGTGGCCTCAGTTGTGGCCTCAGTTGTGGCCTCAGTTGTGGCCTCAGTTGTGGCCTCAGTTGTGGCCGAACTTGCGTTCCTTGCGGTGGGACGTGTGCTCGACGAGGGGCATCGAGGGCTCTCTCCTCGGCGCCGCCGCGGTCTGCTCCTTCGCGGCCGCCTCGGTACGGTGCTCATGGCCGCCGGTACGGGCTCCCCGGTTCGTCCGGGTCTGTTTCTTGCCCACGATCCTGCCTCCCGTTACGGGTGTCGGACTCCGGTCCGTGTCCCCTCAGCCTGGCACGGGGGCAGAGCAGCCGCATGTCAGACCGGGCGCCCCAGGACCCGGGCGAACGCGGCCAGCGTGGGCGTGCCGGAGGCGCGGTCCAGGATCGCGAAGACGACCTCCTCGAAGTGGCCGGCGAAGCGCCCGTCCCCGGTGAGGAGCGCCTTGAACGCGCCGGCGACCTGTTCCGGGTCGTTCTGGAAGACCCCGCAGCCCCAGGCGCCGAGCACGAGGCGCCGGTATCCCGTCGCCGCCGCCGTCTCGACGACGCGCTCGGCGCGGCTCGCGAGGGCGGCGGGTATCCGGCCGGCGAGTTCCGGGGTGCGGCGGCGGACGACGCCCGCGTTGGGTGCGGGCGAGGTGAGGAAGCCGACGGTGAAGGGGGCGTCGAGGAGGGCACCGCGGTCGTCGCGGAAGACCGGCACGCGGGGCGAGTGGATGACCCGGTCGGTGTAGAAGGCGTCCCGTTCCTCCCTGTGGTGGGTGTAGTAGGCGGGGGCGCGAAGCAGTGTGGCGTGGAGGGCGGAGGAGCGGCAGAGCGCCTCCTCCTGGGCCTGGGCGCCGTTGAGGTAGCCGCCGCCGGGATTGCGGGCGGAGGCGAAGTTCAGGACGGCCACCGGGCGGCCGGTGTCGGCGGCGGTCATCCGGCGGGCGGCGGCCAGGCTGCTCTCGCCGGTGACGTCGATGGCGGGTGTGCGGTCGGTGTCGGGGGTGACCGTGACGGCGTCGGGGCCGTACAGACGGGTTCCGGCCAGGGCGGCGGTCAGGTCGTCGGCGAGGGAGACGGTCCGGCCGTCGGGGGCCCGGTACCGGCCCGCCGCCACGATCTCCTCTGTCTGCCGCGCGATGGCGCGCAGTCGTGCACTCATGTGTCTCAGCATGATCGTTTCGTCCCGTTCGCCACAACGGGTTTTTCCAGGACGGCCGGCCGCCCGGGACTCGGTGGCGGCTGCCCCTGAGACACGGGCGGAGGGGCGATTTCGGACAGCCAGGGGCGCACGGGGGCGCATCGCACCGGTCCGGGGCGCTCTTGCACGCCGCCCGGTGGTGGCTTTAGGTGGAGACAGCGACTCCCCGGGACCAGTCCCGATGACCTGGAGGTGTACGGATGTCGTCGAGCGGCATACCGAGTGGTGGGCCCCCTCTCACCGAGCGGGAGGCGGAGGACCTGCTGCGATGTATCTGCTTCAAGACCGGCCCGCCCCGCACGGTGGGGGTGGAGCTGGAATGGCTCGTTCACGAGCTGCGTGACCCCCGGCTCCCCGTAAGGCCGCCTAGGCTCGCGGCTGCCCTCGACACCGTGCGGTCCCTGCCGCTGGTGTCGTCCCTGACCTTCGAACCCGGCGGGCAGCTGGAGCTGAGCTCGCTCCCTGCCGGGTCGCTCATGGAGTGTCTCGACTCGCTCTCCGCCGATCTGCGGGCGGTGCGGTCGGCGCTCGGACCGCTCGGTCTGACCCTCAGCGGATACGGGGTGGACCCCTGGCACGGGCCGCGCGGCCGGGTGCTCCACGAGCCGCGGTACGACGCCATGGAGGCCGCCCTCGACCGCACCGGACCCGCCGGACGGGCGATGATGTGCGACTCGGCGTCCGTGCAGATCTGTCTCGACGCGGGCGTCGAGGAGCCGGGTCCGCTCGGCTACCACCGGAGATGGCGGCTCGCCCACCTCGTCGGCGCGGTGCTCGTGGCCGCCTTCGCCAACTCCCCGCTGCACGGCGGCCGGCGCACCGGCTGGCGCTCCACCCGGCAGGCGCTGTGGACGGACCTCGATCCCCGGCGGGCGCTCGCGCCGCCGCCGGACGGCGAGCCGCGCGCGGAGTGGGCCGCGCACGTCCTGGACACCCCGGTGATGTGCGTACGGGCCGAGGAGGGGCCGTGGGACGTGCCGGAGGGGCTGACCTTCCGCGACTGGCTGCGCACCGGCCTGCCCCGGCCCGCCGACGCCGACGACCTGCGCTATCACATGACGACCCTCTTCCCGCCGGTCCGTCCGCGCGGCCATCTGGAGCTGCGGATGGTCGACGCGCAGCCGGGCCGGGACGGATGGATGGTGCCGGTCGCCGTGACGACGGCGGTCTTCGACGACCCGGAGGCGGCGGAGACCGTGTACCGGGCGGTCAAGCCGCTCGCGGAGCGGGCCGGGAGCGGTCCCGCGCCGCGCAATCCGCTCTGGCTCACGGCGGCCCGTGAGGGCCTCGCCGACCCGGAGCTGCACGCCGCCGCCCGCGCCGTGTTCTCCGCCGCCCTGGAGGCGCTGCCCCGGATCGGGGCGAGCGAGGAGCTGCGACGCACGGTCGCCGCCTTCCACGAGCGGTACGTGATTCCCGGGAGCTGCCCGGCCGACGACTTCGAGGCGGTGACGTCATGACGGCGACGACAGGAACCGAGCTCGATCCTGAGGTCCTGCGGCGGAGGGCCCTTGAGGCCCTGACCGTCGCCAGGGCCCGGACGGCGCTGCTGACCTCCTGCGTGGAGGACGGTGAACTCACGGCGCAGCACTCCCCGTTGATGTCTCCGCTGGTGTGGGACCTGGCACACATCGGCAACCAGGAGGAGCAGTGGCTGTGGCGGGCCGTGGCGGGGCAGGAGGCCCTGCGGCCCGAGATCGACTCGCTCTACGACGCCTTCGAGCATCCGCGCGCCAGCCGCCCCTCGCTGCCGCTGCTCGCGCCGGGCGAGGCGCGGGCCTACGCGGCGGACGTCCGGCTCCGCGTCCTCGACATCCTGGAGCGCACGCCGTTCGAGGGGCGGCCGCTGCTCGACGCGGCCTTCGCCTTCGGCATGATCGCCCAGCACGAACAGCAGCACGACGAGACGATGCTGATCACGCATCAGCTGCGGAAGGGGCCGGTCGCGCTGACCGCTCCCCCGCCGCCCGCCACGGGCACCGGCCCGCTCCCCACCGAAGTCCTCGTCCCCGGTGGCCCGTTCACGATGGGAACCTCCGGCGAGCCGTGGGCCCTCGACAACGAGCGTCCGGCGCACCCCCGGGTCGTGCCCGCCTTCCACATCGACACGACACCGGTCACCAACGGCGCCTATCTGGCCTTCATGGCCGACGGCGGGTACACGGACCCGCGCTGGTGGCAGCCCGAGGGCTGGGCGCAGATCAGGGAGCACGGCATCACGGCGCCGCTGTTCTGGCGCAGGGAGGGCGGCGAGTGGCTGCGCCGCCGCTTCGGGGTGACGGAGCCGGTGGCGCAGTCGCCCGCCGTGGACGAGCCCGTCCTGCACGTGAGCTGGTACGAGGCGGACGCCTACGCCCGCTGGGCGGGGCGGCGGCTGCCGACCGAGGCCGAGTGGGAGAAGGCCGCCCGACACGACCCGGTCTCCGGGCGTTCGCGCCGCTACCCCTGGGGCGACGCGGACCCCGGACCCGAGCACGCCAACCTCGGACAGCGGCATCTGCGGCCCGCGCCGGCCGGCAGCTACCCGGCGGGCGCCTCGCCGCTCGGCGTACGGCAGCTGATCGGTGACGTGTGGGAGTGGACGGCAAGCGATTTCCTGCCGTACCCGGGGTTCACGGCCTTCCCGTACAAGGAGTACTCGGAGGTGTTCTTCGGGCCGGAGCACAAGGTGCTGCGCGGCGGTTCGTTCGCCGTGGACCCGGTCGCCTGCCGGGGCACCTTCCGCAACTGGGACCTGCCGGTGCGGCGCCAGATCTTCTCCGGCTTCCGTACCGCACGCAGCGCGGAGCTCGACTGATGTGCCGTCATATCGCTTACGTGGGCGAGCCGGTGACGCTCGGAGAGCTGATCGTCGATCCGGAGCACGCCCTGCTGCGCCAGGCCTGGGAACCCCGTACGCAGAGCAGCGGTGTGGTGAACGCCGACGGCTTCGGGGTGGGCTGGTACGCCGAAGGCGATCCCGTGCCCGCCCGCTACCGGCGCACGGGCCCCATCTGGGGCGACCTGTCCTTCGCCGACCTCGCCCGGGTGGTGCGCTCCCGGGCGCTGCTCGCGGCGGTCCGCGGGGCCACCCTGCCGGGCGCGGACGGGGAGGCCGCGGCGGCTCCGTTCGCCGGCGGACCGTGGCTGTTCAGCCACAACGGCGCCGCCGCGGGCTGGCCCGACTCCCTGGCGGAGCTCGCCGGTGGGCTGGCGCCCGGTGAACTGCTCCGGATGGAGGCGCGCACCGACTCGGCGCTGCTCTGGGCGCTCGTCCTGCACCGGCTGCGGGCCGGCGACGCGCCGGGGCCCGCCCTGGCCGACACGGTACGGGAGGCCGCCGCCGCGGCCCCCGGGTCCCGGCTGAACCTGCTGCTCACCGACGGTGTCAGGATCGCCGCGACCACCTGGGGGAACGGCCTCTGGTACCTGAAGGGCCCCGACCGGGTGGTCGTGGCCTCCGAACCGTACGACGACGATCCGCGCTGGCGGGAGGTCCCGGAGCACACGCTCCTGACCGCCGGCCGCGCCGACGTCACCCTCACCCCGCTCAAGGAGCCGTCCGCGTGAGCCCGTACCAACTGACCCGTACCCTCGCCCCCGACGCCGCCGGCGCCGATCTGCGCGCCGACGTCCTCCACGGCCTGACGCGCTCCCCCAAGGAGCTGCCGCCGAAGTGGTTCTACGACGCCCGGGGCAGCGAACTCTTCGAGGAGATCACCCGGCTGCCCGAGTACTACCCCACGCGGGCCGAGCGGGAGATCCTGAAGGAGCGGGCACCGGAGATCGCCTCCGTCACCGGGGCCAGGACCCTGGTGGAGCTGGGCTCCGGCTCCTCCGAGAAGACCCGGTTCCTGATCGACGCGCTGCTGCCGGGGCTCGACGCCTACGTTCCCGTGGACGTGAGCGAGTCGGCGCTGACGGGGGCGGCCGAGTCGCTGCTCGCCGAGCGGCCGGAGCTTCATGTGCACGCCCTCGTCGCCGACTTCACTCGCGGGCTCGCGCTGCCGGGGACGCCGGGGCCGCGCCTGGTGGCCTTCCTCGGCGGCACCATCGGCAATCTGCTGCCCGTCGAGCGGCTGACCTTCCTGCGCTCGGTCCGGGCGATGCTCACGCCGGGCGACGCCCTGCTGCTCGGCACGGACCTGGTGAAGGACGAGGCGACGCTGGTCGCCGCGTACGACGACTCGTCGGGGGTGACGGCCGCGTTCAACAAGAACGTGCTGTCCGTGATCGACCGGGAGCTGGGCGCGGACTTCGATCCGGACGCTTTCGACCACGTGGCGGTGTGGGACCGCGAGCGGGAGTGGATCGAGATGCGGTTGCGTGCCCGCCGCGCGCTCACCGTGAAGATCCCGGAGATGGACCTCGTGGTGCCGTTCGCGGCGGGCGAGGAGATGCGGACCGAGGTGTCCGCGAAGTTCCGTCAGGCGGGTGTGCGGGCCGATCTCGCGGAGGCGGGGCTGGAACTGGAGCGCTGGTGGACGGACAGCGAGGGCAGGTTCGCGCTGTCGCTTGCGACGGCCCGCTGAGCGACGGCCCGCTGAGCGACGACCTGCCGGTCGGTGCCTGACGGGTCGACCGTGGGGCGACGGACGGCCCGGCGGTCGGCGCCTGACTGCTCGACGGCTCGCTGGGCGGCTGCCGCGAGGGTACGGCGGTCCTGGTGCCGGAGGCCCGTGAGGGGATCCGGCACCCGGACGACGGCCGTGGGCCGGCGGGCGGAGACGACCCGCCACAGGGATGAGCCGAGCGGGTCGGCTCCGACGTAGGCGGCGGCGTCGGTGGGCCCGTAGTCGATCCGTACGGGCTGCACGGCGCATCCCGCGTCCAGGGCAGCCTGGAACGCGGCCGGCCGGAAGCGCCCCCCTTCCCGTCCGCACCAGGTGGATCCCTCGGGGAAGACGATCACCCGGCCACCGCCCGCGAGCACCCCGCTCATCTCGCGCACGGTGCCGGGCAGGGACCTGAGACCGTCGCGTTCGATGAAGAGGGTGCCGCCGAGCGCGGCGAGCGTGCCGAGCACGGGCCAGCGGCGCACCTCCGACTTGGCGACCATCCGGCCGGGCAGGACGGCCGCGATCAGCGGGATGTCCAGCCAGGACACGTGGTTGGCGACGACGAGGAGCGGGCCGTCGGCCGGCACTCCCTCGTACCGGACGCGTACCCCGAAGGCACGGACCGCCGCCCGCGTCCAGTGCCGGACGAGGGCGAGCCGGACGGCCGTCGGAAGGAGTCCGGTGGCCGGGGCGAGCAGCAGGCCGAGGAGGACGGTCCCGAGGCCCGCCGTCAGCCGGACCAGGGCCCGTACGACCCCGGCCGGGACGAGGGCCCCCTCGGACTCCGGGTGGGCGGACTCCGGGTGGGCGGCGCAGCGGCCCGGGGTGCAGGGCGCCGTGGGGAGCCACGGCGAGGGGGCCGTGGTCCCGTTCACCGTGCCGGGGTGAGCGAGAGGAAGTGCTTGAGGTAGCGCGGGTTGGTCCGGCGCAGCGAGAGCAGGACGTAGAGGTCGGCGACACCGAACGCGGGGTCGTGCGCGGGGGCGCCGCAGACCCAGGCGCCGAGCCGGAGGTAGCCGCGCAGCAGCGGGGGCAGCTCGGTGCGGCCCTCGGGGCGGGTGATGCCCTCGGGGCTCCAGAGCTTGTGCGGGGTGACCCAGTACTCCTCGGGGGCGAGGTGCTTGGCCTTGACGGTGTCCCAGGTGGCGGCGGCGAGGGTGCCGCCGTCGGCGAGCGGGAGGGAGCAGCAGCCGGCGAGCCAGTTGTGGCCGGTGCGGGTCATGTAGCGGGCGAGGCCTGCCCAGATGAGGGCGATGACGGCGCCGTTGCGGTGGGCGGGGTGGACGCAGGAGCGGCCGACCTCCACCAGGTCGTGCCGGACGGGGGCGAGCCGGGCGAGGTCGAACTCGCTCTCGGAGTAGAGGCGGCCCGCGACGGCGGCCCGGTCGGGCGGCAGGAGGCGGTAGGTGCCGACGACCTCGCCGGTGCTCTCCTCCCGTACGAGGAGGTGGTCGCAGTACGCGTCGAAGGCGTCGATGTCGAGGCCGGGCTCGGGGCCGTCGAGCCGGGCGCCGAGTTCACCGGCGAAGACCTGGTGGCGCAGCCGCTGGGCGGCGCGGACGTCCTCCTGGTCGCGGGCGAGCCCGACGATGTACCGGGGCGTGGGCGCGTCGACGAGGGGGGCCGACCGCTGGTCGGCGGCCTGCGGCTGGGCGGGGACGGTGAGCGACGGGGCCTGGCTGTGGGTCCTGGTGTGGACGCCGAGCGTGGGGGTCGGTGCGGACATGTCGGGCTCCTCCGGCGTACGGAAGCGGGAACGGGGCAGGTGCCGGGCCGTGTGAGCGGTGGCCCGGCTCCCTACTTCTTCCGTCACCGGCTGGATTCGACATGACCGTCCGGGGGATCGCGGGTGTGGAGGCGCTGAATGCTATTCGGCGAGGGTGTCCGTGATGGCGGCCGAGGCCTCCCGGGCGGCCTTCACCGGGTCCTCGCCCTGGAGGACGGCCGTCATGTAGGGCTTGATCGGGTTGTCGGCCTCGACGTCCGCCCACTGCGGGGAGTTGGGGGTGGCCCGGCCGCGCGCGGCGCCCTTCGCCATGACGGCGATGGCCTCCTCGCCGGCGACGACGGAGGCGAGCGCCTTCTTGTTGGGCACGTAGCCCATGGTCCTCGCCAGCTCGGTCTGCCACTTCTCGCCGGCCAGCGCCTTGACGACGTCGAGGGCCGCCCCGCGCTGGGGCGCGTTCTCCGGGATGATGAGGTCGGAGCCGCCGGTGAACACGGCGCACGGCTGGTCCGCCTTGGCGCCGGGTATCGGGAAGTAGCCCAGCTTGTCCTTCAGCCCGGGGTTGGCCTTGAGGATGGCGGCGACGGCGCTGGGCGCGGCGATGAGCTGGGCCACGTCCCCCTTGGCGAAGACGTCGGCCTGCGGCGGGTTCTGCTCGTCGGCGTCCTTCGGGCCCGAGCCGAGGGACTGGAGGCTCTTGTAGAAGGCCATGCCGCGCTGGGCGGCCGCGCTGTCGAGCGCGCCGGTCCACACCCCGCCCTTGCCGGTGGCGAGTTCGCCGCCCTCGTCCCAGATGAAGCCGGCGAGGGTGTACCAGTCCTGTCCGGCGAGGTAGATGCCCTGGGAGCCGCTGGTGTTGAGCTTCTCGGTGTCGGCGAGCCACTCGGCGCGGGTGGCCGGCGGCTTGTCGATCCCGGCGTCCGCGAACAGGTCCTTGTTGTAGATGACGATGCGGTTCGCCGCGTACCAGGGGATGCCGTACTGGGATCCGCCGATGCTGCCGGGCTCGGCGAGGCCGGGCAGCCAGTCCTCGCTGCCGAGGTCGCGGACCGACTCCAGGGTGAGGTCGTAGAGCTTCTCGGTGTCGGCGTACTGGGCGACCTGGGTGTTGCCGACCTCGATGACGTCGGGTCCGCCGGAGCCCTGGATCGCCTCGGTGACCTTCTTGCCGATGCCGGTCCACTCCTGGACGGTGACCTGGAGTTCGACGCCGTCGTGCTCCTGCTCGTACGCCTCGGTGAAGCGGGTGAGGAAGTCCTCGCTGACGCTGTCCCGCATGAGCCAGATGTTGACGGTCTTCGTCCCGCCGTCGCCGCCCGGCAGCATCCCGCAACCGGCGAGGGCGAGCGCGGTGGCGGCTGCCAGGGGACAGACGAGATGGCGGTTCTTCACGTGGGTCACCTTCTGCGGGTGCAGCACGGGGTCGTGCGCATGGGGGCTGACCCGGCATGGGGGGACCGAACGGGCTGTTCGCGCGGGTATGTGGCCTGGATTCTGGTCTGGACCAACCGGATGGTCAAGTCCTTGACGATCCCGCCCCCACCCCGCACGCCCGACAGGGCGCCGTCGTGTCGCGCGGCGACCGGCCCTGGGGCACCGTGGAGAAAACGCACGGAGAGGAGCCCCGCCCCCATGTCGAACCACACCTACCGCGTCACCGAGATCGTCGGCACGTCCACCGAGGGCGTCGACGAGGCCATCCGCAACGGCATCGACCGCGCCTCACAGACGCTGAGGGGCCTCGACTGGTTCGAGGTGACGCAGGTCCGCGGTCATATCGTCGACGGCTCGATCGAGCACTACCAGGTCGGGCTGAAGGTCGGGTTCCGCCTGGAGGACGAGACGGCCTGAGCGGCGGCCCCGGGCGGGATCAGGTCCTGCCCTCCTTCTCCTGGGCGTCCCTCAGCGTCTGGGACGGGGTCGCCCACAGGGCGCGTACGACACGGAACCCGGCCGCCTCCGCCGCGTCGCAGACCAGCAGGTCGTCGTCGACGAGCATCCTGACCGTGCGGTCGGCGCCGAGCCGGCGCAGGATCTCCACCTTGGTCACCCGGGCGGGCCTGAAGTCGCGGTTGCGGCGCATGTGCACCGGCCCTTCCGGGAGCCGGTGCGCGGCCAGCCAGTCCAGGGTGTCCCGGCGGCAGCGCTCCGGCCGCCCGGTGAGGTAGACGATGTCCAGGAAGTGCTGACGGTGAGCGGTCGCGGCGAGCGTGTTGTCCAGGTCGAAGACGGCCAGAGGCCTGTTGTCGGCGGTCACGCCCCCAGCCTAGGAGCCGCACGGCGTGGGTGGCGCGGTAGGTCCCGGCACGTCTCGGGGCCGTGGTGACCTCCGGTCGGCGCTGCGGCTCTCGCGTGACGTTGCGTCAGGCGGTCCGGCCCGTGGCACGCACGGCCGCCGCCCGGTGTTGCGTGGGGGTGACGCCGCGGTGGCGCTTGAAGGCGACGCTGGGGGCGAACCGTGTCGGAGTAGCCCACCTCGTGGGCGACGGAGCCGACCGTGTCGTCGGTGTCACGGAGCAGGTCGGCCGCCAGGGCGACGCGCCACGTGGCCAGCTGGGTCATGGGCGGCTCACCGACGTGGCGGGCGGAGTCGCGGGCCAGACTTGACCTGGAGGCTCCCACCTGGGCGGCGAGGGACGCCACGGTCCATGGATGCGCCGGGTCGTCGTGCATCAGCCGGAGGGCCCTCGCGACGGCGGCTCGGCGACCAGGGCGCGGAGCGTACGGTCGTTGTCGGCCTACGGTACGACGAGGATGTCCGGCGGCGCGTCCAGGAGGCGGTCGCCGATGCCGGTCCGGCCCTCGTAGGCGCCGCTGATCAGCAGGGCTGAACCCGTCTCGTCGAGACCGCACGTCCGCGGGTCGAGGGCCGGCTCGCCGGCCACGACCGCGCGCGCGGTCCGGGCGCAGTAGTCCGCGCTGGTGATGACGCGCTCGGGCGGCGAGGCGCGGTCCTCGGCGACGGTGTACGGGGCGGGGCCGCGCAGGACGGCGATGTCACCGGAGCCGAGTTCTGTCGACTCGCCGTCGGCGGGGGTGATCCAGACCCGTCCGTTCAGCGCGGCGACCAGCGTCAGGTGGGCGCCGCTCGCGAAGCGCAGGGACCATTGCGGGCTCATGACCGTCCGGGGGAGCCGCGGCCGCCGGCGCCTGGCGCGACTGACGTGAGGGACGTGAGGGACGTGAGGTGCGGGCGGTGACGCCACCGTCCGCACGATGAGGCCCCCCCCACGGCCGCGACCGGAACAGAAGGGGACCAACGGGTAGCATCGCCGCATGCCCGACAGCCCCCATGATTCGTACGTCCGTGTCCGTGGTGCCCGTGAGCACAATCTCGCCGGGGTCGACGTCGACATCCCCCGTGACGCGCTCGTCGTCTTCACCGGGGTCTCCGGTTCCGGCAAGTCGTCCCTGGCCTTCGGGACGATCTACGCGGAGGCGCAGCGGCGCTACTTCGAGTCGGTGGCGCCGTACGCGCGCCGTCTGATCCACCAGGTGGGGGCGCCGGCGGTCGGCGAGATCAGCGGGCTGCCTCCGGCGGTCTCCCTCGAACAGCGCAGGTCCTCGCCGAACGCCCGCTCCTCCGTCGGGACCGTGACCACCCTCTCCAATTCCCTCCGGATGCTGTTCTCGCGGGCCGGCCGCTACCCGGAGGGCGCCGGGCGGCTCGACTCCGACGCCTTCTCGCCCAACACGGCGGCGGGGGCCTGCCCCGCGTGCCACGGCCTCGGGCGGATCCACGAGACGCGCGAGGAACTCCTCGTGCCTGACAGCGAGCTGTCGATCCGTCAGGGCGCCATCGCCGCCTGGCCGGGTGCCTGGCAGGGGAAGAACCTACGGGACGTCCTCGACACCCTCGGGTACGACGTCGACCGGCCGTGGCGCGAGCTCGACGCGAAGGACCGGGAGTGGATCCTGTTCACCGACGAACAGCCGGTCGTCACCGTCCATCCCGTACGGGACGCCGATCGCATCCAACGGCCCTACCAGGGAACGTACATGAGCGCCCGGCGGTACGTGATGCGGACCTTCTCCGACTCGAAGAGCCCGACGCTTCGCGCCAAGGCGGAACGGTTCCTCACCAGCGCCCCCTGCCCGGTCTGCGGCGGCGGCCGGCTGCGGCCCGAGGCGCTGGCGGTGACCTTCGCCGGCCGTACGATCGCCGACCTCGCCTCGCTGCCCCTCACCGTCCTGTCGGGGCTGCTCTCCGCCGGGGCCGTGTCACCGGCCGGCGGCTCGGAGACCGCTCGGGTGCTCACCGAGGACCTCGTCGCCCGGATCGCGACGGTGACCGAACTCGGCCTCGGGTACCTCAGTCTGGACCGCGCCACCCCCACCCTCTCCAACGGGGAGCTCCAGCGGCTGCGGCTCGCCACCCAGCTCCGCTCGGGGCTCTTCGGCGTGGTGTACGTCCTCGACGAGCCGTCCGCCGGCCTGCACCCGGCCGACACCGAGGCCCTGCTCGTGGTCCTCGACCGGCTGAAGGCGGCCGGGAACTCGGTCTTCGTCGTCGAGCACCACCTCGACGTCGTCCGCCACGCCGACTGGCTCGTGGACGTCGGCCCGCGCGCCGGAGTCCACGGCGGGCGGGTGCTGCACAGCGGTCCGCCGGAGGGGCTCGCGGACGTCGAGGCGTCCGCGACCCGGCGCTTCCTCTTCGACCGGGCGCCCGCGCCCGCGCGGAAGGTACGGGAGCCGGCCGGCTGGCTCAGGACCGGCCCGGTCACCCGGCACAACCTGCGGGCGGTCGACGCCGCCTTCCCCCTCGCCGTGCTGACCGCCGTCACCGGCGTCTCCGGCTCGGGCAAGTCGACACTCGTCGGCGCACTGACGGATGAACTCCCGGATGTCAGACGGATGGTGACCGTCGATCAGAAGCCCATCGGCCGTACGCCGCGCTCCAACCTCGCCACGTACACGGGTCTGTTCGACGTCGTGCGCAGACTGTTCACGGAGACGGAGGAGGCTCGGGCGCGCGGCTACAAGGCGGGCCGCTTCTCCTTCAACGTCCCGGGTGGACGCTGCGAGACCTGCCAGGGCGAGGGGTTCGTGTCGGTGGAACTGCTCTTCCTGCCGAGCACGTACGCGCCGTGCCCCGACTGCCATGGCGCCCGCTACGACCCGGAGACCCTCCAGGTGCGGCTGCGGGGCCTCACCATCGCCGAGGTCCTCGATCTGACCGTCGAGTCCGCCGCCGCGTTCTTCGACGACACCCCGGCCGCCGCCCGGAGCCTGCGCACCCTGCTCGACGTGGGTCTCGGCTATCTGCGGCTCGGGCAGCCCGCCACCGAGCTGTCCGGCGGCGAGGCGCAGCGGATCAAGCTGGCGTCCGAACTCCAGCGACCGCACCGCTCCCCCACCCTGTACGCGCTCGACGAACCGACGACCGGCCTGCACCCGGCGGACGTCGAGGTGCTGATGAGCCAGCTCCACGGTCTCGTGGACGCCGGCCACTCGGTGATCGTCGTCGAGCACGACATGGACGTCGTCGCCACCGCCGACTGGGTGATCGACCTGGGGCCGGGCGGTGGCGACGAGGGCGGCCGGGTGGTGGCGGCGGGCCCTCCGGCCGAGGTGGCGGCCTCGGCGGAGAGCCGGACGGCTCCGTACCTGGCCAGGGCGCTCGGCGGCTGATCCGGGCGCCGCCCGACCCCCGGCCCTACCCCTTCACCTTCCTCCGCGCCCGCAGCCACTCCCTGTTCATCGCCGTGATCGACGGCAGCGGGATCCCCTTGGGGCACGCGGTCGCGCACTCGCCCGTCAGGGTGCAGCCGCCGAAGCCCTCCGCGTCCATCTGGGCCACCATGTCGAGGACCCGGGTCTCGCGCTCGGGCGAGCCCTGGGGCAGGACGTTCAGGTGGTTGACCTTGGCGGAGGTGAAGAGCATCGCCGAGCCGTTCGGGCAGGCCGCCACGCACGCGCCGCAGCCGATGCACTCCGCGTGCTCGAAGGCCGAGTCGGCGTCGGCCTTCGGGACGGGGGTCGCGTGGGCCTCGGGGGCCGCGCCCGTGGGCGCGGTGATGTAGCCGCCGGCCTGGATGACCCGGTCGAAGGCGGAACGGTCGACGACGAGGTCCTTCACGACGGGGAAGGCCGCCGCGCGCCAGGGCTCGATGTCGATGGTGTCGCCGTCGCGGAACGCCCGCATGTGAAGCTGGCAGGTGGTGGTCCGCTCGGGCCCGTGCGCGTCGCCGTTGATGACGAGGCTGCACGCGCCGCAGATGCCCTCACGGCAGTCGTGGTCGAAGGCCACGGGGTCCTCGCCCCGCAGGATGAGGTCCTCGTTGAGGGTGTCGAGCATCTCCAGGAAGGACATGTCGGCGGAGATGCCGTCCACGTCGTAGGTGGACATGGCGCCGGGGGCGCCGGCGTTCCGCTGGCGCCAGACGCGCAGGGTGAGCCTCATGCGTAGCTCCGCTGGGTGGGGTGGACGTACTCGAAGGTGAGGTCCTCCTTGTGGAGGACGGGCGCGCCGCCGTCGAACTCCCACGCCGCCACGTACGCGAACTCCTCGTCGCGGCGGGCGGCTTCACCGTCCGGGGTGCGGTGTTCCTCGCGGAAGTGGCCGCCGCAGGACTCGGCGCGGTGGAGTGCGTCGAGGCACATGAGTTCGGCGAGTTCCAGGTAGTCGACGACGCGGTTGGCCTTCTCCAGGGACTGGTTGAACTCCTCGCCCGTTCCGGGGACCTTGACGCGGTTCCAGAACTCCTCGCGGATCTCGGGGATGCGCCGCAGTGCCTTCCGGAGTCCTTCCTCCGTGCGGGCCATTCCGCAGTACTCCCACATGAGGGTGCCGAGTTCGCGGTGGAAGGAGTCGGGGGTGCGGTCGCCGCCGACGGCGAGGAGCAGGTTCAGCCGGTCCTCGGTCTCGGCGAGCACCTCCCGTACGGCCGGGTGGTCGTCGGTGACGGGTTCGGCGCGGGGGTGGCGGGCGAGGTAGTCGTTGACGGTGGCGGGGAGGACGAAGTAGCCGTCGGCGAGGCCCTGCATGAGGGCGGAGGCGCCGAGCCGGTTGGCTCCGTGGTCGGAGAAGTTGGCCTCGCCGATGGCGAAGAGGCCGGGGACGGTGGTCTGGAGGTCGTAGTCGACCCAGAGTCCGCCCATCGTGTAGTGGACGGCGGGGTAGATCCGCATGGGGACCTCGTACGGGTTCTCGGCGGTGATCCGCTCGTACATGTCGAAGAGGTTGCCGTACTTCTCCTCGACTGCGGCCCGGCCCATGCGGCGGATCGCGTCGGCGAAGTCGAGGTAGACGCCCTCGCCGCCGGGGCCGACGCCGCGTCCCTCGTCGCAGACGTTCTTGGCGGCGCGGGAGGCGATGTCGCGGGGGACGAGGTTGCCGAAGGAGGGGTAGATCCGCTCCAGGTAGTAGTCGCGCTCGTCCTCGGGGATGTCGGCGGCGGGGCGGGTGTCGCCCTTGGCCCTGGGGACCCAGATGCGTCCGTCGTTGCGGAGGGACTCGCTCATCAGGGTCAGCTTGGACTGGTGGTCGCCGGTGCGCGGGATGCAGGTGGGGTGGATCTGGGTGAAGCAGGGGTTGGCGAAGTAGGCGCCGCGCCGGTGTGCCCGCCAGACGGCGGTGGCGTTGGAGTTCATGGCGTTCGTCGACAGGTAGAAGACGTTGCCGTAGCCGCCGGTGGCGAGGACCACGGCGTCCGCGTAGTGGGTGGAGATCTCGCCGGTGATCAGGTCGCGGGCGACGATGCCGCGGGCCCGGCCGTCGACGACGACGAGGTCGAGCATCTCCGTACGGGCGTGCATCTCGACGTTGCCGGCGGCGATCTGCCGGGAGAGGGCCTGGTAGGCGCCGAGGAGGAGCTGCTGTCCGGTCTGGCCGCGGGCGTAGAAGGTGCGGGAGACCTGGACGCCGCCGAAGGAGCGGGTGTCGAGGAGTCCGCCGTACTCGCGGGCGAAGGGGACGCCCTGGGCGACGCACTGGTCGATGATCTCGACGGAGATCTGGGCGAGGCGGTGGACGTTGGACTCGCGGGCGCGGAAGTCGCCGCCCTTGACGGTGTCGTAGAAGAGGCGGTGGATGGAGTCGCCGTCGTTGCGGTAGTTCTTGGCGGCGTTGATGCCGCCCTGGGCCGCGATGGAGTGGGCCCGGCGCGGGGAGTCCTGGAAGCAGAACTGGACGACCTGGTAGCCCTGTTCGGCGAGGGTGGCGCCGGCGGAGCCGCCGGCGAGGCCGGTGCCGACGACGATGATCCGGTGCTTGCGCCGGTTGGCGGGGTTGACCAGCTTCGCCTGGAAGCGGCGGTTGTCCCAGCGTTCGGCGACGGGTCCCGCGGGGGCCTTGGTGTCGGCGATCGGCTCGCCCACGCGGTGGTCGGGGAAGGTCATTCAGCTCACCACTCCGGTCATGACGGCGACGGGGACGGAGACGAAGCCCGCGGTCAGGGCGAGCGCGAGGCCGTTGGCCGCGCCCCTGAGGAGGCGTTCGCGGCGGGCGCTGCCGACGCCGAGGGTCTGGGCGGCGCTCCAGAAGCCGTGGCGGACGTGGAGGCCGACGGCGAGCATGGCGACGATGTAGATGACGTTGCCGTACCAGGTGGAGAAGGTGTCGACGACGTTCTGGTAGGGCCTGCCCTCCTCGAAGCCGCCGGGGTGGACGGTGCCGGTGGTCAGGTCGAGGATGTGCCAGACGATGAAGAGGGCGAGGATGATCCCGCCCCAGCGCATGGTGCGGGTGGCGTACGAGGAGCCCTTGCGGCGGTGGACGTACGCGGTGGGGCGGGCCTTCAGGTCGCGGCGGCTGAGCTGGTACGCGGAGACGGCGTGGGCGACGACGGCGGCGAGGAGCACGATCCGGACGAGCCACAGGGCCCATTCGTGGTGCAGGACCGGGGCGCCCATGACCCGCAGCCAGTGGCCGTAGGCGTTGAACTCCTCGGGGCCGAAGAAGACCTTGAGGTTGCCCGCGACGTGGGCGACGAGGTAGCCGAGCATGAGCAGCCCGCTGACGGCCATGACCGTCTTCTTGCCGAGGGTCGATGACAGGAATCCGCGTGACGGTGTGGGGGACGGCGGTCGGCCCGCCGTCCGGTCCCTCGTGGGTGCCAGAGCCATGCACACGACGCTAGGGCCGGAGGGCCCGAGAGGTCCAAGACATGGTCCGGCTGATCTCGATAGGTGGCTCCTATTGATGGGGCGTACGCTGGGCTCATGCAGTTCCAGCAGCTCCTCTACTTCGTCGCCGTGGCCGAGACCCGTCACTTCACCCGGGCCGCGGAGCGCGTACACGTCTCGCAGCCCTCGCTCTCCCAGCAGATCAAGGCCCTGGAACAGGAGTTGGGTGCCGAGCTGTTCAGCCGCGCCCGGGGGAACATCACGCTCACCGACGCGGGCGAGGCCCTGCTGCCGCTCGCACGCCGGATCCTCGCCGACACGGAGACGGCCCGCCTTGAGGTGCAGGAGCTGGCGCAGCTCAAGCGGGGCAGGGTACGCCTCGGGGCGACGCCGAGCCTGTGCACGGGGCTCCTGCCGGACGTGCTGCGCGCCTTCCACGACCTGCACCCGGGGATCGAGCTGCTGATCGAGGAGGGCGGCTCGCACGATCTCGTACGCGAGCTGGCACGCGGGGCCCTCGACCTGGCGCTGGTCGTGCTGCCCCTGCCGACCCCGTCACCGGCCCTGACGACGGTCGAGCTGCTCCGGGAGGACCTGGTGGTGGTCTCCTCCGCCTCGGCCCCGGCGCCGCGCCGCCCCGTCCGGATCACGGACCTGCGGGACCAGCCGCTCGTGATGTTCCGGCACGGCTACGACCTGCGGGAACTGACCGTGGCGGCCTGTCGGGCCGCGGGGTTCGAGCCCTCCTTCACGGTCGAGGGCGGCGAGCTGGACGCGGTCCTCGGTTTCGTACGGGCGGGACTCGGGCTCGCGGTCGTCCCGGCGATGGTGGCGGCGCGCGCGGGCCGCGACCTGCGGGTGACCGCCCTCGCCCGGCCGGGCCTGCGCCGCACCATCGCCCTGGCCCACCGCAGCGACGTGGCACCCCCCAGGGCGGCCCGGGAACTCCAGCGGATGCTGCTCGCCTCCCGACGGGGCCGGGGCGGTGACCAGGCCCAGGCCCAGGACCGGGGCTGAGGCGCGGGGCCGGCCGCCCGCCCCCGCGCCCCGAAATCCGCGTGCGACGGGCGACGGGCGGCTGGGAGCATGCGTCCATGGTTCACGCGCTCGAACATCTGGTCGTCCGGCACACCCGCCGCCTCCCCTCCCCCACCGGTCCGGCCGGGGAGGGGAGCGCCGCCGCGCGCAGGTTCGACGCGGCCTTGATGACCGCCGGGTTCAAGCTCTCGGCCGAGCTGATCGAGCGCCTCTCGGGGCTCACGGAGGCGACGGTCGTCGAGACCGCCGTCCGCACCCTCGCCACGGTCCGCGAGCTCGTCGGCGACCATGTGCGGCACAACGTCTACTTCGTCGACTTCCCGGCCAACGTGCCGGACACGCTCGACTTCTGGACGGCGTGCCTGGCCGAGGCTCTCGACGACGGCGACCGCCGCGCGGGGACGGTCGACCAGCTGCGCGCGGGCGTCCTCGACCTGCTGACCCTCCCGTCGTACGGCCGGTACCAGCACACGTACGAGGAGATGCTCGCCGTCCACGACGAGCTGATCGCGGCGGCCGGTGACCGGCTGACCGTACTGCACCTCGGCGCGGACGCGGACGCCGAGGTCACCGCGCTCTACCTCGCGCTGGCCGGGAGCACGACCCCGCTCGGCGAGGAGCACCTGCGTGACCTGGCCGTGCTGGCCGGGCACGGGGCCGACGGCCCCCAGCCCGCGGAGATCCCGGTCCGGGAGAACCGCGCCGTCGTCAACGCGGCCCGGCTCCGGGTGGGCGCGGCGCCGCTGTTCGACACCGCGACCGACGTCCTGCGGCTGGCCTGCGCCCTCGCGGACGGCGACGTCACGCTGCGGGAGCCCACCCGTTTCCGCGCGCTGTCCCGGCCTTACCGCCGCGCCCTGCTCGCGGGGCTCGACGCGGTCGTGGCCGCGTCGCCGGCCAAGCTGTCGGACGTGTCCGCGCACGGGGAGGCGTGGAAGCGGCTCGGGGAGCGGCTGCACCCCCACGAGTACCCGCACTGGCCGCACGCCGCCGAGGTGTTCGCGGTCGCGCGGGGGGAGCACAGGGCGCCGTCGTTCGACAGCCGGGTGGAAAAGATGCTCGTACGGGGCGATGTCGCGGGCGCGGCGGAGCTGCTGGCCTCCCATGCGCCGGGACGGCTGTTCCGTGCCCTTGACCGGCTCGTCCGCACCGCCCGGGAGGGCGAGGAGCGGGAGGCGGTCCTCGCGGCCGTCGAGCGGGCGGCGCCGGAGGTGTCGGGCCGGGTCGTCCTGTCGGTGCGCGAGCACGTCCAGAACCGCGCGGGCGGGAGCGGCGGCACGCGCAGGGTGTTCGTGAACCGGGAGGGCTCGGCCTGGGTCACGGACGACACGCGTCCGCCGCTGGAGGACGCCGACCGCCGACGGCTCATCGCGGTCCTCGATGCCGAGACCCGTCGCCGACTGCCCTCCCCCTCGCGCCTGTTGATCGACCCCGACGTCCTGGACGTGGCCCTGCCGCTGAGCGGCCGGGCGGCCTCGGCGGGGCTCGGTGTGCTGCCGCGCGGCTCCGTCTCGCCGGTCGAGGGGGAGCTCCTGCGCTTCTTCACGTACTGGCGGGAGGCGCGGATGACGACCGACCTCGATCTGTCGGCGCTGGTCCTGGACGAGGACTACGCGACCGTGACGTGGCTGTCGTACACGGCCCTGACCGACGTCGAGGGCCGGCACTCGGGTGACGTCACCGAAGCGCCGGACGGGGCTTCGGAGTTCATCGATCTGCGGCTCGGTGCGGTACGGGGCACGTTCATCGTGCCGCAGGTGTACGTCTTCTCGGGAGAGCGCTTCGACGAGGTGGCGGAGGGCTTCTTCGGCTTCATGCTGCGCGAGTCCGAGCAGGGCGGGCGGCCGTTCGAGCCGCGTACCGTGCGGATGAAGTCGGATCTGCGCGGGCCCGGCCGGGTGGCCCTGCCGCTCGCCTTCCGGCGGGACGACGAGGGCCGCTGGCACGCGCACTGGCTGCACCTGTACCTGAGGGGAGCGCCGTCGGCGAACCAGGTCGAGGGGCACCGGGTGACGATCGCGGTCGTGATGCGCGCCCTGCTCGGGCGCACACACCTGACCGTACGTCACCTCGTGGCGCTGATGGAGGAGTCGGGGGCGGAGACGACGCTGTGGGACGGCCGGACGGTACCGGGGGGACCGGTCACGTTCATCGGTCTGGAGCGGCCGGAAGGCCTCGCTCCGGGCTCGCGGGTGCTCACCCCGGAAAATCTGCGCGACCTGCTGCCCGCCTGAGTGTTACGGTCGTTCCGGGGCGAGGCCATGGAGAGGCTTCCTTCTACCCACTCCTTGAAATAGCCTCTCCGCTTTCCTCCCCCGTACCTCTTCCCGGCCTCCCCGCTCCGCGCGGGGAGGCCGGTTCTGTATGCGCGCTCTGTAGGCGCGCTCTGTGTACGCGCTCCGTACACGCGTTCTGTATGCGCGTTCTGTATGCGCGGCCCTCAGACGGCGTCCGCCAGGAGCAGCGAGTGGATGCGGTCCGGGGCTCCGGGGCGGGCGTAGTACCAGCCCTGGGCCGTGTCGCAGCCGAGCTCGCGGAGCTGGCGGGCCTGGGCGCCGGTCTCCACGCCCTCGACGGTGACGGCGAGTTCCAGGCTGTGCGCCAGGGAGACGATCCCCTCGACGATCTTGAGGTCGACCGGGTCCACCGGGTGTTGCTGCATGCCCCGGGTGAAGGAGCGGTCGAGCTTGAGGACGCTCACCGGCAGGCGGCGCAGGTTGGCCAGGTTCGAGTAGCCGGTGCCGAAGTCGTCGAGCGCGATGTCCACGCCCATCTCGGCGAGCTGCCGCAGCGGCTTGAGCAGGTCCTCGTCGGCGCCGATGAGCGCCGACTCGGTCACCTCCAGGCAGAGGGCGCCCGGTTCGAGCCCCGACCGCTCCAGGACGTCGACGGTGTCGGCGACCAGGCGCGGGTGGTGGAGCTGGGTCGGGGAGAGGTTGACGTTGATCCGCAGCGGGCCGCCGTCGGAGTGCCGGGTCTGCCAGAAGCGGGCCTGCCGTACGGCCTCCTGGAGCACCCAGCGGCCGAGCGGCACGATGAGGCCGGTGTCCTCGGCGAGCGGGATGAAGCGGTCGGGGCCGAGCACCCCGTGCTGCGGGTGGCACCACCGTACGAGCGCCTCGGCGCCGTGCACGCTGCCGTCGCCGAGGTGGACGAGCGGCTGGTACTCGATGAAGAACTCGCCACGCTCCAGGGCGGCCGGCAGGGCCGTGGTGAGTCCGTGCCGGGTGATGGCGCGGGCGTCGGCCTCCGCGTCGGCGAGTTCGAAGCGGTTTCCGCCGGCCGACTTGGCGCGGTACATGGTGATGTCGGCGCTCCGCAGCACCTCGGCGGGGGTGCGCTCGCCGGCCGGGCCCTCGACGACGCCGAGGCTGCCGCGGACCGTCAGTTCCCGGCCGTCGATGCGCAGGGGCGTGGAGAGGGCGGCGAGGATGCGGTCCGCGAGTTCGGTGACGTCCCGCTCACCGCCCGGAGCGGTGGTGAGGGCGACGAACTCGTCCCCGCCGAGCCGGGCCACCATCTCGCCGGATCCGGTCACGCAGCTCTGGAGCCGGTCGGCGACCTCGACGAGCAGTCGGTCGCCGGTGGAGTGGCCCAGGCTGTCGTTGATGACCTTGAAACCGTCGAGGTCCAGGTAGCAGAGGCCGAAGCGGGCATTGTCGCCGGGCGCGAGGGCCTTCTCCAGGCGCTCGAAGAACAGGGTCCGGTTGGGCAGGCCCGTGAGCGCGTCGTGGGTGGCCTCGTACCGCAGGCGCAGGTGGAGCAGGCGCCGTTCGGTGGTGTCCTCCATGAGGGCCAGCTGGTACTGGGGGTTGCCCTCGGCGTCCCGGAGGAGCGAGACGGTGAGGTTGGTCCACAGAACCGTTCCGTCACCGCGGTAGTACGGCTTCTCGACCCGGTAGGACTCCCGGTCGCCGCGGACCAGCTCGTCGTACAGCTTCCAGACGTGCGGGCCGTCCTCGGGGTGGACCCACTCGCTCACGTTCCGGCTGCGGACCTGGCCCTCCATCCCGCCGAACATGCGGGTGAGGGTCTCGTTGACCTCCAGGACGTTGCCGTCGAGGTCGGCGATGCCGATCCCTATGGCCGCCCCGTCGAAGACCGCCCGGAAGCGGCTCTCGGTGGCGTGCAGGGCGATCTCGGCGGCGCTGCGGGCGGAGAGCGCGGAGCGGGCGATTGCCTCCTGTTCGGCGCGGGTCCGCTCGCGCAGCGCCTGCGCGTAGCCGGTGGCCATGGCGTGCTGGAGCCGGGCGCAGCGGGCCCGGAGCTCCTCGGCCGGCAGGTCCGACGCCCCGCCGCAGTACAGCACCAGGTACGAGTCGACGACGCCGAGGCTGCGGCCGAGCGCGTCCGGGTCGGTGCAGTGGGCGGCGACGAGGGCGGCGCCGGTGCGCTGGGCCGGGGCCGTGTCGAACGGCCGGGCGTGCAGGGCGTCGTAGAGGGTGCGGGCGAGGGGCAGCAGATGCCCCTCGAACTCGGCGCGGGTCAGCGAGGTGGCGGTCACCGGGAAGATGGCTCGGCTCCAGATGGTGACGAACCGCCTGAGTCTGTCCTCCGGGCCGTCCGCTTCGGCGACCGCGCCGGACGGCTGCGTCGGGACCTTCACGCCTTGCGCCCCACCCCTGCGAAACCGGAGAAGGCGAAGGGATCCTCCTCCTCGACCGGACTGTCCGGTCGCCAGAGGGGCATCGGGACGAGGCCGGGCTCGACCAGTTCGGTGCCCTCGAAGAAGCGGGTGATCTCCTCGCCCGAACGCATCACCAGGGGGTTGCGGATCTTCCGGTAGACGCCGACGGTGCCACCCGCCTGTTCCTCGGAGAGCGGGATGCCCTCGTACGAGGCGTGGGTGAGGATGACGAGGCTGCCGGGCGCGAGCGCGGCGATCAGCTCGGCGACGGCCTCGTGCGGCCGGTCCTCGTCCTCCAGGAAGTGCAGGACGGCGACGAGGAGCAGCGCCACGGGCCGCTCCAGGTCGAGGAGTCGGGTGACCTCGGGGCTGTGCAGGATGTCGGCCGGCTTGCGGAGGTCGGCGGCGACGACCGTGGCGCCCTCGTCCCCGTCCAGGACCGCGCGGCTGTGGGCCACGGCGACCGGGTCGTGGTCGACGTAGACGACCTGGGCGGTGGGGTCGGCGGCGCGCGCGACCTCGTGCACGTTTCCGAAGGTGGGTATGCCGGAGCCGATGTCGAGGAACTGGGTGACGTCGTTGTCAACGGCGTGGCGGACGGCGCGTCGCATGAAGGCACGGTTCGCCTGCATGATCTTGGGCAGGCCAGGCATGAACTCCATGGCCTTGCGCGCCGCTTCCCTGTCCACTTCGAAATTGTGCGAGCCGCCCAGATAGAAGTCGTACATACGGGACACGCTCGGCACCGAAATGTCGATACCCGGCGGAGCCCAGGCGGGACGCTCCATCAATGTCTCCAACAAGTCGCCATGGGGGATGCGGCCATGTGTTCGCGGCCGGTGTTCGAGGTGAGGCTACTGATCACCCGCCGAGAGAGCGAGTAGAAACGGAAATTCGCGGTCCGTTCTTGGTCACACGCCATTGGCACGTGCTTCTCGGAGCGAAGGATTCACGCCTTCAGGCTGTGCATATTCACGTGCATGTGACTGTGCGTCGGCTCCACGGCCGGCAGTCGTTTCCTCCGATGTACCCCCAGGCCCGGACGGCGCCTGGTCCGTCGGCCCCGTCGGGCCCGGTCATCGGTGCAGGATCCCCTGTGCACCACTCCGTCCGACAGGGCGACAACCGGACAGAAATCTCTTCGGAGCCCGGAACGACGGGAGTCGGCCGTCTCCGCGAATCCGATCGGGGCCGGATCCCCGGAGATTGCGCCCCGCGTGCGCCCCCGGAGCGCCAAACGTCAAGCCGGTGCGTACGAAGATCCCCACCATCCGGCGAATCCCACGGGATTTCCGCCCCGGCACGGCGTGTCTGTGATCAAGCTCGACGGCGTGTCTCTGTACGGATCACTCCTCGCGCGGCCAGTGGCGGCGCTGGCGCTGGTGTGGATGCTCTCCACGCCCGTGCCCGCCGCCGCCGACTCCTGCGCCTACGCCACCACCGGCCCCGGCGGGTCGAACACCTCGGTGGCGGTCATCGGGTCGGGCGGCTGCACGCCCCGGCCGACCCCGCCGTCTCCGCCGCCCCCCTCGCCGTCGCCACCGCGTCCCACGACGCCCGCGCCACGGCCGACGCCCGAGCCGCCTCAACCGCCGTCCCCCGCTCAGCCCCCGCCTCCCGTACGAACCACCGCGCCGCCGCCTCCCCCGGTCACCACTCCGGCACCGGGCCCCGCACCGGCGTCCCCCGTACCCCCGGGCACGGAGCCGCCGGAACGCGGCCCGGCGGCGGCCCCGCCACCCCCGCCCGCACAGGCGCCCACCGTGCGACCGCGACCGCCGGCCGCCGGGCCCGTCGCGCTGCCCCACTACCGGCGCACGTCACGACCCCAGCCGGCGGGCCGGACGTCCGTCGTCACCATGACGCTGGTGATCATCGCGCCCGCGGTCCTCGCGACCGCGATCCTCCGCCCCCGCTCCAGCTGACTCCGACTGAGGAATCCATGTCTGAATGGCTTGTTCTCACCCTTGCGATGGCCGCCGCGTGTGCCGTCGTGCTCACGATCGTCGTCATCAACAACCGCCGGATCCCCGAGGACGACGACCCCAGCGAAACCCCTGACGTCATCGAGTACATGACGATGATGATCGGCGTGATCTACGCGATCGTCCTCGGCCTGGCCATCGCCGGCGTCTGGGAGGCCCGCGGTGCCGCCCAGGAGACCGTGCGGCAGGAGGCCCAGGCGATGCACGAGATCTCGGCCCGGGTCGAGGTCTACCCGCAGCAGGTCCGCGACCGCATCCGCGCCGACGTCGACGCGTATGTCAGCTACGTGGTCGACGAGGAATGGGCGTACATGGCCGAGGAGGGCGAGCTGAGCGAGGAGGGCACCGCGCTCCTCGACCGGGTCCGGCGCAGCGTCACCGACTACCAGCCGGCCAACGACTTCGAGGGCCAGGCCTACCAGCCCCTGGTGGATCAGGTGGCGGTCGCCGACGACGCACGGGGAGCCAGGGGCCAGAGCGCCGGGGCCACCATGCCGGGGGTGGTGTGGTTCGGCCTGATCATCGGGGCCCTTGTGACGGTCGGCCTGATCTTCACCCTGCAGATCCGCAGAACCGGACGGGAGTTGCTGCTCGCCGGGCTGTTCAGTGTGCTGATCGCGTTCCTGCTGTTCCTCATCTGGGACTTCGACGCGCCGTTCGGCCGGGGCATCTCGGCCACCGCCACGCCGTTCACCGACCTGTTCCCGCAGCTCACCGGGTGAGTCGGGGTGCCGGAGTGGGCCGCCCGGGGGACATGCGTGCCCCATTCGCACGTCTGGGATCGCGGTTGTGGTAGTGCGCTCCTAGCGTTGCCGGCATCGAGGTGTACGCACGGTCTTTGGCGGAAACCCCCTTCCGCGGCTGCCCCTCGGGACCCGGAGGATTCACCATGCGCGCGATACGTGCCGCAACCACTGCCCTGCTGGGGGCGGCCGCCCTCGCCCTGGCCGCCCCCGCCGCCGTCGCGGCGGACGGTGCCCCCGCACCGAACCCGCGGGCACCGCGGGCCAAGGCACCGGGCGATTTCGTCGTGTCGCCCTCGGTCGTCGCCCCTGGCGGCCGGGTGACGCTCAGCGCACCCGGCTGCGCCAGTACGGCGACGGCCTCGGCCGGCATCTTCGACACCGTGACCATCGCCCCGAACGCGGCGGCGACCGCCACCGTGGACTGGGACGCCCGGCGGGGCGCCGTGTACACGGTGTCGTTCAACTGCACCGGCGGCGTCCAGGACACCGTCGACCTGACGATCAGCGGCATCCCCACCGCCACCCCGACGATCAGCTCCACCATCCTCACTCCCCCTCGCGGGGTGCAGGGCGGTCTGGGCGGCTCGGTGGGCGGGCTCGAACCGGTCGAACTGGCCGCGGGCGCGGGCCTCGTCCTGGCCGCGACCGCCGGCGGCGTGTACGTGTTCCGACGCCGCTCCGGCGCCTCCCGCCACCATTGAGCGGGTGCCGTGGACCGGCGCCGTGGACCGGTGACGAGGACCAGTGCCGTGCACCGGTGCGCCGGTCGGTCCGGAGCGGTGCCGGGCGTCCGCCGCGGGACGCCCGTCGCCCCCGGGTCCCGGACGGGGACTCGGGGGCGGCGGGCACAGCGGGCCGGACCGGGAGGTTCGACCGGTCAGACCCCCGCGCCGGTCATACGGCGACGGCGGGCGATGAAGAGTCCGCCGCCGAGCGCTGCCGCGGCGACCAGGCTGCCGCCGACGGCCATCTCGGTGGAGCTGGGCGCCAGGGAACCGCCGATGCCACCCTGGGCGCCGCGGCCCGCGAGGACGCGGAACGGGTGCGTGACGACCCTGGTGCTGTCGCTGCACTTGACCGCGAGGTTGTAGCTGCCGGGGGTGGCGTTGTTGTGGACACGGGCGATGGCGCTGGAGAGCCCGTTGGAGTTGACCGACAGATTGGTCGTCGGGAAGGCGTTGGACGTGACGGTGCCACCGTGACCGCAACCCTTGGCGGTGATCGTGATGGTCGACCCCGCGTGAACGTCGAAGGGGTTGACCTGGACATTGCTCGGCCCGTTCGTGGCGACGGCGAGGGGGGCCGCGAGCCCGACCGCAGCGATTGCGGTGGCGGTCACCGCCAGAGTGCGTGCAGCACGCATGGTTGAACCTCCAGTGGAAGACGCCCCAAAGCGGTGCTCCGGGAGTTTCGACGAGTACGCCTTCCATGACGAACCATCACAAGTCGGGGCGAGCTCTGCATTTCGGCACTGGTCCACCCCGGTGAGGCGACACGCCCGGGATGGAGCCGCCTGAGGGTGGAGAACCGCAGGTCAGCGCCGATCAGGCCGCTTATCTGACGAGTACTCGGATGGGTCAGCCCCGGGTCACCCGCATGTCGCCACCGCGCGGTCGGTCCGTGGCCGGTCCGTGGCCGCTCGGTGGTCGTTTCGTCGCCGCTCGGGCCGCGTGCGCCCCACGCCGGTGCCCGGCACCCGTCCGGAGGGGGTCCCCACCCGTTCGCACCGCTCGGGGCGACGGTCCGGCCGGCCGCCCTTACCGTTCTGACGACGCCACGAAGGGAGAACCATGCCCCCGAAGGACTTCCGCGTCTTCGAACGCAGGAGACGCCAACCCTGGGGCGTCCTGGCCCTCGCCATGCTGTCCGGGATCGCGATGATGCGCAACGGAGTGGACGTCTCGCTCGGGCCCCCACAGCCCGCCGCGGCGGCCCGGCCGGTGGCGCGCCCCGTCACCCCGCCGCCGCCCGGGGCGAGCGAGGGTGTCCAACCGCTGGCCTTCGCCCCGGCCTCGCGGATCAGGATCCCGGCGATCCGGGTGGCGGCCCCGATCATGGACGTGGGCCTGGACGCCGACGGCTGGGTCGCGGCGCCCCCGCCGCAGGACGCCAACCTGGCCGGCTGGTACCAGAACGGCATCTCCCCGGGCCAGCGCGGCACCGCGGTGGTCGTCGGCCACGTCGACAACGGACAGGGGCCCGCGGTCTTCTACGGCCTCGGCTCGCTGGAGAAGGGCCAGCACGTCGAGGTCGAGCGGTACGACGGCCGGATCGCGGTCTTCGAGATCTACGGGGTCGAGGTGTACTCGAAGGACAACTTCCCCGGCGTGCAGGTCTACGCCGACACCGGTGAGCCCGAACTGCGCGTCATCACCTGCGGCGGCGGCTACACGCGCGCGCGTGGCTACGACGGGAACGTCGTCGTCTACGCCCGGATGGTCGGCTCCCGCTAGAAGCGTGTCCTTGGGCTCCGGGCCACGGGCCTGAGCCCGGGGACAGGCGTTCCCGTCATCGACCGCGCAGCTCGCCGAACCAGCGCACGATCGACGACGTGGCGGCCACGTTGGATCCCAGGTGACGGGATCCGTAGTGGTCGACGGCGCCCAGATCGACGACCGGGGCGTCCACGCCGTTCCTGAGGAGGGCCGTCCGGCAGTGTTCGGTGTTCTCGGTGACGGCCTGCTCGTCCCCGGTCGCCATGTAGAGCCGTACCGGGGCACGGGGTGCCCAGTCGGTGCACACGGCGTCGGTCACGCGCAGCGCCTCCGCCAGCGGCCCCGCCGGTCGCGCGAGCAACTCGCGGCCGTGCTCGGTCAGCAGCTCGTCCAGAGCGCCCGGGGTGCCCCGCATCAGCTGTTCCCCCGTGTGGGCGCCGTCGAAGAGCGCCTCGACGGTGCTGTCGTAGGGGGCCCTGAAGACCTCGCCGGGACTGTCGTAGAGGTGGTGGAGCCGGTTGAACGCGACCAGGGTGTACGCCGCGTACAGCACGCTGGACTTGGGCTCCAGCCTGCCCGCGAGCAGCGCGGGCAGCTCCGCCCCGCCGAAGTCGTACGCGCCGCTGACCGGTGCCAGCGCGCCCAGCCTGAACCAGCGGTCCTCGCCCGCCTCCAGGGCCCGGCCGAGCCCCAGCGCCGCCGAGGCGCCCTGCGAGAAGCCGGTCACCATGACCTCGCGCTCCAGTACGTGTCCGGTGCGGGGCGCGAAGGCGCGGGCCGCCCTCAGCATGTCCAGGGAGGCGGTGGTCTCGGAGGGGACGTCCATCCAGGGGTGGAGCCCGGGTCCCGTGCCCATCCCCAGGTAGTCGGGCGCGACCCCCGCCGCACCGGCCGCCGTGTGCGCGATCACCGGCGCGGAGACGAACGCGACGCGCCGCATGGAAGGGGAGTCGTTCTTGTGGCTGCCGGTTCCGTGTGCGAACGAGACCGCTCGGAGCCGTCGTTCGCCGTCGATCGGCAGCGTGAGCAGCCCACTCGCCGTGGTGGGCCGTCCGTGCGCGTCGACGGTCCGGTAGACGAGCCGGTAGGCGACCACGCCGTACCGGACGGTGTCGTCCTCGAAGCCGGCCGCGCCCAGTTCGGTGGCCACGGCCCGCGGGGTCGCGAGGGTGTACAGCTTCTCGGCGGAGACCAGGGCGCCCCGGGCGCGCTCCTCGTACCGCGTCTGGGCAGGGGCCGCGGGCGTGGTGGTGGCGACGGCGACGGCAGGTGCGCTCAGCAGCAGGCCGCAGCAGACGGCCACCACCCGAGTCGCCCGGCGACGGCCGCCGTTCCGGGTCGCGCCGCGTGACGAAGGTGAGGTGGAGATGGCCACGATGTCCCCCAAGGTGTGGGCCGGTGAATGCCTCTTCAGCCTCACGCGTCGCGGAGTTCGACGCACGGGTGCAGGCCCCCCGGATCCTCCTGGTGCCCGCACCCGTTCAGGTTCGTCGTGACCGGTCGGTCAGCGCCGGGGCACGGTGATGTGGTAGCCGGCGTCGAGGAGTTCGGGCAGGTAGCGGCGGAGCGCGGCCACGCTCTGGGTCCGGTCGCCGCCCGCGTCGTGGGAGAGGACGATCGCGCCGGGGGCTGCGCCGTCGAGGACGCGGCGGACGATGGTGCCGGTGCCGGGTTCCTTCCAGTCCAGGGTGTCGACGGTCCAGGCGAGCGGTTCCATGCCGAGTTCGGCGCCGATCTCGAAGGAGTGCCGGTTCCAGGCCCCGTAGGGGGCGCGGTACCAGAGCGGGGCGTCGCCCAGGGTCCGTTCGACGACCTCGCTCGTGGAGCCGAGCTCGTCGCGGATGCGGGAGGGCCGCAGCTTGGGGATCAGGGGGTGGGACCAGGAGTGGTTGCCGATGACATGGCCGTCCGCGGCCATCTCCCGCAGCAGGTCCTGGTTCTCGACGGCCATCTCGCCGCAGACGAAGAACATCGCGCGGCAGTCGTACCGGCGCAGGGTCCGGAGGATGCCGGGGGTGTAGCGGGGGTCGGGGCCGTCGTCGAAGGACAGCACCATGGAGCTGCCGACCCCGGACATGCTGAGGAAGGGCCGTTGCCGCACCGGCGGCACCGCTCGCCGGACCGCGGGGGGCGCGTACGCGGTCATCGGCTGGAGCCGGTACGCGCTGGGGCGCAGCCGGGCGGCCTGGGCCTGGGGGCCGGCGGCCGGGCCCGCTGCCGCGCCTGCGCGTCCCGGGTGGCCTCCGGGGGTGGGCCGGGGCGCGGCGCCGTTGCTCCGTCCGGGTGTGGCGAGCCGGTCCGCCGCGAGGACTCCGACGGTGGCGGTGGCTCCGAGGGCGGCGGCGAGCCGCAGCACCGCCCGCCGCCCGCTGGTCATCTGATCCTTTTTCATGACCAATGGTTCGTACGGATGAGGGTCCGCGCGGCTCATCGACACCGGTCACCCGTCCGAAAGCACCCGATGAGCCGATCGCTCCGGAGGCCTACCCGCCCATCACCAGGCCGTCCTTGTCGGCGCCGCGGCTGAGCACGACCTGGCGGATCGTCTCGCGGATGCCGGGGTGGCGCGGGTCGCCGCCGTCGGCGGCGCCGAGGTTGACGACCCGGCCGCGCCCGGTGTCGAACCACTGGGGGACGAACTCGGCCCTCGCCACCTCCCAGCGTCCACCGGGGCTCTTCGGCGGGGCGAAGGTGAAGCGGCCGATGCTGCCCTGGTTGCCCCGGGGGTCGAAGGCACCCTGGTGGTTGATCATGTCCCCGGCGATCTGGTCGCCCATCCCGTAGACGATCCAGGTGCCGTTGACCTTCTCGTAGGCCTGCGGTACATGGGCGTGGGTGCCGATGATCAGGTCGATGTCGGGGCGGCCGCCGGACTGCGACGCGGTGAGGGAGCGGCCGAGGGAGAGCTGTCGCTCGTCGGGCTCGGTCTGCCACTCGGTGCCCCAGTGGACGCTGACCACGACGACGTCGGCGCCGGCCGCGCGGGCGGCGCGGGCGTCGGCGATCACCTTGCGCTCGTCGAGCAGCTGGACCGCCCAGGGCTGCCCCTCGGGCAGCGGGTGTCCGTTGGTGTCGTACGTGTAGGCGAGCTGCGCCACGGTCGCGCCGCCGGCCCTGAGCAGCGTGGGCTTCGCCGCCTCCGCCTCGGTACGGGCCGATCCGGCGTGCCGGACGCCGGCCCGGTCGAGGGCGTCGAGGGTACGTCCGAGGCCCGCCGCGCCGTCGTCGAGGGTGTGGTTGGAGGCGGTGGAGCAGGAGTCGTATCCGGTGGCCTTGAGCGCGGCGGCGACCTCGGGCGGCGACTTGAAGGCGGGGTATCCGGTGTAGGGGCCGCCGTCCTTCCCGTACACGGTCTCCATGTGGCAGATGGCCAGGTCGGCCTGGGACACGACGGACTTCGCCCCGGAGAGCATGGGGGCGAAGTCGTAGCCGTCGCCGCCCGCGTCCGCGGCCGCCCGGCGGATGATCGAGTCGTGCGGGAGGACGTCCCCGGAGGCCACCAGGGTGAATCCGGCGGGCGCCGAGGCCCCGCCGGGCGCGGCGGACGGGGCAGCGGGCCGGGCGTTGCCCGGCGGGCTCGCCGTGGCCTCCGGGGTGGGGGAGCCTCCGGCCGGGCCGCCGCCTTCGGCGCAACCGGTGGCCGCCGCGAGCAGGACGGCGGCCAGTGCCATCGCAGGTCTGGTGCGTGAGGTCATGTAACGGCGCTCCACCCTATTCGTCTGATGAACATGTGTTCTGACGAATTGATCTCGCGGGAAAGCCGCAGTCAAGGGTCAAGGCCGCATCGGCGCATCAACCCCGCTGAAACGGACGCACCACCTCCGGTCGGTCGCCGTCCGACCGTTCGCCGTACCATTCGCCGCTCGGTCCGACCGTTCGTCGCACGCCGATGTCCGTTCCCTGTCTCTTGCCGTCCGGATGCGCTCGTATACGGGCCGGACGACGAGCCGCGGGAGAGGCGGGAAGCATGACGACGGCGACCACCGACGAACGGACCCTCGAGCAGCTGCAGCGGGACCACGGACCCGCCCTGCTCTCCTTCCTGCTCGGGCTCACCCACGGGGACCGCCAGCGGGCCGAGGACCTCGCCCAGGAGACCCTGGTACGGGCCTGGTTCCACCCCGAGGCCTTCGACGGCCCCTACGAGTCGATGCGGCCCTGGCTCTTCACCGTGGCCCGCCGCCTCGCCATCGACGCCTGGCGCTCACGTCTCGCCCGCCCCGCCGAGATCGGGGACGGCGTCCTCGAGGTGACCCCCGACCCCGCCGACGCCACCGCCTCGGCCGAGGCCGCCCTCGACGTACGGGCGGCCGTCCGCGAACTCAGCCCCGAGCACCGCGCGGTCCTCGTCCGGCTCTACTTCCACGGCCTCACCGTCAACGAGGCCGCCGTCGAACTCGGCATCCCCGCCGGCACCGTCAAGTCCCGCTCGCACTACGCGCTGCGGCAGCTCGGCCGGTCCCTTCCGGGCTACCGGCCGCGCCGCGGGCCCGTTGCCCGGGTGCGCGCCGGGGCCCCACAATGACGCCGTGACGCTGACACTCTCCGCCGCCGAAAAGGTCCTCGCCGACAACTTCGCCCCCTGGGTGCTCGATCTGGGACTCACCGTCGAATCCGTGGCCTCCGCCGACGGCCACGAGGCCGTGCTCCGGCTGCCGTGGTCGGACCGGCTCGCCCGGGAGGGTGGCGGCCTCTCCGGTCAGGCCCTGATGGCCGCCGCAGACACGGCGACGGTGATCGCGGTCGCCGCCGCCCGCGGCGGCTTCGTGCCGATGACCACCGTCCAGCAGTCCATCAGCTTCCAGCGGGCGGTCGTCGGCTCGGACGTCCTGGTGCGGGCCCGGCTCACCAAGGCGGGGAAGCGGATGGCCTTCGCCGACATCACCATGACGGCGGAGGGCACACAGGAGACCGCCGCCCACGCGACCGCGGTGTACGCGCTCCTCGGCTGAGGCCGGGACCGATACCCGCCCGCGCCCCTGCCCGCGACGCCCCTCCCGCCCCGTACGCCTCCCGTGGCACCAGGAATCCCACCGGCACCGATCCGGCCGGAAAACGTATCCGAAACCACACGGGTGAGTTGAGCAAAGCGGGTCCCGCGGACGCCCTTCGCGGAGGAAGCTCTCCCCGGGTCCCCCATGTCCGGGTCCCCGATCTCCGGGAGAAGGTGGGAGCGTTGCTGCCCGAGAGCACGAACGGCACCGGCGGCACGAGCGGTGGCGGCCTCGCCGTCCCGATGGCCTGGCTGTGCGCCGAGTACCTGGCCGACGAGGTGCTGCGGGCCGCCGCGCTCGTGGCGCCCGGCTCACTGGAGTACCGGGCGGGCCGCCAGGCCCTCGCCCTCACCGTCCACCTCTCGGAGGAGCCGGCGGGCCAGGCGGGCGGAGGGGCCGCCTGGCGGATCGACGAGTGGCTGCGGCACACGGCGTACGACCGGCCCTGGCCCCCCTGGGTCGAGGAGCGGCTCGCCGCACGGCGGGAGGCCGGCGGTGACGGCCCCGACCAGACGCTCGCGGAGACCGCGTGGCGCCACCTCAGGGACACCTGGGTGCGCGCGGCCGACCTCGACGACAGGAGCGCCGACGAGGCCGGGTCCCCGGTCGACGAGGACGAGCAGATCTGGCTGCCCGCCTGGAAGCTGGGCCTGCCGCTGGCGCACCTGTCGCTGCACCTGCGCTGACCGCGGCGGCGGGCCGCCGAGTACCGGGACGGCCGGGGGCTCAGGCCGTCACGGTGCCGAACGGTGCACGCCGGGACGGTACTTGGGGATGCGGACCGTCACCTTCATCCCGGCGCCGACACCCGTCTCGATGACGAGGCCGTACTCCGTCCCGTACACCTGCCGCAGCCGCTCGTCCACGTTCGACAGGCCGATGCCGGAGCCGGCCGGGTGCTCGCCGCGCAGGACCGCGCGCAGCAGCTCGGGATCCATGCCGATGCCGTCGTCCTCGACGGTCACCACGGCCTCCGCGCCCGCGTCACGGGCCGCGATGGTGACCCGGCAGCCCCGCTCGCGGTCCTCCAGTCCGTGCTTCACGGCGTTCTCCACCAGGGGCTGCAGGCAGAGGAAGGGCAGCGTGACCGGCAGCACCTCGGGGGCGATCTGCAGCGTCACCTTCAGCCGGTCGCCGAAGCGCGCCCCGGCCAGGGCCAGGTACTGCTCGATGGAACGCAGTTCGTCGGCCAGCTGGGCGAACTCGCCGTGCCTGCGGAACGAGTAGCGGGTGAAGTCGGCGAACTCCAGGAGGAGTTCCCTGGCCTGCTCCGGGTCGGTACGGACGAACGAGGCGATGGCCGCGAGGGAGTTGAAGATGAAGTGCGGGGAGATCTGGGCCCGCAGCGCCCGGATCTCGGCCTCCACGATCCGGGTCCGCGAGCGGTCCAGCTCGGCCAGCTCCAGCTGGACCGAGGCCCAGCGGGCCACCTCCGTCGCGGCCCGCACCAGGACGGCCGACTCCCGCGAGCCGTAGGCGACGAGCGCTCCCAGCACCCCGTCCTCCCCGGTGAGCGGGGCGATCACCGCCCAGCGCAGCGGGCAGGCCGGGTCGGCGCATCCGGTGTGCGCGGACCGGCTGCGGCCGGTCTCCAGGGTCTCGGAGACCTGCTCCGGCACGTGGGCGCGGTGGTGTTCCTCGCCCGGCCCGTCCCAGGCGAGGACCGCGCCCCGGTCCGTGAGGCAGAGCGCCTCCGTGCCGAGCAGCGAACGGAGGGTGCCGGCCGCCCTGCGGGCCGTCTCCTCGGTGAGCCCGGCGCGCAGCGGCGGCGCCGCGAGCGAGGCGGTGTGCAGGGTGTGGAAGGTGGCCCGCTCGACGGGCGTACCGAGATCGGGATCGGCGGCCGGGCCAACGCGCCGGCCGGCGAGCCGCCCCAGGACGAAGCCCGCGGTGAGCAGCACGGCCCCCGCGGCGGCCGCGGCGGCGAGGGCGATGCCGCTCATCGGCGCGTCTCGGGAGTACGCGTCTCGGGAGTACGCGTCTCGGGTGTCATCGGCGTACCTCCGGGTTCATCGGCGTACCTCCGGGGCCGGGACGGTGCGGGTGGTGTGCCGGGGCCGGCTGATCTCCTCCGGGAGGTGGAGGCGTGCGAGCAGCGCCGGAGTACCGGGCGGGACCCGGCCGGGCGTGGCGAGCGAGACGAGGACCATGCTGAGGAAGCCGAGCGGGACCGACCAGACGGCCGGCCACGCCATCAGGGTGTGCGGCCAGCCCTCGGGGGCGAGTCCCGCCCGGGTCGCCATCACGGCCGCCAGGGCGGAACCGCCGCCGAGCAGCAGCCCGGCCATGGCACCGGGCGGAGTGAGCCGCCGCCACCAGATGCCGAGGACGAGCAGCGGACAGAAGGAGGAGGCGGAGACGGCGAAGGCGAGGCCGACGGCGTCGGCGACCGGCACCTTGGAGGCGACCACCCCGACGGCCAGCGGGACCGCGGTGGCGAGCAGGGTCGCGAGGCGGAAGTGCCGTACGCCCCGGGAGGGCAGCACGTCCTGGGTGAGGACCCCGGCGACGGACATGGTCAGCCCGGATGCGGTGGAGAGGAAGGCGGCGAAGGCGCCGCCCGCGAGGAGCGCCCCGAGGAGATCGCCCGGCAGCCCGCCGAGGATCCGGTCGGGCAGGACGAGCACGGCGGCGTCGGCGGAGCCGGTGAGGGCGAGCTCGGGGGCGTAGATCCGCCCGAGGGCGCCGTACAGGGGCGGCAGCAGGTAGAAGGCGCCGACGAGTCCGAGGACGACGAGGGTGGTGCGGCGGGCGGCGCGGCCGTGCGGGCTGGTGTAGAAGCGGACGGCGACGTGCGGCAGGCCCATGGTGCCGAGGAAGGTCGCGAGGATCAGCCCGTACGTGGCGTACAGCTGGTGGCCGTCGCGTCCGCCGGCCAGTGGCTGGGACCAGCCGAGGGGGTCGGTGCCGCTGGCGACCCGCTCCGGCAGCGGCGCTCCGGGCGGGAAGGCGAGCGTGGTGCCGCCGAGGACGTGGTGGGTGCCCGCGGCGAGGGTCACCGTCCGCCGCTCGTACGGGACGGAGTCGACGCTGCCGGTGACGGTCAGGGTGAGCGGGGCGTCGAGGCCGATCCGTACCGTGTCGGCGACCGTGACGACGGTGTGACCGCGCAGGACGGCGGGGGCGTCGAAGCGGGCCCTGGGGGCCCCGTCGCCGTACCAGGCCGCGAGCAGGAAGAGGACGGGGACGAGCAGCGCGGTGAGTTTCAGCCAGTACTGGAAGGCCTGCACGAAGGTGATGCTGCGCATCCCTCCGGCGGCGACGGTCCCGGTGACGACGAGGGCGACGAGCAGTCCGCCGACCCAGTCGGGGGCTCCGGTGAGGATCTCCAGGGTGAGTCCCGCGCCCTGGAGCTGCGGCAGCAGGTAGAGCCAGCCGATGCCGACGACGAAGAGGCTGGCGAGACGGCGGGCCTGCGGGGATTCGAGGCGCGCCTCGGCGAAGTCGGAGAGGGTGTACGCCCCGGAGCGGCGCAGCGGTGCGGCGACCAGGACGAGCAGGACGAGGTAGCCGGCGGTGTAGCCGACCGGGTACCAGAGCATGGCGGGGCCCTGGACGAGGACGAGCCCCGCGATGCCGAGGAAGGAGGCGGCGGAGAGGTACTCGCCGCTGATGGCGGCGGCGTTGAGGCCTGGCCGGACGGTGCGGGAGGCGACGTAGAAGTCGGAGGTGGTACGGGAGATCCGCAGCCCGAGGGCGCCGATGAGGACGGTGGCGAGGACGACGGCGGCGACGGCCACGACGGCGTAGGTCTGGTTCACGCGGGCCGGTTCACCGTTCTCGCCCTTGTCACCGTTGTCACCGTTCGACGAGGCCGGTGAAGTCGCGCTCGTTGCGTTCGGCGCGGCGCACGTACCAGTGGGCGATGCCCCAGACGACGGGGTACACCCCGACGCCGAGGGCGATCCAGACGAACGCCTCGGGCGCGGGCAGCGCGAGCAGCAGCGGCAGCGAGCCGACGAGCAGGGCGAGGGCCCCGAGCGCGGTGAGGGCGGCGCGCAGCTGGCTGCGCATCAGGGAGCGGACGTAGGTGTGGCCGAGGGTGGTCTGCTCGTCGATCTCGGAACGGGCCGGCGGATGGACGGGCCGCCGCCGGGCGGGGCCCGGCACGGCGCCCGCGCCGTGGGCGGAGGCGTACGTGACGGTCTCACGGCGGGGTCTGCGCTGGGGGTGGTGCTCTGACATCGCGTGGAGTCTACGCAGCACCTCCGGACGGCGGAAGACGCGGGCGCCAGGGCTCAGCCGCCGGCGCGCCTCATCAGCAGGTCCCGCAGGTGGCGGGCGTGCCGGCGGCTGACCGCGAGGTCGGTGGCGCCGACCCGTACGGAGGTGGCGCCGCCGTCGAGCCGGAGCTCGTCGATGCGGGCGAGGGCGACGAGGTGACTGCGGTGGATGCGGACGAAGCCGCGGGCCGCCCACCGCTCCTCGAGGGTGGAGAGCGGGATGCGGACGAGGTGGCTGCCGTGGTCGGTGTGGAGGCGGGCGTAGTCGCCGTGGGCCTCCACGTACGCGATGTCGTCGACGGAGACGAAACGGGTGACCCCGCCCAGCTCCACGGGGACCTGCTCGGCGGCGGCGGGCGCGGCCGGGACGGGGGCGGCGGTGGCGTGCACCAGGTCGTGGACCCGCCGGACGGCCTCGGCGAGCCGCTCGCGGCGGACCGGCTTGAGGACGTAGTCGACGGCCTTCAGGTCGAAGGCCTGGAGCGCGAAGCCCTCGTGCGCGGTGACGAAGACGACGAGCGGCGGCCGGGCGAAGCCGGCGAGCAGCCGGGCGACGTCGAGTCCGGTGAGGCCGGGCATGTGGATGTCGAGGAAGACGACGTCGACGGCCTCGTCGGCGTCGGGTCCCGCCTCCAGGGCGCGCCCGATCCTGCGCAGGGCGGCGGTTGCGTCGCCCGCTCCCTCGGCGCTCCTGACGCGGGGGTCGGCGCGCAGCAGGTAGAGCAGTTCCCCGAGGGCGGGTGCCTCGTCGTCGACGGCCAGTACGCGCAGCATGCGGCGGAGTGTAACCGGCGGGCCTGGGGCGGCCGGAGGTGCGCGCGTGCCCTCATGAGGCCGCGGGCTACTTGAGGAGCTTCGACAGACGGCGGTCGGCGAGCGGCTTGCCGCCGGTCTGGCAGGTGGGGCAGTACTGGAGGGACGAGTCGCTGAAGGAGACCTCGCGGATGGTGTCGCCGCACACAGGGCACGCCTCGCCCGTGCGGCCGTGGACGCGCAGGCCGCTCTTCTTCTCGGCCTTGAGCCTGCCGGCGGCGAGGCCGTGGGAGCGTTCGACGGCCTCGTGGAGGGTGGTCCGCATCGCCGTGTAGAGGGCGGCCGTCTCCTCGGGGGTGAGGTTCTGGACGGGTTTGAAGGGCGACATCCTGGCGGCGTGCAGGATCTCGTCGCTGTAGGCGTTGCCGATCCCGGCGATGAGGCTCTGGTCGCGCAGGGCGCCCTTGATCTGCCGCCGCTCGCCGGCGAGCAGTGCGGCGAACTCGTCCGGGCCGAAGTCCTCGGCGAGCGGGTCGGGGCCGAGCCGTGCGACGCCCGGCACCTCCTGGGGGTCGTGGACGAGGTGGACGGCGAGGCGCTTGGTCGTGCCGGCCTCGGTGAGGTCGAAGCCGTCGCCGCCGGTGAGCGCGGTCCGCAGGGCCAGCGGGCCCTTGCCGGGCCTGGGCGGACCGGAGGGCAGCGGGTCCTGCCAGCGGAGCCAGCCCGCGCGGGCCAGGTGGAACAGGAGGTGGAGTTCGCCTGCGGGGCCGGTGGCGGTCAGGTCGAGGAACTTCCCGTGCCGTCCGACCGCGGTGACCGTGGCGCCCTCGACGGCGCTCAGGGGCGGGTCGTACGTCTTGAGGACGCTGATCGCGACGGGCAGCACACGGGCGATCTCCTTGCCCACCAGGTGCGTGTCCAGGAACGCGCGGAGCGCTTCCACCTCGGGGAGTTCGGGCATGATCCCAGCCTGCCGCAACGGTCGGGGAGCCGCGCGCCGGACACCCCGGAGTACCGGTGAGGGGTCGGCGCCGCTCTCCCCCGGCGTCGTCGAGTCGGCCGTCCCGGCCGAGCGGGAGGAATCGCGAGCCGACGGAGGCGACGACGAGCCGAGAGAGGACGCCGAACGGTCCGGTGTACCGGACGAGAAGGCGAACGGAGCGAATGAACCGACACCGGGTCGGCTTGAGGGGGGCGTGGCCGATGTTCATCAGGGCGAGCCGCCAGGCGGCGTCACCCCCCTCGGGGTCCAGTTCGGGCTTGCGCTGAGCCCGGACGGTGTCGACGACCTCACGCATCACCTGCACGTCCGCCTCGGTGAGGTCGCCCGGGCGTTCGGCCCCTGGGAGGGCGGGTTCCGAGGGCTGTGACAGCCGCGATCGCGGACAGCGCGGAGAGCAGTGCGAAGAGGGCGGGGTAGCCGCCGAGCGGCCCGGCGAGCATCGCGCCGGCGAAGGGGGCGAGAGCGGCGGCGACGTGGCCCGGTGCGCCGAGCAGCCCGGAGAGCCTGCCGTAGTGGGCACTCCCCCAGCGGTCCGTGACGGCGGTGGCCTGGAGGAGCGTGAGGTTGCCCCGGACCACCCCTGCGAGCACGGACACCGCGATGAGCAGCGCGTACGGGCCGGCCACCGTCGCGAGGGCGGCGGTGGTGAGTCCTCCGAGTCCGATCAGCGCGGTGGTGCGGGCGGTGACGCCGAGGCGGCGGGCGAGGGTCGCGTAGAGGGTGCGGCCGAGGGTCTGTCCCACGCCGCCGAGGCCGAGGGCCCATGCGGCCTGGGCGGTGGTGTAGCCCCGGTCCAGGAAGAGGGGGACGAGGCCGATGACGACGGCGTACATCGCGAACGCGGACAGGGTGAACGTGGCGGCCAGCATCCAGAACGCGCGGCTGCGCACCACTCCCCCGCTGCCGCGGGTGGCGTGCGCGGGGCTCTCGGGCGCCGGTGGCCAGGGTGCTTTCAGGGCGAGGGCGTGGGCCGGGACGGTCAGAACCGCGAGGATGCCGGCGAGCACCGCGTAGGTGGCGCGCCAGGACATGTGGTCGGCGAGGACCGCGGTCAGGGGTGCGAAGACGGTGGAGGCGAGTCCGCCGGCGAGGGTGACGATCGTCAGCGCGCGCACGTGGTCCGGGGCCCACCAGCGGGTGAGCGCGGCGAAGGCGGGCTGGTAGAAGGTGGTGGCCATCGCCGTTCCGGCGAGGAGCCATCCGGCGAGGAAGACGGCCGGGTCGGGGGCCGCGGCCACGATCAGCAGGCTCAGGACGCCGAGGAGGGAGCCGACCGTCATGACGACCCGCGGCCCGCGGCGGTCCAGTACCCGGCCGACGGGGATTCCGGCGAGGCCGGAGACGACAAGGGCGGCGGAGAAGGCCGCGGTGGTCGAGCCCGCGCTCCAGCCGGCGTCCGCGGTGATGGCCGGGTTGAGGACGGGAAAGGCGTAGTAGACGATGCCCCAGCTCGTGATCTGGGTGACGCACAGCGCGGGCAGGACGGCGCGGGGCCGCGACCGGTCCCCTGTTCCGGTCGCGGCCCCGTCCGCCGGGGTGCTGCGGACGGTCACGCGCCGCAGGAGGGAGACGCGGTGGTCGTACCGAGCTGGATGAGGGCAGGGGCGGGGGCGCAGCAGCCGCCGTCGGTCTGCGTCCCGTCGGTCTGACCCTGGGCGGTCTGCGACTGGTCGAAGAGGCCGGCGCCGCCACAGACGCCCGTCTCCGGGAGGACGAGCTCGACCCGCTCGGCGGACGCGCGGTCTCCGGCGACGGCGGCGACGACGGACCGGACCTGCTCGTAGCCGGTGAGGGCGAGGAAGGTCGGGGCGCGGCCGTAGGACTTCATGCCGACGAGGTAGAGGCCCTGCTCAGGGTGCGAGAGCTCGTTGACGCCGTGCGGGTAGACCGTTCCGCAGGAGTGCTGGTTCGGGTCGATGAGCGGGGCCAGCTCGACGGGGGCCTGGAGGCGCTCGTCGAGGCCGAGGCGGAGCTCGTCGAGGAAGGAAAGGTCGGGGCGGAAGCCGGTCAGGACGATGACCTCGTCGACCGGGTCGAGCCGGCGGCCGTCCTCGCCGGCCAGCACGAGCCGTTCGCCGTCGGGCTCGATCGACTCCGTACGGAAGCCGGTGACGGCGTCGGCGTGTCCCTGGTCGACCGCGGCCTTCGCGGCGAGGCCGAGCGCACCCCTGGCGGGGAGCTGGTCGGCGGTGCCGCCGCCGAAGGTGGACCCGGAGATGCCGCGCCGCAGGATCCAGGTGGCGTGCGTGCCGGCGCCGTCCGCGGACGTCGCGAGGTCGGCGAGGGAGGCGAGCGCGGTGAAGGCGGAGGCGCCGGATCCGATGACGGCGGTGCGCTTCCCGGCGTAACGGAGGCGCACGGCGGGGTCCTTCAGGTCCGGGACGCGGTAGGAGATCCGTGCGGCCGCCGCCTTCTCGCCGAGCGCGGGCAGTCCGTCGCCGCCGGCCGGGCTCGGGACGGCCCAGGTGCCGGAGGCGTCGATGACGGCGCGGGCGGTGATCCGCTCCTCGCGGCCGTCGGCGTACTCGACGTGGACGGTGAAGGGCTGGGCCTCGCGGTCGGCGTCGACGATCCGGTCACGGCCCGCCCGTGAGACGCCGGTGACCCGGGCGCCGAGACGGACGCTGTCGCCGAGGACGTCGGCGAGCGGCTGGAGGTAGCGCTCCGCCCAGTCGCCGCCCGTGGGGTAGGTGCCAGCGTCCGGCTTCACCCAGCCGGTGGGGGCGAGCAGCTTCTCGGCCACCGGGTCGGTGACCTCGCCCCAGGTGGAGAAGAGCCGCACGTGCGACCACTCGCGCACCGCCGCGCCCGCCCTGGCGCCCGCCTCCAGGACCAGCGGATCCAGGCCCCGGTCGACGAGGTGCGCGGCGGCGGCCAGTCCTGCGGGGCCGGACCCGATGACGACGACGGGCAGCCGGTCGGCGGGTGTGGTGGCGGCGTTCATGACGGATCCCCTTGTATTTCGACGTCTGTCGATCTCTGAGGCCCTCAGCATGGCACCTGTATCGACGAGCGTCAACATAGACATTCATCGAACCCAAGGGCGGCCGAAGGGGCAGAGAGGGGCCGAAAAGAGACGGAGGGGCGGAGAGAGGAGAGACCGAAGGCGCCCTGGGCCCCTGGTTCGACGTGTGTCAACATAGACGTATGTCGAATGCGAAGGCGCTCCCCCTCCTCGAACCCGCCGCCGAACCCTGCTGCCCGCCGCTGAACGAGCGCCCGCTGACCGCCGACGAGGCCGAACGGACCGCCCTCATGTTCAAGGCCCTCGGCGATCCCGTGCGCCTGCGGCTCTTCTCCGCCGTCGCCTCCCACGAGGGCGGCGAGGCGTGCGTCTGCGACATCTCCGACGTCGGCGTCTCCCAGCCCACCGTCTCCCACCACCTGAAGAAGCTGAAGGAAGCCGGCCTGCTCTCCTCCGAGCGACGCGGCACCTGGGTCTACTACCGCGTGGAACCCGCCGTCCTCGCCGCCATGGGACAGCTGCTCACCAAGGCCGCCATGGCGTGAGGACGCGAAGATCGCCCCCCCTCGACCGGTTCTAGCCGTGGAGGAGCCGGGCGATCTCCCGGGCGGCCTCGCGAGCGGGGCGGCCGACACCGATGAGGGTGGCGGAGGCGGGGCCCGTCCAGTCTCCGTAACCGAGCAGGTGGAGCCGGGGTTCGCCGACGGCTCGCGTGCCGGCCGCGGGGACGTGGCCGCGCGGGCCGCGCAGGCCGAGTGGCGCCAGATGCGAGAGGGCCGGCCGGAAGCCGGTGCACCAGACGATCGCGTCGGCGTCCGTGCGGTTGCCGTCGCCCCATTCCACGCCAGTCGCGGTGAGCCGGGCGAACATCGGCTGAGCCTTGAGCCGTCCCGCGTCCCGGGCTTCGCGCACGGGCGGCACGGCGACGATGTCGCCGAGGGACGCCACCCCGCCGCTGTCCGTACGACCCTCGTCGAGGGCGCGGCGGCGGGCGGTGGCGTGCACGACATGTGTCATTCGCCGGTCGCCCCGCCACGCATGAAGATGACCGCGACCAGCGCGAGACCCAGGGCCGCGCCGACGAGCTGCATGCCGACGAACGCCGGGACGGAGGCGGGGGCGATGCCGGCGAAGGTGTCGGTGAAGGCCCGGCCGATGGTCACGGCGGGGTTCGCGAAGGACGTGGACGACGTGAACCAGTAGGCCGCGCCGATGTACGAGGCGACCGCGACCGGCGCGAAACGCAGCCGGTCGGTGCGCGCGAGGCCGAAGATCAGCAGGATCAGGCCGGCGGTGGCCACGACCTCGCCGAGGAGCAGGTTCCCGGCCGAGCGGTCGCGCGTGGACCACTTCACCAGCGGCTCGCCGAACATCGCGTCCGCCAGTACCGCGCCCGCGACGGCGCCGACGACCTGCGACGGGACGTACACCGCGAGGTCGCGCCCGGTCACGCCTCCGCCGCCGCGGCGGGCGGTCCACCACTCGGCCAGGGTGACGGCCGGGTTGAAGTGGGCGCCCGAGACCGGGCCGAGGAGAGCGATGAGGACGCCGAGGCCGAAGACGGTGGCGGTGGAGTTGGCGAGGAGCTGCAGAGCGACGTCGTCGGTGAGCTGCGTGGCCTGGATGCCGGAGCCGACGACGATCGCCACGAGGGCGGCGGTGCCGACGAACTCGGCGGCGGCTCGTGCCACGAGCGGGGTACGGGGCGGGGTGGCGCCGGGGGCGGGCCGGGGCGACGGGTCGACGGCTATGGCGTCGCTCGCGGCGGGCTCGGTGGCGGTCACGGGCGGGATCTCCTCGGGCAGGCGGGGCGAGAGGCTACGGGCAGGCTCTCTTGGTGTCGGCGTTGGCGCGCGCGGCCTCGGCGAGGGCGGCGAACTGCCCGGCCAGGGCTTCGATGACGTCCGGCTTGAGCCGGTAGTACGTGAACCGACCGCAGGGCTCGGTGTCGACGACCCCGGCCTCGCGCAGCACTCTCAGGTGGTTGGAGAGGTTGGTCTGCCTGGCACCGGTCTCCTCCACGAGGTGGGTGGTGCAGAGCGTCTCGCGGGCGAGCAGGGTCACGATCTGGAGGCGCAGGGGGTCACCCAGAACCCGGATCAGATCAGTATCGACTGACGTCATCATGGACTGATACTGTCACATCACCCTGCGCTGATACCAGCCTGGGCTGACGTCTTCGACGCGCCGTCCCTGCCTCCGAGGAAGACCCGATGACTGCTCCGCTCGCCTCCGTGCTCTTCGTCTGCGTCCACAACGCCGGCCGCTCCCAGATGGCCGCCGGCTTCCTCGGCCACCTCGCGGGCGACCGGATCGAGGTCCGCTCCGCCGGATCCGTCCCGGGCGACCGGGTCAACCCGGCCGCCGTCGAGGCGATGAAGGAGGTCGGCGTCGACATCTCCGCCCAGAAGCCGAAGGTCCTCACGACCGAGGCCGTCCAGGCGTCCGACTACGTCATCACCATGGGCTGCGGCGACGCCTGCCCGGTCTTCCCCGGCAAGAAGTACCTCGACTGGGCCCTGGAGGACCCGGCAGGCCAGGGCGTCGAGGCCGTCCGCCCCATCCGCGACGAGATCAAGGGCCTCATCGAGGGCCTCATCGCCGAGATCGACGCGAAGCGGGAGGCGTGACCCCGCTGACCGCCTCGCCTGACGTCGCGGACTCGGACGCGGTCGTGGACTCGGACGCCGTCGCGGTCGTGGACTCGGACGCGGAGACCGACGCCCGCGACGTCCTCGTCACAGGCTCCGGCCCGGCCGTACCGGGTTCCTGAGCACCTCCGTCAGGGCGGAGATGCTCTGGTCCCCGTAGCCGGCCTCGACGGCCCGCCGCAACAAGTCGTGGAAGGGCTTGTGCCATTCCGTGTCGAGGTTCGCCTCCCTGCCGAGTTCCTCGTCATCCGCGGCTCCGGCCAGGAAGAGACCCACCGAGGACGCGGGCTCGCTGTAGTCGCCGCGGTCGATCTCGTCGGCGAACACCGGCAGCACCGAGTTGATCATCTCGAACCACTTGGTGCTGAACCGCACCATCGAGGCCACCTCGAGTCCACGCGCCTGCAACGCCGCCGCACCCTGGAAGAAGCCGACGAGCGCGGGCAGCAGGGTGCCACCCACCGCCATCTCGTACAGGGCGGCGAGATCGGGGTCGGCGCCGAGGTAGACGGTGTCACCGCCCAACACCTGTAGCGTCCCGCCGAATTCGTCGAAGACGGTCCGGTCCCCGCCGTAATACAGGAGGGTGTCCTCGGCTCCGACGGCGGACGGCACGTTCTTGATCGCGCCGCCGAGGTAACGCGCACCGTGCCCGAGCGCCCAGTCGGCCAGCCGACGGGCACCGGCCGGCGAACCGCTGTTCAGGCTCACGAGGGCCCGCCCCCTGAGCGCGGCAGTGGCCGGTTCCAGGGCCTCGACGGTGCTCTCGTACGTGGTCAGGCAGGCGATGACCAGCGGACTCGCCGTGACCGCCTCGTCCATCGTCCGCGCGTGGACGGCGCCCTTGGCCGCGAGCGGCACGGCCTTCGACGCTGTCCTGTTCCAGACGGTGGTCAGGTGGCCCGCGTCGACGAACGCCTCGACCAACGCGCTGCCCATCGAACCCAGCCCGACGACGGTCACGGGAGTGCGGTGGTGCCCGGTCATACGTGTGCTCCTGCCTGATGCCGATGCATCGGCTGCGCGAAAGAGATCCGACTGCCGTCACGCCAGGGCGGTTTGCCGCCTTCTCCGAACGACCTCCGATCCATGCTGCGGCCACACCGACACTTCTTCAAGTACCTACAATTCTGTCGGGTACCCACAGTTTTGTTAGGGGAAATGCCGGTGCGGAAGCGGAGTTACACCTGCGGCCTGGACGCTGCCATCGACGTCATGGGAGGCAAATGGAAGGGGCTGATCCTGTTCTGGCTCGGCGAGGGACCGCTGCGCTTCGGCGAGTTACGCCGCACGGTGGTCGGCATCAGTGAGCGGATGCTGATCCTGCATCTGCGGGAGCTGGAGGCCGACGGCCTGGTGCACCGCGAGGTCCATCACCAGGTGCCCCCGAAAGTGGAGTACTCGCTGACCGAGTTCGGGCACTCCCTCCTTACCGCTCTCACCCCGCTCGGCCAGTGGGGCGAGGAGAACAGGGAGCGCCTCGAAGCCCTGCCCTGAGCCAGGGGCCGCGAGGCCCGAGCCCCGAGCCCGCCGGCGCAGAGGCCCTGGGCACCTCGGGACAGCCGAACGGGCGCCCGGCCTGGAACGCCAGGCCGGGCGCCCGTTCTTCGGGGCATGGGCGTCAGGACGCGGAAGAGCTGCTCGCCGCGGGTGTGCCGGCCAGGATCGTCTCCTCCACCGCTTCGTACCGCGTGCGCTGGTCGGCCGGGTCGCGTCCGGAGAGCACCGTGCCGAGCCAGCCCGCGAGGAAGCCCAGCGGGGCCGAGAGGATGCCCGACGTGGTGAACGGGAACCAGTTGAAGTCCTGGTCCGGGAAGATCGCCTGGGGGGATCCGGACACCAGGTTGCTGCCGGTCATGAGGATGAGCGCGGAGGCGCTGCCCACGATGAGGGTGCAGAGGAGTCCCGTACGGGAGTAACGGCGCCAGAAGAGGCTGTAGATGAGGGCCGGTGAGACCGCGGACGCGCCGATGCAGAACGACAGGGTGAGCAGTGCCTGAAGGTTCAGATGCCGTGCACCGGCGGCGATCGCGATCGCCACGAGCCCGACGCCCGCCGCGGCGGTCCGGGCGACGGCCATCTCCACGGAGTCCTTGAGTCGCGCCTTGCGGCGCAGCCCGTGCGTGATCAGATCGTGCGCCAGGGTGTTGGCGCAGGCGAGGGTGATCCCGGCGATCGAGGCCAGCAGCGTGAGGAAGATGGCTGTCGCCACGGCCGTGAACAGCAGTGTCTCGACGGTCGTCTGGTCCGCGCCCATGACGGCCTGGCTGACCATGAGGAACGCCGTCTTGCCCTGCGGGTCGCCGGCGACGATCCCCTGGTGGCCGACGATCGCCGCCGCGCCGAAGCCGATGACGGCGATCAGCAGACAGGTCACGACGACGGTCGACACGGCCCAGGACATCGAGCGCCGCACGGCTGCCGCGCTGCGCGCGGTGAACATGCGCATGGTGATCTGCGGCAGCACCGCGGCGCCGAGCACGACTGTCAACTGGGTGCTGATCATGTCGAGTTCGTTGCCGCCGAACTGCAGACCGGAGGCGAGATAGGCGTCTCCCGCCCCGCTGCCGCGCTTGGCGGCGTCCAGCAGGGAGGGCAGGCTGAAGTCGAAGCGGTTGAGGATGAGCGCGGCGATCGCGAGGGACGCGCCGAGCAGGACGACGGTCTTGACGATCTGGATGAAGGCGGTGCCCTTCATGCCGCCGATCGCCGCGTACGCGATCATCAGCAGGCCCAGGAACACGATCGCGCCGGTCTTGAAGCCGTCGGCGTCGAAGCCGAGGACGACGGAGAGGAGGTCGCCGGCGCCCGCGAGCTGGAAGATCACCAGCGGCAGCAGCGCGGTCAGGGTGACCGCGGCCGTGGTGATCCGCACGGCGGGGCCGGGGAGACGCCGGGCGAAGACGTCGCCGATCGTGAACCGGCCGGCATTGCGCAGCGGTTCGGCGAGCAGGAACATCATCAGGACCAGCGAGAGCACGGTGCTCAGAGCGAGCGTGACGCCGTCGTAGCCGACGAGCGCGATGATGCCGATGGTGCCGAGCACGGTGCCGGCGGAGATGTAGTCGCCGGCGATCGCGAGGCCGCTCTGCACGGGCGAGAGCGAGCGGTAGCCGGTGTAGAACTCGCCCAGGTCGTCACGGTCGGGGCCGGTCATCACGCACAGCAGCAGCGTGACAGTGATGACCGCGATGAACGCCATCAGCGACATGGTCTGGGCCCCGGAGCTGAAGCTTGTCATGCGCGCGCACCTCCGGTGGGCCGCTGCCACGCGGGACGTCCGGAGCGGCTCTGGCGTTCTGGCCGGGGCGCGGCTGCCGCGGCCGCCTGCTCGGCGCGTTCGCGGATCGCCGCGGCGAGCGGGTCGACGCGTTTGCGTGCGATGCGCTCGTACAGCGCGATCGCGGCCAGCGCCACGGGCAGCTGGAGGAGCCCCAGGACCAGACCGGTGGTGAGACCACCGGTGATGGTGCCGGTCATCATCGAGGGGGCGTAGCCGGACAGGAGAAGGAAGACGACGAAGTAGCCGAGCGCGGTGAAGGTGGCGACGCGGCGGAGCCTGCGATAGGCCGATCCGAGCCGGCGCAGATCATCACGGTCGTCGGTGGCGGCGGGCGGTTGCGGCTGCGGGGACGCGCCCCAGGGCTGCTGCGCGGAGTCCCGGCCCTGCGGCGAGGAGTCCCACGCTCGCGGGGACGAGTCCAAGGCTGCCTGTGGATCGGTGTCCCAGGACGGCGATCCACCCTCCCAGGAATGCGACGCCGCCTCTTGGCGGTGCCGACCGGCATTCCGGTGCTGCGGTAGGGGCGGTGGGCCGGGGAAAGGCTGGTGATAAGACATCGATCTCGCTCCTTGCCGCCCCGGGGAACGGGCGGGTGGCGCTGGTGGTCCGCGTACGTTACTCATGGGTATAGCCCCTGCGTAAGGGGATTCCGACCGCTCGGTATGTCGGTTCGGTGACGATCCTGTGTGCGGCGGCGAAACCCGCGGTAACCCTCGTCGTGGATCTTTCCGCAGGTCACGGACGAGTCTCGGGCCGCCCGAGGGGCCAGGCAGGCCACTCGGCACGGACCAGTCCGGCGAATGCGCCGGGCGGGCCCGGGCACCTGCCCGGACTCCGCATCGCGGGCGTCTTCATCTGGTCTGCCCGGGGCTCCAGACGAAACGGCCTAGGGTGGGTGACGTGCGCGTACTGCTCGTCGAGGACGACGAAGACCTTCGGTTCGGGGTGGCCGCCGCTCTGCGGGCCGCCGGGCTCGCCGTCGACGAGGCCGCCGATCTGCCGCGGGCCGACGAGGCCCTGTTCGTCACCGCGTACGACTGCGCGGTCTTCGACCGGATGCTGCCCTCCGGCGACGCCGTCGCCTACGTCGACGGGTTCCGGCGGGGCGGCGGTACGGTGCCCGTGCTGTTCCTCACCGCGCGCGACACGGTCGCGGACCGGGTGGAGGGCTTCACCGGCGGCGGTGACGACTACCTCGTCAAGCCGTTCGCCGTGCCCGAACTGATCGCCCGGGTGCGCAGTCTGTGCCGCCGCTCCGCCGCCGTACGCCCTCCCGTCCACCACATCGGCGACCTGGACGTCGACACCGCCCGCCGGCACGTCCGCCGGGGCGGGGTCCTGCTCACGCTCACCACCAGGGAGTTCGCGGTCCTGGAAGTCCTCGCGGCCCGCGCCGACCAGGCCGTCACCCGCGCCGAACTGATCGAGAGCTGCTGGGACGAGATGGCCGAGCCGCAGTCCAACGTCCTGGAGGTGCTCGTCTCCCAGCTCCGCCGCAAGCTCGGGGACCCGCCGCTGATCCACACCGTGCGCGGGGTCGGCTACCGGCTCGCCCCCGACGACGAGCGGTGAGCCCGTCCCTCCTCCGCCGCTCGCCCGTGTCCCCGCTCACGCCGACGGCGCGGGTCCTGCGGCTGCGCCGGCGGATCAGCCTGCTGTTCGCGCTGACGAGCGCCGTGGGGCTCGTCGCGATGGCCGTCTTCGCCGTGCGCGGTGACAGCGCCCGCTGGCGGGAGCAGCTCGACCACTCGATGGACGCGGACACCAGCTGGGCCCTCGGCCTCCTGGAGACCGACGAGGACGGGCGGCTCGTCACGGACGTCCTGGCGGACACCGTGAACACCGGCTGCCCGCCGCTGACCGTCCTCCTGACGTCCCGCGCCGACCCTGGAGACGGCCATGCCGACGGCGGCCTGACCGTCCAGCACGCGCCCGCCGAACCGTGCGTCACCGTCGGCCCCGCCGTGATCCTGGAGGCCGGGCGCACCGTGGCCCGGGAGGGGGCGGCGCGCGGCTTCGACCGGCGCGCGACGGACGGCGCGCCGGTACGGGTGTTCGCGCTGCCCTTCTACCCGCCGGAGGCCACGGAGGACGAAGGGCCTCAGGGCGTCCTCGTCACCCTGGCCGACGCGACGGCCCAGCGGGACGACCACCAGCAGCTGGTGTGGGGCGTGTCGGGCGGCTGCGCCGTGCTCGTCCTGCTGTCGGCGGCCGTCGGTCACGTCCTGTCCGGGCGGGCGGTCCGGCCCGCGCTCGGCGCGCTGGGTCAGCAGGAGGCGTTCCTCGCGGACGCCGCCCACGACCTGCGGACTCCGGCCGCCTCGCTGCGGACGCTCGCGGAGACGGCGCTGCGCGGCGAGACGGACAGCACGGACGTGCACCGGCGCACGCTGCGCCTCGCGGAGGGCATGGGCCGCCTCGTCGACGGGCTCCTCACCCGGGCCCGGCTCATGTCCGGTACGGCCACGGTGGCCCGTCAGCCGCTGCGCCTCGACCAGGTGGTGGAGGCGGTCGTCGAGGAGGCGACCGAGACCGCCGCGGAGGGGCATCGGGCAGGTCATCGGGTCCGGGTGGAGTCCGAGGAGTCGGTCGTGGTCGCCGATCCGGATCTGGTACGCCGGGCCGTCGGCAACCTCCTGGGCAACGCCCTCGCGCACGGCCACGCGCCGGGGGTCCCGGCGGACGTACGCGTCACGGTGTCCCGGTCCGGCACGCTGACGGTCGAGGACGCGGGTCCCGGCCTGCCTCCGGAGGTCGCGGGCGCCCTGTTCGAGCGGTTCCGCAGCGGGTCGGGGTCCACCGGTCTCGGCCTGTCCATCGCCTCCTGGGTCGCCCACGCCCACGGCGGCACGCTCACGGCGGACCGTTCGGAGCTCGGCGGGGCCAGGTTCGTCCTGCGGCTGCCGACCGGGGACGCGAGGGGGCGCGGACCGGACGGCGGCTAAGGGTCAACGGCCGACGGCCGGAGGTGGCTTTCACGCGACTCGACGCGGGGCCCATGTGCCCCCGGGCCCCCTTCTTGGGCCGCATCCGCCGCCTCAGCAAATCCTCAGCATCCGCGCGTGATCCTTCCCTGGACCGACCACCATGGGAGTACCTCGTGATCACCGCCCCCACCCGCCGCCGTCAGGCCCTCATCCTCGCCCTCGCCGTGCTCGGCACCGCATCCCTGGCGGCCTGCACGGCAGGGCCCGGCCCGGACGGAGACCGGCCGAAGTCCTCGGCCGCCCCGGCCGACCCCGCCGCCCGCCCCGACCTCGGACGTTTCTACGGCCAGAAGCTCACGTGGCGGCCCTGCGGCGCGTACCGGTGTGCCGCGCTCACCGTCCCGATGGACTACTCCCGCCCCGCCGACGGCAGGACGTTCGTGCTGCCCGTGGCAAAGGCGGTGACCGCCGCCCCGGGGAAGCACGTCGGTTCGCTCGTCCTCAACCCCGGCGGCCCCGGGGAGCGCGGGGTGCGGCTCATCAAAGACGGCGTCGCCGACGACCTGGGGCGGGGCGTACGCGAACGGTTCGACGTCGTGTCCTTCGACCCGCGCGGGGTCGGGGAGAGCAAGCCGGCCCTGACCTGCCTCCCCGAGGAGCCGACCGGGCGCGCCGAACCGGTCGACGGGGAGCCCGGGGGCACACCGCTCCACCCCCGGACGGACGCCGAACGCGCCGACGTGCTCGCCGCCGCGCGGACGACGGCCGCCGACTGCCGGAAGGCCAGTGGGCCGCTGCTGCCGCACGTCGGCACGGACGACGCGGCCCGGGACCTCGACGTGCTGCGGGCGGCGCTCGGCGAGCGGAGGCTCACGTACGTCGGCTGGTCGTACGGCACCAGCCTCGGCACCTCGTACGCCGAGCAGTTCCCGCGCCGCGTACGGGCGATGGTTTTGGACGGGGCGGTCGACCCCTCCCTCGACTGGCGGCAGCGCATGCTCGGCCAGTCCACCGGGTTCCGGGAGGCGGTGGAGGAGTACGCCGAGTCCTGCGCCGCCACGATCGGCGACGCGTGCCCCGGCGCGACGCCCGAGGAGATACGCACGCTGATCGACCGGCTCCTCGAGCGGACTCAGCGGGAACCGCTGCCGGTCGACGACTCCGCGTACGGTCTCGACGCCGCAGGCCTCGTCTCGGCGCTGAGCCTGTCCATGTACACGCCGGAGGACCAGTGGGCGGACCTGTCCGAGGCCCTGCACGCGGCGGACGACGGTGACGGGACGGGACTGGCGGCCCTGACGTCGGGCGGGGAGGAGTCCCCGGACCCGAACCCTGACCCTGAGGCTGAGGCTGAGGCTGAGGCTGAGGCTGAGGCTGGATCGGACACCGGTTCCGAGGAGGAGGCTGACGTTCCCGAGGACAACCGCGACGCCGCCCTCATCGCGATCAACTGCCTCGACGTCCCCCATCCGCGTGACGCGCAGGCCTACTGGGACGCACTGGCCCCCGCCGAGAAGGCCGCGGGCGTCTACGGCACGACCGGTGTGACGAACGAGCTGGTCTGCCGTGACTGGCCCACCGGTCCCGGGCGTCCGCACCGGGTCAACGCCCCCGGGGTCCCGCCGGTCCTCGTCGTGGGCACGGCGGGCGACCCCGCGACCCCGTACGGGGAGGCGGTGAGCCTGGCGCGCCAGTTCCCCGACGGCATGCTGCTGTCGTTCGACTCGACCGGTCACACCGGGTACGGCCGCAACGCCTGCGTCGACAGGAAGGTCGAGGAGTACCTGATCTCGCTCACCAGGGTCCGGCCGGGCGCGACGTGCACCGCGAGGTCATGAGGTCATGAGGTCAGGGTCATGAGGTCAGGGCTCTCCGGCACGTCGTCAGGGGTCGCCGGCGGATCGTCAGGGCTCTCCGACGGGTCGAGGAGGTCCAGTTCGGCCGTGAGCGCGGCGGCCAGCGCGTCGAGGTCGGGGACGGCCTCGCCGTCGGCGACGAGGCCGATGTGAACCTGGCCGCCGTACGGGGACATGGCGACGGCGAGGGACTGGCCGCGGGCGAGCGGGGCCATGGGGAAGAGCGCGCGGAGCGGCGCGCCGCCGAGGGAGAGCGCGGAGCGGGGCAGCGGCACCTGGGTGACGATGAGGTCGAAGAGCAGCCGGGCGGCGCCGGAGGCGAGCGGGGCGCCGAAACGGTGGGCGAGCGGGTGCAGCCGGTCGGCGAGCAGGGCGACGGCACCGGCGCCGCGGAAGGGCCCCGCGGCCTTGTTGCGGTCCATGCCCTGCCGGACGGCGGCGAGCCGTGCGGCCGGATCCGGTTGGGTGACGGGCAGGTCGACGAGGTAGCCGGAGAGGCTGTTGCCGGGGCCGGGCGGAGCGCCGGGGCGGCGGCGCGACACGGGGACCAGGGCCCGGGGGTCGGCCCCGGGGAGGGGCAGGCCACGTCCTTCGAACCAGCGGCGGAGGGCCCCGGCGACGACCGCGAGGAGGACGTCGTTGGCGGTCCCGCCGGTGCCGCGGCGGACCCGGTGGACGCGGTCGAGGGGCAGGGTCACGGTGGCGACGCGGCGAGTCCCGCTGGACTCGGCGGCGAGGGCGGTGGCAGGGCCGTCGAGGCGGCCGGCGCGGAGGACGGAGGATCCGACCACGGAGGCGCCGACCTCGACGGCCCTGCCGAGGTCGCCGAGCCGCTCCCGGGCGATGCCGAGGAGCCGTCCGGGGCCCGGGATCCAGGAGCCCGGCGGTACGGGGCGGGGGCGGCGGACGGGGCGGCGGCCCGCGGCGATCTCGTCGAAGATCCCGGCGCCGATGGCGACGGCCCGCATGCCGTCGGCGAGGGCGTGGTGGAGTTTGACGAGGACGGCGAACGAGCCGTCCGGGGCGCCGCTCAGCAGGTACATCTCCCAGGGGGGAAGGCCGCGGGCGACCGGGCGCTCCATGAGTTCGGCGGCGAGCCGGGCGGTCTCGGCGGGGAAGTCGGCGCCGGGGAGGGTGACCTCGTGGACGTGTCGGTGCACGTCGAAGTCGGGGTCCGCGCTCCAGGCGGCGCCGCCGACGGGCAGGAGGACGTCGCGGACGCGCATCCTGAGCCGGGGGACGGCGGCGGCACGGCGGGCGAGCAGGTCCAGGACGTCCAGGGGCTCCCGGCCGGGCGTTCCGTCCGGGGGTACGGGACCGAAGTGGGCGAGCGCTCCGAGGTGCAGGGGGTGGGCGGTGGATTCCAGGTGCCAGAAGGCCAGGTCAAGCGGTGCCAGTAGCTCGCTGCTCACGGGTGTGTCCTCACGTCCTGCGCGAAAGAGGCGGTGGAGGCGGTGGAGCGAAGTCAATCGCGTACCGACAGTTACGGTCAAGTACGATCAGTTCACGCTCAGTTAACATCGCCCACCTGCGGGCCCGGAGCGAAGAACTCCTCGATGGAACATCTCAGTTCTCGACGGCGAACTCGCACCACACGCACTTGCCGCCGCCCCTCGACTCGACGCCCCACACGTCCGAGAGCTGGTCGACCAGGAAGAGGCCCCGCCCGGAGACGCCCGCCTCCCCCGCCTCCCGGCGCCGGGGCAGAGCGCTGGAACGGTCCTCCACCTCCACCCGGAGCCGCCGTTCGGCGCCGCCGAGGACCCGCAGGGTCACGATCGCCCCGCCGTCCGTGTGCATCAGCGCGTTGGTCATCAGCTCGTCGGCGACCAGCTCGATCTCGTCGGCGCGTTCCCCGGCCCCCCAGGCCCGTACCGCCGCCCTGATCATGTGCCGGGCAGAGCTCAGCGCCTCCGGGTCGTTCTGGGCCACGTGCTGCCGGAACCGGCCGGCCCCCTGGGCGGCGGCCGCGCCCTGGCGGCGCAGCAGCAGGATCGCGACGTCGTCCTCGCCGCCGCGGTCGGCGACGACGTCGCACAGATGGTCGGCGAGCTCCTGGAGGTCGGCGGGTCCGCGCCTGACCAGGGCGGAGAGCCACTGGAGGCCCTCGTCGAGGTCGGCGCCCGGCTTCTCGACCAGACCGTCGGTGTAGAGCATCAGGGTCTGGCCCGGGTCCAGCTCAAGGGTGGTCACCGGGTAGTCGAGCCGGCCGAACTCCGCGGAGAGCCCGAGCGGCAACCCGCCCTCCACCGGAAGTCTTCGGCTGCGGCCGTCGGCCTCCCTGAGCAGCGGGTCGACATGGCCGGCCCGCACCACCTGGACGACCCCGGTGGCGAGGTCGACCTCCGCGTAGGTGCAGGTCGCGAAGCGTTCGGTGTCCAGCTCGTGCAGGAAGACGGAGGCGCGGGCCATCACCGTGGCCGGGGTGTGGCCCTCGGCGGCGTACGCGCGCAGCACGATCCGCAGCTGGCCCATGACGGCCGCCGCGTGCGTGTCGTGCCCCTGTACGTCGCCGATGACCGCGCCGACCCGTCCGCCGGGCAGCGCGATGATGTCGTACCAGTCGCCGCCGATGTCCCGGCCGAGGCGGGCCGAGCGGTAGCGCACCGCGGTCTGGGCGCCTGGCACGTCGGGGATCCGGCGCGGCAGCATGGCCTGCTGGAGCCCTTCGGCGAGGTCGTGCTCCTGCTCGTAGAGCATGGCCCGCTGGAGGCTCTGGGCGATGCTGCTGCCGAGGGCGACGAGCAGGGTCCGCTCGTCCTCGCTGAATCCGGTCTTGTCGCTGTAGAGCAGGCCGAGGGCGCCGATGGGCCGGGCCTGGGCGATGAGCGGCATATAGGCGGCGGCGGTGATGCCGAGCCCGCTGATGTGCGGCCAGAGGACCGGGAAGGAGTCGGCGAAGTCGCGGGGCGAGTCGATGAACCGCGGTCGCAGGGTGCGGATCACCTCGCTCATCGGGTACGGCTCGTCCACCCGGGTGAAACGGGTGCCCGGCACGAACGCGCCGTCGGGGCCCTCCGCGACGAGATGGATGCGGCCGGCTTCGAGGAGGCCCATGACGAGGCTGGCGGCGCCGAAGTGTTCGAGCGCGTGGGAGTCGTTGAGCAGGTCGATGACGTCCTGCACGGTCCGCGCGTACGCGAGGGCCGCCGTGGTGCCCTCGACGACGCCGGCCCGCTTGCGCCGTCCTTCGTCGAGGCCGAGCCGGGCGGCGGACTCGGTGAGCTCGTGGGTCGCGTCGCGCAGGACGCCGACGATCCGAACGGGGCGGCCCGAGTCGTCGCGGTGGACGATGCCCTGGGTGTGGGTCCACTGGTGCCTGCCGTCGCGGCGGCGGATGCGGAAGTACGCGCCGTACTGCTCGCTGCCGTCCTTGAGGGCCTGGGCGACGAGGGTGTCGAGGCGGCGACCCTCGTCCGGCAGGACCCGTGAGCCGAGGGTCTCGGGGCGGCCGTCGTACTCGGCGCGGTCCATGTCGAAGACTTCGAGGGCGGCGTCGTCCATGATCATCGTGCCGGCGACGAGGTCCCAGTCGAAGCCGCCCATCCGGAAGGCCGACCCGTAGTCGGCCAGGATCCCGGCCCCGGCGTCCCGCCCCTCCGGCGCACGGCGGAGCCGCTCGGCCGCCTCCCCGCCACCGCCCCCGCTGCCCGCGTTCATGGGGCCACGCTAGGCGCAGCCCCGCCCGTGCGCACCATGAAGATCCGTTTCACCCTTCGAAGGTCTCCGGCTGTTCCGGGACCGGTCCGGCCGGAAAGAGCTCCTCGTCCGGCAGCTCGCCGTCCGGGACGGGGGGCTGCTCGCCCGGCGGCTCGGCGCTCGGGTCACCGAAGGGGTCGGGGAAGGGCTCCGTACGGGGGTCGGCGTAGGGGTCCGCGTCCGGGTCGGCATACGGGTCGGCGTACGGGTCCGGGTACGGCTCCGTCTCGGGGTCCGGCTCCGCGTACGGGTCGTCCGGGCTCGGATACGGGTCGTCGGGGTTCGGGTACGGGTCGGGCTCGGCGTCCGGGCCGGGGTCCGTGGGGGTGGGTCCTGTGTCCGTGCCGCCGGTTCCGGAGGCATCGGGGCTGACGGGGCTCTCCGGCACCGAGGGGACCGGGGTCGACGGAACCCGTGAGCCCGTGTCGGGGGAGGCGGGATCCGGGGACGCGGGCCGGTCGGGGGCACTGGGGTCGGGCGTGCCGGCGTCGCTCAGGGGGCACTCGTCCGGGTCGCAGTCCGGTTCCACGGCGGGCTTGCGGTCCTTGTCGCCGTCACTGCCGGTGAGCCGTTCGATCCAGCTGCGGTCGGCGGCGTTCACGATGACCAGGCTGGTGACCACCCTGGTGGTCGGCCGGACGACGATCACCCGGTCGGGGTCGAAGCCGTCCCAGGGGTCGCCCTGGTGGACGCCGTCCGTGGTCGCGACCGGGGTGCGGAGCGGGTTGCCGCAGGCGCAGCGGACGCGGGGGGAGCCGTACTGGTCGACGAGGACCGCCGTACCGGCCTGAAGGACGGACTGGAAGGCCTTGGCACCGCCCTCGCGGTAGCCGTGGTTGGTGACCCGTACGTCCGCGCGCAGGACGACCGGGGTCAGCCCGCGCAGCCAGTCGGCGACGTTGGTCTCGGGGATGCCGGCGGCCTCGGCGAAGGCCCGTGTCCTGTCCTGGTCGGCGGCGAGGAAGGAGACCTGCTGGTCGACGTCGCAGCTGCCCTCCGCGCGCGTGCCGCCGTACAGGCCGGGGGCGGAGCCGGTGACCTCACGGGCGTGCTCGGCGGCGGGGTCGGGATCGCGCTTCCGGGACGGCGGCCCGGTGGTGCGGGCGGTGGATTCGGTGAAGGGGTCGGGACCCGGGGCCGCGAACGGCTGCAGAAGGATTTCCTGGGCGTCGGCCGCGGCCGGCTGGGCGCCGCCGCGCGACCCCTCCCAGGCCGACGAGCAGCCCGCGAGCAGCAGGGAGGCGGCGAACGCCGCGAGTGCGGAGCGGGTCGCGGCGCGCGGGACCGCGCTGGGCGCGGTGGGGGTCGCACCGCGCGGGGTCGCGCGGGGCGCGGTGGGGGTAGCACCGCGCGGGGTCGCGCGGGGAGCGGTGGAAGTCCGCCGCGTCCGGCTGGGAACTGAGCGCACCTGGTTCTCCCGCTTTCTCTCCCCCGGGCCACGGCGCCCGGTTCCGGCCAGTCCCTCATGTCTGTCGCAGCCCGGGGGGCGCCGCAAGCGGAGGGCGGCCGACCGGGTTCCGCGCACTCGCCCCCCACTTGAACACGTTCAAGAAAGCCCCTAGGCTCCATCCCGTGAGTTGAACGCGTTCAATCGGGGGTGGTGGCACATGACCGCACTGTCGGTCCTGGTGGGCTCGGTCGTCACGATCGGCATGCTCTGGGTGGTGCCGACGGGCCTCGCGCTCCTCGACGGCCCCCGGCCGCCCGGGTGGGACCGGCTCCGGCGCGCTTGGCCGCTGTTCGCCGCCCCCGGCGCGCTCTCTCTCTGGCTGCCCCGCTCCGGACTCTCGACCGCGCTCGCCGCGGTGTACGCCCTGGCCACGCTGGCCCTCGCGCTGCAGGCGCCCGCCCGGCTGTTCCTCACCCGCTCGCTCCGGCCGGGCGAGGTGGCCGTGCTCACCGCCCTGGCCGCGCCCTCCGTCGCCGGGGTCGCGCTCGTCGCCGAACGGGCCTCGTACCCCCTCTTCGGCTTCGAGCTGGACATCCTGGCCCTGACCGTCCCGCACTTCCACTTCGCGGGCTTCGCCGCCGCTCTGGTCGCCGGGCTCCTCTGCCGCGTCCACGACACCCCTGCCGCCCGCTTCGCCGCGCTGAGCGTCCCGGCCGGCACCGTGCTCGTCCTGCTCGGCTACTTCGTCGACGACTGGGCCGAACTCGCCGGGGCCGTCGTCCTGACGGCCGGCATGACGGCGGTCGCCGTCCTGACCCTGCGCGAGCGCCGTGCCGCGCCGGCCGACCGCCTCACCCGCGGCCTGCTCGCCGTCTCGGCCCTCGTTCTCCTCGTCACCATGCTCCTCGCCCTGAGCTGGGCACTCGGCGAGGCGACCGGACTCCCCCACCTCGACCTGACCTGGACCGCCGCGACCCACGGCCTGGGCAACGCCCTCGGCTTCACCGTCTGCGCGCTGCTCGCCCGCCGCCGCCTCGCGTCGGACCGCGCCACGACCCCCGCACCGGCCCCCACACAGACTCCCGCGGCCCACCCCCGAACGGAGCTTCCGGCATGACCCGTCTGACGACCAGCCTGTCCCGGCGCGAGCGTCCGCGCCCCGCCCTCACCTACCCCGAGGTCGGCGCCACCCGGACCCCGGCGCGCCTCCCCGAGGGCTACCACCACCTCCGGCACACCATGACCGTCGGCCACGGCCGCGCCGCCTTCGAGGCCGCGGGCGCCGCCGTCACCGCCTGGCGGATGCACCGCGCCACCGGGGCGGGCGTCCTCGCCGACGCCGACCGCGCGGAGCCCGGCGTCACCGTCGAGGTGTCGGCGGGCATCGGCCCGCTCCGGCTCGGCGTCCCCTGCTCGGTGATCTGGACGGTGTACGAGGAACAGCGCACCGGCTTCGCGTACGGCACCCTCACCGGGCATCCGGAGTGCGGCGAGGAGTCCTTCGTCGTCGACCTGGACCCCGACGGCACCGTCCGGTTCACGGTCACCGCGTTCAGCCGCCCCGCCGCCTGGTACACCCGGCTCGGCGGCCCCCTGGTCCCGGTGCTCCAGCGCGCGTACGCGCGTCACCTGGGCCGGGCCCTGCGGCGCCTCGTCAGTGAGTGAGCGGGTGGGCGAGGGCCGATACTGGAAGCGATGGAGTGGTTCACCGCACCCGATCACTGGCTGAGCCGGATCGTCTTCCAGCGGGGGCTCGCCGGGCTCTACTGCGTCGCGTTCCTGTCGGCGGCGCTCCAGTTCCGGGCGCTGATCGGGGAGCGCGGCATGCTCCCCGTACCGGAGTACGTGCGCGTGACCCGGCCCCGCCAGACCCCCTCGGTCTTCCACTGGCGCTACTCGGACCGCCTGTTCGCGACCGTCGCCTGGACCGGCGCCGCGCTCGCCCTCGCGCTCGTGGCGGGCGCCGGGGACGCGGTGCCGCTGCCGGTGTCGATGCTGCTGTGGCTGCTGCTCTGGGGGATGTACCTGTCGATCGTGAACGTGGGCCAGACCTGGTACTCCTTCGGCTGGGAGTCGCTGCTCCTGGAGACCGGGTTCCTGGCGGTCTTCCTCGGCAACGACGACACGGGACCGCCGATCCTCGTCCTGTACCTGCTGGTCTGGCTGCTCTTCCGGGTCGAGTTCGGCGCCGGGCTCATCAAGATCCGCGGCGACCCCTGCTGGCGGAACCTGACCTGCCTCTACCACCATCACGAGACCCAGCCGATGCCCGGCCCGCTCAGCTGGTTCTTCCACCACCTCCCCCGCCCGCTGCACCGGGTGGAGGTCGCCGCCAACCACGTCGTCCAGCTGGTCGTGCCGTTCCTGCTGTTCGCCCCGCAGCCGGTCGCCACGATAGCGGCCGGTCTGATGATCGCCACGCAGCTGTGGCTGGTGCTCTCGGGGAACTTCGCCTGGCTGAACTGGATCACCATCGTGATCGCCGTCTCCGCCGTGGACGCCTCCCCGCTCACCGGCGAGCACCCGCAGCCCGACCCGCCGCTCTGGTACGTGGTCCTGGTCGTCGCGGTGACCGCGTTCGTCCTGGTACGGAGCTACCGCCCGGCGCGCAACCTGCTCTCCCGGCACCAGGCGATGAACCGCTCGTACGACCCGTTCCACCTGGTCAACACGTACGGGGCGTTCGGCACGGTCGGCCGGATCAGGGACGAGATCATCGTCGAGGGCACCGAGGACCCGGTGCCCCACGCGGGCACGGTGTGGCGGGAGTACGGCTTCAAGGGCAAGCCCGGTGATCCGCGCAGGATGCCCCGCCAGTTCGCCCCGTACCATCTGCGGCTCGACTGGCTGATGTGGTTCGCGGCGCTCAGCCCCGGGTACGCGCGCGCGTGGTTCGGCCCGTTCGTCGAGCGGCTGCTCGACGGCGACCGGGACACCCTGAAGCTGCTCGCCCACAACCCCTTCCCGGAGGCGCCCCCGACGTTCGTCCGCGCCCGGCTGTACCGCTACCGGTACACGACCTGGCGCGAGCTCCGTGCGACGGGGGCCTGGTGGCACAGGACCCTGATCCGCGAGTACCTGCCGCCGACCCGGCTGCGGCAACCGGCGCACGGACCGCCCTGAACACCCCGGTGCCCCCGGCCGCGAACGGCCGGGGGCACCGGGGTGTGAAGCGAGGGATCAGTCGATGCCGGGCAGGATGTGGGGCTCCGCGAGGTCGTCCTCGTAGCCCGCGAGCCGGATCGGGGCCGCGTGGGCCCAGACTTCCAGGCTTCCCAGCTCGCCGTTCTTGCGCTGCCGGTCCTTGCGTTCGGCCGGCTGCGGTTCCTGCTTCGTCAGTTCGGGTGTCACCGCGCACTCCTCTGTGTCGCGTACCTGTGGGACTGGTGCCGGTCGGTCGCGGTGGCGCCGTTCATCGGGCGGGAGCGCGGCCTTGGTGGCAGGCCAGTCCCGGATCGGCCGTGAAGACGGTGTGTGTCTTCGGTGGCCGACCGTGGACATCAGAGTAACCAAATGAGCGCGCCCGCGCTCTACCGGGCTCACAAGTGTGACGCGATCGGGTGAAAGAAGCCGGAAAGAGCGCCCCACCGGGCCGGTGGGGCGCTCTTGTCGGGACTGCCTGAACCGCCTTCGGAAGACGGGGCCTACCAGTTCGCGGGGGCGTAGTCCTTCAGGAAGCAGCCGTACAGGTCCACACCCTCCTCGCCGCGCACGATCGGGTCGTACACCCGGGCCGCGCCGTCGACCAGGTCGAGCGGGGCGTGGAAGCCGGCCTCGGCGAGGCGCAGCTTGTCGAAGTGCGGACGCTCGTCGGTGATCCAGCCGGTGTCCACGGAGGTCATGAGGATGCCGTCGGTCTCGAACATCTCCTGGCCGCTGGTCCGCGTCACCATGTTCATCGCGGCCTTCGCGGCGTTGGTGTTCGGGTGGCCCGCGCCCTTGTAGCCGCGGCTGAAGACGCCTTCCATCGCGGAGACGTTGACGACGTAGGAACGTCCGCTGGACGCCTTCTTCGCGGCCTCGGCCATCGCCGGCCGCAACTTGCTGATCAGGATGAACGGCGCCGTGTAGTTGCACAGCTGGGTCTCGAGCAGCTCGACCGGGGAGATCTGCTCGATGCTCTGCACCCAGGTGTTGCTGTCGACGACGTCCGGCAGCAGGCCGCCCGCGTCGATGGCGGTGCCGTCGAGGTGCCGGGCGATGCTGGCGTTCCCCGCGACCAGGGCGAGGTCGGCGACCTGCTGTGCGTCGAGGCCGCTCACTCCGGCGGGCAGCGCGGACGACGAGCCGAGCTCGGCGACGGCGCCGGAGTTGAAGGCGCCGATGACGTGCCGCTCGGGCAGGTCCCCGGCCGGCAGCGCGGCGTTCTCGCCCTCGACCAGCGCGGCGTACGCGGACGGCAGCCGGCGCACGGTCTGCGTCGCGTTGTTGACGAGGATGTCCAGCGGCCCGTTCTCGGCCATCCGGTCCGCGAGGGCCACGGCCTGGGCCGGGTCGCGCAGATCGATGCCGACGACCTCCAGACGGTGGATCCAGTCCGCGGAGTCCTCCATCGCCTTGAAGCGGCGGACGGCGTCCTTGGGGAAGCGGGTCGTGATGGTGGTGTGGGCGCCGTCGCGCAGCAGCCGCAGCGCGATGTACATGCCGATCTTGGCCCGGCCGCCGGTGAGCAGGGCACGCTTGCCGGCGAGGTCGGCGCGGGCCTCGCGCTTGGCCCGGTTCAGGGCGGCGCACTCCTGGCAGAGCTGGTGGTAGAAGTAGTCGACCTCCACGAACCGCGTCTTGCACACGTAGCAGGAGCGCGGACGCTGGAGTATCCCGGCGATGCGGCCCTCCTCGGTGACGGAGGACGGGAGGATGCCCTCGGTCTCGTCGTCGATGCGCTGCGCGGAGCCGGTGGCGGTGGCCTCGGTGACCGCCTTGTCGTTGGCGGTCTTGGCGGCCCGGCGCTCCTGGCGGCGGCGCTGCTTCACGGTCCGGTAGATCCCGGCGGTGGCGCGCCGGACGCGGATCGCGTCCGGGTGGTCGACGTCCAGCTTGTCGAGCTCGTCGAGGACGCTGAGGCAGACGGCCAGGCGATCGGGGTCGACGCCCGGCCCGTAGTCCTGGTTTTCTTCGGTCACCGTCATGGCCTTCGGGTTCCTCGTTCGCTCGTACGTCGCCGCTCTTCGGCTTTCAAAAGCCCAACTTTACGGAGCGGATGGCCGCGCATCCAAACCCGTTCGGGGGGCGTGGTCGAAGACACAGTCGCCGCACAGTCCGGCGCCGGGGCAGCGGTAGTAGAGACAGCAGCTGGTACGGCGCAGCCGGGGGCCGCGGACCGTACCCGCGAGGTCCGGGTGGTCGACGAGCCCGGAGACCAGGGAGGCGGCCCGTTCGGCCGCATCCGGGCGGCCGTGGGCGCGGGCCCAGCGGGTCAGCTCGCGCAGGGCTCCGGCGAGGGCGGAGCCCGCGTTGCCCCACAGCAGGCGCGGGGAGATCCGCCCGTCGCGGCGCAGCGTGGCATGGAGCGGTACGAGGTGGGCCTCCTGGACGGCCGCGCGGAGCTCGTCCACGGTGGCCGGGCGGGTCGTGCGGCCGGCCCACCACAGGTCGTCGGGAGCGCTCAGGTCCCCGTCCCAGTACAGCTCGCCGGGGTCGAGGTCGGGGAAGCGGCCGTGCACGGCGGCGGGGCCGAGGGCCGTCGACCAGAGCCGGGCCGCGAGCCCGAGGTGGGCGACGGAGGCGCCGACGCGCCGCTCGGGGGCGCCGAGCCGGGCGGTGACCCGGTCCACGCGCGCGTGCAGGGGGCCGTCCTCCCCCGCGTACAGCCGTGCGAGCGGGCGGTGTGCGCCGCCGGTCTCCGGCACGGTGGTGCGCAGGGCGAAGAAACCGCCCGGCGATTCACTCTCACGGGGGTCCACGAGATCCACGCGGGCGTCCTCTCCGATCATGGCAGGCCGTCGATTTCTCCGCCCACGTTAGCTCCCTCTCACGACTGCCCCGACGGCTCGAAAAGGACCCTTTGCACCCGTTCTGACCTGCGCGGGTGTACGTCTCCAGGCGTACGCGGCGGCCGCATACTGCGACGGCGGTACTCGTGAAGACGTCCCCTGGGACGACGACGCGATCGGCCGGGAAGAGAGATCGTGGAAGGTATGAGCCCCCTCCTGCTGTCCGTCCTCCTGGCCCTGGTGTCGGCGGTCGCCTACGCGGCCGCGGCGATCGTGCAGGAGCGGGTCGCGGCTTCCGCCGCCGGTCCGCGCTACGCACCCCTGCGCAATCCGGCCTGGTGGGTGTCCGTCCTGCTCAACGGCCTCGGCGCCGCCCTGCACGTCGCGGCCCTGGCGTACGGTCCCCTCAGCCTGGTGCAGCCGCTGGGCGCCCTCACCATCGTGTTCGCGCTCCCGATGGCGGCCCTCTTCGTCGGCCGCAGGGCCGGACAGCGGGCCTGGCGCGGCGCCCTGATGGCCACGGTGGGCCTGGCGGGACTGCTCAGCCTCACCGACGGCGCCGAGCCCCGGTCGCTGGCCGACGGCGACCGGTGGCTGCTCACCGTCTGCGTCTTCGGCGTGGTGGCCGCCCTGTTCACCGCGGCGCACCTCGTGGGCAGGTCCGCGCTGCGCAGTGTCATCCTCGCCGCCGCGGCGGGGGTCTCCTTCGGCATCGCCTCGGTGTTCACGAAGTCGGTGGCGGAGGAGTGGACGCCCGAGGCGCCGCTCGCGGAGTGGACCGGTCTGCTGGTGCTCTCGGCCCTGGCCGTGACGGGGCTGCTCCTCTCGCAGGCCTCCTACCGGGGCGCCGGTCTCGCCGCCCCGCTGGCGACGGTGACCGTGGTCAACCCGGTGGTTGCCGCCACCGTCGGCCTGACCCTGTTCGGCGAGAGCTTCCGCTACGGCGCCGCGGGCACCGTCGCCGCGCTGATCTGCGGGACGGTGGCCGCGGGCGGCCTGATCCAGCTCACGCTCGACCGGATGACGGTGCCGGCCGGGGCACCGTCGGCGTCCGGGTCAGAGGGTGACTCCGCGGGCCCTGAGGTACGCCAGGGGGTCGATGTCGGAGCCGTACCCGGGTCCCGTCCGAACCTCGAAGTGGAGGTGCGGTCCCGAGCTGTTGCCGGTCGATCCTGAGCGCCCGATGCGCTGCCCGGCCTGCACCCGCTGGCCCTCGCGGACGGTGAGCGCGGAGAGGTGCGCGTACTGGCTGAAGCGGCCGTCGTCGTGCCGGAGCACGATCTGGTAGCCGTACGCGCCGCCCCATCCGGAGGACACGATCCGACCGGCGGCCACGGCCTTCACCGAGGTGCCGGTGGGCACGGGAAAGTCGACGCCCGTGTGGTAGCCGCTGGACCAGGAGGAGCCGCGGGTGCCGTAGCGGGTGCCGATGCCCGCGGAGACGGGGGCCGAGTACTCCTCCTTGTCCGCGGCGGGAGGCCGCGTCTGGGACACGGGTTTCGTGCGGGGCTTGGTGCTCGGCTTGGTGCTCGTTCCGGAGCTGGGCTTGGCGCTGGGCTTGGTGCTGGGTTTGGTGATCGGCTTGCTGCTCGGCTTCGTCGTCTGTCCCGGCGCGGGCCTGGTGGTGGGCTTCGCGGGAGGCGCGGTGACGGTGGGCGTCCTCGGAGGGGATGCCTTCGCCGGGGGCGTCTTCGCCGGGGACGTCTTCGGGGACGCGGCCTTCGGCGGGGGCGTGGCCGCAGGCGCGGCCTTCTTCGGCTGCTGGGGCGCGGCGATGCGCAGGGTGAGTCGCTGGCCGGGGTGGATGAGGTCGGGGTCGGTGCCGACGACGGACCGGTTCGCGTCGTAGATCCGCTTCCAGCCGCCCTGGACGCGCTCCTCACGGGCGATCTTCGACAGGGAGTCGCCGGGCGTCACCGTGTACATCTCGCGGACCGTGGGCACGGAGGTCGGGCTCGCGTTCCTGGCCGGCTGTGCGGGCAGGGCACGCTGTCCGGGCAGGGAGGCGGGTCTGACCGCGTTCCCGCCGCCCGACGCCTTGGCCGCCGCACCGGCGGGGGCGATGTCCGGCGCGTCGCCGCCTCGGGCGAGGCCGGCCCGGGGGCCGCAGGACGGCCAGGCGCCGGGCCCCTGGCCCTTGAGGACGCGTTCGGCGATGGCGATCTGCTGGTCCTTGGACGCGAGGTCGGCGCGCGGCGCGTAGTGCGTGCCGCCGTACCGCTCCCAGGTGGACTGACTGAACTGGAGGCCGCCGAAGTAGCCGTTGCCCGTGTTGATGCTCCAGTGGGAGGTCGACTCGCAGGCCGCGACCTTCTCCCAGACGTCGAGCGAGGCGGCCTGCACGGTGCCGGCGCCGATCAGCGGCAGCGCCATTCCGGCGCCTCCCGCGGTGACGGTCAGCGAGGCACGGTTGATCCGGCTCGGCTGGTGGCGACGGTGACGTCCGCGTACGGCCATGGGCCCCCCTTGAACACAGCGACAGCCGTCCAAGTTAGGGGTGGCGCACGCTCCGTGACAAGGGATACGCGAAAGCTCAACGTCCTTTCGTCACCTCCGCGTTGACGCGGGACGGCGGCCGGCGGGGCCCGGCTGGGGCTGAGGCTCGGGTTCCGGTACGGGTCCGCCGGGCTGCGGTGCCGGGCCGGGCTCGGGGTCGGGGGGCACCGGCACGGGGTTCGGCGGGGGGACCGGGGGCGGTGTCGGCACCGGCGGCGGAATGGGTGAGGGCGGCACTGGATCGGGATACGGGTGGGTCATGGCGGGCCTCTCGGTCGACGGGTCCCTCCCTTCCCAGGGTGACCCGGCGGGCCCTGTCACGCCCGCCGGATCCCGCCCTTCGGGGTCAGGCGCCGGCCGTGGCGGCACGGGCCGCGGCCACCGCGCGGGCGGCCGCCGCGAGCCCGGGCCGGGGACTCGCGAGGACGGGCCGCCGGGTGGTCATCCGCTCGACGGCGCCCGCCATCGACGCCTGGGCGAGCACGACGACGCTGCCGTCCGCGTGGGGCGCCGCGTCGACGGCCGCCGCCACGGCGTCGAGGTATCCGTCCCGGTCCCCCGCCTCGAACCGCTCCCAGGCGCCCTCGACCACGGCGGTGCTGACGACCGAGGGTTCCGGTCCGGACTCCTCGGCGATGAGGGCGACGGTGGGCTCAAGGGTGGAGCGGAGGGCGGCCACCACGACGATCCGGCGGAAGCGGGCGGCCTCGGCGGCCATGGGCCGGTCCACGCGGAGCACGGGCACGCCGAGGGGGCCGGACCGCCGCTCGGCGACCCCGCCGATCGTGGAGCAGGTGCAGAGCACGGCGTCGGCGCCGTCCGCGACAGCCGTCGCGAGGGCGGCGGCCACCGCCCCGGCGACCGCGTCGGGGCCCGCTTCCCGGGCCCGTACGAGCAGCTCCTCGTCGACGAGGTGGCGCAGGACGAGCCCGGGGTGGTGCCGGTCCCGCAGCCCGTCGAAGACGGGGACGTGGACCGGCGAGGTGTGCAGCAGGGCGAGGGTGCCGACCGCGGCCGCGGTCACCACAGGTCCGGGGTGGCCTTCAGCTGGAGCTTCGCCGCGCGGACCACATCGGGCGCGGGGACCGGGGCTTCGTCGGGGTGACGCTCGGCCCACTTGGCGGCATAGGGGCAGAGCGGCACGACGGGAACGCCCTCGCCCGCGGCGATCGTGTAGAACTCGCGCACGAGCGCTCCGGCGATCCCCTTGCCCTCGTGGCCCTCCTCGACGATGGTGTGCACCGCCACGAGCGCGCGGGGCTCGGCGTCCAGGACGAAGTAGACGACGACACCCACGAAGGTGTCGTCCTCGAACGCCTCAAGGCGTCCGTTCGTCCGGTCGTCGCGGATCTTCAGCTCGGCCATGCGGTACGTCTCCCTCGGTCCGGACGGTTCAGATCTGTGCGGGCACCGCGTGCGGGGCGCGCACCGTGTCACTGCCGGGAACGGGCGCCGACGCGTCGGCGCCCAGCTCCACGATGCGGTTGTCGCCGTCGACGTGCACGACGCGCGGCACGAACGTCCGGGCCTCGGCGTCGTCGACCTGCGCGTAGCTGATGAGGATCACGAGGTCACCGGGGTGCACGAGGTGGGCGGCGGCGCCGTTGATCCCGATGACCCCGGAACCGCGCTCGCCCTCGATGACGTAGGTCTCGAGCCGGGCCCCGTTGTCGATGTCGACGATGTGCACCAGCTCGCCGGGGAGGAGGTCGGCCGCCTCCATCAGCTCCGCGTCGACGGTGACGGAACCGACGTAGTGCAGGTCCGCCTGGGTCACGGTCGCCCGGTGGATCTTGGACTTGAACAGAGTACGCAGCACTTGGGACTCCTCTGAGACAGCTCCCTGCCTGCTTTCTGCAGGTCAAGGGCGTCCTCGACCTTACACCGGCGCCCCCGTCCGATGTTTGTGAGGAACATCGCTCTCGTCGGGCTGGACGGCTTCCCACCTGGGCTTTCCCTAAGCACCGGCGCCGGTTGGGAACCACTGCCCCGGAACGCCCGGGGACTCATGCTGACCGAATGCTGACTTACCTGATGATCCATCAGGCACATGGGAGGCCTCTCGGCAGCGCGGAACTCGCGAGCAAGGCGCCGACACCAGCCCGCCCAGGCCAAGGTCCAGGTTGCGCGCCCCTGCGCACTTACGCGCGCCGCTCCTCCCTTCCGTACGGTCCAACCCGATGGCGAACCGCTCTCGCACACCGTGAAGGAGAGCTGTTGAAGCAGACCGAGGAGGTGCTCCAGGACACCCTGGGGCTCCCCACTGACGGAAACACCGGCGACTGCTGCCGCGGGTCCGTTCAACGGACCGGAAAAGTCGTCCACTTGGCGCACTGGACACATCATGGCTCCCCCATTGCTCCGGCCTCTGAGGAGATTCCGTGCGACCTACTGTCCGAAGGGGACTCGCCGGCCTGACAAGCCTGTTCGTCCTCCTGACCCTCATGGCGGCCGTGCCCGCGTCAGCCGTCCCGCGCTCCTTGACGATCCTCACCGACAAAGGCCTGGTAGCGGGCACATCGGCGGAGGCGGTCGACCGATTCCTCGGCATCCCCTACGCGGCAGCTCCGGTCGGCCCCGGACGCTGGCAGCCTCCCGCTCCCGCGCCCGCCTGGGAGGGCACCCGGCAGGCGACGGCCCCGGGCCCGCGCTGTCTGCAGTTCGGTGGCGACGGCGGTCCGGGGATGAGCGAGGACTGCCTGTACCTGAACGTGTACACCCCGGCCCACCGGACGAACCGTCCACTGCCGGTGATGTTCTGGATCCACGGCGGGGGCTTCTCCTTCGGTTCGGGAAACTCCGAGGACGGCTCGCGGATCGCCGAGGCCAACGACGTCGTGGTCGTCACGATCAACTACCGCCTCGGCGTGTTCGGCTTCCTCGGCCTGCCCGGGCTGAGCAGGCAGGGCACGGGGAACTACGGTCTGCTCGACCAGCAGGCGGCGCTGCGCTGGACCCAGCGCAACATCGGCGCCTTCGGCGGGGACGCGAGCCGCGTGACCATCGCGGGTGAATCGGCCGGTGGCCATTCCGTCTGCGCCCTCATGGCATCGCCGCCGGCCCGCGGTCTCTTCTCCGGGGCCATCATCCAGAGCGCCGGGTGCCCCAGCCACACGGCCGAGCAGGCGGCCGTCCGTGGCCACGCGTACACCGCAGCGACTGGCTGTGCCGCCTCCCCGGCGGTTCTCTCCTGCCTGCGGTCCAAGCCGGCCGGTGAACTGTTGGCCACCAGCGGGGGTTTCGTCGGCGGCGTCCTGAGCGGGCCGCTGCCCGTGTCCGGAGGGCCCGAGCTACCTGTACCGCCGAGCGAGGCCGTGCGCACCGGCCGAGCCGCGAACGTCCCCCTCCTCATCGGCAGCACGCGTGACGAAGTGCGGCCGTGGTCACTTCCGTTCGCGCGCGCGACGAAGGCGCAGTACGAGCGGGCGGTCCGCATCGAGTTCGGGCCGAACGCCGACGCCGTACTCGCGCACTATCCGTTCGACGCCTACGGTGACTCGTACACCGGGACGTACGCCTTCGCCGCGCTGTGGGGTGACAGCAGCGCCTTCTACGGGCTCGGCGGGTGCCAGTACCAGGATCTCACGGGCCAGTTCGCGAGCCGGCAGCCGCGGACGTACTTCTACCAGTTCGACGACCCGCACCCTCCCGTCCTCGGCTCCTTGCCGCCCGGCTTCGACCCCGGGGCCTCGCATGCCAGCGAGATGCCGTACCTGCTTCCCTCGGCGGCCTCGAAGCTGCTGTCCCCGGGGCAGCAGCAGCTGTCGAGGGAGATGGTGCGCTACTGGGGTTCGTTCGTGAAGCACGGGAATCCCGCGGCCGCGGGACTCGCCGCCTGGCCGTCCTACCGGGCCGGGAAGTACATGTCCCTGCTGCCGGGTGGTGAGAGCCGGGCGCTGAGCACCGAGGTGTTCGAGGCGCGTCGCCAGTGCGCCTTCTGGAAGTCCCTCGACTACGACTGGCTTCCCGTCGATCCGGACCGACTCGCCGCGCAGGCCGGCGTTTCCCCGTCCTGACACCGGACGCCCCATGGGCCCCCTCCTGCGGGAGGGGGCCCATGGTCGTGAGTATGCGCGGGAGGGTGGGTTCAGTTTCCGGTGCTCCCCATGTCGAGCACGATCTTCCCGACCGCCGCACCCGTGCGCAGCCGCTCCACCGCTTCGCCGAGGGCGTCCATCGCGTACCGCTCGTACGGCAGGGACAGAGCGCCCGACGACAGGTCGGGCAGCAGGCGCAGCACGTCGGGGGCGACCTCAGCGCCGCGGGAGATCATGTTCACGGGCAGGAGCGAGACGTCGGCGAGGAAGAAGTCCGCCAGGTCCAGGGCGAGTTCACGTCCGGCCGTGTAGCCGAGAAGTGCGGCCCGGCCCCGCGGGCGGACCAGGGCGAGGGCGTGCCGCAGGATCTTGCCGCCGACCGTGTCGATCAGTACGTCGGCCTTGCCGCCGATGGCTTCCTCAGAGAGGTCGGAGGCCAGCAGCGCCCTGGCCACTCCGGGGACGTGCGGCAGCTTCGCCGGGCGGCCGACGGCACCGACGACCTCCGCGCCGGCGCGCGCCGCGAGCTGCACGGCCATGGCGCCGACCGCGCCGGACGCGCCGGTGACCAGCACCCGCTCCCCCGGTCGTACCTGGGCGATGGAGTGGACGGTCGCCCAGGCGGTGCCGACGGGCGAGAAGTACATGCAGGCCAGAGCAGGGTCGGTGCCCTCGGGCATGAGCTCGACGGCGGCGTCCGGTACGAGCGCGTGCTCGGCCCAGGAGCCGTCGCGACTGAGGCCCAGCCCTTCGCCGCGCAGTCGGACCAGGGCGCCCTCGGGCTGCGTGTCCGAGGCGATGACGTGGCCGCTGCCCTGGGTGCCGGGGACGAAGGGCAGCCCGGGCAGGATGCCGAACCGGCCGTCGAGGATGTTCAGGTCCAGATGGGCGACGGTGGCCGCCGCCACCCGGACGAGGGTGTGCCCGGGCCGCGGCTCGGGCACGGTCCGCCGCCCGAGCCGCGGCAGGGTGCCGAACTCGTCCAGGATCAGGGTGCGCGAGGTGGACGAGGAATGACTCACGTGCTGTGTTCTCCGTTCTTCCCCCGTTGGTCACTGCGCTTCCCCCGTCGATCACGGCGACCCCGGTTACATCTTGACCCCATACTTGTACAATACACGCATCGCGATCAGGCGCAGCAGCCGGTCGTAGACGAGGCCCAGGACGCCGAGGGTGATGATGCCGACGAAGACCCAGTCGATGCGGCCGTAGTTGCGGGAGGTCCAGATCAGGGAGCCGAGGCCCACCTGGGCGGCGACGATCTCGGCGGAGACGATCGTCAGGAAGCTGTTGCCCATGGCCAGGCGGGCACCCGTGAGGATGTAGGGAACGGTCGACGGCAGCACCACGCGCTGCAGGATCTGGCGGCGGTTCGCCCCGAGGCTGGCCGCCGCCCGCAGCTTGGACTCGTTGACGGCCATCACACCCGCACTCGTGTTGAGGGTGACGATGAAGACGGCCGTGTAGAAGATCAGGACCACCTTCGACGTCTCGCCGATGCCCAGCCACACCACCGCCAGGGTGACGAAGGCGACCGGCGGGATGAAGCGGAAGAACTCGATGTACGGCTCCAGGAGCTGGCGGACGATCGCGATCTGGCCGATGAGCAGCCCGATCGGGGCGCCCACCACGACGCCGAGGCCCCAGCCGATGAGGATGCGGCGGCTGGAGGCGATGACCGAATTGCCCAGGGTGCCGTCGGCGGCCAGCTCTCGGGCGGCCGACAGGGTCTCCTTCGGCGAGGCGACCAGGGAGGGGCCGTACTTCATGGCGACGAGCTGCCAGACCCCCAGCCCGACAAGGACGGCGACGGCGTACAGGCCGATGGTGCGCAGGCCTTGTCCGCCGCCCGACCGGTGGTCGGTGCGGCGCGCACGGTCGCGTGCGCGGGTCGGGGCCGGGGCCTCCGTCGTGGTGATCGTCATGCGCCCCTCGCCTCTCGGTCGACGTGTGCGTCGCGTGCCTCGGCGGGGTCGCCGGCGGCCGCTTCCGTGTCCTGGTCGAGTCCCTGGCCCCGCATCGCCTTGCGGACCTCTTCCCCGATGTCCTCGCGCAGCCTGTTGCGCAGGCGCAGGGCTGCGGGGTCGGCCTCGTCGCGGGGGCGCGGCAGGTCGACCGTGTACAGGGACTTGATCGAGGCCGCGGGGCCCGCCGTCATGACGGCGATCCGGTCGGCGAGCAGGATCGCCTCGTCGATGTCGTGCGTGACGAAGACGACGGTGCAGCCGGAGGCCCGCCAGATGCGGGCCGTCTCCTGTTGCAGGACCTGCCGGGTCTGCGCGTCGAGCGCGCCGAAGGGTTCGTCCATGAGGACGACGCCCGGCTCGTTGGCGAGGACCCGCGCGATCTGGACGCGCTGGCGCATGCCGCCGCTGAGCCGGCCGGGGTAGCGGTCCGCACAGTGGCGCAGGCCGACCAGGCCGAGGAACTCGTCGGCCACCCGGTTCTGCTCGGCGCGGGAGCGACCGCGCATGCGGGGCCCGAAGGTGACGTTCTGGTGCACCGTCATCCAGTCGAAGAGGGCCTCGCTGCTCTGGAAGACCATGCCGAGTTCGGGATCGGGGCCGCTGACGGGGACTCCGTCGGCAGTGAGCGACCCCTCGCTTACCCGGGTGAATCCGGCCATCGCCGACAACAGGGTGGACTTGCCGCAGCCGCTCGGGCCGAGCAGACAGAGGAACTCACCGGCCGGGATGTCGAGGTCGATGCCCTGAACGGCCCGGAAGTTTCCGAAGGAGATTCCCGCGCCCTGGATGCGCAGGGCCGCTCCGCGCCCGGCTGCCGCTCCTTCCGTAGGAGTCCCGGGGACGGCCGTCACGGTGGCCGCGGCGCGGGCGCCTTCCCCCGGTACGGTCGCGAACCTCTTGGTCGCCTTGCTCATCAGGATCCCTCCGTGTGCTCGGGAAGCCAGCCGCGCTGGACGGCGCGGGTCACGTCGGGACGGGTCTTGAGCTTGCCCGTGTCCAGGTAGAACCGGACCGTCCCGTCGTAACCCTTCAGGTCCTCCGCGGTGAAGTCACGGACCTCGAAGTCGATCTCCTTCACCGCGTTCACGGTCTGGGCCGTGGGAATCTTCGCGGCGTCCTTGGTGGCCTTCGCGGCGGCCTCCGGATCGCTCTCGACCCTCTTGGCCGCTTCCGCGAGGGCCGCCGCCACCTTGGCCGCGGTGTCCTCGTGGTCCTTGAGCCAGGGGGAGGTCGAGAGGAGCCAGTGCTGGTAGCTGAGGCCGTAGTCGCCCGTGGTCTCCAGAATCCGCGCGCCCAGCTCCTTCCCCTTGGACGGCCACGGCTCCCACAGGACGTACGCGTCCATGTCGCCCTTCTTGGTGAGCGCGGGGATCTCGGCGGGATCGGACGTGACGAACTCGACCGAGTCGGGCCTGATGCCCTTCGATTCGAGGAACCGGGTGGCGGCCAGCTCGGACAGGCCCGGGACCACGGCCATCTTCCGGATCTGCTGGGGGGACTTCACATCGGGTCCCAGGACGACCTTGAGGTAGCGCCCGGAGTCCTCGTACACCAGGAGAGAGCGCAGGTCCGGGTTCTGGCCGAGCAGGCCGATGGTGGTGGCGTCGGAGTTGCCGGCCATCTGTACCTGTCCGGCGTTGAGGGCGTCGATGCCCTCGCCGCCCTTGGCGAACTGGACGAGGTCGACGTCGACCCCGTGCTCGGCCCACAGGTTCTCGGCGCCGGCCAGGTAGAACGGCGCGTACGAGGCGTCGACGCCGACCGCGATACGCAGCTGGGGGCGGCCCTCCCCGCCGGAACCCGAACCGGACCCGGTGTCTGTGGTGCCCGCTCCGCACGCGGTCGACGCGAACAGGGCGGCGCCGGCGAGGGCCGAGCCGGTGATGCGACGTGTCGGGCGGAACTTCAAGTGGGATGCAGTGTTCATAGCCACCTCGGAATGGGACGCTTTTCGGCAGGTCATCGGGTTCTGGGCCCGCGAGTTGGCGCACGCTACTGCCGGTCGGAGGGCAGAGGCATGGGCGGCGGTCCGCTCAGTGGGACAGCCCGGGAATGGCATTGCGCAGACGGTCACCGGGCGTACCGGTCGTACCAGCCGCGCAGCAGCACCGTGTCGAGGTCGGGTGCGCTCCTGATGAGGCCCTGACCCCTGAGGAAGTCCACGATCCGGCGCGAGGACGTGACGTCGGCCGAGGTCAGGGCGCGGGCCTCGAAGGAGATCTCGCTGATGGCCTTCTCCGTTCCCGCCACGGGCAGCTGGGCCTGCTCGTGGGCGGCGAGGGCGGCCGCGTGCGGGTCTTCCGTCACCCCGCGACCACCTGGAAGATCTTCCCCGCGACTTCCTGGTTCTTCTCCAGCCATTTCTGGTCCGCGAGCAGCCACTGCACGTAGGTGACATCGAAGTCACCGATCGAGCCCGCGACGCGACCGCCCGCGTCCACGCCCTTGGTCACCCAGGGGTCGAAGAGGATGTAGCCGTCGATGTCGCCGCGCTGGAGCATCGTGGGGATTTCCTGCGGCGCGCTCTGCTGGATCTTCACGGAGTCCGGGTCGACGCGGTGGTGCCGCAGGTACTCGTGCGTGGCGTAGAGGCCGATGCCCTGGATCGATCCCATCGTCCTGATCTGACGCGGTGACGTGATGCCTTCGCGCAGGACGACCTTGAGGTAGCGGCCCGAGGACTGGAAGGCACCCAGGGCGCGCAACCGCGGATTGTTCACCATCTGTGGCAGCGCGGTGGAGTCGGCGTTGGCGGAGATCTGTGCTGTGCCGGCCGTGACCGCCTGGGCGGCGGCCGGCCCGCCCTCCACCTTCATCAGCCGCACGTCGAGGCCAGCCTTCTCGAACATGCCGTGCTCGGCCGCGAGGTACAGCGGCGCATACGAGGCGTCGACGCCGAGGGCGATCCGCACGACCGCACCCTCACCGCCGACGGATCCCCCCGAGTCCGTGGTACCCGCCCCGCAGGCGGTGGCGAGGAGTGTGACGAGCAGGGTGAGCAGCGCAGTCCGCGGGCGCCGGCCCGTGCGGTGATGGCAGAACATCGGGTGGGACCTCCGGGGCAGAGTGCTGTCGAAGTTGCGGCACGCTGGCACCCCGCAGGAGCTGGGGAAAGGTGGGCGTCCCACCTGGCGGACCGGCACGGAGGAGGCGGCATGTGCCGCCGAGGGGCGGAGAAGCCCGACGCACCGGACACCGAAGCGGACAATAGGGTCATGCACACATCCGGTGCCTGAGATTCGCCTTCCCGATCCTCTATGCAACATGTCGTTGTTGCAGGTCAAATGGCTTTGGCCGCCGTGCGACGAAGTGAGGGACGCTGATGCAGTCGAGCGCCGACGACGAGGTGTTTCTGCCCAATTCGGTCCTGGGCAAGGCGCAGCTGCTGCTCGCCGCGTTCGAGTCGGGGGCGGACCGGTTGCGGCTGAGCGAACTGAGCCGCCGCTCGGGCGTGCCCAAGGCATCGGCCTACCGGCTCGCCCGGGAACTGGTGCAATGGGGGTTGTTGGACCGGCACGGGGAGACGTACGAGCTCGGTATCAGGCTCTTTCACCTCGGACAGCGCGTCCCCGCTTGCTCCGTGCTGCGCTCGGTCGCGCGCCCGCTGATGACCGACCTGTACACGCGGACCCGCGCCGCCGTGCATCTCGCTGTCCTCGACGGCACCCACGTCCTGTTCCTGGAGAAGATCGCCGGTGAGGCGAACGTGCTCACCCACTCGTACGTCGGGGGCCGACTCCCGGCCTCCTGCACGGCGACCGGTCAGCTGCTGCTCGCCCTGGCACCGGACGGAGCCGAGCGGGTCGCGGCCCTCGCTCGCACCGGGCTTCCCGTGCTGACCTCACGCTCCGTGACGGATCCCGGGGTGCTGGCCCAGCGGCTCTCCAGTGCGTCGCGTCAGGGGTACGCGCTGGAGGTCGAAGGGGTCAAGGCCGGGTACGCCAGCCTCGCCGTGCCCGTGTCCATGGGCGGACAGGAGTACGGGGCACTCTCGGTCACCGCGCCGGTCGCTCAGGTGTCGGTGGACCGGTGCCTCGCCGTCCTGCGGGCCACGGCCGAGAGCATCGAGCGCGGTGTGGTTCAGAAGACCGCGCGGTCGTCTCCGGCGCGCGGACGGAAGGCGTCCGTCGTGCGCGGCGCGCCGGCCGTGGGCTGACCGCGCGGCGCGGGCCTGCTGGTCCGGTTGGTTCGGCCGGTTCGGTCGGTCGGTCGGTTCGGCCGGTTCGGTCGGTTCGGTCGGTTCGGTCAGCAGAACAGTCCGGTGGTACCGCCTCCCCTCCCCCGTGATCGTGAGATCCCGCAAAGGCTGCGGACACGTGAGGGAAGGAGCAGTGGTGCGACGACCAGACACGGACCCGGCGGCACTGCGCGTGCTGGACCTGACCGATGAGCTCGCCTTCCAGGGTGCCCGACTGCTTGTCGGGTCCGGCGCCGATGTCGTACGGATCGAGCCGGGATCCGACCTCGGCCCGGCGGCCCGCACCCACTGGCACGCGGGCAAGCGGTGGGTGTCGGTGGACGGCCCGGCCGACCTCGACGCACTGGCGGGGGGCGCCGACATCGTCCTGGAGAGCGGGCCCGTGGCACGGCTGATCGGCCTGCGGGAGGACGGCTCGTCCCGTTGGCCGCACGCCGTGCACGTGGTGGTGACGCCCTTCGGGCTGACCGGACCACGCCGCGACTGGGTCGGTGACGATCTGGTCCTGGCGTCGGCGGGTGGCATGACGTGGCTCGGCGGGCGCCCCGACGGGCAGCCCAAGCCGCCCCCGCGCGAGCAGGCGCTGCAGACCGCGGGGGCACACGCCGCGATCGGGGCGCTCCTGGGCGTCGTGTCGGGCACCCCTCAGCTGGTCGACGTCTCCGTGCAGGAGGCCGTGGCCGCCACGCTGGAGACCGCCGCTCTCGCCTGGATCCACGGCGGACGTTTCCCCGTGCGCAACGGAGGCGTGTACGAGCACGTGGCGCACCGGATCTTCGAGGCCGCGGACGGCCATGTGGCCGGGGGCTACTCCGGCAGCGACCGGATGTGGACGGACCTGCTGGCGTGGATGGCGGAGCGGGGCGAGGCCGGTGACCTCCTCGACGAGCGCTGGCAGGATCCCGCTTTCAGGTGGCGGAAGCGCGCCCACGTGGACGCTCTCGTACAGAAGTTCGCGGCGAGGCGACCGGCCGCCGAGCTGGCCGCCGAGGCGCGGGCGCGGGCCCTGCCGTGGGCGGAGGTCGTGCCGGCCGGGCGTCTGACAGGCAACCCGCAGCTGCGCGACCGCGATTTCCTCGTCACGATCACCGGCGAAGGGCTGCCGGACGGTGGCGTCGAGGACGTCGGCTTCCCGTGGGCCGCGCTCCCCCGCCCGGTGACTCTGCCCGCACTGCGCGAGGTGGCACCGGGAGAGGCGCCGTGGCGCGGTTCCGGGCCCGGCCGGGTACGCGACGGTGGGGAGGAGCCCAAGTCCCGAGCCCTTGAGGGGGTACGCGTCCTCGACCTGACCTGGGTCCTCGCCGGTCCGTACGTGACCAAGCAGCTCGGGGAGCACGGCGCGGACATCGTCAAGATCGAGTCGCGGCACCGCCAGGACCCCACGCGGTTCGCTCCCTCGATGCATCTGCGGCCGGGCTCCGACCCCGACGACAGCGGCTACTTCCTCAACTTCAACCGCAACAAGCGCGGCGTCGCCCTGAACCTGCGGACCGAGGAGGGCCGGCGGTTGCTGCGCGAGCTGGTCCCGCACTGCGACGTCGTCGTCGAGAACTTCAGCCCGGGTGTACTCGCCCGGTGGGGCATGGACTACGCGTCGCTGCGCGCACTGAACCCGGACGTCGTCCTGGTGTCGATGGCGGGGGTCGGACAGACCGGGCCCTGGCGCAACGCCGTGACCTTCGCGGACACGCTCGCCGCGATGTCCGGCCTATCCAGCGAGACCCGGGATCCCGGGGGCCCTCCGCAGGGCCTGACCTTCGGTCTCGGCGACATGGTCGCGGCCAACTCCGCGGTGCTCGCCGTCCTCGACCTGCTGGCGCGGGGACGTGGCGGACACGTGGACCTGTCCCAGCTGGAGGCGATGGCCGCGACGATGGGCCCGGCGGCCCTGGAGCCCGTTCTCGGGACGGAAGCGCCCGATCCCCGGACCGCCGAACACCCGAACCGGTCACCGCGTGCCGTGCCGCACGGTGTGTATCCGACGGCCGGGGACGACCGGTGGGTGGCGGTGTCGGTGACGGACGAAGCACAGTGGCACGCCCTGACGCGCCTCGTCGAACTCCCCTGCGCCGAAGGCGACCTGGACGCTCGACGGGCGCACGAGGACGAGATAGACGGCGCCCTCGCCGCCTGGACGAGCCGGCAGGACGGCGACAGGCTGGCCGAACTGCTCCAGACCGAGGGCGTGGCGGCGGCGGTCGTGGCGACCGGGCAGGACCTGGTGGAGACCGACGAACAGCTCGCCGCCCGCGGTTTCTATCCCGTACTGGACCACCCCCTGACCGGACCGGTCCGTCACGAGGGCATCGTCGTGCGGCTGGCCTCGACACCCGGCGGCCTCGACCGGCCCGCACCTCTCCTCGGCCAGCACACGGACGAGGTGCTACGGGAACTGCTGGGCCTGAGCGACGAACAGCTGGCGGCACTGGCCGCAGAGGGAGTGACGGAATGAGCGAAGCGAACGCGACCCGGGAGAAGCGCTCGGTGCTGCACGTGACACGTGACGGCGCCGTGGCCACGATCCGCGTCGACCGGCCCAAGGCGAACGCCGTCGACCCGGCGATGATCGAGGAGTTCCTCACCGTCCTGACCCCCCTGGCCGCCGACCCGGAGGTGCGCTGCGTCGTCATCACCGGCACCGGCCGCTTCTTCATCGCGGGCGCCGACATCGCGGTCATGCGGGACCTGTCCGCGCACAACCAGGCGAAGATGCGCCGCTGGATCGACGTACAACGGGTGATCGAGCAGGCGCCCAAGCCGGTCGTCGCGGCGATGAACGGGCACGCGCTGGGCGGCGGCGCCGAGTTGTCCCTCGCCTGTGACCTGCGGATCCTCTCGGCCGAGGCGACGTTCGGCTTCCCGGAGATCCGGCTGGGGCTGTTCCCCGGCGCCGGCGGCAGCCAGCGTCTCCCCCGGCTCGTCGGCCCCCATCTGGCGAAGCGCCTGATGATGGAAGGGGAAGGACTGACGTCGCAACGCGCCCTGGAGCTCGGACTCGTGGACGCCGTAGTGGCGCGGGAGGACTTCGACGCGGTGGTGACCGAGCGGGCCCGCCGTCTCGCCGCGCAGCCGACGGCCGCCATCGCCCTGCTCAAACGGGTCGTCGACGAGGGGTACGGGCTGCCCGTCGAGCAGGCCCTGCGGCGCGAGGAGAAGGGCGTCGCCGACCTGACCGGAACCGCCGACGCGGCGGAGGGGCTCCAGGCATTCCTCGACAAGCGGCCCCCGGTGTTCACCGGACGGTGACGGCAGGTCCCCACGTGGGCGGTCCGGTGGCCGGACCGCCCGCGTTGGCGTGTCCCCCGACCACCCCGCACCCTCACCGGATGACCTTCACCCCACTCACCGACACTCAGCACAGGGAACCCTTCGCACAGAGCGGGCCCGTGCTCGTCACGGGCGGCACCAGCGGGATCGGTCTTGCGATCGCCGAGGCGGTGGCACGCGCCGGGAGGCCCGTGATGGTCACCGGGCGTTCCGCGGAACGGTGCCGGTGGGCGGGACACCGGCTCCGCCACGTGCACGGGGAGCAGCAGCTGGCGCTCGTCGCAGACACCACCGACCCGGACGCGCTGGCCGAGGCCGTGGGCCTGGCCGCTGACCGGTGGGGTCCGGTCACCGGCCTGGTGACGGCCGCCGGCCGCCTGGCCCGCGGCTCGGTGCTCGCCCTGACGCCCGACGACTTCCGAGCCGCCCTCGACACCAACGTCATCGGCACGTGGCTGGCGATCCGCGCCGTCCTGCCCGGCATGCTCGACGCCGGTCACGGACGCATCGTCACGATCGGCTCCGTGCTCGGCTCGACCGGCGCCCCCGAGCGGTCCGGCTACGCCGCCACCAAGGGCGCGGTCGCCGCGCTCACCAGGTCGGCGGCCCTGGAGGTCGCCGGGACCGGCGTCACCGTGAACTGCGTCGCCCCCGGCCCCGTCCGCACCGCCATGAACGAGAGCGACACCGAGACCGACGCCGCCGCCCAGGCCGCCTTCACCGCCAAGGTGCCGCTGGGCCGCTGGGGCAGGCCCGAGGACGTCGCGCACGCGGTGCTTCCCCTGCTCGCCGCCGGCTCGTCCTTCACCACCGGTGTGGTGGTGCACGTGGACGGCGGCTACACCGCTCAGTGAACCGCCCCAGGAGCCGCCCAGTGGGAGAGGTTCACTCAGCGGACCGAGGAGCTGGGCTCCCGCCCGGCGCGGTGATGGGCTGGACACCGTACCCCCCGGCATATGTACGGAAGGACTCGCATGTCACCAGCACCGGAGAGCCGCTACGCGGACGGCGCGGGCATCCGCTACCACTACCACGACCTCGGCTCGGGCCCCGACACCGTGTTCCTGCACGGCGGCGGCCCCGGCTGCACGGCGTGGAGCGACTTCGGGCCCGTCGCGCCCCTGTTCGCGGCCGACCGGCGCTGTCTGCTCGTCGACATCCACCAGTACGGCAAGTCGGAGAAGTCCCGCATCGAGGGCCCCATGTGGGACCACCACGCGGCGAAGACGGTCGGTCTGCTCGACACGCTCGGCGTCGACCGCGCCGACTTCGTGTGCAATTCGTGGGGCGGCACCATCGCCCTCAACCTCGCGGCGAAGTACCCGGACCGTGTCCGGTCCCTCGTGATCACCGGCAGCATGCCCGTGTTCTACGGCCCGCTCGCCCCGCTTCCCGAGAACGGTCACCGCGGCCGCACGGCCCGGGACGTCTACTACGGCGGCGAGGGCCCGACCCGCGAGAAGATGCGGCAGCTCATCACGAAGCTGGAGTGGTACGACGGCGCGAAGCTCCCCGAGGAGACGCTGACGCTGCGCTACGAGCAGAGCCTCGACGAAGGCGAGCGCGCGCTCGCGGCCATGTCCGACTCGCCGCGCGGCGACTGGCAGGACCTCACCGAGGAACTGGGCCGGATCCAGGCTCCGACGCTGTTCATGTGGGGCATGCAGGACGCGTTCCTCACCCCGGACTACCCGCTGATGCTCGCCCGCATGGTGCCCAGCGGCAGCCTCCACGTGATGGACCACGCCTCCCACCACCTCCAGGAGGAGCGGCCGGAGGCGTACCACTCGGTGGTCAGCGGCTTCCTCGACTCCTTCAACTGAACCTTCGTCTCCCCCCCAACCGCCCTACGGAGTACAGCCCATGTCGATCTGGACCGAGATCAACCCCACCCCCTTCCGCGTCGAGTACGTCGACGCCGCCGGAGTTCCCACGCGCACCCTGCGCGCCGGCGACCCGAACGCCCAGGCCGTCGTCTTCCTGCACGGCACCAGCGGCCACCTGGAGGCGTTCGCGCGCAACATCACCGCGCACGCCGCCTACGACCTGCACGCCATCGACATGCTCGGCCACGGCTACACCGGCAAGCCCGACAAGCCGTACGAGATCGACGACTACGTCACCCACCTCCTCGACTACCTGGACGCCGTCGGTGTCGACAGCGTCCACATCGTCGGCGAGTCCCTGGGCGGCTGGGTCGGCGCCCGCGCCGCCATCGAACACCCCGAGCGGGTGCGCAGCCTCCAGCTCCTCTGCTCCGGCGGCACCGTGGCCAACCCGGAGATCATGGAGCGCATCCGCACCAGCACCAAGAAGGCCGTCACCTCCGACGACATCGACCTCACGCGCGAGCGGATGCGGCTGCTCATGGCGGACGACGCCTCCGCCACCGAGGAGCTGGTCGAGGTCCGGCACGCGATCTACCACACGCCGGAGTTCGTCGCGGGCGTCGACAACCTCCTCTCCCTCCAGGACATGGAACGCCGTCAGCGCAACCTGCTGCGGCCCGAGCACCTGGCCCGGATCACCCAGCCGACGCTGGTGGTGTGGGGACGGCAGAACCCGTTCGGCGAGGTGCCCGAGGCGACGGCGCTGCACCAGGGCATTCCCGGCTCGCGCCTCGAACTGTTCGAGGAGTGCGGGCACTGGCCGCAGCACGAGCAGGCCGAGCGCTACAACGCCCTGAGCCTCGACTTCATCGGCAAGGCCGCCGGCTGATGCGGGCCGTACGGTTCCACTCGTGGGGCGCCGCTCCCGTCCTCGACGACGTGCTGGAGCCCGTCCGCGCACCGGGCGAGGTCCTCGTCCAGGTCACGGCGGCCGGCGTCTCGCACCTCGACGCCACCGTCGCGGCCGGTGACTTCGGGCTGAAGCCGGCCCTGCCGTACGTCGGCGGTGTCGAGGGCGCGGGCACGGTCCTGGAGGCCGACTCCGACTCCGGTCTCACGCCCGGGACGCGGGTCGTGCTGCGCGGCGGCGGCCTGGGTCTCCTGCGCGACGGCACGTGGGCGGAGCGGGTCAGTGTGAAGCGCAAGGCCGTCACCCCGCTCGCGGCTCCGCTCGCCCCTGCGGTGGCGGCGAGCTTCTTCGTCCCTGCCACGACCGCGTACGTGGCTCTGCACGACGTCGCCCGGATCGGGCAGGACGAGGACGTCGTCGTGGTGGGTGCCGCCGGCGCGGTCGGCGCGATGGTGACCCAGCAGGCGCTGGCCGCGGGCGCACGGGTGACCGGTGTCGTCGGCCGGGAGGACCAGCTGGCCGACGTTCCGAAAGGGGCGGAGGCCGTCACGCTGGAGGACGCGGAAGGTCTCGCCCGGGACCGGTCGGCCTCGCTGCTCGTCGACACGCTCGGCGGCGCCGGGCTGGTCGGCCGCAGCCGGTGGGTGCGGCGGGGCGGACGCGCCGTCGTCATCGGATACGTGGCCGGCCCGCGCGTCGAGCTCGACCTGCCGAGCTGGCTGCTCGACGAGGTGGCGCTGCTGCCGGTGAACATGATCCGCCAGGAGCGGCGGGCCCACGAGGTCTCCGGCGACCTGGCCCGGCGGCTCTCCGAGGGTGTCCTGACCCTGGCGGTGGAGGAGTTCGACCTCGCGGAAGCTCCCGCGGCGCTGGACGCGCTGCGGGGCGGGCGGGTGCGGGGGCGGGCCGTGCTGCTGCCCGGGTGAGAGACCGGGGCCGTGGGGCGTGGGAACCGGTCGGGCGGGTCCCACGCCCCTGCGGTGCGCCCTGCGTGCGGCGTCCCGCCGGGAGCGGCCGAGCGGCCGTCCGGTACGAGCCCTACCCGCACCGGTCCCACGTCTCTCCGGTGACTCCCCGCTCCCGGAGCACGGACTTGCGCACCTTCCCCGTCTCCGTGAGCGGCAACTCCTCGACCACGTCCACATACCGTGGCACCGCGAAGGCGGGAAGCTCCTTCGCGCAGTGCCGGGCCACCCCCGCCGGGTCCAGCACACGGCCGGCACGCGGGACGACCGCCACCATCACCTCGTCCTCGGCGAGTACGGACGGGACCGGGAACGCGGCCGCCTCGGCGACATCAGGATGCGACCGCAGCGCGGCCTCGACCTCGTACGACGAGATGTTCTCGCCGCGGCGCCGGATGCAGTCCTTGACGCGGTCGACGAAGCGGAACCAGCCGTCGGGGTCGCGCACCACGCGGTCCCCGGTGCGGCGCCACGAACCGGGATCGAGCCGCACCTCGCCCAGGTAGCCCGTGGCGAAGGCATGCTCCTGATCGGTGCGGACGACGAGTTCTCCCTGCGTTCCGTCCGGCACGCACGAGAGGTCCGCGTCGACGACCCGCGCCTCGAAGCCGTCGCGCACCGTGCCCATGTAACCGGGACGGCACTCCTCCGGTACGGCGCCGATGACCAGGTTGGTCTCCGTGGAACCGAACCCGTCGACGAGGGTCACGCCGAACCGCTCGCGGAACGCGCCCCACAGCGCACCGGGCGTGCCGGGACCGAGACCGCGCCAGGCCGGGTGCGCGCGGTCGTGGGGCCCGGCCGGCTGCGCGAGCAGCATCGGCACCATGGCACCGAGCACGTACACGCAGGTGGCCTCCGCCTCGGCGGCCCGTGTCCAGTACCTCGACGCGGAGAACCGGCGGTCCACGACCACGGAGGCTCCCACCGTCATCGCCTGCGCCAGCGTGCTGAGTGCGTTGGTGTGGAAGAGGGGGAGGCACGTGTAGAGGATGTCGTCGGCGGTCAGCCGCAACGAGTCGGCCACGTTCCGGCCCCACCAGGCGAACTGGGCGTGGGGGCAGCGGACACCGCGGGAGGGCCCGGTGGTGCCGGAGGTGAACAGGACGGCGGCGGTATCGCCGGGTTCGGCGGGACAGGGGTCGAGCGCACGCACGGCGCCGGAAGCGGGCACGGGCGGTGAGCCCGCACCCACGACCCGGACCTCCCCCGCGTATCCCACCTCTCCCGCGTATCCCACCTCTCCCGCACGCGCGGCCAGCTCCTCCTCCACGTACAGGAACCGCGGCCGCGACGCGTCCAGGGCGTGCCGGAGCAGCCGGCCGTGGAGTGCCGTGTTGAGCGGGACCACGACCGCGCCGAGCCAGGCACACCCGAGCACCAGATCGATCAGTTCGACGCGGTTGGAGAGCAGCGTGGCGACCCGGTCCCCGGGCCGGCAGCCTTGGTCCGCCAGCGCACCGGCCGTCGTGGCCGCGGCCGTACGCGTCTGCGCGTAGGTGCGACGGATCCCGTCGACGGTGAGGAAGACCCGCTCACCGTGGTGTGCGGCCGCGGCGTCGACCAGGCCGGGAATCGTCATGCGGTTCATGAACGGATGCTGTTCGCCCGCCCCCGGGTGATCAAGGGCTGTGGTTCGCTGACCGGTCCGCCGCCACCGCGGTCCGCTCACCGGAACAGGTTCATAGGCAGGCGCCGCACCGCGCCGGATGCTCGTGCCGCAGACCCACTGAGCAGGAGGCCACGACGAGATGACGACGAGCGAACGACCCCCCGCCGTGAAGAGGACCGCCGCGAAGGAGCCCGCCCAGGCGCGCCGCGGATCCGCCGACAAGATCGGCCGCCAGGACTGGTCGTCCTGGCCCCACTACGACGCGGCGGCGTCGGGCTTCCGCGGTTACTGGTACCCGGTCACCTGGGCGAGCCACATCACCGGCGACCCGAAGCCGTTCACGCTCTGCGGCGAGAAGATCACGCTGATCCGCGACAGCGGAAAGGTGTACGCGCTGCACGATCGCTGCCCGCACCGCGGCGTCCCGCTGTCCGAGGGCAACCAGCAGTTTCCCGGCACCGTCAGCTGTCCCTATCACGGCTGGACCTTCGACCTGCCCACGGGCCGGCTGTCGGCGGTCATCACCGACGGTCCCGGGTGCCGGCTCACCGGCAAGCTGGGGGTCCGCACGTACGCCGTCGAGGAGCGGCTCGGCATGGTCTGGGTGTACATGCCGGTCGCCGAGGAGGAGCCGCACCCGATCGACGAGCAGCTTCCCGAGGAGCTGGTGTCGAACGCCTTCGTGATGGGCGGCCGCATCGAGCCGCGCGGCGGCAACTGGCGCTTCGCCTGCGAGAACGGCTTCGACGAGGGACACGCCAAGTACCTCCACCGGACGGCGCTCTGGCGCCTGTTCAAGCCGATGCCGACGTGGAACGTCACCCGGATCGTGCCGAAGGGCCGCTGGATCTACCGCGTACAGGACGAGGTCTACTGGGAGGCCGACTTCCCCGGCGTGGGCCACTGGTCGAACAAGCGGTGGTGGAAGAAGCAGCCGCCCAAGGAGACGTTCAACCTCGGCAACACCGGCAGGTCCGACACCGTCGACCCGGTCATCGAAGCGCAGGAGTTCCCCGGCTTCGCCTCGCTCTCGATGCCGGGTGTGCTGCGGATCGCGTACCCCAAGTTCATCCACTACGAGTTCTACGTCCCGGTCGACGCCGACAACCACCAGTACGTCGGCGTCATGGTCAACTTCACGCAGGGCTGGGACACGCTCCGCTTCTACGCCAAGTACCTGGGCGCGGTCCGCTGGCTGTTCCACGGCGAGTTCTCCGGCCAGGACGCCTGGATGGTCGACGTGACCGACGCGCCTCCGGAGAAGCTCTACCGCCCCGACGTGTCGCTGACCTCCTGGCGCAACCTCAGCGAGGAGGAGTACGGCAAGAAGCTCGCCGCCGCCGGAGTCATCGCGCCCACCACGGACTCCGCTGACACCGCGACCATCACGGAAGGGGAAGCCTGATCATGGCCCGCACCCTGTTCAAGATCCTCCTCGGTGTCGCCGTCGCGGTGGCACTCCCCCGCGCGAAGAAGCGCTTCGCCCGGACGACGATGACCCAGGTCCACCGGGTCAACCAGTGAGCGGCCACGACGAGCCCGACGGGCTCTCCGGGCTCGGCGACCGGCGTCGCGCCTGGGTGACGGAGGCATGGCGGCATGTCACCGAAGAGCGGCTGCGTGAGCTGATCGTCGGCCTGGTCGGCGTCCCGAGCCCGACCGGCGACGAGCGCCCCCTCGCCGAGCACATCGCGGGAAGCCTCGCGTCGGTGGGTCTGCGCGCGGCCTGTCAGCCGATCGACGCACGCCAGGCGAACGCCTGGGCCCGTCTGGAGGGTGACGGCACCGGGCCCGATCTGATGCTGTACGCGCCCATCGACACCCTCACCACGGGTGTCGAGAGCGAGGACCTGCCGTGGATCGGGCCGAAGCTGCGCGAGGACATGCGCCCCGAGGCCACCGTCTACGACGACCTCGTCACCGGCCTCGGCGCCTCCAACCCCAAGGGGCACGCGGCCTGCGTGATGATGGCCGCCGAGGCGATCGCGCTGGCCGGTGTCCCGCTCACGGGGGACCTGGTGGCCGCGTTCGGCGCCGGCGGCATGCCGACCAACGCCCGGCCCGGCAGCGACCGGCTCAACACCGGTCAGGGCGTCGGCTGCTCGTTCCTGCTCGAACAGGGGGTGTGGACCGACTACGCCGTCATCGCCAAACCGGGTTGGACCGTGTCGAGGGACGAGGTCGGCCTGGTGTGGTTCGAGGTGACGGTGCACGGGACCCACACCTACGTGGGCTCGCGCCACCGGCTCCCCTACGACAACGCGATCAGCCGCGCCGGAGACGTCGTGCGGCACCTGGAGGAGTGGTTCGCCGAGTACGCGAAGCGGCACACCACCGGCACGGTCGCGCCACAGGGCATCGTGTCGTCGGTGCGGGGCGGCTGGCCGCGCATGGCCGCGGTGACCACGGCGGCCTGCACCCTGCGCGTCGACCTGCGCATCGCCCCCGGGACGACGCCCATGCAGGCGAAACGTGAGTTCACCGCGGCTCTGGCGGAGCTGAAACGCTCGATGCCGGCGCTCGACGCCACAGTCGAGATGGTCCTTGCCGTCCCGGGGACCACCACCGGCCGGGAGAGCTGGATCTTCCGCAGCGCGGTCGCCGGATGGGAGGCGATCGAAGGGCGCCCGCACGAGGCCGTGAACGGCAACAGCGGCGCGACCGACGCCAACATCCTGCGCGGGCGCGGCATCCCGACGGTCCGCGTCGGCATGCCGAAGGTCGCCGAGGCGCCCTTCGACATCGACTTCGCCCGCGGCATGAACACCGTCTCCGTACGGGAGATGCGGAAACTGACCCGACACCTGATCCGCACGGCGGTCGACACGCTCACCCGTTCCCACGCGGAGTGCGAACCGGCCGGGGAGACCGGGCCCGTCATGGAGCCGGAAGGAGCAACGGCATGAGCGAGATCGTGCTCGGCGTGGGGGCCTCCCACAGCACGCTGATGAACACGCACTGGGAGGAAACCCTCCACAAGGACCGGGCCAAACGCTTCCGTGACGCGCTCGGCGCGGCTCGCGACGAGCTGGCGCGGACCCGCCCCGACACCGTCCTCCTCATCGGCTCGAACCACTTCCGCGGTTTCTGGCTCGACCTGATCCCCCCGTTCACGCTCGGCGTCGGGGAGTGCGTCGCCAGCGGCGAGTCCGGAACTCCGAAGGGACCCCAGCCGGTGGACGTGCCCCTGGCGCGGCACATCGCCGGCTCCCTGGTGGAGAGCGGGCGGTTCGATCCGGCGTTCTCCGCCCGGCTCCAGATCGATCACGGACAGTCCCACGCCATCCAGTACCTGCTGGACGGGCTGGACGTGGAGATCGTGCCCCTGGTGGTGAACGTCTTCGCCCCTCCGCTGCCGACCCTTGAGCGGTGCGACCGGTTGGGGCGGGCCATCCGTGAGGCCGTACTCGCCTTCCCCGGCGACCGGCGCGTCGCCGTGGTCGGTTCGGGCGGGCTCTCGCACCGGCTGCCCTGGCCCGACTGGCGTGAACCACATGGCGACGACGAGGAGTTCATGGTCGGCGCGTGGCTCGACGGACGCGAGAACTGGCAGGACTACGACGCCCGCCGTCGCGAGATCATCCGTGCCGCCGAGGCTTCCCTCACCCCGGAGTTCGACAACGAGTTCCTCACCCTTCTCACCCGCGGCGAAGCCCACCGCCTCACCGAGTACACGACCGAGGAGCTGGAGGAGGCCGCGGGCAACGGCGCTCAGGAACTGCGGACGTGGCTGCTGATGGCCGCGGTCCTCGACCACGCGCCGGCCCGGCGCCTGGCGTACGAGCCGATGCCCGAGTGGCTGACCGGAATGGGCGTCGCGGTCATCGACCCCGCGGCCGTGGACACGGGGCAGTCGGCATGAAGGCGCCGGCCGACGCGGCGACGGCCGGTGATCGCTCCCTCGCCGGCCCGGCGCCACACGACTGCGTGTTCTCCGCGCACCGCGCGGCGCCGGGGTCCGATGCGGATACGGGCGGAGCCGCGGCGGTCGGCGCCGACCCCATGAACTCCGTTCTGGGCAAGGTCCGCCCGATCCTGGAGGCTTTCACCTCCGACGACGCCGCCCTCTCGCTCGCCGAGCTGGTGCGCCGGTCGGGGGCGGCCAAGGCCACGGTGCACCGGCTGGCCCAGGAACTCGTCACGTGGGGACTGCTGGAGCGGGAGGGGTGCGACTACCGGCTCGGCCTGCGCCTGTTCGAGCTCGGGCAGCGCGTGCACCGGCAGCGCATCCTGCGCGAGGCCGTGCAGCCGTACATGGAGGATCTTCTCCTGATCACGCGGGAGACCATCCACTTCGCCATCCACGACAGCCTGGACGTCGTGTACCTGGACAAGATCTTCCCGCACCGCGGACTGAACGCCGAGTCACGGGTGGCGGGCCGGCTTCCCCTGTACTGCACGGGCACCGGCAAGGCGATCCTCGCGCACTCGCCGCCGTCGCTCTTCGTCGACGTGATCCGCAGCGGCCTCAAGCCGCTCACCCGGCACACGGTGATCTCACCGGGGCGGCTCCGCGCCCAGCTCGACCTGATCCGGGAGGAGGGGATCGCCCTGGAGTCCGAGGAGATCAGGCTCGGATACGCGAGCCTGGCCGTCCCGGTGTTCACCGGGGGCACCACACTGGTGGGTGCGTTGTCCATCACGGCGCCCACCTACCGGATGGACGCGGCGGGGCACGCGACGGCTCTGCGGACCGCCGCGCTGGGCATCGGAAGGTCTCTGACCTGAGCCGCCGGGCCTGAGCCGCGGGACTGCGCTCGTCGGCCGTCGGCCGCACGGAGGGGTCCGCCTGAGGGCGGGCCCCTCGCCGTGTTCCGGTGCGCACACGCCCCACTTCACACGATTCCGACCGACCGTCCTGCTCACCGGAACGGATCCGTAGGGAGAACCACCCCCTCGTTCCTACGCTCACCGCATGAGCCAACTCACCGACGACACCGGTGCCCTGACCACCGACGTCCTGATCATCGGCGCCGGTCCGGCGGGTCTGTACGGCGCGTACTACGCCGGGTTCCGCGGCCTGAGCGTCACCGTCATGGACGTCCTGCCGCAGCTCGGAGGGCAGATCAGCGCGATGTACCCCGAGAAGCCGATCTTCGACATCGCCGGATTCCTGTCCGTGCGCGGCCGCGACCTGGTGGACGCGCTCGTCGCCCAGGCCGAGCCGTACTCCCCGCACTACCTCCTGGGCCACCGGGCCGCCGAGCTGACGCGCGACGCCGACGGGCTGCCGGTCGTCCGCAGCGACCAGGGCATGTCGGTGCGGGCCAAGGCCGTCGTCATCGCCGGCGGCGTGGGGACGTTCACGCCGCGCCCCCTGCCCGCCGGGGAGGAGTTCCTCGGGCGCGGCCTCGCCTACTTCGTGCCGGACCCGTCGGTCCACGCGGACCAGGACGTGGTGGTCGTCGGCGGCGGCGACAGCGCCTTCGACTGGTCGGCCCTCCTCGCGCCGATCGCCCGGTCGGTCACCCTGGTGCACCGCACCGCCCGCTTCCGCGCCCATGCGGCGACCGTGGAGAAGGTGCGCACCCTCGGTGTGGAGATCGTCACGGACTGCGAGGTGAGCCGGCTCATCGGCGGGGACCGGGTGGAGCGGGCGGAGATCCGGCACCGCACGACCGGGGAGACCCGCCTCGTCCCGGCCGGAACCGTGATCGCCGCGCTCGGCTTCCTCGCCGACCTCGGACCGTTGCAGCGGTGGGGGCTCGACCTCCGGGCACGGAAGATCGCCGTCGACACCCACATGGCGACCAACCTGCCGCGGGTCTTCGCGGCGGGCGACATCACCGACTACCCCGGCAAGGTCCGCCTCATCTCGGTCGGCTTCGGCGAGGCCGCCACCGCCGTCAACAACGCGGCCACCGTCATCGACCCGGAAGCCGCCCTGTTCCCCGGGCACTCCACCGAGAAGGAGCACTGAACACACCATGGCCTACGTCATCGGCGCGTCCTGCGTCGACATCATGGACCGGTCCTGCATGGAGGAGTGCCCGGTCGACTGCATCTACGAGGGTGAGCGCAAGCTCTACATCAACCCGATGGAGTGCATCGACTGCGGCGCCTGCGAACTCGCCTGCCCGGCGGAGGCGATCACGGTCGACCGCAAGGCCGACCCCGACTTCCGCGAGGACAACCGGCGCTTCTTCACCGAGGTCCTCCCCGGCCGCGACAGCGCCCTCGGATCCCCCGGCGGAGCGACGCCGCTCGGGCCGGTGGGCGTCGACACCCCGCTGGTGAGCGCCCGGTGAGCGCCGCCGACGTGGCGAAGGCAGCCGACGCGCTGCTGGCGGCCGAGCACACGGGCGAGCCCTGCCCCCCGGTACGGTCCCTGCTTCCCGAGGGCGACATCGACGCCGCGTACCGCGTTCAGCGCCTCAACGTCGAACGCGGCCTGGCAGCGGGACGCCGCATCGCCGGACGCAAGATCGGACTGACCTCTCCCGCCGTACAAACCCAGCTCGGTGTCGGGCAGCCGGACTTCGGCACGCTCTTCGCCGACATGGCCGTCCCCGAGGGCGGCACCGTCGCGGCCGGACGGCTCATCCAGCCGAAGGTCGAGGCCGAGGTCGCGCTGGTGCTCGGCGCGGACCTGCCACACCGCGACTGCACGGTGGCGGACGTGATCCGGGCGACCGACTTCGTACTCGCCGCACTGGAGATCGTGGACAGCCGCAACGCCGACTGGGACATCACCATCGTCGACACCGTCGCCGACAACGCCTCCAGCGGCCTCTACGTTCTCGGTGGCACGCCCGTACCGCTGTCGGGCCTGGACCTGCGCGCCGTGCGGATGACCATGACGCGCGACGGCGCCGCGGAGCCGGTGTCCGAGGGGACGGGCGCCGACTGCCTGGGCGGCCCGCTCAACGCCGCCGCCTGGCTCGCCTCGACGCTCGCGGCGGCGGGCGACCCGCTGCGCGCCGGGGACGTCGTGCTCACCGGGGCGCTGGGCCCGATGGCCGTCGCCGCACCCGGCGACCGGTTCGAGGCCCGCATCAGTCAACTGGGCCGCGTCAGTGTGCGGTTCGCACCGGAAGGAGACACCGCATGAGTGTCCGCACGAAGGTCGCCGTCATCGGATCGGGCAACATCGGCACCGACCTGATGATCAAGGTCCTCCGGCTGTCGGAGTCGCTGGAGATCGCCGCCATGGCAGGCATCGACCCGGAATCCGACGGCCTGGCCCGCGCCCGTCGCCTCAAGGTCGCCACCACCCACACCGGGGTCGAGGGCCTGGTGGCGATGGACGAGTTCGCGGACGTGGAGTACGTCTTCGACGCGACCTCGGCCGGCGCCCACCGCCACCACGAGGACGTCCTGCGCCCTCTGGGCCGCACACTGATCGACCTGACTCCGGCGGCGATCGGTCCTTACGTCGTCCCACCGGTCAACGGCGACACGCACCTGACCGCCCGGAACGTCAACATGGTCACCTGTGGCGGCCAGGCCACCATCCCGATCGTCGCCGCGATCAGCGCGGTCTCCCCGGTCCACTACGGCGAGATCGTCGCCTCGATCGCCTCCCGCTCCGCCGGACCCGGTACCCGCGCCAACATCGACGAGTTCACCGAGACGACCTCCTCGGCCGTGGAGCAGGTCGGTGGTGCCGCCCGTGGCAAGGCGATCATCGTCCTCAACCCCGCCGAACCCCCGCTGATCATGCGGGACACCGTGCACTGTGTGATCTCCGCCCGCGCCGAGGAGGCCGTCACCGCGTCCGTCGAGGAGATGGTCGGCCGCGTCCAGGCGTACGTCCCCGGCTACCGTCTCAAGCAGAAGGTGCAGTACGAGACGGTCCGCCCCGGTGACCCCCTGCACAGCCTCACACCCCCCAGCACGGGAGAAGCGCTCAAGGTCTCCGTCTTCCTCGAAGTAGAGGGCGCCGCACACTACTTGCCGGCCTACGCCGGGAACCTCGACATCATGACGTCGGCCGCGCTGCGCACCGCCGAGCGCATGGCCGCCCACCGCGCCACTGCTTCGAAGGAGGCGGCCAAGTGACCGGCCTGTACGTCCAGGACGTGACCCTCCGGGACGGCATGCACGCCGTCCGCCACCGCTACACCACCGAACAGGCGCGCACCATCGCCGCCGCCCTCGACGCCGCCGGGGTCGCCGCCATCGAGATCGCGCACGGCGACGGTCTCGCGGGCTCCAGCGTCAACTACGGCGTCGGCGCGCACACCGACTGGGAGTGGATCGAAGCCGTCGTCGACGCCACCGGCACCGCGATCCCGACCACGCTCCTCCTTCCGGGCATCGGCACGATCCAGGACCTGAAGCAGGCCCACGCCCTCGGCATCCGCTCCGTCCGCGTCGCCACGCACTGCACCGAGGCCGACATCGCCGCCCAGCACATCGCCGCCGCACGCGGCCTGGGCATGGACGTCGCCGGGTTCCTGATGATGTCCCACATGGCCCAGCCCGCCGAGCTCGCCCGTCAGGCGAAGCTGATGGAGTCCTACGGCGCGCACTGCGTCTACGTCACCGACTCCGGCGGCCGCCTCACCATGGACGGCGTGCGCGACCGCTTCCGCGCCTACCGCGACGTCCTCGACCCGGCCACCGAACTCGGCATCCACGCCCACCACAACCTCGCCCTCGGCGTCGCCAACACGGTCGTGGCCGTGGAAGAGGGCGTCACCCGCGTCGACGCCTCCCTCGCCGGACAGGGAGCGGGCGCGGGCAACTGCCCCCTGGAGGCGTTCGTCGCGGTGGCCGACCTGATGGGCTGGGAGCACCACTGCGACCTGTTCCCGCTGATGGATGCCGCCGACGACCTCGTCCGCCCCCTCCAGGACCGAGAGGTGCGGGTCGACCGGGAGACGTTGAGCCTCGGCTACGCGGGCGTGTACTCGAGCTTCCTCCGCCACGCCGAGGCGGCCGCCGCTCGCCACGGCCTGGACACCCGCAGCATCCTTGTCGAGGTCGGGCGGCGCGGGATGGTGGGCGGCCAGGAGGACATGATCACGGATGTCGCCCTCGACCTGACGGCACGAGACGTCACGTGATCACGACGCCGGTCTCCTGACCGGGAGGCCGCCGTGAAGATCGTCCACCCGGGTCGGCACCTCGGTACCACCGGCCTCGCAACGAAAGCGACGTGCGCATGACGGACACCGACACCCTGCGGAAGGGCTACGCGCCCAGCCGTTTCGGCCAGTTGCACTACGTGGAGTGCGGTGAAGGCGAGCCCGTGCTGCTGCTCCACCAGACACCCCGCTCCTGGACGGAGTACCTGGACGTGCTCCCCCTGGTCGGAGAGCGGTACCGGGCGATCGCCATGGACACGCTGGGCTACGGGGCGTCCGCGAAGCCGGCCGGTCCGCATACCGTGGAGCGGTTCGCGGACGGGGCGGGAGAACTGATCGAGGCGCTCGGTCTCGACCGGTTCCACCTGGTCGGGCACCACACCGGCGGGGTGATCGCCGTCGAGCTGGCCGCCCGCTTCCAGGAACGCGTGGCCAGCCTGACGCTGTCCGGGACGCCGTTCGTCGACGACGAGAAGCGCGCCGGCGCGGTCGGCCGCGGACGCATCGACCGTGTCGACCCCTCACCCGACGGCACGCATCTGCGGGAGCTGTGGGACGGACGACGCGGCTTCTACCGGCCGGGCGAGGAGGCGGCCCTGGGCCGGTACGTGGTGGACGCGCTGACCGTCCTCGACCGCGTCGAGGAGGGTCACGAGGCCGTACACCGCTACGTCATGGAACCCCGCCTGCCGCGGATCACCGCACGCACGCTCGCGGTGTGCGCGCCCGAGGACACCTACTCCCGGCCGTCCCTGGTGAAGTTCGCGGCAGCGCTCGGCTGCCCGACCAGAGTGCTGTCCGCCGGGCACGTGGCGGCACCGGAGCAGGTGCCGCGGGAGTTCGCCGAGACCGTCGTGGACTGGGTCGGCCGCGGCTGACCCGCGAGGAACGTGGACGCCCCCGCCGGGCCACGTGGCGGCGCACGGTGGGCGGCACGTCCTCCTCGGCGCCACCGACCAGGACCGAGTACCGCGGCCGATCGCGAAGCCGTTGGTCCCACCCTCCCTGGTGCTGTGACCGCATAGGTTCGCCGGGTTGGTCGTCGTGGCGGTTGGACGTGCGGTGACGTCCGATCCGACCGCTGCAGGCACGGTGGCCGAGCCTGTCCGTGTGCGCGGACCGACCGACCAGAAGGGGCAGCGGCTGTAGCAGATCGTGCGCCCGGGCAGCACCAACGCGGTGCGCTATCGGCGCGTGATGATGCTGCCGGCCTCGGCCGGCGGGAGCCGGGTGCCGGTGATCGCCCAGCTGGTGGCGGCCGACGAGGACACCGTGCGCGATGTGATCCACCGGTGCAACGAGATCGCCCTGCCTGCCTGGACCCTCGGTGGGCGGGAGGCCGTTCCCGCCTGCTCAGCGATGACGACGAGGGCTTCGTTGTCCAGACGGCCACCACCCGCCCGACCAAGCTGCACTAGCGACGCCTGCACGCTGCAGTACAGCCCTGATGGAGGGCACGACAGCCGTCGGCAGGCCGGCAACGGCGGCGCTCTAGGTGCGGATCCCATGGGGCGGCCCCTTCCCCGCTGCCAGGCTGGCCCCGCCGGAAATCAGGCTGCTTCCCAGAGGCCGGCATCGAGGATCCGGGCGGCTTTGGTGATGCTGTCCGGCATCAGGTGCCGGTAGGTGCGGTACGTCTCCTCAATGGACTTGTGACCCATCCACTCCGCGACATCGGTGATAGGAATTCCGTTCCCGAGGACGTTCGAGGCGAAGTAGTGCCGGAAGCCTTACATCCCCACCCCTTCCTCCGGCGGAAGGTTTTTGAAGAGCTTCTTCACCCGGCGCCGCTCCATGCCCTCGATGAAGTAGCCGCCCGGGCCGCGCAGCAGGTAGCCCTTTTGCGTGGTGCCGTGCTGCTCTGCGTACCGCTCGATCGCCCCTCACACCGACCGGGGCAGCGGCGCTTGGCGGAACTCCCCCGCCTTGCGGTGCTTCAGCTTCGCAGGCTTCAGCGGGTTGGAATGGATCTGCTCGCGCACGTATTCGGGTTCCTGGTCCCCCTGCACCGGGTCGTCCGCGATCGCCCCCTTGGCATACGCATCCCGAAGAATGGTCTTCAGGACCCGGAAGATGTTCACCTGGTTGCCCCGGCCGACCCTGTCCTGTCGCCCTCCATCTCGTCCAGGGACCGCTCCACCACCATCGGCGTGACCGAGTTCAGCTTCCGCGATCCCAAACGCGGGACATCTGCACGTTGATCGAGCTGTCGACGTGCTCGCCGGTGGAATAGTCCGTCATCCTGCGTTGCCGGGACCGCCACTGCTTCGCGTACCCCTCGACCGTCACAGCTGCCCAATTCACGGCGGGCCGCCGCCACGGACGGCGCCGTGGTCTCCTTCTCCGCATATCAGCTTCGTGAGGCGTTCGATCGCGTCGTCCTGCGTTCCGTGTCCGGACTCCTCGCGCTGCCTGCCGAGCGCGTCGCGGAAGCGGATCGGGTAGGGGTGGGGCGGCGGGCGGGCTCGGTGCAGCCGCAGTCCTCGAAGAAGGAACCCATGCCGCGGGCGAGCTGGCGGGCCATCGATGAACCATCCGTTCCAGCCAAAGAATCATGCTCAGGCACCTGCTGCGGGTCGGAGGTCAGCAAGCGGGGACACCATGCGTACGCATGCTGACCGTTTGCTGACCCGAGCGAGGCGATAAAGCCTGTGACCTGCAAAAACACCCAGATGCTAGATCTTGGACTTGAACAGAGTGCGCAGCACTGTGGACTCCTCTAAGACGGCTCCCTGCCTACTTTGTGCAGGTCAAGGGCGGTCGCGACTCTACACCGGCACGCTCGAACGATGTTTGTGAGGAACATCGCTCCGGTCAGTCGAGACGGCTTCCTACCTGGGCCTTCCCCTTCACTCAGGCGTCTGTTGGGGCGATCACCCCGGAGCACGTAGGGACTCATACTGACCGGATGCTGACTTACCTGATGAGTCATCAGGCATGCGGGAGACCCCACTGCATACGGACGACGAACGCATACGCACCATCAAAACGTCGGGCGCCGACATCGCTCCGGTTCGCGTAACACGGCCCCTTTGGCCATCAACCGGTCGACGCTCGACCGCTCCGGAAGTCGGCTCGCTGTCTGTCGCCCGTCCGAGGCCCCTCGGCAGCGTGGAACTCGCGAGCGACGGCTTCCCGCCCGGCGGGCCCGCGAGCCGTAGGCGCGGGTAGGAAACCGACCCCGGCCGGCGACGCACAGCCCCTTCAGCGCTGAGAGCGGAAGCGCCTATGGGCCCGGCTGCCGACATTGCTGTAAGCGAGCAGGGCTGAGCGCCTGGGACGCGAACGTCTATTCCATGATCCAACAGAACCCATCAGCACGCGGCCGGTCGCGACGCGATAAAACGGAACAGCAGAGTCTCCCCCGGGTGGTCGTCATGGAACCGGACGACAGCCGGCACCCAAGCGAGCCGATTCTGAGGGAGAACCACGAATCAGGGCTCGTCGCTCGCCCTGAAGCGCGAGAATCGTCGCATGGTTCGCTCAGACCGCCGCACTCCTTCCACCGACCGCGAGGATGCAGGGCGCCCGCGCGGTGACGCGGCCGGGGCCAGGCACGCCACCGCAATGCGGGCGGCCGGATACGAGCCGCTGGAGCCCTACCCCGGGAGTGGGAAGCCGTGGCGGTCCCGGCACCTGGCGTGCGGAAACATCGTCTCGCCGCGACCGGCGTATCTCAGCGCTGGACGGGTCGGGTGCACGGAGTGCGCGAAGGAGAGCCGCCGGGCGATCTTCCAGGAGCGCGCCGGCGGGGCCGAGCGGGCCGAGGCGGACATGCGGTCGGTCGGTCTGGAGCCGCTGGAGCCGTACCGCAACAGCCAGACGCCGTGGCGCTGCCGCTGCACCGCGTGCGGGGCCGTCGGCACACCACGGCTGTCCGCGGTCCGGAACCTGATCAAGGAGGGGGTCGCGTCGGGCTGCGCCACGTGCAATCGCAGGGCCCGCGGCCTGCGTCAGCGCGAGGCCAACGCCGAGAAGGCGGGGGCCATGATGCGCGCGGCGGGGTACGAGCCGCTGGAGCCGTATCTGTCCGCCGCCGCACCGTGGAGCTGCCGTCATGCGGCGTGCGGCGAGGTGGTCCGGGTGAAGGCGTCGAGCGTTCGCAGCGGCTACGACCCGTGTCCGGTGTGCCGGGCGGAGGGGTATAGGCAGCGGGCTGCCGCTCGCCGTACCGATCCAGCCGAGGCCGCCGCCCTGATGCGGGGGCATGGCTTCGAGCCGCTGGAGCCGTATCCCGGTGCTTCGGTGGGCTGGCACTGCCGCTGCACCACGTGCGGGAAGGAGTCGAGGCCCCTGTACTCCGGGGTCAAGGGCCGCGGCCACCGCTGCGGTCACTGCGCGGGAAGCGCGCCGCTCGACCCCGCGGTGTGCGCGGCCGAGATGCGGGCGGCCGGGTTCGAGCCGCTGGAGCCCTACCCCGGCAGTGACAAGCGGTGGCTGTGCCGCTGCCCGGCGGGCCACGAAGTACCTCTTCGGCTGACCGGTGTCCGTACCGGCAAGGGATGCCGGATGTGCGCCACCCACGGCATCGACCTGGCCGGGCCGGCGAAGCTCTACGTGATCACCCACCGGGAGTGGAACGCGGTCAAGGTCGGCATCGGCGCCTGCACCGGCTACACCTCCCGTCTCTTGCAGCACGAGCGTCAGGGGTGGGAGCTGTACCGGGCCGGCGACTACACGACAGGCGCCGCCGCCTACGACGTCGAGCAGGCCGTACTGGACCGTCTGCGCGGCGCCAAGCTGTGTCCGTTCCTCACCAAGGACGTCATGCCGAACGGATGGAGCGAGACCTGCTCCACCGACCGCGTCACCGCGGACGAGGTGTGGGCCATGGCCGAGGAGGAGACCCGCCGCGCACCCGGCACCTACGATCCGAGGTCGGGTGCCCGACCCCGGGCCGCCGTCCTGATCGACGCCGAGGCCGCCGCCGGGCAGATGCGCGCCCGTGGGTACGAGCCGCTCGTTCCCTACCCAGGCCGCACAAACGCCACCTGGCCCTCCCGGTGCACCACGTGCGGGCACAAGGGCCGGCCCACCTTCAACGCCGTACTCAACGGGGGTCAGGGCTGCCGCATCTGCCGCACCAAAGCCGCGCAGGCTAAGCGTGCCGCGGCGAACGCACCAAAGGCGGAGAAGGTGATGCGGGCGGCCGGGTTCGAACCGCTGGAGCCCTACCGCACCAGTCAGACCCCCTGGCACTGCCGCTGCACCACATGCAGCCGCGAGAGCACGCCCACCTACTCCAACGTCAGCAACGGAGGAACTCGCTGCCGCTTCTGCTCCGCCAAGTCGTCGAACGCCGAGCGAGCCGCAGCCGAGATGCAAGCAGCCGGGTTCCAACCGCTGGTTCCCTACCCAGGCCGGACCACAGACCCATGGAACTGCCGCTGCTCCTGCGGGAACGAGGTCACGACACGTCTGTCCTTCGTCCGGTCAGGAACGACGGGGTGCAAGAAGTGCCCCCGGGCCGGCGGCCGAACTGATCCGGCGAAGGCCGTTGCCGAGGTGCGCCAGGCCGGGTTTGAGCCACTCGAGACCTATCCCGGAAGAACCACCGACCGGTGGCACTGCCGCTGTGCGTGCGGGGCCAAAGCCGCGGTGACCTTGACCAGTGTCAGACGCGGCCGAACCAGCTGCGGGACGTGCCCCAGGAACAACGCCAACTGATCAAACGACCGCTGCGTCCGCCGACTGCGCCCGCCCCCCGCCAGGCATACGAAGCACCAGCGAGTGAAGGACCCGGCCGCAGAGCCTGCTGACCATCGAGGACGGCAGTCCCCTTCGATGCCCGGCTGCTTCAGGGCTCTTTCTGCTATCTGTTGACGGCGTGGCAAACTCAGCAAGGATCGTCCTGAGGCCAGAGGAAGGGGAGGCGCTGTGTCCAGCAGGGGCAAGGACGACAAACGCACCGTCCTCGAGTCCGACGACGCTGCGATCGAGGACGTGGCACGGCCCTCTTCGTACCCCTTGACGGTCACAGCACCGCTGCTGCTTCGCTTGCACGAGTTGTCTTGGGAAGCTCTGGAGCATCTGGTTGTAGCTTTGGCAGTCCGGGCGGACCATGCTCTGGAGGCCAGGCCCTTCGGCCGGGGTGGCCAAGCCCAGAATGGGGTCGACGTGGTGGCGTTCTTCGCCTCAGAGACCGCGTCGGTCTATCAAGCGAAAAGGTACGAAAAGTTCGTCGCCACCGATCTACGTAAGGCTGTGCAGTCCTACACCGATGGGCAACGCCCCTTCGACGCACGTCGTCTGGTGATTGTGACAACGGCGGACGTCCGCGACACCCGGATCGATCTAGAGCTGGCGAGGCTGCGCGATCAGTACCACGGCTTGGCGATCGATCTATGGGGCCAGCAACAGCTGTCCGACATGCTGTTTGCTCTGCCGGATCTGGTGCGCCGGTTCTTCGGCGAGGACACCATGCGAGTGTTCTGTCGTCCCCTGTCGAACCAGGAATCACCGGACCGTAGCGACGTGGCTGATGCGGGGCTCCTGGAGGACTATCTGGAACAGTTGGGTGCCTACTTGAGCAGCGATCTTCCCGGCCTGGTTCCAATGACTTTGAAGGAACAGGATGGGCCAGAGCAGGTGTCGTCGGCAGACCTTGCAACTTGGCTGCGTCCCGGACGCCACATGCAGGTAGCTGGAGGCCCAGGTACCGGCAAAAGCCACATCCTCAGCCACACGACTCTTGGGCTGGCGCAGGCAGGGTGGCTGCCGATCCTGATGCGGGCAGGCATCTACGAAGGTCGCCTGCAGGACACACTCGAGGAGTGTGTGGCCCCTTTCAGCCGGCCTGGGCTGCAGGCTCTCTTGCAGGCCGCCCAGCTTCAGAAAGTGCCGATCGTGTTGCTCGTGGACGGGATCAACGAATGTCCCGCCCAACTGCAGGAACGGCTGGTACACCAGATTAGCTCGTGGAGCCGCGTACTCGAAGCAACCGTATTGTCCAGCAGCCAGGAATTCGTGCGCGTACCGGAGGCACTGCGTGGTGCCCGCCTGAAGACAACTGAACCGGATACGCAGCAGCGCAGGTCGTTGGTGTGCTTGTACTCCGTGAGCCCGGAAACGGATGCGCTCAGCGACGAGCGATTTGCGCCATTCGGTACGGCCTTCGAACTGTCCCTCGCGGCACGTTTGACCCAGCAGTTGGTGGACTGCTCCGGGAGCTACCGGCCAGCAGCGAGATACTCACCGAAGCGCTGCGGGGCCTGCTCGGTTCGATAGCTGATGAGGTGGTTCTGGCCGAGGCCCGGACTTTCCTGGAGAGGGGCGCCGAGGTAGCAAGCGCCTGTCAGGTAGTGCTCGCCTCCGACTTCAATTACACAGTTGAGCCAGGCTCCTCCTGGAGCGCATACGAGCAGGCGGTCTTCAGCGCCATCGGTGCCACCTGCCGTGATGGGCGCCTGCTGGAGCCACTAGCCCGGCTTCTCCGAGAGACCGACCAGGCATTCAGGCGCGGCGCTACTCGCTACTCGGCACGCCGTCGAAAGCCGGTGTCTGCATTCATCGCCGCAACCCTGCACGGGCCCATATCGCCTGCCGACGACGCACGGCTGCCTGCTGCGCTCATCACACATGCGGCACATCTCGCCTGGCCTCGATCAGGACGGAGCCTGCACCAGCCTCTTGCGTCATCCGCGCTGCAGCCTTGGCTCGACTCGCTGCGCTCCGACGATGTCGGGCTGATGGTCCTGCTCTGCAGTGTGCTTCGGAACCCCGCTGACGCCGAAACCGCCGCGCTCGCGCCCGCCCTATTCGCCCGAGCTTGGGCTAGTGACGCACCTCACCTGCAGTTCGCGGGCCTCGATCTGCTCACGAGCATCCGCAGCAGCGCTGACGAGGCAGCCATCCTTCAAGTCTCCGAGCTGCTGACCACCTTGCACACCGACGACGTGTTTGTCTCCACCATGCTCGTTGATGCGTTGCACGTATACGACCAGATCACGTCGCCTTACGCGCTCGACGACATCGCCGAGGAGATCTCGCTACTCCTCATCGATCCGAATCAGTCCGACCCGCACGCTCGCGCCAGGCGCATCATGGAAAGTCAGTTCGAGGAAGTTATCGCTGCACCGTTCATCCAGGCTCTCGACACCCTGGAGCCGGCTGCGCGCCAGGCACTTACGATCCTGGCTCTAAGCGAAGGCGACGCCGGTATGTTCACCGACGTTCTGCTCAGAGAACTACTTCAAGCGGGCGATCCTGCCGCGCTTCCTGCCCTGCAGTATTGGGCTTCCCGTCTCGACGTGCGCGACCCATTTCCACAAGGCGCCATCAGCTGTCATCTCCTTGGGATTGAAGGCTGCGCCGCCCACCTGCCCACCCCTCCCCATCTCCTGAAACATCATCATGGCGCTGATGCCGAAGCGTGGCGCTGTTATGGCCAGATTCTGTTCTGGATCCACCGCCCGGACCTCTCCGCAGATGACCAGCGCGCGCAATGCCTGCCACTGTGGGAACAGCTCACAGGACCGTTGTTGGGCGCGGCGGTTGATCCCTTGCATCAGTACCAGTACGTCGCCCAGTTCGCCCGAGATATCGGCACCACTGCGCTGGGTCGAATTCTGGACACCTTCCCAGCACAAGCCCGCAGCATCCTGCATCACGCGCTCAGCGCGCCAGACCATCTCAGTTCCCTCTTCCCCTATCCCCGCCCTCAAGAGCGCACAACAACTGCGCTTCGCCTGCTCGGTCGCGTAGGCGACCGCTCTTCTCTCGACCTACTTGCGTCCTATCGGGGCAACCCAACCTTCGCCAGCGTAGCCGCAGAAGTTATCCGCGCCATTAACAATCGCAGTGTTGGCAGAGCGAGGTTCTAAGCGACCTCGCCTCCGTCAGCGCCTGACCCGACTCCTTCGTAGGCAACCGGTCTCGCCACCAGAGCGTGCGCCCTGATTTCGGCTTAGTCGATGTGCACCTTCTGTCGGCTTACACAGACCACAGGGCCGCCTTCACTCGCCGAGCAACTCACATCGGCATCACTCAATCCCCGGCCGACGAGCACGAAGATACCCACGGACAGGAGCATCGATCCTGTGACGCTCACGGCTCCGCCAGTGCTCCCAGCGCTGGGCCAGGTACTTGCGACGCTCGTCGGACATCATGGCCGATCGGGCAAGACCAGCCTGCGGATCACCCAACAGTAGAGCGCCTTCACCAATATGCGTTCCCGTCCCGTAGACGGGCGAGAAGGCATGAATTTCCGGGCCACGCGATGTCATGGAAAGCGTCATGGAAATCGAGTGATCGTAGCGAGGGCGCAGCGCATCGAATGTCATGAACGACTCGTCCCTCGATCGCTGTTGGTCTCGCTCATATCTCAGTTCATCCGGGTTGGCATGACCGCCACCGCGCTTGAACTCAGACTCGCGGCCATAGATCAAGACGTACTGCGGCTCGATGGGCCGGTTCCTGTATTTCTCACCCAGGAAGAGAAACGTCTCTCGAAACAGCGCTAGATTTCCTTCGCGAGCGAACCAAGAACGCCAGTCGTTGAGTTGATCGCGAGCCTCCGTGAATTCACCAGTCGGTCTCCCATCCTTCCTGAACCAGCGTTTTGAAGGCTTCTCAATCTCGATCAAAATTGGCGTGATGAGGCCGGAGGATCTCGTCACCCACATAAAATCTGGCTCGAACGCACGACCACCGCCGATAAGTTTCGGCCGTCGGAACACAGCCCCCATATCTGAGCCGTGATGCCCGCCTGGCCCGATGTCACCGCTGCCCCCAGGGATCATGGCTGGGTGCAGCTCAAGGAAGCTCTGGACATCAACCTCCTCGGGATCACGGCTGAGGAGCGCGTACCACTCCGCTAGCGCCGTGTCCGAGTACTGCTCCCACGGCATAGCCATCGGCCGCGATGGATCCGTGTCGGGCACCACAACCGTTTCCCGGAACATGCTCTGAGAAGACTGAGGATCATCCACGGACTCAGGCTACTGATCCTGACGGCACAACATCGACATGCGCCAGCATCTACGTCCGACCCTCCGAGCGACCAGTCGATGCCGACCACGTCGCCGCTCGCTTGCCCACGGGCGACCACCGGACACCCAGCAGCCGCCGGCCATGGGCTGTGACCCGTTAGCCCTGCAAACATACGGTGCCGGACGACCCGCCCCCAGCCCTCGGTACGAGCGGGTACCAGTCCGCAACCCCCTTGGCCATGCGCGGTCCCACTACCGCGGCCGTTGGGCACATAGCGTCTCGGTGCCGCCTAGAATCCGAATCGGCGGTCGGATGTTCCATCCGCACGGTTGGGAGGGGGCACCCATGGCACCGAACGTACCTGTTGCGGTAGCGCAGAGGGCAGCTGACGCGGCGGGCGGCACTCTCAGCGCACTCATCGCGCGGGCGGCACAGGGCACGCACCAGGAGTGTCCTTGGGAGTTGGTGACGGTGGCTGGACCAACGGTGGAAGCACGTGCTGCTGCCGCGTGGATTGTCGCCGACGCGATCATGGCTGGCCGTACTGGGCTTGACACCGAGTCCTACCAGGTTTGGCGCGAGGCCACGTTGTCAGGCACTCCCCTCGACGGGCCCAACCGGATCATTGTCCACGGCTACGCCTACCCCGTGTTCGATGCTGCAGGCCGGGAGCGTGACGCCGACGTGAAGTACCACGGTCTTGCCGGCTACGTCAGCGAGTGGCTGTGGTACCTCACGCTCAAGGAGGCTCCGTCGAACGCTGGCGAGAGCGTGGAGTTCCTTTCCTCCCCTGGCCCCACCTCCACGGACAGTGGTGGCGACGGAATCGTCATCCACCGCCTCCAGGGAAACACCACAAGCTTCATCTTTCGCCTCTGGGAGATGAAGAAGTTCACTTCAGAAAAGAGCGACGACGTCGGACCCACGATCCGCAAGGCTGTGAAACAGCTCAACGACTTCGGACACGTCTACCTGGCGGCCTTCTCGTGGGCAGACAAACATCTCGCTGCCGACACCCGGATTTTCGTGAGCACCCTGCCCCGGCAGTGGGCCAAGGCCGAGCCCACCAGCAACGCCGGAATCAGCGTCGCAGTCGACTTCGCGCCCTCCAAGGCGTTCCACACCGCGCACAAGCACCTCCCGACCCATACGCACCCTGGCGCGCTCTGCGGCCGGATCGTGGCCATCGACAACTTCGAATCCTTCGCCGACGACGTCCGGGAATACGTGTGGACCGCACTGTAGACAGAAACGTCCTGGCCCAGGCGATGGGCGAGTACCGAGAAGGCATGATGCCGTCTCCCGAGGAGCTCGTGTCTCTGATCTCGAACGTAGAGATCGCGGCGGTCCGCTCTGCCCATTTCGAGCTCCCCGACGAGCTGCTGCGTACCGCCTGGTACCTGCATGGGGTCGCCGCTGCGGCGCCTGACAGCAACGGGTACGACCCGGTTCAGATCCGGCACGCCTTCGCCGTCAGCGCCCACGTCTTCGACCTGGCACTCGCTTCCGACGACCGAGGCGACTCAGAGCGGCTTCGTCTGGCCTTCGCCGCGCAGGCCGGCTACCGCCGCTGCGAGCAGGATCCCAACGCTACTGCCGTCTTCCACCAAGTGCGGCACTTGGTGAACACCGACGCCGACCTGCCCGCCCACATTGACACGTTGGCCATTGAAGGTGGTGTTGCCTTCCTCGGGCTGAACCGCACCGCCCTGACCCACGCTGTGCGGGTCTGGCGCCGTCAGTTCGATGAGCTGCGACGGTTGACTCGACGAGATTCGATGCGCGGGACCATGTACGGGCCGGCCGAGGCGGTCATCGAGGCCGTCCACCACCTTCACCGCCACCTCGTGTTCGGCGGCCTGCATGACCTGGAGCGTGCGCAGTCAAATCTGCGGTCGGTGGTGGACCACAGTGCCGGTTCGGGTGACCTGTGGGCCCGCTGGGTGGCCTCGCACCTTTTGGAACTCACTGGAGAGCTTGCTGCGAACGGCCTTTACGCTCTGCTGCCTCCGAGCACTCCCCCGGCTGTCGCCCGTACATTTGCGCTCTCTGAACCACCGGTAATGACACTGTGGCCGCCCCAGCGCAGGTTGCTGCAGTTGGAGTCCGGGAACCCTTTGGATCCGGCAACCCGTAGATCCCTGATCAGTGTTCCCACGAGTGCCGGCAAGACCCTCATGGCTCAGCTGGTGATCTGCTCACACCTCGCCCAGGAGCCGGGCCGCGTCTTGTACGTGTCGCCTCTGCGCAGCCTGGGACGGGAGATGCGTGAGGCTCTACGTGGCCGGCTTCGGTTCCTTGGCAGGCGTCTGGCAGCCGAGCAGCCCGACTTCCCGGTTGGTCGGGGTCGTAGCACTGCTGAGGATGTCGAGATCCTCACGCCCGAGAGGCTGATGCACGCACTGCGCAGCGATCCGGACGCGGCGCTGAACGATGTCGGACTGATCGTGGTCGATGAAGCCCACCACCTCGCCCAGGGACAGCGTGGCTTCCTCCTCGAAGGACTGCTGGCGTACTGCCAAGCCCACCCCGCAAGCCCTCGGCTGGTCCTGCTCTCAGCAGCCGTCGGAAACCGGGCTGTATTGGCATCGTGGCTGGACCCAGGCCGCCCAGCGGCGGAGGTGGTGTTCACCGACCAATGGCGGGGCCCCCGCCGACTCCACGGCCTGATCTCCCCCACCCTGCTGAGAAATGAAGTGGTCCGCAAACCGCGGAAGGCAAGCAAGAATCACCCTGGCCTGACCCGGGCGACCGTGCCGGTCGCTGCGCGGCTGAGCCTGCGACCCACCGCGACCGCGAAGCCAGCCGTCATGGTCACGAAAGAACTCGGCGTACGCCACTACGCCGAGGATACGCCCGGCGTCTGGAACGCCACCAACAAGCTGAGCGGCACACCGGACATCAAGCTCTTCGCCCTGACGGCGGCTCATCTCACCCGAGCGGGAAGCGTCCTGATGATCGGCAGTACACAGAAGGAGGCTCGGAACACAGCTCTCGCGATCGCCGAGCATCTCGATGACCGGCCCGAAGCCGCACCGCTAGCGGAATATTTCGCCCATACCCTCGGGTCCGAACACCCTCTCGTCGACTGCGCCCGCAAGGGTGTCGCCTACCATCACGCCAGCCTGCCCGACGATGTTCTCCACGCGATCGAGGAGGCGCTGCGCACCGGGAAGGTCATCGCCGTAACTGCGACCAGCACGCTCACCGACGGCGTGAACCTGCCAGTGCGGACCGTGATCATCAACACGAGAGTTGGCGACGACCGCCTGGCTTACGAGGAACAGCAGCGGCTGACCTCAGCCCAGCTTCTCAACGCTGTCGGACGGGCCGGCCGAGCAGGCCGGGAAAGCGAGGGATGGATCTTCCTCACCCGCCACAGCACCGCCTTCCCCAAGGGCGCCGACTTCGATCTCATGACCCCAGGTGACGACGCCCTCGAGGTGACCTCCGCACTCCTTGACTCCGAGGCGATGTCGGAACTGGCCGCCTGCGAGGATTTGATCCGCGAGAGCGTCGACGCAATCTTCGAGCTCGCCGGAAATCTGGTCGCCGACTTCGTCGCCTACGTGTGGTTCACCCTCGACGCCCTGTCCCGTATTCCCACCCTCACCGATGCCGACCCTCTCGTGGCTGTTCGAAGCCTTCTTGGAATGCAGCAGCTCGAGCCAGATGTGCGTGGACGGTGGCTGGCCCTGGCAACGGCCGTCGCGCAAAGATACGAGCTGACCGATTCGGCAGCACGCCGACGGTGGACCACGACCGGTACCAGCATCGGGACGGCCCGCACCCTCGACAGCATTGCCGAGGGGATCGCCCTGCCCCTCACCACGGAAGTCACGTCCCCTCCAGATCATGGCTTGATCTTCGAACAGCCGACGCAAGTCGATGAGTGGTCACTTCATGACACGCTGGGCTACCTTTCCGAGCACCATGCTCTCGACGAGCTCCTGGAGCTTCCCGAGGTCGTCAAGGCCAGAGCTTGGACTTTCGCCAGCGCGGCCACCGGCGGCGAGAGGGTAGATGTGCCCCTTGAGGGCGCCGTTTACAGCTGGCTGTCAGGCATCCCCATCCCGGACCTGGCCACGCTCTGGCTGCCTCACTCCAGCCGCGAATGGGCACTCGAGCAAGCCGTCGCTAACATCAGCCGAACCTTCGAGCACGCCCTGTCATGGACCCTCGGGGCCCTCGTCAACCTTGTGAACCGCCGACTTGCGGCCGCTGGCACGGCGATCCGCCTGTGCACTGACACCGCCTGGTATCTCCGCCACGGCGTGGACACCGAGCAAGCCCTGCAACTGCTGACTTCGGGCATCACCTCCCGCCGGCTCGCCCACCAGATCGGAAGCCTCGCCGAGGAGGAGAGCATCTCGACCGCAGATCTGCGCCCATGGCTCACCTCCCTTCACATCGACGGCTGGCTCACCCTGTTCAACGCCACCGAGTACGAGGTCGCCGACCTCCTGGAGTATGTCCGCGTCCGTAGCGGCAGCCTCCTCAACACCGTCCTGGAAACTGGCTCGGCCAGGCTGAAGGTCACACTCATCGAGGGCTCCCCCGCCCCCTCTGGGGCTGTCGTCATCGGACATCGCAGCGAGTCAGCCGCGCTGGTCCTTCTGCTCCAGGACCAACCTGTCGCGACCATCCCAGCCAGTAGTCACAGCGACGTATCTGCGCTGCAGGACAGCCACCTCGACACCGAGCTCACACTCACTGGCGACGAGCTCACCATCCACCTTTCCACATCTGACTACCAGTGACCGCGGCACCATTCGGATGCGGTGGGCAACGACGACCCGAGACTCTTCACGACGGCACCCGCGCTCTGGGCGTGCCGCCTCTGCCGGTGGAGGCAACAACTCGGCAAGATCCGGACCATTCCCGGTCCACGACGGACGGGAGATGCCAGGTGGAGGACATTTCCGCAGGTCAAGCGACCATGCACCCTGTACGACCAGCAGACGAAATCCTGCTGTTCTCTCAAAACCGGAAGTCAGGCCGCTTCCCATAGGCCGGCGTCCAGGATCCGGGCGGCCTTGGTGATACTGCCCGGCATCAGGTGCCGGTAGGTGCGGTACGTCTCCTCGATGGACTTGTGGCCCATCCATTCCGCCACATCGGTGATGGGGATCCCGTTCCCGAGCGCGTTCGAGGCGAAGTAGTGCCGGAAGCCGTACATCCCCACCCCCTCCTCCGGCGGGAGGTTCGTGAAGAGCCTCCTCACCCGGCGCCGCTCCATGCCCTCGGTGAAATGGCCGCCCGGCCCACGCAGCAGATAGCCGTCCCTCGTGGTGCCGTGCTTCTCCGCGTACCGCTCGATCGCCTCCCGGACCGACCGCGGCAGCGGCACCTCCCGGAACTCCCCCACCCTGCGGTGCTTCAGCTTCGCCGGCCTCAGCGTGTTGGAATGAATCTGCTCCCGCACCCGGTACACGTCCCGAGCCACGACGTTGTCGACGTTCACCGCCCGCGCCTCACCGTTACGCAGACCGCATCCCGCCATCATGACGATCTCCAGCGCGAGGTCCTCGTCGGCGACCAGCAGCGCATGCTTCACGTAGGCGAGGGACGGGATCGCCACCTGCGCGCGCACGTACTCCGGTTCCTGGACGCCCTTCACCGGGTCGTCCGCCATCGCCCCCTTGGCATACGCGTCCCGCAGAATGGTCTTCAGGACCCGGAAGATGTTCACCTGGTTACCCCGGCCGACCCCATCGCCCTCCATCCCGTCCAGAAACCGCTCCACCACCATCGGCGTCACCGAGTTCAGCTTCCGCGCTCCCAGACGCGGAACGATGTGCACGTTGATCGAGCTGTCCACGTGCCAGCCGGTGGAGTAGTCCGTCATCCTGCGCTGCCGGGGCCGCCACTGCTTCGCGTACTCCTCGACCGTCTGCTGACCCAGCTCGCGGCGGGCCGCCGCAACGGAGGGTGCCGTGGTCTTCTTCTCCGCGTAGAGCTGCGTGAGGCGTTCGATCGCGTCGTCCTGCGTGTCGTATCCGGATTCCTCGCGCTGCCTACCGAGCGCGTCGCGGAAACGGATCGAGTACGGGTGAGGGCAGCGGGTGGGCTTGGCGCAGCCGCAGTCCTTGAAGAAGGACCCCATGCCGCGGGCGAGCTGTCGGGCCATGTCGCGAACCATCCGTTCCAGCCCAAGAATCATGCTCAGGCGCCGCACTGTAGGTCGAAGGTCAGCAAACGGGGACACCATGCGGACGCATGCTGACCTTTTGCTGACCTGAGGGGGGCACATGATGCCCTGACCTGCGGCGACGCCAAATAGTCAGATCTTGGACTTGAACAGAGTGCGCAGCACTGTGGACTCCTCGAAGACGGCTCCCTGCCTGCTTTCTGCAGGTCAAGGGCGGTCCCGAGTTTACACCGAGACCCCCGTTCGATGTTTGTGAGGAACATCGCTCGGGTCGGGCTGGACGGCTTTCTACCTGGGCTTTCCCTAGGCACCGGCACCGGTTGGGAACCACTGCCCCGGAACGCTCGGGGACTCATGCTGACCGAATGCTGCCTTACCTGATGAGCCATCAGGCATATGGGAGGCCTCTCGGCAGCGCGGAGCTCGCGAACCAGGCGTCGACACCAGCCCGCTCAGGCCAAGGTCCAGGTCACGCGCCCCTGCGCACTTGCGTGCGCCTCTCCTCCTCTCCGTACGGTCCAGCCCGATGGCGAACCGCCCGCGCACACCGTGAAGGAGAGCTGTTGAAGCCGACCGAGGAAGTGCTCCAGAACCTGACCCAGCCATCGAACATCTCCGTCCACTCCGACGACACGCTCGTCGGCAAGGTGAAGGCCGCCATCGCTGCGGACGACGAGAAGCGGAAGGAGAACGAGGACGAGCCGCTCCGCCGGAAGCCCGACCTCGCCCCGATCCCGCAGACGGAGCTGCCCCGGCAGTTCGAAGTGACTCTCTGGGACGTTCTCCACTCCCTCGCCCGGGCCACCGCCCTGTCGTGGCGCGGTGCGGGCCGGGGGCTGGCGGAGCACTGGGGCGCGCTCAAGTACACCCAGGCCCTGGCCGGCGGTCGCGACTCCTTCCTCGGCCTCACCGACGAAGGCCACAGCATCGCGGACCACTACAAGTCGCTGCAGTCCGGCGAGCTCGGCATCGGTTTCGCGCTCACGCTCGCCGAGCACATGCTGGGCAGCCGCTTCCCCGACCACGCGGTGACGATCGTCCCCGCCGACACGGCGTTACGCGCGGGGTGGGCCCTCACCACCAGGGACAAGGGCGAGAAGGTGAAATACCGCTACCGCCCCCAGTACTTTGCCGAGGTCTGGCGGCCGGAAGAGCCGTCCCTCGTCATCCCCCTCGCATGCAAGGGCAACCACAGCGACGCCGCCACCTCCGCCGAGCAGTTGGCCTCCGCCTCGGCCCACGCCGAAGCGGTCCACATCGGCGCCTGGAACGAGACCCCCAGCCTGCTGTTCAGCACGCAGCTCCCGACGGACGGCGGCACGATGACCGTAAACGCCCTCCAGGCACTCGGCAGCGGAGGTCGGCTGTCCCCGGCGGAAGGCCGTGAGCCGAACCTGAACGCCCCACCGTTCCAGTCGAACGTGATGCCTGACATCCACTCGCCGACCGAGGGCCTGGTGGCACCGGAACCCGTACGGGGCTGCCACGTGCAGGCGAAGGACTACGCCTGGTTCCAGGAGTCACTGGCCCACACCACGGCGGCCGGGCTCATGGCCTTCACGGGATCCGGCCACGCCACCGCCCGGCACCTGACCGACCGGCAGGGCCGCAAACGGTTCACCGGCCTCGAGCACGCGGCCAGCATGAGCATCCAGGACGCCGCCCACACCCTTTTCGGCAACGAGTACGTCGGCACCGACCACGTCTTCCGTCTGAACGGCCCTCGCGTCAAGGCGTTCTCCGGCGTGGACGCGGAGGTCTTCCGTCTGCTCGCCCGGGGTGACGTCGAGGAGTACCGCGCCCTCGTCCACGCGAGCCGCCACGTCCGCCCCCGCCTCACCTTCGACAAGGACTGGGGCGGCCCCGTCTCCGTCCACTCCGACGGCTCGGTCCTCGCCCTGCGGCTGCTGCCGGGGCAGGACGAGGAGCCGCGTCCGGGCGCCCCGCGCTGACCTCGGAAGGCTGCAGGGACCGGCTCATCTCAGAGCCGGTCCCTGCGGCAGGACGACGTACACGCCGGCTCAGAGCGACGCCTCGGCTCCGAGGCTTCCGGCGCCGATGGCTCCCCTCAGCACGTGGGCGATCTCCTCGGGCTTGAGGTCGATGCCGTCGAGCCCCTCCAGGGTCAGTGGGACCTCCTCCAGCGCGTACTCGCCGCGGCCTTCGGCGCTGAATTCGGGGCCGGTGCGGTCGTCGAAGGACCAGGTCGCGATGCGGGCGAGGTAGAAGAGCTGGCGCTCGTCGTCGGTCTCCATCGTGTGGAGGAGGCGGATGATGTCGGCCTTTCCCGCGATCTCCTCATGGATCTCCCGGTGGAGGGCGGCTTCCCGGGACTCGTCACTGGGCTCGACGCCGCCGCCGGGCAGCACCCAGTACTCGGGGATGCCAGGCTTGGTTCGGCGGATGACCAGCATCGTGTCGTCGGCGGTGACGAGGACGGCGCGGACTCGTTCGATCATTTCGGTTCGTCTCCTTGCTTGTTGACGGTCTCAGTGGAGCAGCCGGCCGCCGTCGACGTGGACGGAATGCCCCGTGATGAACGAGGCGGAGGGTCCCACGAGGAACGCCACCAAGGCTGCGACGTCCTCGGGCCGGCCACGGCGCGGGACGCACTGACGCTTGATCTGGTCCTCCGGCCGCGCACGGTGCCTGGCGGGGGGATTCTCTGCCTCGACCTGGATGGCTCCGGGCAGGACCGTGTTGACGCAGATCCCGTAAGGGCCCAGTTCCCGGGCGAGAGAGCGGGTCAGGCCCAGCAGCCCGGCCTTCGCGGTGCTGTAGGCGACGAGGTTCGTGCGGCCGGCGCGGGCGTTGACGCTGCCGATGTTCACGATCCGGCCCCAGCGGCGTTCGACCATGCCGGGGGTGAGCGCGTGGCAGGTGCGGTAATGGGCGGTGAGGTCCACGTCGAGGGAGTAGTTCCAGGCGGTCTCGTCGGTGTCCTGCCAGGCGACGCGGGGGTAGGCGCCGGCGTTGTTGACCAGGATGTCAACGGGTCCGATCGCGGCGCTGACGAGGTCGGCCATGGTCCGGACGGAGCCCGGATGGGTCAGGTCGGCGTTGACCGCGATCCCGGGGCTGCCCGCGCGTTCGAAGGCGGCGAGGTCGGGGGTTCCCTCGAGGAGCTGGCGGCGGATCTCGATGGCGGCCTGAATGCCGTCGCGCAGGCTCGTGGCGACATCGGCGGCCGCGTCCGGAGCGGGCAGGGCCAGCCCGGGGGTGGCCCAGAGAGGGACCAGGTCGTTGTTCTTGTGGTCCTTGGAGATCTGCTTGACGGCCTTGGGAAGGGTGTCGCCGATGTGGTCGCCCATGGGCTTGGCCGACTTCACCAACCGGAGGAGACCACCGCCGTGGCCTTCTCGCCCGATGGCTCCGTCCTCGCCGCGGCCCGGCGCGGGCGGTCACCGAGGTGTGCCGCCGCGCCGGAGGGACGCTCTCGCCCGCCGAGTGGCGGACGTACCTGCCCGGCATCCCCTACCGGAAGGTGTGCTGAGCGGCGCCCGAAAGACCGGCCGGCGTGCCCGGCAGCGCGCCGAGCAGGCCGACGGCCGCGTCGGCGGTGAGGAGGACCGGCGCAGAACGCTTCACGCCCGGGGGACGAGGGTGTGGTTCGTGGTCATGCCCGGCTTCCTCGGGGCCGCCCGGTGCCTTGCCGCCAGGTCAGGCAGGCACCGGGCGCCGGGTGCGGCGGATGACCGCCCGGCGAGTCCGCGGCGCCGGCCTGCCCGGTCCGGACGGAGGTCAGGGGCGGGACGCTGCCCTCGATCTTGCCGAGCCGCTGTTCGTTTCCGGCGGTGTGGGGTGGCCCCGCTGGGATCCGCCGCGTTCTCCGCCGATGAGATGCGGACGCCGTCCCCTCCGGGCAGAGTGGGGAAGGACCTGTTCGTACCGAGGTGGTTCCCTGTGGTCCCGCGTGTTGGAGACGTGACGGACTGATGCGGGGATTGTCGTGACGTCGGAGTGATCGATGTTCCGCAGACGGCCGGCCGACAACAGCGAGGACCTTCTGGTCCGGCTCGGGTCGCTGACCGCCAGGGTGCGGGAGCTGGCCGAGACGCAGCGTTCCCGCGTCGAGCTCGCCGTGGCCCTGCAGCGCGACATGCTGCCCTCGGACCTGCCCAGTTTTCCGGGCGCCCGGCTGGCCGTCCGCTATGAGCCCGCCAACCACGGGCTGAACGTCGGCGGTGACTGGTACGACGCCTTCTCCCTGCCCGGCGGGCAGATCGGCATGTCCATCGGTGACGTGCAGGGGCACAACATCGAGGCCGCCGCCTTCATGGGACAGGTCCGCGTGGCACTGCGCGCGCTGGCCTCCGTCACCGGAGACCCGGGAGAGCTGCTCGGTCGCACCAACGACCTGCTGATCTCTCTGGGCGCCGACCTCTTCGCCACCTGCACCTTCCTGCGGCTCGACCCCGCTGCCGGCACCCTGGAGTGCGCCCGGGCCGGTCACATCCCCCACATCTGGGCCACCACCGACGGCCGCTCCGGCATCGACGACAGCGAGGGCGGGCCTCCGCTCGGTGTGCTCCGCGGCGTCGAATACCCGGCCACGCGCCACCGGCTCACCGCCGACGGTGTCTTCGTCCTCCTGACCGACGGGGTGGTGGAGGGGCCCTCGCTCCACGTCGACGAGGGTCTGGACCGGGTGACGAGGCTCGCCGGGATCACCGCCGTCGCCGGGCTGGACGTCGACGCGCTCGCCACCGCCGTCATGAAGCTGGCGGCCACGGTGGGGCACGAGGACGACGCGGCCGTCCTGGTCGTCGGCCATGACGGCGGTCCGGCCCGGTCGGCGGCCGAGGAGCGGGGAGAGGGGGCTCGCCTCGAGCCGGGTCGCCCCTCGGACCGGCCCGGGCCTGTGCCGTAAGGCGGCGCCCGACACGCAGGGGTCCCTGCCCGGTCGTGGCGGCCTGGCCGGTGTCTGATGGCTGACGTGTTGGATACTCGGCAGTTCCGGTCCACTACGGAGGCGGCTCTGATGTCGCTGGCCGTGGCGGTTTGCTACTACGCGGCCGGACGACTCGGTCTGATGGGCCGCCTCGTCGTCGAAGGCGTGGTGGTCACCCCCATCTGGCCGCCCACCGGCGTCGCCGTCGCCGCCCTGCTGCTGCTCGGCGCGCGGGTCTGGCCCGGGATCGCCCTGGGCTCCTTCCTCGTCATCGCCTCCCTCACCGCTCCGGGGCCCACCACAGTGGTCACCGTGGTGAGCAACACCGTGGCGCCGCTCTGCGCCTTCCTGCTGCTGAGACGGGCGGGCTTCCGGCGCGACATGGCGCGGCTGCGGGACGGACTCTCCCTGGTCTTCCTCGGCGGGTTCGGCGCCATGCTGATCAGTGCGACCGCGGGGGTCGGACTGCAGGTGGCGAAGGGCTCCCTGGACGAGAGCGAGTTCTGGCCCGTCTGGCTGGCCTGGTGGGTGGGCGACACGATGGGGGTGCTGCTCGTCGCCCCGCTCCTGCTCGTCCTCGCGGGGCCGGCCGGACGGTTCCGGGTACGGCGCTGGAAGGAGGCTGCCTTTCTGGGGCTGACGACCCTGGTCCTCATGCCCTTGGCCGTCCTCAGCCCGATGAGCATGCTCTTCCTGATCTTCCCCCTGCTGATCTGGGCAGCGCTCCGCTTCCAGCTCGCCGGAAGCATGCTGTGCGCGCTCTTCGCCTCCGTGCTCGCCACCTTCGAGGCGACCTCCGGGCGGGGCGCGTTTCTCCACCTGACGGACGTCGAGATCATGGTCAAGCTCCAGGCGTTCAACGGTTCCGCCGCCCTGACCGCCCTGCTTCTCGCCTCCGTCATCACCGAGCAGCGTGCGACCCGCCGGTCGGTGCGCCGCGCCTGCCAGGAACTGGCTGAGGTCCTGGAGCACCTCGCGGCGGGCGAGCCCTCACCGGGTCCACACGGCACCGCCGAGAGCCGGGCAGTCCCACCCGGCGGGCACCGGGATCCGTGACACCCGCGCCGGAGCCGACGCGGGGATCAGGAGCCGTACAACGCCTGCAAGGCATGGGAAGTGTCCGGCGCCGACGAGCTGGTGCGTGTTTACGTTGGAGATGCATGGTCCTGAGCTGGTGGTTTTGTCAGGTGGTGGTGTTGCGGTCGGAGACGAGGCCGGCGATGGCCCGGTTGGTGTCGGACAGAACTTCGCGCCGGTGGGTCCAGCGGGTCAGCTGCTTCCAGCGTTTGTGGTCGGCGAGCGCGTGCTCGACGGTGGCATCCGACCAGTTCGCAGGGCATCGGCCCACAGCGTGCGGCCCCGGGCATCGGCAACGACGGTGGCCTTCATCGCGTTCTGCTTCTTCTTGCCCGGGACGAACGCCCGGCGTCTGCGCGGCCGGCTGCGGGTCGTCAGACCTGGACCTCTGTGCCGCCCAGCCGCAGCTCGACGCCTCGGCCCGGGCATGGGCGAAACACTCCGCCACGGTCCGCAGCCGCAGGCCAGGACGGTCGGGGTCCGCGCATCCCCGCTCGGCCAGGAGCCCGCGCGGCCCGGCTCCTGCGGCCCGCTTCCTGGCTCCGCCTCTGCCGCCTGCCCCCAACTCGCCCAAGAAGCGCTCGACGACCATCGGCGTGACCGAGTTCAGCCTTCGTGATCCGAGGCGGGGAACAACTGCGCATTGAGCTGTCGTGATCGGGCGCAGCCACCGGGCGACGGCGGTGCCGCCCACGCTGGTGTGCAGCGGGTTGGTCGTGGCCGGCCAGGGGCCGCCGTGGTGCATGGCACGGGTGACCGCCACTCCTGTCGGCCAGTCGTTCCAGATCAGGCGGCCGGCGCGCAGGACGGACGAGATGTCGCGGGACAGTTCCTCGTCCGCGCCCTCCTGGCCGTGCACCGTGGCCGTGAGGCTGCCCGGGAGTTCCCGGAGCGTGGTGAGCAGGTCCTCGGTGGAGGCGTAGGTGACGACGGTCGATGCCGGGCCGAAGCATTCCCGGAGGAGTTCGGGGTGGGCGCGCAGGTCGTGGGCCGTGACGGTGAGGAGCGCCGCCGGGGGTCCTTCGGTGGGAAGTCCGGTGCGGTGGGTGCCGGTCGGTGCGCCCGCGATCCGCCGGACGGCGGGGTGGGTGGCCAGCTCGTCGAGGGTCGTACGGTAGGCCTCGGTGATCCAGGGCCCCCGCATCGGCGCGGGAGAGGTCTGGGTGACGGCCAGGCGGAGAAGTCCGTCCAGATCGTGGTGTTCGGGCAGGAAGAGCAGGCCCGGCTTGGTGCACAGCTGGCCTTGGCTGCGGGTGACGGACGCGGTGTACTCGCTCACGAGGACGGGCCCGCGTGCGGCGAGGGCGCGGGCCCGGCACCGCCGATCCCACCTCAGGTGACGGGCAGGGCGACGCCCAGGCCGAGGAGAGGCAGCCCGGCGACACCGGCACGCCGCCCAGCACCGGCGGAACCGACGCCTCGCCGGCGTCGAAGGACCGGGCGGTACCGAGGACGACGGCGGCTCCGGCCGGACCGCGGACGGCGGGAGCGGTCCTCCCGCGCAGACCGGCGGCTCCGATCCCCTGGTCCCCCTCGGTATCGCGGCGGCGGTCCTGGCCCTCGGAGGCGGCCTCCTCTTCGCTGCCCGTCGCAGGCGTTCCTGACGGTCCGGTCCGCCCGGACTCCCTGACGTGGTGCCGCGCCCGCGCCTCCGCGTCGAAGGGGCGGGCGCGGCGCCACGCGCTCGCCCGGGTCACGCTCGCGGGACCCGCTACAGCCCGGACGACAGCCTCACCCCGCAGGTCGCCGCCCGTATCCCCCATCGAACCGGGCCGGCTGCCGTGGGTCATGTCAGGATCATGAACGCGCCCCGATCGTCCGGCACCGTTCCGGTGGGTTCCCATCCGTTCCGTGAACCCCGGGGCCGGCGGACGACGGGCGGCCTACGATCACACGGTGGAGACGGAACGGGCGTCCGCCCTGCTGCTCGTGGCGATGTACAAGAGGAATCCCAGCGACCCGATGGAGCACCTCGCCGTCGAGGAACTGCCAGGCTGGGGGGAGTTGGGGGTCCCCCGGCTCCGTATGGTGACCGCCCACCTCCGTCAGGCGGGTCTCATCAGACCCCTGGGCGGCTCGCACCAGGGCGTGTGGCAGATCACCCCGGCCGGTGTCGTCCACGCCGAACGGCTGCTGCGCGACCGGGACCGGCCGATCGTCCGGTACGACATGGCGGTCAACGGACTCGTCACGGCGGGCGCGGACGCGTTTCCCGAACACCGCCTGGAGCTGGCGGACTTCCTCCTGTCAGGGCATGTCCAGGTCCTCGACACCGTGCTCACCCGTGAGGAGGTCACGAGGGCCGTCGTCTTCCTGGAGGAGGAAGGGCTGGTCACGGTGGAACGGCTCGACGGTGAGCCGACGGCGATCACGCTCACCCCGCAGGGCCGACTGTGCGGGTGGACGGACCGGACCGACGTCAGGGGATACCTGGCCGGCCGGCAGCCGAGCGGGATCCAACAGAACTGGAACGTCACCGTCCATGGCGGCGCTCCCCAGATCGGCCAGGGCAACGTCCAGCACAACGACGCTCAGGACCCGCTCCGGGTCGCGGAGTTCGCCCGGGAACTGCGCGGCATGGCCTCCACGGGCGCGATCAGCGCCCCTGCGGACGTCCGGCGCGAGATCGCCGAAGACGCGCGGGAACTGGAGCGGGCGGCGCGACAAGGAAGTCCGGTGACCGCCAGCCGGGTCCGGGATCTCCTCGAACGCCTCCGGCGGAACCTGGAGTCCTCGGACACGCCGATGGCCCTCCTGGCACTGGAACGACTGCTGTGAACCACCCGCCCGCACCCCATCGGCGGTCACCCCGCCGCCTCGGCGGCTCCGCCGCCCTCCTCTCTCCATCGTGGGACCTCTCCGACCACCGACACGACTCCGAGGAAGCGACGGGATCGACATGACCGACACGAACGAGCCACGGCCGCACGTCCAGAACACCTGGAACGTCACCGTCCACGGCGGCGCCCCCCAGATGGGCCAGGGCAACGTCCAGCACAACACATTCGGTTACGACCCCCGGCAGCTGGCCGCCTTCGCCGACGAGGTGCTGGCCGCCGCGCGGTCGGCGGAGCTGTCGCCGCAGGACCGGACGGCGGTCCTGATGGACGCCGAGGCGCTGCGGACGGAACTCGCATCCGGGGAGCCCGATCCGGGCCGCGTCCGCAGTCTCACCCAGCGGGTCTGGCAGGGTGCGCGGACGTATCTGCCTCCCGTACTGGCCACGGGCGCCGCACAGGCGGTGGCGGGCTTCCTGGGGGTGCCGATCGGGTTCTGAGCGGACGGGATTCCCACCTGACGGGTCGACGTCGGAACCTCTCCGACACGAGGGAACGCAAGGCCATGAGAGCGGCGCACGCTGCAGGGGAATCGCGCGGGTGCCACAGCGCGCTCGGTATGAGGGGGAACGCGTGAGGATCGAGGCAGCAGTCGAGGGCCCGCTGGCGGGGGAGGCCGCGGAGCGCCTGATCAGCCGGGTGGAGCGCGAGCTCGTCCGCCGGGGCCGGGGTGGACGCAGTCTCGCCGAGGCGCTGGCGGGTATCCACGTGCCTGGGGCATCTTCCGCCGTCCCCACCGGTCCGCTGGAGGAGCCGCCCGCCGGCGCGTCCCGGGATGCCGTGCTCGGCTTCCTCTCAGGCCCGGAGGCGCGGGCGATCGCACGGCACCTGGTCGCGGTCGAGATCGTCGAAGGCGGACCGCGCGCGGCTGCTGCCGTGCGGCCGGCGCTGCGTACCGCTCTGAGGGACCGGTTCCCGGAAACCGACGTCGCCGCCATGAACACGTACGCGGAGCTGCTCTTCACCCATCTGCGCCGTAGATGCGTGGAGTTGGTCAGCGGACTGAGGGCGGTGCAGAAGGACGACACGCACGGCATCGACTGGGCGAGCATCACGTCGGCGCGGACGACCGTCGACTCGCTCGACGCGTACCTCGCGGTGCTGTCCCGGCCTGGGAGGCCGAAAGCGGACGAGCGGGCCGAGTGGACCCGGCGGTATCGCGAGGCGTTCTCCCTGCACGAGGAGATCCCGCTGCCCGACCTGGGAAACCGGCGCCGCATCCACTACAGCGAGATCTTCGTCGAACCCCGCCTGGCCGACGGGTCCGCCGAGGGAACCGTCTCCTTCGCCGGCTTCCTCGACGCCGTCGACCGGACGGTGCTGCTCGGCGACCCCGGCGCCGGGAAATCCACGAGCAGCGCCCTGTCGGCTTCGCTGCTGTTCCGCCGGGGCCGCGCGGTCCCGTTCTACGTGGTGATGCGAGAGGTCGACTTCACCACCGCGGGCTTCTCCCTGACCGGCGTCATCGAGGGGCAGTTGTCCCACCGGTACCAGATCAAGGTTCCGGACGGGCTCGTGGAGGAGTTGCTCCTCGACGGTTCGGCCCTGCTGCTCTTCGACGGTCTGGACGAGGTGCCGTCGGAGAGCCTGCGGCGCCGGTCGTCCGAGATCATCGAGACCGCGAGTCGGCTCTACCCCCTGTCGCGGGTCCTCGCCACCTCCCGCATCGTCGGATACAACGCCGCGAGACTCAGTGCGGCGACCTTCCACGAGTACCGCATCCGCCCGTTCGACGACGGTCTCGTCCTGGACGGCGGCGAGGTCCGCGCGTACGTCGCGAAGTGGTTCGCGGTGGGGCCCCGTCTGCCCGAGGCCCCCGAGCGGGTGGCCGACGTGTTCATGCGGGAGAGCGCGAGCGTCCCGGACCTCCGCTGCAACCCGCTTCTCCTGGCCTACATCTGCGTGCTGTACCGCGGGCACCGCTTCATCCCGCGCAGCCGTGCCCAGCTGTACCGGAAGTGCGCGGAACTCCTGCTGACCGACTGGGACAACTTCCAGGGGCTGCCCGTCGACAGCGGGACGGACCTGGACACCGTGCGGTACACGCTCGCCGCCCTCGCCTACCGGTCGCTCACCGACCCCCAGTGGTCGGCCGGCATGCCCGAGGCCGACGTGAAGCTGGTCGCCACGGCGGCGATGGCCGACGAGTCCGTCCCCTCCCTCGACGAGGCGCGCCGTCTGGCCGACGACCTCGTCGGCCTGTGCCGCGGCCGGGCCTGGATCTTCACGGAGCTGGGCAGGGAACTGGACGGTTCCGGCATCTTCGGGTTCACCCACCAGAGCCTCCAGGAGTACTTCGGCGCCCTGCACCTGGCGCGGAACAGCGGCACGCCCGAACTGCTGGCGGACCACCTCCTGCCCGAACTGACGGGCGGCCGGTGGGAGATCCTGGCCCAGATCTGCATGAACCTGGCCGACGAGAAGTGGGCCGGGGGGAGCACGCGCGTCGTGACGCGTCTGCTGGAACGGGGACGGACGGTCGAGGGCGACGGACTGCGCACGCTGGTCGAGTTCATGGCCCGCTGGCTCGACGTCGTGAAGATCAGCGTCCCCACCATGCGGCTCGTCATCAAGCTCGCCGTCGACAGCTACCTGTCCACCGGCGCGAACGAGCTGGCGACCTTCCTGTCTCCGTCCGGGCCGTACCCGGAGGCGGCCTGGGCCGCGTTCCGCGAGGTCGCCGAGGAGCGGTTGGACCTGGAGGCGGACCAGGAGACCTCGCACGGCTTCCCGCTGGCGTGGCTCGTCACCCACGCCCACCGGCTGCCGGGGGACCCGGAAGCACAGCGCCAGGTCCGGGTCCACGCCGACCCCGTGCGGTCGGCCCTCGCCTCCCGGACGAGCGTGCGCCGGATCGCGAGCCGTGCGGTGCGGCGCTCCGCCGCAGGCTGGGCCCTCGCCCTCTACACGGGAACGGAGACCATCAGGACACTCGCGGGACCGGAGGCGCGCCAGGCCGCCGGGCCTCCCGACGCGACCCACAGCAACGTCCTGTCCGTCATGATCGACACGGCGGGCATCCCTTACGGACTCGGTCCCCTCTCCCCCGCCGCCTGGATCTTCGACGTGCTCGGCGCCCCGCAACCGGACGTCCAGCAGTCCCGGCGGGCCCTCACGGCGCTCGGCGACTTGACGCACGTGCTCGGGAACCCCATGGACACCCTGGTGAACCTCGACGCGCCCCGGCTGGACAGCCGCTTCCTGGACTACTGGGACGCCACCGGTGCCGCGCGCTGCGACCGGGTCTTCCGCACGCTGTACGCCGGGCGGGCCGGAGACGAACACCCGACGGACCCCGTCCACCTCACCGGACTGCTCTACCTCTGCATGGGCCTGGTGGAGATCTTCGACGACGCCTTCGCGGAGGACGTCAGGGCCCCTCTGTCGATGGCCCTGCTCCTGGGGGCGCGACGCCGCCCCGAGGGAAACCTCGACGAGCTCGTACCGCACCTGTCCCATCCCGCCCGCCGGTTCGCCGAGAACTGGGCCGCCGGCCACAGCATCTGGACGACGGGCACCACGTACGTCTCCTGAGACCCGCCGGCAGGGGCGCCGCCGGGACGTGTACCGGGCCCCTGCACCTTCCACGTAACAGGCGATACATTTAGCGGACGGGAAAGCCTTGTCTGTACGTCCGGGTTCTTCGACACAACTGAGGTGTGCGCTACGTCACCACGGAAGGCGGAGAGAGCCGACAGCGGTCTGTCCACCGCAGGGAGGAAAAGCATGAGTCTCACGCTGGCCGATGAGATCCGCAGCCGGCTGGGAGATCTCAGCCCGGCCGAACGCAAGGTCGCGCGGGTCCTGCTGGCCGGGTATCCGGCAGCGGTCTTCGAGACCGTGGCCACGATCGCGGAGCGTGCTTCGGTCTCCGCTCCCACGGTGCTGCGCTGCGCGTCCCGTCTGGGCTACAAGGGCTTCCCCGACCTCCAGGCCGCTCTGCGCTCCGAACTCGACGCGCGTACCGCTTCGCCCATCACCTTGTACGAGACCGCCGAATCGTCTCAGCGACGCAGCGTGCCGGAACATTCGGAAGAGGCGTCCGGCCCTCGGCTCGAAGAGCGCCTGGCGCTCCTGCAGCAGGCCGTGTCACAGACCTTCAAGGAGGTCGCTCCGCAGGAGTTCAGCGACGCGGTGCACCTTCTGAGCGATCCGCGGCGCCGGGTTCATGTGGCAGGCGGCAGGTTCACGCATCTGCTGGCCCAGTACCTGGGCCTGCATCTCACGCAGTTTCGCGATCAAGTGGACTTCCTGCCCGACAGGGATGTGGAACGGGCTTCCTTCCTCACCCAGCTCACTCGTCGCGACGTCACCGTGCTTTTCGACTACCGGCGTTACGAAGCCGACAAGACCGTCATCGCCGAGTTGGCCCGCGAACGTGGCGGGAAGGTCATCGTGTTCACCGACCCGTGGCTCTCGCCGGCCGCCGCTCATGCCGACGTCGTTCTCATCACCCAGGTGACGTCCGGTTCTCCCTACGACAGTCTCACGCCTGCGCTGGCTCTCATCGAGTCGTTGGTCGCCGCCGTGCTCGACCGGGTCGGAAGCGAGGGGCACGAACGGATGAAGCACGCCGAGAGCGTGGCCCGCCGCACCGGCCTGCTCTGACCGGGCAGGCGGCGCTCGCGGGCGCCTCCCCGCCGGTGCCGCGCGGGTGACGCCCTGCGCCGGACGTCACACGCGGCCTGTGCGGCGGGCGGTCTCCTCGCTCTGTTCCCTGTGCCGGTGGGCGTCGTCGCCGAGAGTGGCGACGGAGAGTTCGAGCGCTGACGCCCGCGCGTTCGGCGACGGTGGCGACGGTCTGGCGGACGGCCGGGACAGGGCCGGTACGTGGGGGCCGGCCCTGGCCGGGTGGTCATCGTGGTGCGATGTCGATCTGCAGATCGACGAGCGTACGCGGGGTGGCGCCGTCGTTCGTCCAGGCGCTGAAGCCGTCGGCCTTGGTGAAGGTGACGGTGAAGCGGGGGTCGGTCTCGAAGGTGGTGGCGGCCGCGGTGTTCTGTGCCCGGGTCGACGCGAGGGCGCGCGCGGTGGTGCGGAAGGAGTACGGCGTGCCGACGGGGTTGGAGGCGGAGAAGAAGACGTCGTTGTTGACGGGGACAGTCGTCGTGCCCGTGGGGCGCAGGCGCCGCTTGTCCTGAGCGGGATGGGCCGTCCAGGTGTGCGGGTGGTAGCGGTCCGACTGGGTGAGGTAGGTGTAGCGGGCCTTGCGCATGCTCCAGCCGGCGGCTCCCGTGCGGGTACGGGCGTCGCGCAGGTCCAGGACGGCGACGCCGTTGGGGCCGAGGACCGTCATCCGCTCGCGCCGACTGCCGGGGTCGTCGACGACCAGGGCGGTGTTCTCCTCCAGCGCGTAGACGCGGTCGTGGCCGGTGTCGGCGGCCAGGCGGTACGCCCGGCCCTCCCGCCCGTACGCCCCGGTGTGGGTGTCGATGAGTCCGGACCGGAGGAACCCGAAGCCGCCCCGGGGGATGTACCCGAGCCTGGTGGGGTCGTCGAAGTAGCCGGGGGCGCTGCCGTCCCTCAGGCCTTCGTAGGATTCGCCGCCGCTGACCATGTCGCGGCCGGAGGCGATCTGCGCGCCGGCGGAGGAGCCGGAGATCACCGCTCCCTGAGCGAGCTTGGCACGGATGGCGGCGAGGACCCTGGAGTCCGCGTGCTCGTCGCCGCGCAGCAGGGTGGTGATGTAGCGGTACTGGTCGCCGCCGCCGAAGAAGAAGCCGGTCATGGATTCGACCTGGGCGACGACGGCGTCGGAGTCGGCGTTCGCCACGTGGTCGATGTCGAGCGGCACCCACTCGGCGTCGGCCGCGCCGTGCCTCTTGAAGAGATCGGCGTAGTAAGCCCCGTTGCACACCGAGTTGCTGCACCGTTCCGGGTCGCCGGCGTCGGGGTCCTGGCTCTCGGGCACGGAGGCCGCGGTGATGACTCCGATGCGTGCGGCGGGGCCGCCGGCGCGCCGGATGATCTCGCCGTAGACCGCCGTGTTGCTCTCCTTGAGTGCTCCGCCGATCAGGACGAGTGAACCTGCTCTGCGGCCGGGGCGTTCGGGCTCGGCCTGGGCGACGGGCGTCGCGGCGAGGAGGGTGAGGGTGATGCCGCACAGGAGAACAGTGCGGCGTGCGGGACCTGAGGATGCGCGCATGAGTGCCTCCGTGGATCGGATGGCGGACGGACCGAGCCCCTCACCCGCGTGCCGGCGCCGGCTCTGCGCGGGCAGATGCGGCACGGGTTCCGCGGGGCGGGTGAAGAGCCATGGGCAAGGCGTTCGAGACGCCTCAGGGGTTCGGCCGACCGGAAGGGGGTTCAGGGGTTTCGGGCGTCGCCGAGGGAGGCGACGAGCGCGGCCAGTACGGCGACGCGCTGAGGGACGCTGGAGATGTCGAGCCATTCCTGGGGGGTGTGGTCGGCGCCGCCGATGGGCCCCAGGCCGTCCAGGACCGGGACTCCCGCTCCGGCGATGAGGTTGGCGTCCCCGACCCCGCCCGTGGCCGTGGCGCCGAGTTTCACGCCGACCGCGCGTGCCGCCTGCCGGGCCTTGTCGAGCATGCGGCGCGAGGCGGCGGTGTCCTCCATCGGCGGGCAGAGATCCAGCTGCTCGACGACGACGCCGGTGCCGGGCACCGCGGGGTGGTCCGCGGCTTCCTGGATGGCCCGCCTGACGCGCTGGACGTCGGCCGTGGTGGCCGCTCGCACCTCGACGCGCAGTTCGGCTTCCGGGCAGACGATGTTGGCGCGCGTCCCGGCACGGACCACGCCCACGTTGAGGGTGACGTCGTCCCAGTGGCCGTTGAGCGCCTGCAGGGCGACGATCAGGTGCGCGGCCGCGAGGGCGGCGTTGGCGCCGCGCTCGGGTTCGATGCCGGCGTGCGCCGCTCTGCCGGTGACGGTGAGGCGGAAGTCGGCGACGCCTTTGCGGGCGATGACGACGTCACCGTTCTCCCGGGCGCATTCGAGGCCGAGACCGTAGTGCGTGCCCCGGGCGGTGCGCTCGATGAGACCGCGGCTGGCCGGTGAGCCGATCTCCTCGTCGGGTGTGGCGAGGAAGACCAGCTCGTCGTACGCCTCGGTGCCGTGCTCGGCGAGGACCTCCAGGGCGGTGAGGCCTGCCAGCAGGCCTCCCTTGTCGTCGCTCACCCCGGGCCCGTGGGCGAGGGAGCCGTTCGTCCGGAAGGGCCGTGTGGCGGCGGTCCCGTCCTCGAAGACGGTGTCCATGTGGCCCGCGAGAAGGATCCTGCGGCCACCGTGGGATTCGGGGAGCGTGCCGCGCTTGCGGCCGATCAGCGCGTCGCCTGACCGGTGTCCCGCTTCGGGCGGGAAGCTGACGCGTTCGACGTCGAATCCGAGACGGTTCAGGCGCCGCTCCACCCAGTCGGCGACCTTGTCGACCCCTTCGGCGCTGTAGGACCCGGAGTCGATGGAGACGAGCGTCTCGAGATCACGCAGGTAGCGGGAGCGGTGGGCGCGGGCCAGGTCGAGGAGTTCGGTGGCCAGTTCCTGCCGGCGGACCGGGGCGCTCACAGGACCTTGGACAGGAAGGCGCGGGTGCGGTCCTGCTCCGGGTCGACGAGTACCTGACGGGGGTCACCGGCTTCGACGACGACGCCTTCGTCCATGAAGACGGCGGTGTCGCCGACCTCGCGGGCGAAGCCGATCTCGTGGGTGACGACGACCATGGTCATGCCGTCGGCGGCGAGCTGCCGCATGACGTCCAGGACGTCACCGACGAGCTCGGGGTCCAGTGCGGAGGTCGGCTCGTCGAAGAGCATCAGCTTGGGCCTCATGGCGAGCGCGCGGGCGATGGCGACGCGTTGCTGCTGTCCGCCGGACAGCTGAGCGGGATAGTGGCGCGCCCTGTCCGCCAGGCCGACCTGTTCGAGGAGGCTCTGCGCGTGCTCGCGGGCGGCGCTCTTGGCGACGGTGCCGACCCTGACGGGGGCCTCCATGACGTTCTCCAGGGCCGTCATGTGCGGGAAGAGGTTGAACCGCTGGAAGACCATGCCGATGTCCCGGCGGTGTTCGGCGACTTCGCGCTCGCGCAGTTCGTGCAGCCTGTTGCCGTGCTGCCGGTACCCGACCAGTTCCCCGTCGACGGTGAGCTTGCCGCCGTCGACCTTCTCCAGGTGGTTGATGCACCGGAGGAAGGTGGACTTGCCGGATCCGGAGGGGCCCAGGAGACAGCAGACCTGGCCGCGTTCCACGGTGAGGTCGATGCCCTTGAGCACCTCCAGCCTGCCGAAGTGCTTGCGCACGCCTTGGGCGCGCACCATGGGAGTGCTCATCGGCTCTCCTCCTTGCCGTTCTTGCCGATCCGCTCGACGGCTCCGCCGAGCATGCGCCGCAGCGGAGAGACCTGCCCCGCCCCTGTGGTGCCCCGGCCGTAGCGTCGCTCCAGCCATGCCTGGGGGACGCTGAGCAGGGTCACGAGGGCGAGGTACCAGAGGCTGGCGACGACCAGCATGGGGATGACCTGGTAGTTCTGGGCGTAGACGTCCTGGATGTTCGACATCAGGTCGTGGGCGGAGATGACCGAGACGAGGGCGGTCATCTTGAGCATGTTGATGGTCTCGTTGCCCATCGGCGGGATGATGACGCGCATGGCCTGGGGCAGGACGATCCGTCGCATGGTGAGTGCGGGGCGCATGCCGAGCGAGTGCGCGGCCTCGGTCTGGCCGGGGTCGACGGACTGGATGCCGGCGCGGACGATCTCCGAGGCGTAGGCGGCCTCGTTGAGGCCCAGGGCGAGCAGGGCCGCGATCGCGGGGGTGAGGAGGGAGTTGGTCTCCGCCTGGAAGAACGTGATGTCGGTGAACGGGACGCCGATCTTCACGTACTGGTAGAGGGCTGCCGCGTAACCCCAGAAGATGATCTGTACGAGCAGCGGGGTGCCGCGGAAGACCCAGACGAACGCGGTGGCGAGGCCGTGGAGCACGGGGCTGGTGGACAGCCTCATGACGGCGATCAGCGTTCCGAGGGCCAGGCCGAGGGCCATGGCGGCGGCGGTCAGCCAGAGGGTGGTGGCAAGTCCGTCGAAGATGAGATCGGCGAAGAGATACGTGCCGACGACGTCCCAGCGCAGGTTGTCGTTCTTGGCGAGGGAGCCGATCAGTCCGACGAGGGCCAGCAGCGACGCGACGGCGGCGATCCAGCGGCCGTAGTTGCGGAGAGGTACGACTTCGAGGTCCTGGACGTGCGGATCACCCTTGGGGACGGTCGCGGCGGGTGCCTTGGTGCCGATCATCTCTAGTCCACCGCCGCGTTCTTGGTCGCCTTGGGGACGGCGATCGACGCGACGCCGTACTGGTTGTAGATCGCCGCGACGGTGCCGTCGTCGAGGAGGGCCTGCAGGGCCTTGAGGATCGCGTCGGTCAGCTCGGGCAGTTCCTTGCTGACGGCGATGCCGTTGGGCGAGGCGTTGTAGCCGCCGGGCGCCTCGGGGTCGTTGACCAGGTCGAAGGCCTTGCCTTCATCGGCGGTCTTGGCGACCCAGCCGGCGGCGGGCTTGGTGAGGACCTGGGCGACCGCCTTGCCGGAGCGCAGGGCGAGCTGGGCGTCGGAGTCCTTGGGGAACGTCTGGATGTCGATCTTCCCCTTGCCCGCCTTCACGCAGGCCTCCTGATGCCCCTTCAGCAGGTCGAGCTGGTTGGTCGCGGCCTGTACCGCGACCTTCTGTCCGCACAGGGTGTCCAACGTGGTGATCTCGGCCGGGTTGCCCTCCGGAACGAGGATGCCCGATCCGGACTGCGAGTAGTCGACGAAGTCCACGACCTTCTGGCGGTCCTTGTTGTCGGTGATGGCCGACATCGCGACGTCGAACTTGCCGGCCTGGATGGCCGGGACGATGCCGTCGAACTTCTGCGGCGTGAAGGCGAACGTCACACCGAGCTTGCCGCCGAGCGCCTGTCCCAGGTCGTAGTCCAGGCCGGTCAGCTCGCTCCCGCCCTCCTTCACGAACATCTCGAAGGGCGGGTAGGGGACGTCGGTGGCCACCCTGACCTTGCCGGCCTTCTTGATCTCCTCGGGCAGCATGTCGTGCAGGGACTGGTCCTTCTTGATCTCCACACCGGCGACGGAGACCTTGTCGGCCGCCTTGGGGGCGGAGCCGTCGCCCCCACATGCGGAGAGGGACATGAGCGCTGTGGTCGCCACGGCGGCGGCCGCTGCCCGGTGGGCGAGACGCGTGTTCATCGGGGTGGATCCTCTCGAGGATTCTTCGCCGGCGGATTCTGGCCGTCGGCCACAGCAGAGAAGTTACATATCAATCAGGTTCCTGGCTAGATGTAACTCACGTTACTTTGCTGTAACGCGGCACCCTGAAGCCTCTGCGCAGGGTTTGACGTCCTTTTGAACCCATATTTCGGCACTCTCTCGGACGGGAGAAGTCCCTGCGGCCTTACATCTTTCCCTTCTGACGGATGGCTTGTATGTTCCGCTACCAACCTCACCAGCCGCGTCGGACACCGCCGTCCTGACGTCGTCCGTCCGCGGCGCCGCACGCATCCCTCTTCCTGGAGCGCAGATGACGCCACGTCTCTCACGCAAGACCGCATCACTCGCCGTCGCCCTGATCGCGTTGACCGCAGCCACGACGAGCCAGCAGCCGGCCCAAGCGGCCGCGGACAGGATCCGGCTGGGCAGCACCTCGGATGTGAGTCGCGCCTCGTGGAACGGTCCCGCTTTCACGATGAACGGCGCCGGCGGCGTCGTCGCCGCGTCGATGACCCGGGCCATCGACGAGATCCGCGGGGGCACCGGCAGCATCGACGTCGTCGTCCTCGCCGGCTCGGCGCCCACCTCGGGCAGCAAGACCCCCGAGTGCGACACCGTCACGGGCCTGACCGGCGTGAACTCGTGTACGACGTGGACGCTCACCGCGTCCACCGACGGGAACAACAGTCAGGTCAACACGGACGTCCGCAACGCCGAGTTCGTCTACTTCGCCGGCGGCGACCAATGCCGGTACGCCGCCTGGAAGGGAACCGCGCTCGAGGCGTCCGTCGAATCCGTCGTCGCCAAGGGCGGCGGCTCCGGCGGCGGAAGCGCCGGGCACCACATCAACAGCCCCGTCGTCTACGACGCCTGCAACGGCAGCGTCACCAGCGCCGAAGCACTCGCCAACCCCTACGACCGCTACATCAGCTTCACCACCGGAATGTTCCAGTGGGCCGACTACGGCGGCGTCGTCAACGACTCCCACTTCGTGACCCGCGACCGCATGGGCCGCACCATGGCGTTCCTCGCCCGCGCGGTGAAGGACGGCCTCACGACAGGAGGCGCCGCCTGGGGCGTCGGCGTCGAGGAGGGCGGCGGTTCACTGTTCATCGACCGCAACGGCATGGCCACCCAGTACGGCAAGGACGCCTACGTGGTCCTCGCCGACCACCAACCCGAGCAGGCCGTCGACCGCAAGCCCCTGACGTACTCAGGCTTCAAGATCTGGCGGCTGACGCCGGGCGGCACGTTCGACTTCAAGAACCGGCCCGCCTGCGGCTACTACCTGCGCAGCGTCACCAACGGGGTGACCGACGCCAACCTCTACAACGGCACGCCCCTGACGAACTGCGGCAGCCAAGGCGGGAGCACGCTCGCCGAGAGCGAGCCGAACGACACCCGTGACACGGCCGACGACGCCACCGCCCTCTTCTCCCCCGGCACCCTGACCGGCAGCATGAAGTCCACCAGCGACCGCGACTACTTCAAGGTCGCTCTGGCCGGCGGCCGGACCGCCACCCTGAACTGCGCCGTCCCTGCCGCGTACGACGCCGACGTCTACCTTCTGGACTCGGCCGGCAGCACCCTCGAGCGCTCCGTCAACGACGGCGCCGGCACCGACGAAACCCTCACCTTCACCCGAACCACCTCCGGTACCGGCACGTACTACGTCGATGTGGAGGCCTACAGCGGCAGCGGAACCTCCACGTACACCTGCACCCTGACCAAGAGCTGACGAGAGCGTCGGATCTTCGACAGACGCCCGGTGTGAAGACCGGCCGCCCCGCTCGCGGACCCGCCCCGGCACCGCCGGGCCGGGTCCTTCGCGGTCCACTGCGGACAACCGCTGAACTGACCCCCCACTCCCGGGTGCTCTCGACGGACCGGCGGGCCGAGCGGACGGGGGCCGGCGTGACGCTCGCCAGATGCGCCACCGCAAGCCGCGCGAACCGGCGTCGGCGTTCAGGCCGGTCCCGATGGCGGTTCCGCCGAGAGCAGGACGCGCCGCTTCAGGCCGCCGGTGCCCCGCCGTCAACGGGGACGCCCAGTCGGCCGGCCAGGGTGGTCAGGGTCGGCCCCAGTGGGAGAGCGACGCGGGCGACGGCGTGCCGGTCGCCCCGCGTGGGGTCCCGGTTGACGATCAGCACCGGCTTCCCCGTCTGGGCCGCCTGGCGCACGAACCGCAGCCCGGACATCACGGTCAGCGAGGAGCCCAGGACCAGGAGCGAGGTCGCCGCGTCGACCAGTTCTCGGCAGTACTCGACCCGCTGCGGCGGAACGGCCTCGCCGAAGAACACCACGTCCGGTTTGAGGATGCCGCCGCACGCGGAGCAGGGCACCACGGAGAAGTCCCCGACCTGCTCGTCGGTGAGGTCGGCGTCGCCGTCCGGATTCAGTCCGGCGGCCACCGGCGCGAACCCCGCGTTGGCCTCCTCCAGCCGCCGGGCGAGCTCCCGGCGCGAGCCGGAAGCGCCGCAGGAAAGGCAGACGACCCTGCCCAGGCTTCCGTGGAGCTCCACCACACCCTCGCTGCCGGCGGCGTGGTGCAGGCCGTCGACGTTCTGGGTGATCACACCCGAGAGCAGACCGTGCCGCCCGAACGCCGCCACAGCCCGATGCCCGGCGTTGGGCCGGGCCCTGCCGAACGTGCGCCAGCCGAGGTGACTGCGCGCCCAGTACCGGCGCCGGGCCCGGGCGCTGGCCGTGAACTCCTGGTAGGTCATCGGCGTATGCCGCCGCAGGCTCCCGCCCTCACTCCGATAGTCAGGGATGCCCGACTCCGTGGACATGCCCGCCCCGCTGAGCACCAGCACACCGCCGGCCCTCAGTACCTCGGCGACAGGCTCGGGATCCGTGATGCCTGGCGGCAGATCCTGGGGCGGAGTCCAGCTCAGAGTGGGACGCATGCGCATGCCGCCAGCGTACGGAACGGGCCTGGCAACGGCACGGGCCACGACCCCGCGGAGCCGATGGCCACCGAAGGCCTCCCGTCGCGGACGTCAGGGCACACGCCCCGCCACCGAGCCGGGAGAGCGCGCACAACCTGCTCTGGCTGGGCGCGGCCCGCGGGCCGCGCCCAGGGCGACCGCGGTACGTCCTTCCGGTTCCCGGAAGGGGGCATGAGGGCCTGCGGTTCTTCGGCGGGGTCGCTGGACTCGTGTCCAGTTCCGCCGCCGAGCGGACAACGGAGGCGGCGGGGCGCCCCGAACCGGGCATCGATGCATCCGGCGGGCGCGCCCGGGGCGAAGAGAAGGACGAGGCGTGCGGGAGGCCGGTCGTCGTCGGGGAGTGCCCGACGTCCTCGGGTACCGCCCGGAGGTCGCCGAGCACGACCTGGATGTCGTCGAGGACGTCCCGGAGGCGGACGGAGGAGGCATGACGGACACGCACCGGATCTTCGGGGGCCGGCTGAGGCCTGCCTTCCCGGCGCCGGGCGCGGAGGGGCCCGCGCCCGGCGCCCCCGTGGTGATGATCGAAGCCCGCTCCGTCCTTCGCCGTCGGCGCCTTCACAGGGCGAAGGCCCGCCTCGCCCTGTGGGCCATCCCGCGCCCGACGGTTCTCGGCGGCTACGCGCTCCGGCGCATGAGCGACCTGTGCGGGCCGTGCCCCTACCGGCCCGACCGGCGGGTCGGCGAGGACGCCTGCCCGTTGACGGCCGGATGTCCCGGCAGGTGGCGGGACCGGACCGGCTGCGGGACCTGTCCGCCCTCCTCGAAAAGGAGCGGCAGCGGGGCGCAGGCCCGCCCTGACGGCTCCGCGCGCTCGCGCGCCCCCGCCGGGGGCGCGCGCCCGGGCCACGGCACGAGGGCAGGGCGACCTCGCGGACACGTGGAGAGGACGGCATGAAGAGGACGACGGGCGAAACACGGTACGACGCGGTGGTCGTCGGAGCGGGGGCCGCGGGCCTCGCCTGCGCCGCCGACCTGTGCGCGGCGGGCCTGCGAGTGGTGCTCCTGGAAGCGGGTGACGCGGTGGGCGGCCGGATGCGCACCGACCGGGTGGCGGGCTTCACCGTGGACCGCGGCTTCCAGGTCTTCAACACCTCGTATCCGCAGGTGAAGCGGCGGGTGCGGCTGAAGCCCCTGAGGCTGCGACCGTTCACACCGGGGGTTCTCCTGCACACCGAGCGCGGGCCGCTCCGGTTCACGGATCCGAGCCGCCGCCCCGGCGACGCCCGGGACCTGCTGCCGGGGCGGCTCGCGTCGGGCCGCGACCTGCTCGCGCTCTCCGTCCTGTCGGCGCGGGACGCGCTGGCGCCGGCGGCCGTGCTGCGGCGCGGCGCCGACGGGACCACGCGGGAGGCGCTGGCCGCGGCGGGGGTGTCGCCGCAGCTCGTGGAGACGTTCTTCCGACCGTTCCTCTCCGGCGTGTTCCTGGAGGACCGGCTGGAGACCTCGGCGCGCTTCTTCCACCTGGTGTGGCGGAGCATGCTGCGCGGCACCCTGTGCCTCCCGGCCGAGGGGATCGGCGCCGTGCCCGCCCAGCTCGCCGCGCGGCTGCCGCCGAATGTGCCGTGCACCGGATCCGTGGTGACCGCGCTGGGGCCGGACGGCGTGGTCCTCGCCGACGGGCGCGAGGTGCGGTCCCGCGCGGTCGTCGTCGCCACCGGGCAGCGGGTGGCGGCCGAGCTGCTGCCGGGACTTCCCGTCCCGGACGGGAGGACCGTGACCACGCTGTACCACGCGGCCGACCGGCCTCCCCTGGACGAGCCCGTGCTGGTCGTCGACTCCGCGCGCAGGTTCCTCAACACCTGCGTCCTCACCGCCGTCCAGCCCGGATTCGCCGCCGACGGCCGGGCGCTGGTGTCCACGTCGGTGCTCGGCTCCCCCGGACCGTCGGACACGGCGGCGGTGCTCGCGGCTCTGGGCGAGGTGTACGGCGCGGACACGGCCGACTGGGAGCCGGTCCACCGCGTCACGGTCCAGGACGCGCTGCCGGCGATGCCGGGCCCGATGCCGCTGTCCCGGTCCGTGCGGTGGGCACCCGGTCGGTACGTGTGCGGGGATCATCGGGCGACAGGTTCGGTCCAGGGCGCGCTGGCCTCGGGCGGGCGGGCGGCCCGCGCGGTCCTGGACGACCTGCGGGCGGGGGCGGTCTGAGAGACCGCCCCCTCGTGGGGCAGAGGCGGCGGCTTCTCGGCCCCAGGACAGGGAGTGGGCCGGCCGGTAAAGGATCGTTTCGAGGGGCACCGGCGTCCCTCAGTACGGGCGTCCCCGCGGCCACGCCCCGGCGGGTACTCCCTCGGTCGGTCCTGCGCCGGAGCCCGTCGTCCCGGCTGGTCATCCCGAGGTACGGGCCCGGCGCCGGCGCTGCCACCAGTGGGGGCGGGTGCGGGGGTGCACGGCCCGGCCCAGCCGCCGGCCGACGGTCACGTAGCCGAGCAGCGCTCCCGTGGTGTTGAGGAGGACGTCGTCGATGTCGAAGGCGCGGCCCGTGACGAGCGCCCCCTGCACCAGCTCCACGAGCAGCATGGTGGCAGCGGTGAGGAGCGCCACACGGAGGAAGCCGCGGGCCTTGCGGGACAGCAGCGGCAGCAGGAGCCCGAAGGGGACGCCGAGGAGGATGTTGCCCCCGAGCTGCTTGACCGTGTCCACGAACGCGGGCCGGCCGAGGTAGGCCTCGATCGAGCGCCCGGGCGTCAGGTTGCTGTGGGTGAGGGGCACGGAGGTCGGCGAGGCCTCCAGCGTCAGCCGGGCCAGGACCACGGCGAACGCCACCATGCCCGCGAGGGCCGTGAGGGCGACGAGCGCCCGCACGAACCGACCCGGGCCGCGCCGGACCGCGACCGCGGCTGCGGCCCGAGGCGCCGCGGTGTCCCGGTCCTTGCGCTCAGGGCTCCCGCCGGCCGGCGCCACGCCGCCCGTACCCCCCGCGTCTCCCCCACTTCCCCCACCTCTCCCGTCGCCCCCGTCCCCGCCGTCCCCTCCGGCGGGGACACCGCCCCGTCCCTTCGACGCTCTCCGACCGAACATGAGCCGTCTCCTCCCCTTGGCGTCCTCGCGTGAACGGATCCCACGTACCCCCGCTGGGGGACCGCATGCCCTGCGGTCCTCGGAGGCACTCACCTCCGAACCACCCTCCCCTCGGGCCCCAACAGAGCCCGTTTTCTGCGGAGTTGGGTGTGGAAGCGGCGGGCTCGGGCATCCGGCCCGCATGGGAGAAGAGACCGAGAACAGACCCCCGCCGACCCGCCGTTCGTGGAAGCGCCCCGGAGGGAGGTGGCCCCTCGCCGCCGTCGTCCTGCTCGTGCTCGCCGTCGCCCTCATGCTGATCGGCCAGTTCCTCCGGGTCCCCGGCCTGGACGTCTTCGGCACGGACGTGAAGGACCGCTCCGGCCCCGCCGTCCTGAAGTCCGTCCAGGACCTGAGCCGGTACGAGGGGGCGGCGGGGACCTACCAGGTGGTGGTCGACCTGGAGCACGACGCGCGGTTCCTGCCCGACGCGATCCGCGGCACCCGCACCCTGTACGTGGCGATCGGCAGCGTCGCCGCCTACGTCGAGTTCGGCGGCCTCGGGGACGACGCCGTGACCGTCGACGCCGACCGGACCGAGGCCACCCTCCGGCTGCCGCACGCCCGGCCGGCCGATCCGGCCCTCGATCCGGAGCGGTCGTACGCCGTGTCGAAGCAGCGCGGTCTGCTCGACCGGATCGGCGACCTCTTCTCGGACAACCCCGCGAGCGAGCAGGCCGTCCACGTGCTCGCCGCCCGGCGCATCGGCGACGCGGCCCGCGAGTCCGACCTGACGTCCCGGGCGGAACGGAACACCGCCGCGATGCTGCGGGAACTGCTGCGCGGCCTGGGCTTCGAGCGGGTGACCGTGACCTTCGTCTGAGCGGGATCCGCCGGGCCGGAGGGTGTTCCGCGGGGCGGGGCGCCGTCCGGCCCGACCGTGCCGTCCGGGTGATGTGTCGGCAGTCACGCTGGTGCCGGTGCGCCGACGGGGCAAGGGGCCCCTATGAGCATTCACGACGACGACCGGGACGGCCCGGGCCCCGCCGCCCCGGACGCCCCCACGGTCGAGGCCCTCGGTTCGCTGTCCAAGGCCCTGGAGACCGTGGAGCGCGCCCGGGGCCATCTGTACGGCTTCCACCAGCTGACCGGCACCGCGGACTTCGAGCTCGACCGGGCGGTCGGGCTGCTGCGGAGGGCGGGGCACCACGCCTGGGCGGACCGGGTGGAGACCGAGATCCTGGGGCGCAACGTCATGCCGGGCCACTGGACGTACCAGATCGTCGACGCCTACAACGAGACCTACTACGAGCCGTTCCGAGAACTGGAGCGCACCGCGGTCTCGGCCCTTGCCGGCGGTCACGAGCACCGCTTCGAGGCCCGGCTCCAGCGGGAGCGCCGCACTCCCGGCCACCCCGACCACGCCCCGGCCGAAGGAGCCGACACATGAGCGACGCCGACGACCCCGCCGACGACCTGCTGGCCGGGCTGAGGGTGGACACCAGCCAGCCGGAGCAGCCCGTCCTGCTGGACGCGCAGGGGGGACCGATCCGGACCTGGCGCGAGAACTACCCCTACGACCGGAAGGTCAGCCGCCGGGAGTACGAACGGACCAAGCGGGTCCTGCAGATCGAGCTGCTGAAGCTGCAGCGCTGGGTCAGGGAGACGGGGGCCCGGCTGGTCGTGATCTGCGAGGGGCGGGACGCCGCGGGGAAGGGCGGCACGATCCAGCGCTTCACGGAGCGGCTCAACCCCCGTGGGGCGAGGATCGTCGCCCTGGACAAGCCGACCGAGCGGGAGGCGGGACAGTGGTACTTCCAGCGGTACGTCCCGCACCTGCCGGCGCACGGCGAGATCGTGTTCTTCGACCGTTCCTGGCACAACCGCGCGGGTGTCGAGAAGGTCATGGGCTTCTGCACGGAGGAGGAGCACGCGCTCTTCCTCCGGCAGTGCCCGGCCTTCGAGTCGATGCTGGTCGAGGACGGCATCATCCTGGTCAAGTTCTGGTTCTCGGTCTCCCGCGCTGAGCAGCGCACCCGGTTCGCGATCCGGCAGGTGGACCCCGTCCGCCAGTGGAAGCTGTCGCCGACGGATCTGGCCTCGCTCGACCTGTGGGACGCGTACACCGCCGCGAAGATCGAGATGTTCCGCGCGACCGACACCGCCGACGCGCCGTGGACGGTCGTCAAGAGCAACGACAAGCGCCGGGGGCGGCTGGAGGCGATGCGCTATCTGCTGTGGCGGGTCGACTACGCCAACAAGGACGCCGAGGTCGTCGGCCGGCCCGATCCCCTGATCGTGGGGGCCGCCGACACCCTCCTGGAACCGGGAGAGGAGCCGTCGGCGCTCTCCCCCACGCCGCTGGCCGGGCCTCCGGTGGGCCGGGGCCAGCACCCGCCCGCATGAGAACGGCTCCAGGGTTCCCGCACCGGCAGACGCGTCCGGTGCGGGAACCCTGGAGCCGTGCGGCCGGCCGGATCAGCCGGACCAACCGGATCAGCCGGCGCCGGTGCCCAGCAGGCCCTCGCGCAGGCGCTTCACGGTGCGCGCGAGCAGCCGCGAAACGTGCATCTGCGAGCAGCCCAGGTGTTCACCGATCTGAGCCTGGGTCAGTTCCTCGACGAACCGCAGATGGATGATCCGGCGGTCGCGCTCGTCGAGGTCGGCGATGAGCGGGGCCAGCGAGTGGAAGTCCTCCACCAGCGCCATGGCGGGGTCCTCGCTGCCGATGAAGTCGGCCAGCGAGGCGTCGCCGTCCTCGTCCTCGCCGCCGAGGGCGGCGTCCAGCGACGAGGAGTTGTAGCCGTTGGAGGCCAGCCGCGCCTCGGTGACCTCCTCCTCGGTGAGGCTCATCAGGTCGGCCAGCTCCTTGACCGTCGGCGTCCGGCCGAGGCGGGTGCTGAGTTCCTCGGTCGCCTTGGCCAGCTCCACCCGGGCCTCCTGGAGCCGGCGGGGTACGTGTACCGCCCAGGAGGTGTCCCGGAAGAACCGCTTGATCTCGCCGACGATGTAGGGAACGGCGAAGGTGGTGAACTCGACCTCCCGCGACAGCTCGAACCGGTCGATCGCCTTGATCAGGCCGATCATCCCGACCTGGACGATGTCCTCCATCTCGTCGGCGCGGTGGCGGAACCGCCCGGCGGCGTAGCGGACCAGGCTCATGTTCATCTCGATGAGGGTGTTGCGCGCGTACTGGTACTCGTGCGTCCCCTCCTCCAGCGTCGCGAGCTCCTGGAAGAAGACCTTCGACAGGACCCTCGCGTCCTTGGGCGCGACCGCCAACGTGTCCGGGATCTGCGGCAGCGTCCCCGCTCCGGACTCGACTCCCGTGGTCGACATCGTGGTGACCGTCACACCATTCCCCTTTCACGTGTATTCCTCATCGGGACGCGTAGCCCTGAGGGTGCTCGCCTACCCGCACTTCTCACGTCCACGCCCATCAACTTCAGACAGAACCTCAAAACTGGTCGCGCCGCTCCGCGGACCCCGTACGCGGACGGGTGTCGGCCCCGTACGGCGGTCCGGCGTAGCGCACTTCAGCGCCTCAGGGACGCGAGCAGCGGTCCCCAGTCGATGTGGCGTTCCTCCGTGCCCTGCGGCACCGCGACGAAGGTCTCGCGCACGAAGCGCCCGAGTGCCTCCTGCTCACACCTGACGAGGGCGCGCTGTCCCGCCGGCCCGAGCCGCAGGAGGAGTCCGCCGTGGGGGGCGGGACCGAGCCGGATCTCTCCGTGGCCGGTGGGCCGGCGCGATCCGGTGAGGATCATCTCGCGGTCGACTCGCCACACCACCGGGTCCTCGTCGAAAAGGTGGAAGGTGATGCTCAGGGCGTGCGGGTCGCGGGAGTCGTAGCCGACGGTGGTGTCGATCGGGACCGCCACGTCCGGGGTGAGCAGTTCCATGGCCATGGGCTGGGTGAGGACGCGGGGTGCGGGGAGCGGCGCGACGGGGTGCTGGGGCATGGGTTCCTCCGGCTGAGAGGCTGTCAGCGAGCGGGTGCGGTGTCCGCTTGACCCGTCCCGCCCCTGTTACACCTCGTGCCGCCGTGCTGGATGTGCCGATGGTGTCGCGATCGGGTGAAGAACGTGAAAGTCCGTCAGGGACCCGCGATGCACGCGCCCTTCGAGGCACACCGCTCGGGATGCCGCCGTCACACCCGGGTTTCACGGACGGACGAACGGTCAGGCGAACGGGGACACGAATCCCTACTCACGTGCCAGGAGGCTCACATGGACAGCTGGCGTACGGCCGCGGCCTGCCAGGAGGTCGACCCCGATCTGTTCTTCCCGGTGGGGACCGGCTCCCCCGCCCTCGCCCAGGCGGAGGAGGCCAAGAGGGTCTGCGGGCGCTGCTCGGTACGCGAACCGTGCCTGCGCTCGGCCCTCGCGCAACCGCACCCGCCCTCGGGCGTGTGGGGCGGCCTGACCGAGGCCGAGCGGCATTCGCTGGCACGCCGGGCCCGCCTCAGGGCGGACAACCGCCGGTGACCGGCCCGCCGGTCAGGTGCCGGTGCGTCGGCGTGGCGTCAGCGCGATCGTCGGTCCGGCGCGGGCGCCGTGTCGGCGTACTCCGGCAGGAGGGAGAGGCGGGCGCGGACCCGCTTCCCCTCGGGGGCGGGCTCCACGGTCACGCTCTCGCAGACGGCGACGACGATCTCGACGCCGTGCTGACCGATGCGGCGGGGGTCGTGGCCGCGGGGCACGGGGGCGGCGGCCTCCTGGTCGAAGACCGAGATCTCCAGGATGTCGCGGCCCAGTTCGAGGAGGAGCCGGCAGGGGCCGGCCGTGTGCCGGATCGCGTTGGTGACCAGTTCGCTGACCACCAGCTGCGCGAGCTCGACGCGCTCCTGAACGACCGGTCCGGGCAGCACGATCGGGGCGGCCGCGAGGAAGTCGGCCGTGAAGGCGCGGGCAGAGGCGATCGCCCCGCCGCCGGAGGCGTCGTCGTAGAGGGCACCCGCGGACAGCAGGGGCTCCGGAACCGCGCGCTCCGCGGTGATCGCGTCCGTCATGACGCTGACACTCCCCTCGTCCTGGGTCGGCGGCTGGGCTTCCTCGTACCCGCATTTCCCCTCTTCATGGTTTCCACACCGCCCGCGCGCGGATCACACCCGCCGACAGCGCGTCAAGGGGACGCAGGGGCGGTCGGGGTGGGCACCCCGCGCCGTCCCTCGCCCGGGGTTCCGGCCTCGTGGCCGCGCCAGTCGAGGCAGAGTACGAGGACGGCGTCCGGCGCGCCACGGGGTGTCCCGCGCAGCGCCCGTACGACGGCCCGGGGGACGTCCGCGCCCTTCCGGCGGCGTGCGCCGGCGAGGGCGCGGGCGACGGGACCGTCCGGCGCCTCGTGCCCGTCGCCGGCCGTCGGCTCTCCGGTGCCGTGGGCGACGAAGACCAGCCGGTCGCCGCGCAGGAGGCGCAAGGGCTGGGGGGTGTAGACGGTGTCCTCGAACATGCCCAGGGGCAGTTGGCGGTCCAGTTCGATGCGCTCGGTCACGGTGGAGCGGACACGCCAGAGCGTCGGCGACCCGGCGTCCACCACCTCGGCCTCGCCGGTGGTCAGGTCGAGCCGGAGCAGCAGGGCGGAGAGCGGGTGCTCGCCGCGGTACTGCCCGTAGAGCGCCTGGTCGGTGAGGCTGGCCTGGGTCACCAGGTCGAGGCCGGCCCGCCGGGCGTTGCGGATCGCGGTCAGGGCGAGGGTGCTCGCCAGGGCGGCCGGGGTGCCGGGGCCGGCGCCGTCGGCGACGACGATCACCAGGTGCCGGTCGGTGGCGCTCCAGTCCAGGAGGTGTCCTCCGGAGGTGTAGGAGGGCTCCCAGTGGGCGTGGAGGTCGAAGGCCGGTCCGGCGCAGGCCCGGCCCGGCAGGGTGTCCCACTGCATCTCCCCGGCGACGCTGAGGGCGTGCGTCCTGCGGGTGCGGCGGTACAGGTCGGTGTGGCGGTCGGCGACGCGCAGGGCGTGTCCGAGGGCCTCGGCGACCGGGGCGAGGCTCGCGGTGGTCTCCGGGGTGGACCGGTCCGCGGGCAGGACGACGACCAGGACGCCGAATCGGTCGCCGCGGACCGTGACGGGCAGGTAAACGGTCGCCGTGGGCCCGCCATCACGGAAAAGATATGGTTGCTGGGTGCGGAAGACGCGGCCGGCTGGGCCCGCGTCCACGGGCGTGTGCGGCATCCCGGCAGGTGTCTGGACGGGCTCCACGGGGCGCAGGGTCGTGAATCCGTAGTCGACGAGCAGCAGGTCGGCGGAGGTCGCGGCGTGCTGGTGCGCCAGACTGGTACGGAGGGAGTCCAGGAGGAGGTGTGGTGCCGCCCCGCGCAGTGCGCCTCCCACTGTCGCGTGTCGATCCACCGGATCCGTACCGCCTTCTGGAGAGATGTGGAGATGACCGGTCCGTCGCAAGGCCGCTGTTCCCGGCCCGGGACGTCCGAGGAGGGTCGGCAGGCATGAACGGCAACCCCGCCCCGCCGCCGCGGGAACCGCAGCGGACGGCCGAGTCCGCCCGGGAGCTCATCGAGCTGCTGGAGGTGCTGTGGGAGCGCGGCCGCGACATGGTGTCGTCGACACCCGTCTCGGCGAGTCAGCTGCGCGTGCTGTACAGCCTGGACCGCGAGGAGGGCATCAGCCTGCGCACCCTGGGCGAGCTGCTCGGCTCCGCACCGCCCTCGGTGAGCCGCATGTGCGACCGGCTGGAGGCGCTGGGCTTCGTGCAGCGGCTGCCCAGCCCCGTGAGCCGCCGGCAGCTGGAGCTGCACCTGACCGCGCACGGCAAGGCGTACCTGCGGGACCTCAGGGCCCAGCGTGAGGAGGCCCTGCTCGCGGTCATCGCGGACATGTCACCGACGAGCCGCAAGGCGCTGCTACGGGGGCTCACCGGCTTCCACGAGGCCGTGGGAGGGGGCGGAGCGGCCGCCTCGTCACCCGCCCGCACGCCGCTGAAGGACGTCAGTTCGGCCTGATCCCCGCGCGACGCCGGCTCCGGCCGTGCGCACACCCCATGTCCTCATTGCCACCTCTGGTCGTCCTTGACGGCGTACTTCCGCGCACCCGCCAGGTGTTGCCCCAAGGATACAGTTGTCACGCAGCAACTGTTGACGCGGTGCCGTGCCAGTCGAGGCAGACGACCAGGGCGTCGTCCTCCAGCGGGATGCCGCCGTGGTGGACGGCGAGCTCCCGGAGCACCGCCTGCGGCACGTGTGTGGGCGGCAGCAGCCGCGTCCCTCGCAGCGCGCGGGCCAGCGCCCGGTCCCCGTAGCTCTCCCCCGCCGGCGAGACGGCCGCGTACACGCCGTCGCTGCCGAACAGCAGCCGGTCGCCGGGCCGCACCGCGAACCGCTCGGGCACGTACACGGAGTCCTCGAACATGCCGAGGGGCAGCTGCGCCTCGAAGCCGATGGACTCCACCGCCTGCCCCCGCTGCCGCCACAGACGGGGCGATCCCGCGTCCACGGCCTCCACCTCGCCCGTGGCCAGGTCGAAGCAGAGCAGCAGCACCGACACGAAGGCCTCGCCCCGGTAATGGGCGTACACGGCCTGGTCCGCCAGCGCCGCCTGGTCCGCCAGCGGGAGGCCGGCCCGGCGGGCGTTGCGGAGCGCGTTGATCGCGAGGTTCGTCAGCAGGGCGGCCTCGATGCCCTCCCCCATGCCGTTGGTGACCGTCAGGGTCAGCCGGCCGTCCGAGACCGACCAGTCGTAGTTGTCGCCGAAGATGGCGTAGGCGGGCTCCAGATGGGCGGCGAGGGCGAACTCGGGACGGGCGCAGGAACGTCCGGGCAGCAGCTGCCACTGCATCTCCGCGGCGAGCGTGAGCCGTGTCGCACGCCGCGCCAGGACGTACAGGTCCGTGTCGCGCTCCGCCACCAGGATCTCGTGGCCGAGCGCCTCGCAGACCTGGGCGAGCCCCGGCAGCAGCGGCACGAGGTCGGCCTCCGGGGGCAGCTCGGCCGTCAGCACCCCCAGCCGGTCCCCGCGGACGGTGACGGGCAGGTGGACCCGGAGCGCCCCGGACTCCCGGACCACGTGCGGCTCCTGGGCGCCGAAGGCGCGTCCCTGGGGACTGCCGTGGATCGGCACCGACGGATCGGCCCCGGAGTCGTGCCCGACGGGCTGGAGCGTGCGCAAAGCGTAGTCGGCCAGGCGGAGTTCCACCCGCAGTGCCCCGCAGTGCTCCCTCAGGGCGTCCTCGACGACCTCCACGAGCCGGTGCGGAGCCGCCCGGCGGAGCGCCTGCTCCAGCTCGGCGATCTCGTGCACGGTCCTCCTCTTCCTCTTCCTCTTCCCCGGGCCGGTCCCGTGCACGGGACCGGCCACCCGTCCGCTATCTCGCGCCGCCGGCCGCGGCCAGCGCGTCCGCTACGCCGTCGTGGGGCGGGATCGTCGTCGTCACGCCGGTGATCTCCAGGATGCGGCGCACGGCCGGGGTCGGCGCGGCGAGATACAGGTCGCCGCCGGTCTCCCGCGCCTTGTTGACCGCCCTGATCAGGACGTTCAGGCCCGAGGAGTCCATGAAGCCGAGGGCGGACAGGTCCAGCACGAGGCGGCGCCGTCCCTGGCCGAACTGTTCCGTCAGAAGGTCCTGCAGCCGGCCGGCCGTCTCCATGTCCAGCTCGCCCTCGACGGTCAGCACCGCCGTGCGGTCGTCGCGGATCTCGACGTCGACGTTCAGGTTCGGTTCTCGCTCGGACATGTTCCCTGCTTTCCATGGGGGGGGGTGGGGCCGGTCCCGGGGCGGACGGACGGGGTCATGACACCTGGACACCGACCACGCACGTGTCGTCGTCCGTGTCCGACTTGCTGCGCGCCAGCAGCCGGTCCAGCAGGCGTTCGAGGCTGTCGGACGGCTGCCGGGCGACGGTGAGCAGCTGGGCGACGGAATCGTGGACGGCGGTGTCCCGCCGCTCGACGAGCCCGTCGGTGTACATCAGCAGCGTGTCGCCGGGTTCGAGCCGCAGCTCCGACTCCTCGTACTCCGCCTCCGCGAGGGCCCCCAGCAGCAGCCCGCGCAGGAGCGGCAGGTCGAACGCCTCGTCCCCGCGGACCAGCACCGGCGGGAGGTGTCCCGCGCGGGCCCAGCGCAGCGTGCGGCTCCCGGGGTCGTAGATGCCGCACACGGCGGTGGCCGTCAGATGGGCGGTGAGGTGGTGGGCGACGCTGTTGAGCCAGGACAGCAGCTGACCCGGGCCCGCGCCCGTGACGGCGAGGCCGCGGAGGGCGTTGCGCAGCACCACCATGCCGGTGGCGGCCTCCACGCCGTGGCCGGCGACGTCCCCGACGCACAGGAGCACCTTCCCGGACGGCAGCACGACCGCGTCGTACCAGTCACCGCCGACCAGGGACTCGGACTCGGCGGGACGGTAGCGCACGGCGACGTCGAGTCCCGGCGCGTCGAGCGGCGGCTTGGCCGGCGGCATGATGGCGTGCTGGAGCTGCAGGGTGAGCCGGTTGCGTTCCTCGGCCTCCTCCTCCGTCGCCGCCAGCCGGTCGCGGGTGGCCGTGAGGGCGACCTCGGTCCAGTGCTGCGCCGAGATGTCCTGGTAGGCGCCCCGGACCGCCTGGAGACCGCCGTCGGTGCCCAGGGCGGGTTCGGCGGTCACCCGGATGTGCCGCGTGACGCCGTCGTGGCGGAGCATGCGGAAGGCGGTGGAGCCCACCTGCCGCTGGTGCAGCACCCTCTGGAGGAAGCGGCGGATGGTGTCGGCGTCGTCGGGGTGGGCGTGGGCGGCGAGGTCGCGGAGGGCGACCGGCGGCTCCGTCGGCATGCGTCCGAAGAGCTCGTACAGCTGGCCGTGCCAGGTGATGTCCCCGGCTACCACGTCCTCCTCGAAGGCGCCGACCCGGCCGAGGCGCTGGGCGTGCTGGAGGAGGCCGGCGAGGCGCGCCGACTCGTCCTCGACGCGCCAGATGAGCAGGACGCTCGCGCCGTACCGGCTGATGCTGATGTCGGCGAGCGAGGCGAGCGGCACCTGGTCCACCAGGGCCGTGAGCCGGGCCCGGCGGGCCCGAAACGGCTCCCCCGTGGCATAGACCCGCTCGATCCGATCGAAGAGTTCGCTGCCGTCCGCCGTTGCCGGGTACGCCTCCAGGAGCAGGGCCCCGTCGACGGAGCCGCGGGGCCGTCCGGCCGGATCCCGGAAGTGCGCGTTGGCGTGCCGGATGCGGAAGTCGACGAGCTTCCCCGCCTCGTCCAGGTGGGGGGTGAGGACGAGGGCGGGGTCGTAGAGCCCGTCCGAGAGTTCGGCGAGGGCCGGTGCCCCGTGCCCGCCGGGGACCGGGAAGCCGCCGGGGCCGGAGGAGCCACCGGGGGACGCCTCGGGCAGCGCCTCCAGGGTGTGGGCACAGAGCTCGGCGAGGGCCTCGATCTGGCGTTCCACGGCCTGTGGCAGGGGGTCGAGCGGACGGGCCCAGCAGATCTCCAGGACGCCGTGGATGCGGCCGCCGGTCCCGGCGGGGACGACGACGCGGCCGCCGTCGGGATGGCGCGCGCGGCCGATCGAGGGGATGCCCGCGGCCGCCAGGGAGGTGTACCGGACGGTGCGGCGCCCGGTGAGCGCCTGGCGGGCCGCGGTGGTCACCCCCGGCGGCACGTAGTGCCAGCGGGCCGCCTCGTCGAGGCCGAAGCCGGCATGGCCGCGCAGGCTCAGCGAGGTGTCGGGGCCGGTGGTCCAGATCGCCACGGCGACGGCGCCCAGGGGTTCAAGGGCGTGCCGGAGCAGCGACTCGGCGACGGACTGGGTGTCGCCGGCGCTGAGCGCCGCGCTCTCCGCCGTGCGCAGCCGCACGGCGACCGAGGTGTCGGTGGCGGTGGCGGTAGCGGTAGTGGCGGTGGCGGCGGGCTCGCCGACGGCCGTCCTCACGAACTCGTCCGCAGCCTCGGCCATCCGGTCCCTGGCGGCCTGGTTGATGATGTCCGCGGCCAGCTCCAGCCGGGACACTCCGGCCCGGTCTGCGAGCTCCGCGAGCTGGCGGGCCGCCTGGGCGGGGCCGCAGCCCAGGCGCTCGACGATGACCCCCTTGGCGAGTTCGATCAGGGCGCGGCCCTCGGCCGCCGCCTGCGCGGCGCGCACCTCGCCGCGCAGCCGTTCCACCGTGGCGGCCAGCCGGCCGTCGGCGGGGTACGGGACGACCGGCGCGCCGTCGGCGGGGTACGGGACGGCGGTGCCGGTGGTCGGGGGCGCGGCGGCGCCTGCCTCGGGGAGGCCGGCGGACGGGTCTCCGCCCGGGAAGCGGTGGCCGCTCACGTCGGCGACTCCTCGGTCGGGGCAGTGCCCGGGCCGCCGTGGGGACGGGGCCGGGGTGCGCCGGTCCGGCGCTCCGGGGCCGGGCGGGGAGCGCGGGGCGGTCGGGCGGGGACGGTCACGAGGCCGCCCCGCCGTCGAGCCAGCGGCGGACGCAGGCGATGAGTTCGTCGGCGTCGACGGGCTTGGTGACGTAGTCGCTGGCCCCGGAAGCGAGGCTCTTCTCCCGGTCGCCGGGCATGGCCTTCGCGGTGACGGCGATCACGGGCAGGTCCGCGTACTGCGGCAGCTCCCTGATCCGCGCGGTCGCCGTGTAGCCGTCCATCTCCGGCATCATCACGTCCATCAGGACGAGGGAGACGGCCGGGTTCGCCAGGAGCGTCTCGATCCCCTTCCGCCCGTTCTCGGCGTGCAGCACGGTGATGCCGTGCAGCTCCAGGATGCCGCTGAGGGCGTACAGGTTGCGGGCGTCGTCGTCGACGGCGAGGACGGTCCTGCCGCGCAGGGTGGGGTCGATGGCCTGGGGCGCGGGCGCCCAGTGGTCGCCGCGCACCAGGGGCACGACGTCGCCGGGCTGCTCCGCGGACAGGTGGAGGGCGATCCGCTCGCGCAGCTCGTCGAGGCTGGAGAGGAGTTCCAGCGGACGTCGGCGGGCGAGGGTCTGGAGGGCGCCCTCCTCGTCGGCGGGGAGCCGGCGGTTGTTGTGGGCGAGGACGGGGACGGTGCGCAGCGCCTCGTCGCCGTCCATGGCGTCCAGGAAGCGCAGGGCGTCGCCGTCCGCCATGTCGACGTCGAGCACGACGCAGTGGAACGGCTGGGTGGCGAGCGCGGAGGCGGCCTCCTGGGGGCCGACCACCGCGATCAGTTCGATGTCCGCCCGGCCCGTGTGCCCGCCGTCGGCGGCCAGTTGGGTGACCGCGTTCTCGGCGACGACGGCGAGGAGCCCGCGCGGACGCTCCTCGATGACGAGGAGGCGCCGGGTCGGCCTGGCGGTCGGGGCCCCGGGCAGCGCGAGCGCGGCGCCTCGGGCCGGGGCCGGGACGGTGAGTACCCCCGAGGGGTCCGCCGGCGGGGCGGCGGGGTCGGGCTGCTCGGTGAAGTCGGTGCGGGTGACCGGGAGGTAGAGGGTGAAGGTGCTGCCCTCGCCGGGCACGCTCGTGACGGTGAGGGCGCCGCCGAGCAGATGCGCGATCTCGCGGCTGATGGAGAGGCCCAGGCCGGTGCCGCCGTACTTGCGGTTGGTCGTCCCGTCGGCCTGCTGGAAGGCGCCGAAGATGGCCTCCAGGTTCTCGGGGGCGATGCCGATGCCGGTGTCGGTGACGCGGATGGCGACGACGGGGCCGCCGCGGTGCACGGTCACGGGCAACTCGCCGTCCGAGGCCGGTTCGATGCGCAGCTCGATGCTGCCGTGCTCGGTGAACTTGACGGCGTTCGACAGCAGGTTGCGCAGCACCTGCCGGAGCCGCGCGTCGTCGGTGACGAGGTCGACGGGGACGCCGGCGGCCGTGGAGACCGCGAAGGCGAGGCTCTTCTGCGAGGTGAGGGGGCGGAACGTGGCCTCGACGTAGTCGAGGAGCCTGCGCAGGGGCACGCGCTCCGGGTTGAGGTCCATCTTCCCGGCCTCCACCTTGGAGAGGTCGAGGATGTCGTTGATCAGCTGGAGCAGGTCGGATCCGGCCGAGTGGATGATGCCGGCGTACTCGACCTGCTTGGCCGTGAGGTTGCGGGGCGAGTTCTGGGCCAGCAACTGGGCCAGGATCAGCAGGCTGTTGAGCGGGGTGCGCAGTTCGTGGCTCATGTTGGCCAGGAACTCCGACTTGTACGTGGAGGCCAGGGCGAGCTGCTGGGCGCGGTCTTCCAGCTCCTGCCGGGCCTGCTCGATCTGGAGGTTCTTGGCCTCGATGTCGCGGTTCTGCGTGGCGAGCAGGGCGGCCTTCTCCTCCAGCTCGGCGTTGGAGCGCTGGAGTTCCTCCTGCCGTACCTGGAGTTCCTCGGTGCGCGAGCGGAGTTCGCCTGCGAGGCGCTGGGACTCGTCCAGGAGTTCGTCGGTGCGGGCGTTGGCGACGATGGTGCTCAGGTTGACGCCGACGGTCTCCATGAGCTGTTCCAGGAAGTCCCGGTGCACGGAGGTGAAGGGGCTGAAGGACATCAGCTCGATGACGCCGAGCACCTGCTCCTCGACGACGACCGGCAGCACCACGAGGCTGCCCCGGGACGTGCTGCCGAGACCCGAGGAGATCCTGACGTAGTCGGCGGGCACGTTCTCGGCGGCGATGGTGCGGCGGCTGCGGGCGGCCTGTCCGACGAGCGACTCGCCCAGCCGGAAGCGGACCCTGTCCTCGTCGCCCGCGGGGCGTCCGTAGGAGCCGACGAGGCCCAGCTCGACGCCGTCGGCGCCCTCCTCCGCGAGGTAGAACGCGCCGTACTGGGCGGCCACGAGCGGGGTCAGCTCGTCCATGACGAGTTCGGCGACGACGGCCAGGTCGCGGTGGCCCTGCATCAGTGAGGACATCCGGGCAAGACTGGACTTGAGCCAGTCCTGCTCCTGGTTGGCCCGCGTCGTCTCGCGCAGCGAGCCGACCATGGCGTTGATGTTGTCCTTGAGCTCGGCCACCTCGCCCGACGCCTCGACGGTGATCGAGCGGGTGAGGTCGCCCTCGGCGACGGCGCTCGCGACCTCGGCGATGGCGCGAACCTGGCGGGTGAGGTTGCCCGCCAGCTCGTTGACGTTCTCGGTCAGCCGCTTCCAGGTGCCGGAAACCCCCTCGACCTCGGCCTGGCCGCCGAGCCGGCCCTCGCTGCCGACCTCGCGGGCCACGCGGGTCACCTCGGCCGCGAACGAGGACAGCTGGTCGACCATCGTGTTGATGGTCGTCTTGAGCTCCAGGATCTCGCCCCGGGCGTCGACGTCGATCTTCTTCGACAGGTCGCCGTTGGCGACGGCGGTCGTGACCTGGGCGATGTTCCGGACCTGTCCGGTCAGGTTGTTCGCCATGGAGTTGACGTTGTCGGTGAGGTCCTGCCAGGTGCCGGCCACGTTCGGCACCCTGGCCTGGCCGCCGAGCCGTCCCTCGGTGCCGACCTCGCGGGCCACGCGGGTCACCTCGTCGGCGAAGGCCGAGAGCTGGTCGACCATCGTGTTGATGGTCGTCTTGAGCTCCAGGATCTCGCCCCGGGCGTCCACGTCGACCTTCTTCGACAGGTCGCCGCCCGCGACGGCGGTGGCGACGTGGGCGATCGCCCGCACCTGCGCGGTGAGGTTCCCCGCCATCGAGTTGACGGAGTCGGTCAGGTCGCGCCAGGTACCGGAGACGCCCTTCACGTCGGCCTGTCCCCCGAGGATGCCCTCGGTGCCCACGTCACGGGCCATGCGCGTGACCTCGTCGGCGAAGGCCGAGAGCTGGTCGACCATCGTGTTGATGGTGTTCTTCAGCTCCAGGATCTCGCCGCGCGCGTCCACGTCGATCTTCTGGGAGAGGTCGCCCTTGGCGACGGCCGTCGCCACATGGGCGATGTCACGGACCTGGGTGGTGAGGTTGCCGGCCATCGCGTTCACCGAGTCGGTCAGGTCGGCCCAGGTGCCGGAGACGCCGGGCACGGCGGCCTGCCCGCCGAGCGTCCCTTCCGTGCCGACCTCGCGCGCCACCCGCGTCACCTCGGAGGTGAACAGGGACAGCTGGTCGACCATCCCGTTGAACACCTGCGAGATCTCGCCCATGAGCCCGTCCGCCTCGTCCGGCAGACGGGTACCGAAATCGCCGTCCCGCACGGCCGTGAGCCCGGCCAGCAGCTGACGGAGTCCAGGCTCGACCACCGCGGCCGGTCCGGGGTGCTCCCGGCCGGAGGAGCCCCTGGTCGTCGTCTCAGACATGCCCCATCCTCGTTCCCCACCAAGCGTGCGCACATGGACCGTGCGGCCCACGCCGCGCGCCGGACGTCCGCTCCCCCGGGGGCTTCCGGCTGCCGCGATGGTTGCCGTACGGCAATCATGACGACACTACCCCTCCGTGATCGACAAGAGGAGGGCGGTGCCGGGTCATCCGGCCGGAACCCGTCCTCTCCGGCCCCGAAGCGATGGGCATACGACACCCGGACCGGGGTACACGGGCGTCGAACCGGGCGGTCCCCCGCCCCGACGACGAGGGGAGCAGTACGTGCTGATGGCCCATCCCGCGGTCCTGCGCAATCTCATCGAGGAGTACGAGACGCTCAAGGTGCTCCAGGCCGAGAACGGCCGCGAAGAAGTACGGCGGCGCATGGACGACCTCGCATACACGCTGTGCGTCTCCACCGGTACGCGTGACGTGGACGCGGCGCTGATCGCGGCCCGCCATCGCCTGCCGGGCGCGCGCCCCGAGGACGACTCGGTGCTGAGCGCCCGAGCAGACGACTCGGTGCTGAGCGCCTGAGCACACGGCTGAGCCCGGCACTCTCCGCACGGAGGTGCCGGGCTCGGTCACGCCGACGGGCGGCGCGCGCACGCCAGGGGCGGGCGCGCGCCGCGGGGCCGCCTACCAGCGGTACCAGCGGCCCGTGCCGCCCTTCGGCCGGGCCACGAAGCCCAGCAGCCACACGACGAGCACGATGACGGCGATCCACCAGAGCGCCTTGACGGCGAAGCCGGCGCCGAAGAGGAGCAGGGCGAGCAGCAGTACCAGAAGCAGGGGGACCATGCGGATCAACCTCCGTAAGGACGGTGACGAGAAGTAGACGGAAAGGAGAGGGACGACCGGGACGGCTTACACACGCACCGGCCTCCTACGAGGGCGGGAAGGCCCGCTCAGCCGCGGCGTTCGAGGAAGAGGGCCACCGGGCCGAGGTCGCGCCGCGCGGCCAGGCGCCCGGCCCGGCGCCCCCACCCGTACACGAGGGCGAGCGCGGCCGCCGTGCCGGCGGCGGCACCGGCCGTCACGGTCGGGTGGGCACGCGCGGCGGCCCACAGGTCGCTCCCGGCGCCGCGTGCCACGTACGCGGCCGCGCGGGCCTTCTGGGCGAACGGCGCGGGCAGGACGCGCGGCTCTCCGTGAGCGGCCGGCTCGTACCTCTCGTCCACGTCGGGGTCGTCCACCCGCGTCAGGAAGGGGTAGTCCGGGACGGCGTAGGGGCCGGTCCAGGGGAACTGGTTCCGTTCGCTGTTCTCCGAAGCACTCATGGGCATCGTCTCGCCGGACTCCCGCACGCTAAACCTGGTGGACCCGAGCCCACCGGTCCCGCCCCGCCCGTTCCCCTCGCACGTTCCCCCCGCCCGTTCCCCTCGCGCGCTTGACCGCGCCGGTGCGGGACAGACGGCCGTCCATGGTGACGTCACTGCTCGTGCTCTGCCCCGCTCTCACCGCGCTCGCCACCGGCCTCGCGGCCGTCCTGGTGTCCCCGTGGTGGTGGTGCGCGGCCGGACCCGCCCTGCTGCTCGCCGCGGTCGCGTCGTACGACGTCGTCCAGCGGCGCCACTCGATCCTGCGCAACTACCCGCTCCTCGGGCACCTGCGGTTCGCGATGGAGGCGATCCGCCCCGAGGTGCAGCAGTACTTCGTCGAGGGGAACGTCGACGGCGTGCCCTTCGACCGGGACACCCGGTCCATCGTGTACGAGCGGGCGAAGGGGACGGACGCCGAGGACCCCTTCGGCACCGAGCTGGAGCTGGACCGGGCCGGCACCGAGTACCTGGTCCCCTCCATGGCCCCGCGCCCGGTGCCGGACGAGCCGCCCCGGGTCCGGATCGGCGGCCCCGACTGCGCCCGGCCCTACGACATGGCCCTGCTCAACGTGTCGGCGATGAGCTTCGGCTCCCTGTCGGCCCGGGCGGTCCGCGCCCTGAACGAGGGCGCCCGGCGCGGTGGCTTCGCCCACGACACCGGCGAGGGCGGCATATCGGAGCACCACCTCGCCGCCGGCGGCGACCTCGTCTGGGAGATCGGGACCGGGTACTTCGGCTGCCGCGCCGAGGACGGCGGCTTCGACGCGCGGCGGTTCGCCGAGAAGGCCGCGCTCGACCAGGTCGCCTGCGTCCTGCTGAAGATCAGCCAAGGCGCGAAGCCCGGCATCGGGGGCGTACTGCCCGGCTCCAAGGTCGGCCGGGAGATCGCCGCCGTCCGCGGCGTCCCCCAGGGCCGCACGGTGGTCTCCCCGCCGTACCACCGCGTCTACCGGACCCCCCGGGAACTGGTGCGCTTCCTCGGCCGGATGCGGGAGCTCTCCGGCGGCAAGCCGGTCGGCTTCAAGCTGTGCGTGGGTGCGCGCCGCGACTTCCTCGCCGTCTGCAAGGCGATGCTGGAGGAGGACCTCACGCCCGACTTCATCGTCGTCGACGGGGCGGAGGGCGGCACGGGCGCCGCCCCGCTGGAGTTCGCGGACACCGTCGGCCTGCCCCTCACCGAGGGCCTGACCACGGTGCACCGGACCCTCGTCGGCACGGGGCTGCGCGACCGGATCCGGATCGGCGCCTCCGGCAAGATCGCCACCGGGAGCGACATCGTCAAGCGGCTGATCCAGGGCGCCGACTACACCAACTCCGCCCGGGCCATGATGTTCGCCCTCGGGTGCATCCAGGCCCAGCGCTGCCACACCAACACCTGTCCCGTAGGGGTGGCCACCCAGGACCCACGGCGCGCCCGCGCCCTCGACGTCCAGGACAAGGCGGAGCGGGTCCGGCGCTTCCAGGAGGCCACCGTCCGGAGCGCCCTCGCACTCATGGCCGCCATGGGTGCCGACGGCCCCCGGGAGCTGGGGCCCGGCATGCTGCTGCGCCGGGTCGGACCGGACGCCGTGCGGTCCCACGCCGAGCTGTACGAACCTCTCGAACCCGGTCTGCTCCTGTCGCCCGCATCGGTTCCGGACACGTGGGCAGGCGACTGGAAGGCAGCTCATCCGGACCGGTTCACCCTCCGGTGAACCGGTCGACGTCCACAGTGGAGGGACACCCCATGACTCGTACCGTCGCGCAGGTGATCGTCGACGGGCTCGCGGAGCTCGGTGTCGGCCGTGTCTTCGGCGTGGTCGGCGACGCGCTCAACCCGCTCACCGACGCCATCCGGACCACGGAGGGCATCGACTGGACCGGCTTCCGCCACGAGGAGGCGGCGGCCTTCGCCGCCGGAGCGCGCGCCCAGCTCTCCGGAGAACTGGCCGTCTGCATGGGCACGGTGGGACCGGGCTCGGTACACCTGCTGAACGGCCTGTACGACGCGGCCAAGAGCGGGGCTCCGGTCCTGGCGATCTGCGGTCAGGTGCCGCTGTCGGAGGTGGGCGGGGACTACTTCCAGGAGGTCGACAACGACCTCCTCTTCCGGGACGTGGCCGTGTACCGGGCCACCGTGACCTCCCCGTCCCAGATGCCCCGGCTGCTGGAGTCCGCGGTGCGGGCGGCCGTGACCGGGCGGGGCGTGGCGGTGCTGACCGTCCCCGGCGACCTCGGCGACCGGGAGGTCGAGGAGGACCGGCCGACGCGGTTCGCGCTGCCGCGCCCGGCCGTCACGCGTCCCGACGACCCGGCGCTCGCCGAGGCGGCCGAGGCGATCGCCCAAGGATCGCGGGTCACCCTCCTGGTCGGGCGCGGAGCCAGGGAGGCCCGCGAGGAGGTGCTGCGCGCCGCCGAACTGCTCTCGGCGCCGATGGTGCTGACCCTTAAGGGCAAGGAGGGCTTCGAGGACGACAACCCGTACGAGGTCGGCCAGACCGGCCTCATCGGCAATCCGGCCGCGGCCCACGCCATGGACTCCTGCGACACGCTGATCATGCTCGGGACGGACTTCCCGTACCGGGACTGGTATCCGGAGGACTGCCGGATCGTGCAGATCGACACCCGCGAGGAGCACCTCGGGCGCCGCGTCCCGGTGGACGTCGGGCTCGCCGGGGACGTGGGGGCGACGCTGCGGGCCCTGCTGCCGCTGCTGGCGCCCGTCCCGTCGCGCTCCCACCTCGACGAGGCCCGCGAGCGGTACGCGGACTGGCAGAAGGACCAGGCCGGCCTCGCCGACCCCGCCCACGACAGGCGTCTCCTTGGCCGGGTGCGGGCCATGTTCGACAACCGGGAGGCGGACATCCGTCCCGAGGCTCTCGCGGCGGCCCTCGACCGCCACGCCGCCGACGACGCGATCTTCACCTCGGACACCGGGATGGCCACCGTGTGGCTCTCGCGGCTCGTGCGGATGCGCGGCACCCGACGGCTGATCGGCTCCTACAACCTCGGCTCCATGGCCAATGCCATGCCCCAGGCCATCGGGGCGCAGCTGTGGGCGCCGGACCGGCAGGTCGTGGCCTTCTGCGGCGACGGCGGACTCGGCATGCTGCTCGGCGACCTGATGACCATCCGCTCCGAGCGGTTGCCGGTGAAGCTCGTCGTCTTCGACAACCGCCGCCTCGGCATGGTCAAGCTGGAGCAGGAGCAGGCCGGGCTTCCCGAGTTCGGGACGGTACTGGACAACCCCGACTTCGCCGCGGTGGCCGAGGCGCTCGGGCTGACCGGCATCCGCGTCACCGCGCCGGGCGAGCTGGACGACGCCGTGCGCAAGGCGCTCGCCCTTCCCGGCCCCGTCCTCCTCGACGTGCTGACCAACCCCTCGGAGGTGGCCGTGCCGGGGAAGCCGACGGTGTCGCAGGGGTGGGGCTTCGCCATCGCCAAGATCAAGGAGAACCTCCCCTCCGGTGCGGGCTGAGCGGTGAAGCGCCGGATTTCCATGGGTTTGATCTCACCGATTCCGGCGAGGCGTTCTGTTGTCAGATGTGTCGCACGGAGAAGGAGTGATCCCTCGTGTCCGGTGAGCAGAAGATGAAGGCCAAGCGCGAGCAGGCCAAGGGCAAGGTCAAGGAGGCGGCGGGCCGGATGACCGACGACGAGCGTCTCGAGGCGGAAGGCCGGGCCGAACAGGCCAAGGGCGACGCGCGTGCCGCGAAGGAGAAGGCGAAGGACGCCTTCAAGCACTGATCCGACGGACGACGGACCTCGTCCGGCACGGAGAGGGGCGGCCCGCCATCCGGCGGGCCGCCCCTCTCCGTCGTCTTGGTCGTGCTCCGGTCAGCTTCTGTCGGCGTAGTGCGTGCGGACCCACAGGGGCAGGGCGAACCAGCAGATCAGGTACCAGGCGAGGACGCCGGAGACCAGCCAGGGCACGTACGGGTCGTGCGTCGCCACCCTCAGGATGAGGAACAGGGCGGCCGTCAGCGTCGCGAGCAGCAGCAGGATGCCGGTGAAGGTGAGCCGGGAGGCCCAGACGACGGCCTGGGGCTTGACCCGCCGCCCCGACACGATCCGGTGGATGGAGACGGGGCCTATCAGCGCGCCCGTCGCCAGCGACCCGAGGACGACCGTGACCAGGTAGATCGTCTTGTCGGTCTGCTCCAGGTCGTGGAAGAGCGGGGTGAACACCACGGTGAGGAGGAAGCCGAGGAGGATCTGGACGCCGGTCTGGGCGACCCGGATCTCCTGGAGGAGCTCCTGCCAGCGCCGGTCCGCGCGCTCCTCCTCCGTCTCGCCTCGCCCGTCGTGCCCGCCGGAGCCGGTGCCGGCACCAGTGCCGCCGTCCGGCACTTGTGCCTTCCCGCCGTGCCGTGCCTCCCTCGGCTCGTCCTCCGGCGTACCGCCGTTGCGTTCGTTCATGACGATCCTCCTCTGCATCACGGGGCAGGAGCGGCCCCGCACCACGGGGCCGCTCGGCGCGTCGCGGGGCGGTACGGGGCGTCCCCGGCCGGATCTCTTCGGGGGCGCGGCGCGGACGTGCGGCGCCCTGGAGCGGTGCGGGCACGGCGGAAGCCCCCGTCGAGCGTGGGGGCTTCCGTCCGGCGCGGTACGGGGCGGAGTCAGGCCCGCGGCGTACCGGCCGTTCGCGGGGGCGCGTGGTGACGCCACCGTCCGCGACGGGCGTTCCCGTCGTCGCCGGGCGGCCACCCGCGGTCACCGGCGGCGGGCCCGTCGGCCCATCCGCGCAGCCCCTCCTGCCCGTCCCGTCCGCGCGGTGCGTCGGGGGTCACGGCGGGAGCGTAGGTGCGGTTCTCTCCGCTCCGGCCCGAGGCACTGGGGTTCTCGGACGGAACTGCGGCCTCCGGCGGCCGCGACGGCGGCGTCACCGGAGGGCTGGTCGGGCGACGGGGCGGGCGGGTAATGCCCGGCGTGGGGTTACCCGGGTACGGCGGCTCGCGCCGATGCCCGTGGGTCCCGGGGGTCGTCCCCGGTCCCGAGGGGCCACCGGAGGGGCGGGCGAGGCGGCGAGGCCGGGTCGGTCCCACCGGCGCGGCCCACGGCGCCACACGGAGGAGGGCTCGGGTCGGGTTCGACATGAGCGCCTCCTGGGTGGGTTCCGCGGGCCGGCTGTCCGTCACCTTGCTTCCGGTGCCTATCAGTTCGGCTTGCCGCTCTCGCCGGGGTCAAACCCGAAGTATGCGAGAAGACCGCTCGGCGGTCCGGGCCCGCCGGGGCGAGTCGGCTCGGGGCGCCGGCTCGGGGCGCCGGCTCGGGGCGCCGGCTCGGGGCGCCGGCTCGGGGCGCCGGCTCGGGGCGCCGGCTCGGGGCGCCGGCTCGGGGCGCCGGCG
>NZ_JBITBZ010000003.1:0-643787 GCF_044452745.1 Streptomyces sp. NPDC051822 | reverse complement strand
CTCGGGGCGGCATGCGAGCGGCCCGCACCCCCACGGGGTGCGGGCCGCTCGCGGGTGCCGCCGAGCCACGGCAAGGGGGGGGAACCGTGGATCGTCCGGCATGAGCGTCCCATCGCTCGACACCCGCATGCCCCGCCGATCGGGATCCATGCCACCCGGACCCGCGTGAACCGCTGGGACTTCGAACGCGCTCGGCCCACCGGCCGGCTCGACACGGCGTACGACCCCGTCACCGACGGACGGGCCCGGGTGATCGGTGCCGGCGGCACGGTCACCGTCTCCAGGCTCCGGGCTCCGGGCTCCGGGCTCCGCGACATGCGACCGCCCCGCATCGGGAGGGTCCCGAGCGGGGCGGTCGCATCGTCTCCCCGTCGGGGACGTGCTGCTGCGCGCTGTGCGTACCGGTGCGGGCCGGCGGCCCGTCAGACGCCGCCCATGCCTCCCGGGAACGGCCAGGACCTGTGGTAGTACTGGCCGATCTCCTCGCGGTACTGGCGGTCCGCGAGGTGCTTCTCGGAGACGAACTCGGGCGAGTCCTTCACCTGTTCCTTCGACAGGGCGAGGTGGAGGGTCTGCTCCTCGAGGTCGACGCGGGTCACCGCCCGCGCCGGGATGAGCACCTCCTTGCCGAAGATCCAGACGCCCGTGTCGACGACCAGATAAGAGGCGTCCACCTCGTCGGAGTGCTTGTCCACCTTGCCGATGTGCCCGTCGGTGGCCTCGACGCGCCACCCGGTGAGGTCGGTGCCCGCCAGGTGGCCGGACTCGGTGCTGAAGGACCACAGATGGTCGCTCATCGCTGTCACTCCTCTGTCGCTGTGTTCGTGCAGGGCGCGGCGCCGGACGTGCGGGCCGCCTCAGAGCAGGTCCCGACGGTCGTCGTCGGCGACCGTCGGTGCCACCGGCGGGACTACCATCCGGCGGCGGCGCAGAACGCTGGTGTAGACGGCGGTCCCGAGCAGGCCGACGCCCATCAGGATCAGGCCGACCAGATCGAGGTCGACCGCTTCGAGCTCCCAGTCGGTCGCGAACGTGAGGATCGCGCCGACGGCGATCATGATGATGAACAGTCCCAGACCCATGGTTGGTTGCTCCTCCCCTGAGGGTTGGACAGCGTCCGCGTACCCGGGTCTCCCGGGATCATTCCGCTGTCCCCGGAGACGTTCGGACGGGGCCCCTCCTGTCCCGTGAGCACGCCGGAGCCGTCGATTCGCCGTCTTCCAGGGGATGTTCATGGACGGAGGGGGCACGCGTTCAGCCGCGGGCCCGCGCACGCACCGGCGGGCGACGCACCCGACTCCCGGCCCGTCGGCAGAGGGCCGGCCACACCCCCAGGGAGCCCCCGATGCAGCTTCGAACGAGGGCCGTACATCCGGACACCACGTGGATGGCCCGTACCGTCGCCGGGCGCTACCGGCTCGACCGCCTCCTTGGCCGGGGCGGCGCGGCGGACGTGTACGAGGCGCTGGACCTGCGGCTGCGGCGCCCCGTGGCGGTGAAGGTGTTCCAGCCCGCGGGAGCCCGCCGGACCGACGCCCAGTGCGGCGAGGAGGCCCGGTTGCTGGCCCGGATGCACCATCCCGGCCTGGTGACCGTCTACGACACGGGCCGCGACGAGAACCGGCCGTTCCTGGTGATGCAGCTCGTCCGGGGGACGACGCTGCGGCGGCGGATCGCCCGCGGGGTCCTCACGCCCGCCCAGACCTGCCGGACCGGGGCCGCCCTGGCCTCGGCCCTCGCCCATGCGCACACCCACGGCGTCGTCCACCGCGACGTCAAGCCGTCGAACATCCTGCTGGACCGGTCGGGCACCCCGCACCTCACGGACTTCGGCATCTCCCTGCGCGTCGAGGCCGCGGACGACGCCCCCGAGGACGCGGGCGCCCTCGTCGGCACCGCCTCCTACATGGCGCCCGAGCAGGCCCTGGGCCGCAGGACGGGGCCCGCGGCCGACGTGTACAGCCTCGGCCTGGTGCTGCTCGAAACCCTCAAGGGCGAGGCGGAGTACGGCGGAGCGCCGCTGGAGGCGGCGCTGGCGCACCTGCACCGCCCTCCGGTGCTGCCGTCCGGTCTCCCGGCGGATCTCGCCCGCCTGCTCACGGCCATGACCGACCGATCCCCCGAGGCCCGCCCGGACGCCGCCACCTGCGCCCGGATCCTCGCCGACCCGAGGACCGCGGGACGCGCCTCCGCGCCCGCCACCGCACCCGGCGCCCGGGAGGCGGGGGTCCACCGTTCGCACCGGTACCACCGGTCGCCCCGGCCGCGCCGGTCCTCCGCCGCCGGGCCGGGGCGGCCCGCCGTCGGGCGGGCCCTGGCGGCGACCCTCGTCACGCTCGGGCTCACGCTGACCGGCTCGCTGGGCAGCGCGCCCGCCGGCGAGGCGGCGCCCCCGCCCCGGGACGGGGGCGGGGGACGGAACCCGGACGAGCGCACCGGCGCCGCCCCAGCCCCCGCGAACGACCCTCTGAGAAACCTCGGCTGAGGGTCGATCAGACCCTCGGGGTGTGAGACGGCCGCTTGGGGCAACACGGAGTACCAGGACACGGAAGTCCGGCGGGGGCGTTGCCCGAGGCCGAGACCGGAGGCGGTACGCCGGCCTCCTCCCCGCGGACTTCCGGTAGGTGGTGCCCTCTCGGGAACCGTCCCGCGCGTTCGACATCGGAGGAGAATCCCATGACCGCACTGCTGGACCGCATCAAGCGATTCGCCCGCAGCCCGCAGGGCCGGGGCGCGGCGGCGTCCCTTCGCCGCGCCACCGCCGACCCGCGCAGGCGCGCCCAGGCACGCCGCCTGTTGGGCAGGCTGCGCCACCGCTGACGCCTGCTCGCCCGGCCCTCACGGCCGGGCCGCCGACGCCCCGCGCGAGGTACCGCGCGGGGCGTCGGCGTGCGTACGGCATGTGCGCGACGCGGGTACCGCCGCCGCCGCGGGCAGACGCCGTACGGCCAGGAGCGCCGGAGGTCCTGGGGGAAGCGGTGCCGGACATGCCGCCGGCCCGGCGGTGCGGGCCGCGAGGCCGATCGCACCGCCGGGCAGGGGAACGGGGGACCCCCGGGCGTCAGGTGGACAACAGGCGCTGGAACAGGGCGCGGTACTGGCAGAGCGCGAGGCGCAGGCTCTCGGTGTCGGCCTCCAGCCCCTGGCTCCACTGCCCCTCAAGGGTGTGCCGGTGCCGGGCGAAGGTGTCCGCCAGGGTCCTCATCACGTCCCCGACGAGGACGTCGGCCGCGTGGACCGCCTGGCGGGGGTCGTCGACGAACCGGCCCTGGACCTCGTGCCAGCGGCGACGGAACTCCCCTTCCTCGGCCGGGCCGAGCAGATCGGGGATCCCCTCCGCGTCCGCTCCGGCGGCGCCGGGTCGCGCGACGCGTCCGTTGTCCGACCCCTGCGACCGCTCCTGCGGGGCGGGGGCGGCGTGCCGGGCATGACCGTCGCGGGCCGCGGGCGCCGGGCCCGGGAGAGCGGAGGCAGCGGGCGGGGTCTGGGGCATGGCCTGCGGGTACGCGGCAGGCGTCCTCTGAGCCGGTACCTGCGGGGACTCCGCGGGCGGGGGCGGCGGGCCGCCGGGACCGCCGGGCCGGGACTGATCGTGCCCGGGCCGGCCGGGCTGCGGCTGATCACGCTGCGGCGCGCCCTGTCGGAGCTCGTCGTGCCGGGGCCGGCCCTGCTGGGGCCCACCCGGCTGCGACGCCCCAGGCTGCGGCGAACCATGCTGAGGCTGGTCGGGCTGCGTCCCGCCCTGCTGAACCTGGTCGTGCGGGGGCGGGGTCGGTGCGGCCGTCGGGCCGTGCTCCGGCGGGTGCACCGCGTCACCCCCGGTCGTCGCGGGCCCGGGACGGCCGGGGCCGTCCCGGCCCTGTCCGGTCCGCGGCTCGGGGCGGTCAGCCGGCCCGGGGCGACCCTCCGACCGCTCGGGGTACTCGCCCGTCGGGTCCGCGTCGTGCCGTCGACCCGGCGCCCGGGTCGTGCGCTCGGACGTCTCGTGGTGTCGCATCTCTCCTGCCTCCGTGTCAGGACCGGCGGGTGCCGGTCGGCTCGCCGTCGGCGAGCAGGTCGTCGAAGAGGGTGCGGTAGTGCATCATCGCGCCCCTCAGCTGTTCGGTGGTGGCGGCGTTGTGGGTGCTCATCGCGTGCACGTCCAGGGCCGCCCGGTAGTACTCAAGGGTGCGGCCGTGCCGCACCGACAGGTCGCGCAGCCGCTGCTCGTGGCCCACGTCGGGGTAACCCCGGTCGCGTATCAGGGCCGCCACCAGTTCGTCGGCGTCGTGGACGGCGGCCTCGGGCCGGTCCACGAACTCCTCCTGGACGCGCACCCACCGCCGTGCGTACTGCTCCCGCGCCTCACCGGGCACCGGCTTGATCTCCAGATCGGCGAAGCGGCGTTCGCGGGCGTCCAGTTCCTGCTCCGCGGCGCGTCTGCTGCCGGTCGCCTCCACGGCCCGTTCGTACTCGGGCCCGAAGCGGTCGCGCAGTCGTGAGCGCCGTCGGCGGTCCACCGCCACACCGGCGGCGAACCCGACCACGACGACGGCCGCGACGACGGCCAGGACGATTCCGATCGACATCGGTTCTCACCCTTTCGCGTTCTCTCTCGGAGTCGCGCTCTTCCGTCCCGGCCCTGGAGGGCGCGGGCTCATGGAGGTCCGCGTGCCCCTGACCCAGGAAGGCAAACCGGGCATCCAGGACGGGCCGGGCCGGTGGTCTGAAACCCCGACCCGGCCCGCGTCGGACGGCACGGTCCGGACCTCGGCCCGCTCGGCACACTGCTGCCCCCGACCGCAGAGGAGCGGTCGGGGGCAGCAGCGCGGCCGGCAGGGGGCGGAGGGATGCCGGGCCGCGGAGGGCGTCACCTGCGCCGGGCGAAGAGCCGGTACAGCGCCAGGAGGATGAACGATCCGACGATGGCGGCGATCCAGGTGGACAGCTCGAAGAACCCGTCGACGGAGTCCACGCCGAAGATGACCTTGCCCAGCCAACCGCCGAGCAGGGCTCCGACGATACCGATGAGCGTGGTGATGATGAAGCCGCCCGGGTCCTTTCCGGGCATCAACATCTTGGCGATGATGCCCGCGAGAAGCCCCAGGATTATCCAGGCGATTATTCCCATGATTCGTTCCGTCCCGTGTCGTGAATCCTGCTGTATTCGTACCGGCCCACTCCCGAGCCCTACAGCCTGCGTCGGACCGCCGTCGGCAGCGCGGCGTGGAATGCCGCCCGGAACGACGTCCGGACGCTCCAGGCCATCAGGCGGAGCTCCCATTTCGCCACGCGCACGGCACCTCGGCGAACGAGAGCGCCCGGAGTCCATCGGGCCCACGCCCGACGCCTTCTCCAGCGACCGTGGCGGCGCGATCCGAATGTCACGGCCTTCTCCTCCCGGTCACCGAACGGCGGGCGGTGGCAGCGAAAAGCCGATTTCCGTTGCCTGCGTCTTCCGCACATGCTTCTACGCCATCGGCGCGCATTCAAACGTTGAAAGCCGCATCGAATCCGCGCCGTCCGCGGCCCGACCGGTGCATCCGATCCGACCGCGGGTCCGGAAGCCCTGGATGACCGGGGCCGTCGCGGGCGGCGGCGCCATGCGAGAGGAGGGCCGTGCGGTGATCACCGTGGAGCGGGTCATCAGGGTGGGGCGTCCGCGGGCCGAGGTCGTCGGGTACCTGGAGGATTTCTCCCGCACCGAGGAGTGGGATCCCGGCACCCTCCGCTGCGTACGGCTCGACGACGGACTCGTGCGGCCGGGGGCGCGGTGGCTGAACACCTCGCGGTTCCGGGGCCGCACCACCGAGCTGCGGTACGAGCTCGTCGTGCGGGAATCCGACCGGCTGGTGTTCGTCGGGGAGAACAGGACGGTGACCGCGCTGGACGACCTGCGGTTCACCGAGCAGGGGTCGTCGACGGTGCTGACCTACCGGGCGTCGCTGCGGTTCAAGGGTCTGGCCAGGCTCGCCGCGCCGTTCCTGCGCGGGGAGTTCGAGCAGCTGGGCGACGGGGTGGTCACCCGGCTCCCGGCCGCCGTCGAGGCCTGGCGCCCCTGATCGTGCCCCTCGGCAGCGGCCGGATCGGCCCGGCGCTCTGGACGCGTCGCCCCGCGTCGTGATCAGGGTGAGCGCTGGGGGTGGGAGAGCCGGGGCGCCCCTCGGCGAGGCGCTGTCGTCCCTCATCGCGCAGGGCCGCCGGGAAGGCGAGAACGGCCTCGGTGACAGCGACCGGGCCACGCCGGGCGTCCGGTTCGCGCGAGGTCCGACGCAGGGAGCCGCCGCCGTGATCCTGACGCAACCCGGACGTGCCGGTGATCGGCGGCGGGTACTCGCGCGTCGGCGACACCCTGGCCGAACCCCTGCGGGCACAGCTGTCCGGACTCTGCCTCGACCCGCCCCAGGTCGCGCTGTCCACGCTCGGCGGGGAATCCGTCGCCTTCGGCGCGGTACGTCGCGCTCGACCGACTCGCCGCCGATCTCTACGGAGCCGTCGGGCCCGCCGCGTCGTAGACCTTCCGCGTGTCGACGTCCGCGACGCGGATCAGTGGGTTCCGGAGAGCAGCGCGTCGAGTTCCGCGTAGGGGATGCCTTCGGCGAGGGAGTCGTAGCCGCCGGTGCCGAAGAGGTCCCGCGCGGCGCGGCGGGCGGCGGCGTAGGCGGCCTGCGCCACGCCCGAGCCGAGACTGACGCGGGCCACGCCGAGCGCACCGAGCTCGGCGGCGCCCGGGGCGCCGGGGCCGGCCATGACGTTCAGCGGCACGGAGATGTCCCTGGCCAGCGCCGTGATGGTGGCGGTGTCGGTGACGCCGGGTACGAAGATGCCGTCCGCGCCCGCGTCGACGTACAGCTGCGCCCGGGCCAGGGTTTCCCTCAGCCGGGTGTCCGGGTCGCCGAGCCCGGACAGGTAGGTGTCGATACGGGCGTTGAGGAACAGGTCCGCGCCCGCCCGGTCGGCACTCCGCCGGGCCATGGCCAGCCGCGCCGCGAGCTCCGCCGGGGGCCGGGCGCCGTCCTCGATGTTCACGCCGACGGCGCCCGCCGCGATGACCCCGGCGATGGTCTCGGCGACGTCGGCGGCGTCCTTCCCGTACCCGCCCTCGATGTCGGCGGTGACCGGCACCGCGACGGCGGCGACGATGCGGGCGATCAGCTTCAGTGCCCGGTCGCGGGCCAGGATGTCGCCGTCCGGAGATCCCAGCGACCAGGCGGCACCGGCACTGGTGGTCGCGATGGCGGGGGCGCCCGCGGCCTCGATGACGCGGGCGCTCGCGACGTCCCAGGCGTTGGCGAGCGCGAGGGGTGCGGCCGAGGTGTGCAGGGAGCGGAAGAGGCGGACGTTGTCCGGCTGCGCGATGGTCATGGACGTAGTCAAACACCGCTCCGTGCCCGACTTCTGGCAGGAATCCGACATGGACGTCGGCGTCGGGACGGCCCCGCGCCGGGACCGCCCCGGGCCGCCCCGGGGTCAGGGAGCGAAGGAGAGCATGCGGGGTTCGTGCTGAGCGTCGTCGCCGCTCAGGCCCGCGGGCGCGAGGACGAGCCGGTCCCCCGCGTAGGCGTTCTCCCCGACGGCACCCATCCCGAACTCGGCCCTCGCGGTGGACGCGGGAAGCTTCAGCACGTCCTTGACCGAGTCGGCGCCGCCCGGACCGACCCGGAAGACCCGCCCGGGGGTGCTGAGCGTGCCCACCTGGTAGACGAATCCGGTCTTCCCCGTTCCGGCGCGCAGGGGGAAGTAGCCGTACGAGGTCTCCTCCGACTTCACGCCCCAGACCAGTTTCCCGGTGGTGAGGTCGTAGGCTCCGACGCGGTCGTCGCCGCCCAGGAGTACGAGTCCCCCGCCGACGAGGGCCTCCCGGCAGTCCTGGGCGTCGGCGGAGGTGTCCACCGAGTCACCGCAGTGCTTGAAGCCCTTTCCCCGGGGGTCGATGGTCCTGCGTGCCCGGCCGTCGGGTCCGAGGGCGACGATCCGCCAGTCGTCGGCGTGGGTCTCCCGGTGCACGGTGGTGATCACGGCCGGGGCGACGGAGAGCACCTGTCCGATCGTGCGGCCCGGCTCGGTCCGGTAGCGCCAGCGGACCTTGCCCGTGGCCGGGTCGATCTCCCGGACCTGGCCGTACGCCTTGTCCAGCGCGGTGATCGCGCAGTCGGCGAGCACCAGGAGCCGGCTGCCGCCCGCGACCCTGCCGGGGTAGCACTTGCCGGGGTTCTCCATGGGGATGTCGTACAGCTTCCTTCCGTCGGCGACCTTGTACGCGGCCGCCTTCATGCTCTGGACGATCGCGACGGTGCCGCCGCTGATCGCGCTGTCCACGATGATCGTGTCGTCCCCCGCGCCGGTCTCCGTCAGCCGCTTGTGCCAGCCGGTCCTGCCGGTGCGCAGGTCGATCATCCGCAGCTGGTCGCACCGGGCGCCGGTCCAGGCCTCGACGTTCTGCAGGACGATGACGACCTTGCCGTCGGGGGTCGGGTTGACCGGGGTCTCACAGACCGGGGTCGGCAGGGCGACGCTCCACAACTGGGCACCGTCGCCGAGCCGGTGGGCGACGATCCTCTTGTAGACGGCCTGGACGACGGTGTCGCCGACGATCCAGAGGTCCTCGGTCGGGATGTTCCGGCGGGGCAGGTCGGTGCGGTCGTCGACGATCCAGGCGCTCGCCTCACCGGGCTCGCGCCGCTGCGCGATCTCCGCGGTGGTGGGGATGCGGGAGGGCGTGGGGGTGGGGCGGGCGCTCGCCGTCGGCGCCGTGGTCGGCGGGGCGGGGCTCTTCGATCCGGCGTTGTCCGTTCTCGCCCGGTCCGCTCCCGAGCGCTCGCCGAGGACGTACACGCCGGCGCCCGCGAGCAACAGGAGGGCGAGGACCGCGGCGGCCACCGGCCATCGTCGCCTGCGCGGGCGGAGCGGTGGCGGGCCGTAGCCCTCGGGGGCGTACGGATTGTCGGGCGCGGGCCAAGGCGGCGGGCGGTGCCTGTACCAGGGCTCGTGCGACTGCGACATGCGGTTCCCCCTACGACGATGCGAACAGCCTCGCCGTGGGACGGGTCAGGGCGGCTCGTTGCGTGCGCCGGGTCGCGGCGCAGCCTTGCGGCACGGCCCCGGGACTACGCCGCCGACTCTTCCCCGAGCCCCTGCAAGCCCGATGAAATCCCCATGAAGCCTGTTCCCGTGAGCCGCCAGGGCGGGCGGGGCCGTCTCGGATCGTCGCCGCGCCCACCGGGGGCCGGCGGCCCCGGTCACTCGGCGGTCACGTCCAGGAGGCGGCGGGTGCGGGCGCTCGCGCCGCTGAGGGCGAGGGGGATGCCCAGGCTCGCGCACATGCGGTGGGCGCGGGCGAGGGTGCTGAGGGTGGCAGGGGTGGGGTCGGCGCTCGGGACGGCGATGACCACGCGGACGGGGCGGTGCGCCTGGACCAGGGCCTGGATCTGGAGGGCGCCGGCGGCCCGGTTGGTGACGTCCAGATCGCGGTGGAGCGTCACCCGAAGGACCTGGTGACGTACGGCGTGGCTGATGAGCATGGTGTCCCTCCGCGCAGGACGAGGCGCCACAGTCGTTCGCGCTGTGGGCAGTTCGTCCGAGGATGCCACGGAGACCGCTCCGACCGGCGACAACGCGGCGGAGACGGGTGTCTGGCGGATACCTGACGGGGTGCCCGGCGTGACCGACGCGCTCCGAGCGGCTCCACGTAGGGTGGCGAGGGCCGGGTACGACCGGTCGACATTTCGAACATGACCTCTCTCACCAGGCGACCTCCCAGGCGGTTTTCATGACCCGGTTCGACATGCCCCTCGACCAACTCCGCACGTATCGCAGCGCGTCCGTGGAACCGGAGGACTTCGACGCCTTCTGGGCGAAGACCCTCGGCGAGGCGCGGACACACGAGTTGGGCGCACGCTTCGAGGCCGTACCGACGGGGCTCTCCACGGTCGACGCGTTCGACGTGACCTTCGCCGGCTTCGACGGACAGCCCGTGAAGGGCTGGTTCCTGCTGCCCGCCGGTACGTCCGAGCCGCTGCCCGTGGTGGTGGAGTTCCTCGGGTACGGCGGTGGGCGCGGGCTTCCGCACACCCATCTGCTCTGGGCCTCGGCCGGTTTCGCCCACTTCGTGATGGACACGCGGGGGCAGGGCAGCGGCTGGGCGACCGGTGACACGCCGGATCCCGTGGGCAGCGCGCCGTCGTTCCCCGGCTTCATGACGCGCGGCGTGGAGGATCCGTACACCTACTACTACCGGCGGCTCTTCACCGACGCGGTGCGTGCCGTGGAGGCCGCCCGCTCGCACCCGCTGGTGGACGCGAGCCGCACGGCGGTGACCGGTGTCAGTCAGGGCGGCGGGATCACGCTGGCCGTGGCGGGCCTGGTACGGAACCTGGTGGCGGTGGTGCCGGACGTACCGTTCCTGTGCGACTTCCCGCGGGCGACGACGGTCACGGACCGCACCCCGTACCGCGAGGTCGGCAACTACCTGAAGACGCACCGCGGCCGGGTGCGGCAGGTCCAGGAGACGCTGGCCTACTTCGACGGGGTCCACTTCGCGGCCCGCGCCACGGCCCCGGCCCTGTTCTCGACGGCTCTCGAGGACCTGACGTGTCCGCCGTCGACGGTGTTCGCGGCGTTCAACGCGTACGCCGAGGACGACAAGGCCATCGAGGTCTACGACTTCAACGACCACGAGGGCGGCGGCGCCTTCCAGCAGGCGGCCCAGCTCAGCTGGCTGCCGAGGAGGCTGCGCGGCTGATCCCGCCGGCCCCGGGGCCCGGTCGCGGAGGTCAGGCGCGGCCCCGCAGAGCGGCCGCGTAGGCGTCGTCAGGGTCGAGCCGGCGCAGTTCCTCCGCGATCAGCTCGGCGGTGCTGCGCACCTTCAGGGCGAGGACCCGGCCGGGCTGGCCGGGGATCTCCAGCCTGGCGACCGGGCCCTCCGGCCGGTCGATGCGGATCTCGCCGTCCGCCGTGCCCATGCGGACGGCCGTGACGACGGGGCCGTCGGTGACGATCCGGTCGACGGCGACCCCGAGCCGGACCTCGATCCAGCGGGCGAGGAGTTCGGCGCTGGGGTTCTCCGCCTCGCTCTCGACGGCGGCCGAGGTCACGGCCAGCGGGGCCTGGTCGAGCGCGGCGGCCAGCATCGAGCGCCAGGGGGTGAGCCGGGTCCACGCGAGGTCCGTGTCCCCGGGGGCGTAGGAGGCGGCCCGGGTCTCCAGGGCGGCGAGGGGGTCCTCGACCGCGTACATGTCGGTGATGCGGCGCTGTGCCAGCGCGCCCAGCGGGTCCTTGGAGGGCACCTCCGGGGCGTCGACGGGCCACCAGACGACGACGGGGGCGTCGGGCAGCAGCAGCGGCAGGACCACGGAGTCGGCGCGGGCGCCGAGTTCGCCGTGGAGCCGGAGCAGGACCGTCTCGCCCGAGCCCGCGTCGGTGCCGAGCCGGAGCTCGGCGTCGAGCCGGGTCTCGTGGCGTTCGCGGGGTGAGCGGGCGTGGCGCTTGATGACCACGAGGGTGCGGGAGGGGTGTTCCCGTGAGGCGTCGTTGGCGGCCCTGACCGAGTCGTATGCGTTCTCCTCGTCCGTGACGACGACGAGGGTGAGCACGGCGCCGACGGCGGGTGTGCCGACGGCCCTGCGGCCCTTCAGGATCGCTTTGTTGATCTTGCTGGAGTCGGTGTCCGTCAGATCGATCTTCATGCGCGGCGGCCGTCCCTTCCTCTGCGGCGAGCCTAACCCTCCCCGGCGGTCGGCGCGTTACGCGGGTTCCGGCTCCGGCCCTTCGTCCGCGGCGGCGGCCTGCTCCTCCGCGCGGCGGCCGACCACGGCCGCGGCGGCGAGCGCGGTGCCGACGAACGCGGTCGCCACCACCCAGGGGCGGTCGACGACATGCCCGGTGGCGTGGTCGAGGGAGTACCGTCCGGCGCCCGCGACGCCGATCGCCGCGGCGACGAAGCCGAGGAACGCCGGGTACTCGTAACCGCCCCTCTGGGCGAAGAAGCCGGCCGGTGCGTGGACGGCGACGGCGCCCGCCATGGCCCCCGCGGCCGCGGCGCCGGCGGCGGGGGTGGCGAGGCCGAGGGCCAGCATGACCCCGCCGCCCGCCTCGCCGAGACCGGCGGCGACGGCGCTCTCCCGGCCGGGCCGGAAGCCCATGGCCTCCATGGCCTTGGTGGTGCCCTCGATGCCGCCGCCGCCGAACCAGCCGAAGAGCTTCTGGGTGCCGTGGGCGGCGAGCACGGCACCGGTGCCGACCCGCAGCACGAGGAGCCCGAGATCGCGTCGGTTGAGGTGACCCATGTGTTTCTCCAGTGCAGAGGGTGGACGAGCGGGGCGGTCGGGTGGACACGTACGCCGTCCACTGTGGTCGCCCTGGCCCGGACGCGCCCCTCGGAGCACCGGGTGGATGCGCCGTACGAGTCACCTTTTGCGGCGTTTGTCCACCATTGCTTTAGTGGGAGGGCCGTCACCGCCGAACGAAAGGACGTCTCCCGTCCATGACTCAGACTCATGACCGCCCGCGTCAGCAGGACATACCGCCCGGCCCGCTGGGCGCGCTCGCGGGCGCCGCCTGGCAGGCGCTGCTCGTCGCGGGAATCGCGTCGCTGGTGCTCGGCGTGCTCGTCCTCGTCTGGCCCGGCGCCTCCCTGGTCGTGGCCGGTGCGCTCTTCGGCCTCTACCTGCTGTTCAGCGGCGTGATGCAGCTGGTCGCCGCCTTCGGTACGCACGCGAGCACCGCGCTGCGGGTCATGGCCTTCATCAGCGGCGCCTTCTCGATCCTGCTCGGTCTGCTCTGCTTCCGGGGCGCGATGCAGTCGGTTCTGCTGCTGGCCCTCTGGATCGGCATCGGCTGGCTGTTCCGCGGCATCACCCAGACCATCGCGGCGGCCTCCGACCCCACGATTCCGGCGCGCGGCTGGCAGGTCTTCCTCGGCATCGTCAACGCCCTCGCCGGCGTGGTGCTCATCGTGTCCCCGCTGGAGTCCGCCGCGGTGCTCGCCCTCCTCGGCGGGATCTGGCTCGTGGCCGTCGGCGCGGTCGAGATCGTCACGGCCTTCCGGGTGCGTACGCGCGCGAAGGACCTGCCGCCGGGGGCCTGACGGAGCGGCTCCGCGCGACCGCCGCCCGCCCGATTCCCGGGCGGGCGGCGGGCGCTGTTGACGCGTGCGCTACATTTTGCCGGTCCTTGACCACCGATCCCGCGTGATCGTGACCTTTGCGGAGCCCGCACACCATGAGCGACATCGTCAACGGCCTCGGCCGGGCCGGCGCCTACGGCGCCCTGGGCGTGGTCCTGCTGATCCTCGGCATCGTGCTCGTGGACCTGCTGACCCCCGGGAAGCTCGGGCGCCAGATCTGGGAGGACCGCAACCGCAACGCCGCGATCCTGCTGAGCTCGGCCCTCCTCGGCATCGGCGGCATCGTCTTCACCTCGATCTGGACGACGTACGACAACTTCGGCAAGGGCCTCGTGTCCACGGCCGCCTTCGGGCTCCTCGGCCTGGTGATGATGGCCGTCGCGTTCCTGGTCGTGGACCTGGTCACGCCGGGGAAGCTGGGCGCCACCCTGGTCGACCCCGAGCCGCACCCGGCGGTCTGGGTGACCGCCTCCTGCAACCTGGCGGTCTCCGCGATCGTCTCCGCCTCGATCGCCTGACCGCGACCGGTTCTCGTACGCACTCCGCCTGACGGGCGGGAGCTGCGGTGTTCAGCCCGCCACGGGCTCCACCTCGAGGAAGCGGCGTCCGCGCGGTCCCCGGTAGAGCAGCGCCTCCCAGCCGAGGCGCGCCAGGGCCGGGACGCACGCCCCGAGGGCCGCCGCCTCCTCCTGAGCGGCGCCCGAGCCGGGCGGGCCCAGCCACTCGACCACGACAGCGCCCGGCCGGTCCCCCGCCCGCACCCGGTAGCCGGTTCCGGTCCGCGCCCCGGAGCCGTCCACGGACGAGGGCGTGAACCCGCCGGCCTCCAGGGCCAGGGCCACCGCGCGGACCGGCTGCCGCCGCTCCCAGTCGGCGGGCGCGGCTCTCGGGTCGCCGCCCCGGCCCTGGGTCAGCCGCCTGATCTGGAGCAGCCCGTCGAGCGCGGCCCTGACCTCACGGGACCGCTGCTCGGCCACGTCGGGTGGCACCGGCGGGCCGTCACCGGTGGCCGCCTCGAAGGCGCCGCCACCCGCGGGGGCCCCGCTCACAGCAGGCGCCGGATGTCGCCGCGGACCCGGTAGAAGCCGCCCGCCGCGGGGTGCAGGGCGTCGACCACGTACCGCGCGCCGGGCTCTCGGATCGCCCGCGGGAACTGCACGTTCCACGCGGAGTCGTAGCCCTGGGAGACGACTCTCACCCGGGTCCTGCCCGACTCGTTCACACACTCCACGACGATCGAACCGGCCGGGGCGGCGTCGACCGTGGTCACGGCGGTCACGGTCGTCGCCGGCTCGTAGACCGGCAGGGCGGCGGCGAGCTTGATGTCCCGGGCGACCGGCACCGTGCCCGCCTGGGCGGCCTGGATCGCCGCCTCGCTCGCGTCCACGCACACCAGGGAACCGTCTGTGGTCACCAGGTAGAGGCGCTCGTCGCGGTACTGCATGGAGAGCGCCGAGCCCCCGCCCGTGCCGAGCTTCCACAGCCGCGTGCCGTCCTCGGCGAAGCAGTAGACGGAGGAGGCCGAGTCGGCGGCGAAGACGAACCGGCCGCCGGGCGAGGTGGCGCAGGAGTAGACCGGGCTGTCGCAGGCGTACACCGCCTCGACGCGCCCGTCCTTCTTCGCCAGCCGCTGGACCTTCTTGCGCGCCGTGCCCGCGTAGACCGCGGTGTCCTCCTGCCAGCCGAAGAGGACCCCGCCCTCGGTGGCCGTGTGCCACAGCTCGCCGCCGCCGTCCGGGGCGTGGGCCGCGACGCCCGACGTGTCCCCGTAGTAGACGGCGTCGCCGTCGGCGCGGACCATCCAGGCGTGCTCGCCCTGGCCGCCGCGCGCCCACTGGTGCTCGTCCTCGTGGTCGATGACGGTGAGCCGGCCGGAACGGTCGGCGACGTGCAGGACGCCCTCGTGGATGTCGAGCCAGAAGATGTCGACGTCGGTGGCGATGTCGTACGCGGCGAAGGGCAGCTTCGACGACAGGTCGTACACCTTGCCGTCGTCACAGCCCGCGTAGATCCAGAAGTCGTCGGCGACCAGGCACTTGACGCCGTCCGGCAGGCTGAACCGGGCCTGCACCTCGCCGGAGCGGTCGAGCGTGAACACGTCCCCCGCCTGGTTCCCGACCCAGCAGCGCTCCTCGTCGACGTGGATGCCGAAGGCGGCGGAGCCGGTCCTGAAGCGCCAGAGCACGGGGGCGACGGCGCGCGCGGTGGACGGCGCGGAGGTGACCTCACGACGCGTCACGGAGCGGGCCGCCCGCTGTCCGCGCACGGCCGGCGCGTACCCCTTGCGGACCTTCTCGCCCAGCTTCTTCGCCGCGGCGGCCTGCGCCTTCGCCTGCGTCGGGAACGTGGAGCGCTGCGTCTGGCCCGCCGTGCCGATCCGTCCGTAACGGACCGACACCGCGAGGTCGTCCACGGTCACTTCGTAGAACTTGTGGGCACCGCCGCCGTCCTGCGACAGCTCCAGATAGGTCGTCGTCATGGGGAAGACGTTAGGGGCACCCACTGACAACGGCCCCGTGAAGTCCTGGCCAAGGGCTCGCGCTCCTGATCCGTCCGTCAGGCGTCGACCGGGTCCGGCGACGTCGAACGGTTCTCCTTGATCGTGATCCGGCCCTTGCGGATCGTGGCGAGGCGGGGCGCCCTGCGGGCGATCGCGCTGTCGTGGGTGACCATGACGAAGGTCAGCCCGTGCTCCTTCCAGAGCCCTTCGAGCAGTTCGACGATCTCGTCGCGCATCGACTCGTCGAGGTTTCCGGTGGGTTCGTCGGCGAGGAGCACCTTCGGCCGCTTCACCAGCGCGCGGGCGATGGCGACCCGCTGCTGCTGCCCGCCGGAGAGTTCGGACGGCAGATGGCCGAGGCGTTCGCCGAGCCCGACCGATTCGAGCGCCTCGGCGGCCCGGCGGCGGCGCTCGGCGGGCCGGCCGCCGAGCGGCACGAGCGCGGTCTCCACGTTCTCCTGCGCGGTGAGCGTGGGGATGAGGTTGAAGCTCTGGAAGACGAAGCCGATGTTCTGGCCGCGCACGGCGGTCAGTCTGCGCTCGGAGAGCGCGGCCAGGTCGATGCCGTCGAGCAGCACCTTCCCGGACGTGGGACGGTCGAGGCCGCCGAGCATCTGGAGGAGGGTCGACTTGCCGCCGCCCGTGGGGCCCTGGATGACCAGCTGGTCGCCCTGGGCGAGGGTGAGGTCGACCCCGGCGAGCGCGTCGACCCGCTGCTGCCCCCGCCGGTACTGCTTGGTGACGCCGATCAGTTCGTACATGCTGCGACTCCTGTGGAACGTGGGTGGGTTCGGGCGGCTACTCGACGCGGCGCAGGGCGTCGGCGGGACGCAGACGCGAGGCGCGCCACGCGCCGAAGGCGCCGGCGACCAGGCCGCCGCCGAGGGCGAGGAGGACGGCGAGACCCACGGTGGTGACGCTGACGGGGGCGGAGAGGGCGATGTCGACGGACTTCCCCGCGGCCGTGCCCGCGGGGCCACCGCCGAAGATCATGCCGCCGCGTCCGCCGCCGCCGAACGCGCCTCCGGTGGCGCCGAGTTCGGCCGTGAGGGTCGGGCTGACGGCGGTCACCGCGTACGCTCCGGCCAGGCCGACCGCGATGCCGAGGGCGCCGCCGATGACGCCGTTGACGAGGGCCTCGCCGACCACCTGGCGGGTGACCCGGCCGCTCGTCCAGCCGAGCGCCTTGAGCGTGCCGAACTCGCGGACCCTGCGGGTGACGGCGGAGGAGGTGAGGAGTCCGGCGACGAGCACGGCGGCGAGCAGCACGGCGTACGAGAGCCACTTGCCCACGTTCGCGGCGAGGTCGGACGCGGTGTCGAGGGAGCCGGAGACCGTCTGGGCGAGGTCGGCGGACGTGGTGACGGTGGTGCCGGTGACGTTCTTCTGGATGGCGGTCTTGACCGCGTCGATGCGCGTCGAGTCGGTCGCCTTCACGTAGATCGTGGTGATCTCGGCCGCGGAGGCGGAGAGGGTCTGCGCCTGCTTCAGCGGCAGGTACACCTGGGCGGCGGCCTGCCCGCGGTCGGCGGTCGCGATGCCGATGACCTCGAACTTCACGCCCTTGACGGTCAGTTCGTCGCCGAGGGCCAGTCCCTGCTTCTGGGCGTAGGCGCTGTCGACGACGGCGACCTTCGCGTCGGTCTCGGTCGTCTCGAACGTACGGCCCTGGGAGACCGTGGAGGTGGTGAGGGGGCCGAGGTCGGGCGCGGTGACGTCGGTGCCGTAGAGCGTGAAGGAGTCGACGTCGAAGGCCGCGCCGCCGCCGGTGACGGTGTCGCCGGGCCCGGAGCCGCCTCCGGAGCCGCCTCCGGCACCGCCGTTCCCGGTGCCGCCGTTCCCGGTGCCCGGCTGGGCCGGCTGGGGCTGGCCGCGCTGGATCGTGCCCCGCGCGAACTCACCGTTGATCTTCAGGTTGACGAGGCTCAGGCCGCCCACCGCCCGGTCGACGCCGGGCTGTCGGCCGACCGTGGCGACGGTGGAGTCCGCGAGGGTCTGGAAGCCCTGGACCATCAGCCGGTCGCTGCTCTGCTCCTCGCCCTCCTCCTTGCCCTTGAACTCGAACCGGGGCCGCTGCGGCGCCGCGCCGTCCTCGGGCCGTTCCTGGGCCTTGGTCACCGTCAGGTCGGTCCCGAGCCCGTAGAGGGATTCGAGGACCTTGCCCTGGGCCTGGTTCATGCCGGAGGAGACGGAGTTGACGACGATGACCAGCGCGATCCCGAGCGCGAGCCCGGAGGCGACGACGAGCGCCGCCTTTCTGCGGCGGCGCAGTTCGCGCCGGAGGTAGGTGAAGAACATGGGCGTGAAGCTAGGGGCCGTGCGTGATGACGGGATAAGGCCCGCGTGAGAGCGGGATGAGAGCGGGGGACTCCTGGCCGGCGCCGCCGGAGGAGCGGGACGGAAGTCGGTCGCCGCCCTGGCCGCGAGGAGCCGCCTGATGGCAGAGTCGGCGTCATGTCCGACAACAACTCCGGCAACGACAACGGGATCTCGCGGGCGGGCCCGGTGACGGCACTCCTCGACGCCACCGGCGTGTTCTTCAAGTCGGCGCGCGACGCCTTCCCCGGGGCGGGCGCGGCGGACTGGGCGGAGGCCGCCGCACTCGACCCCGACGCGTTCGGCCCCGGCGGCGCCTGGCGGCTGGACTTCCGCTGTTTCGCCGTCGCCGACCCGGGCGGTACGGGCGGCTGGACCCTGATCGACGCGGGCGTCGGACCCGCCGAGGGGCCCGGGGCGCCCTGGTGTCCCGTGCCCGGCAGGCTGCCCGGACTGCTCTCGGCCGCCGGGATCGACCGGGCCGACGTCCACACCGTGGTCCTGACGCATCTGCACGAGGACCACACCGGCTGGGCCGCCGACGCCGCCGGGCGCCCCTTCTTCCCCGAGGCCCGGTACGTCGTCCAGCGCGCGGAGACCGCCGCCCTCGACCGGCGGGACCCCGTGTGGGACTGGGTGGTGGAGCCGCTCCGTACGGCGGGACAGTTGCACGAGGTCGACGGCCGGCACCGGCTGCGCGCCGGTCTCACGCTCCTTCCGACCCCCGGGCACACCCCCGGCCATCAGTCCGTCCTGGTCGAACGGCCGGACGGCCGGGACGTCCTCGTCACCGGCGACCTCCTCGTTCACGCCGTCCAGCTCGTCGCTCCGGGCGTGGCCTACTCCCACGAACGCGACCAGGACGCGGCCCGCGCCTCCCGTGAGGAGCTGCTCGCGCGGGCCGCCGACAGCGGGGCGCTGCTCGCGACGGCGCACCTCACCCGGCCGTTCGTCGAACCTCCGCCCGCTTCCGCCCGGCGGAGGGACTCCGCCGAACGGCCGTCAGCTCCCTGACGTGGCGTACGCCAGCGGGTCGGCCAGGACGTCGTGGAGGACGAGCGCCGCCGCGCCCCGGGACGCGTCGGTGGCGGCGGACGCGGCGCGCAGGCGGCCCGCGTCCGGGGTCCAGAGACCGGAGACCACGCGGGCGGACAGCTCCTCCGCGAGGGCGGGTGCCAGCCACGGCATCAACTGCGGGTAGATGCCGCCGAGGACGACCGCCTCGGGGTCGAGCAGGTTCACCGCTCCCGACAGGGCGCGCCCGAGCATCCGGCCCGCCTCGGCGAGCGCGGCGAGGGCGAGCGGGTCGCCCGCCCCGGCGCGGTGCGCCAGGTCCGGGACCCCGGTCGCCTCCGCGGACCGCAGGAGGGTGGCCTGTCCGGCGTACTGCTCTAGACAGCCCCGGGAGCCGCAGCGGCAGCGGCGGCCCTCCGCGTCGACGACAAGGTGGCCGATCTCGCCGGCGAATCCGTGGGCGCCGCGCAGGAGTTCGCCGTGGACGACGATCGCGCCGCCGACGCCGATCTCCCCCGTCAGGTGCAGGAACGTGCGGAGGTCGCCGTGGGTGCCGAACCACAGCTCGGCGAGGGCCGCCATGTTGGCCTCGTTGTCGGAGGTCAGGGCGAGGCCCGCGGTGCCGGGCCGCAGCGCCGTGAGGGCCTTGCCGAAGAGGTGCTCCGCGTCGGCCTCGTGCCAGCCGAGGTTGGGGGCCTGCCGGACGGTTCCGTCGGAGACCAGGCCGGGCAGGGCGAGCCCGGCCGCCGCCGGGGCGAGCCGGTGCGCGGCGGCCTCCTCCAGGGCTTCGGCGGTGATACGGGCGGCCCTGGCCAGGACCTCGGGGGCGCCGGCCGTGCGGTTGTCGAGGCGCTCGGTGCGGCGGACGCGGTCGGTGCCGGTCAGGTCGACGACGCAGACCGTCACGTAGTCGACGTTGATCTCGACGCCGATCCCGGCCGGTCCGGTGTCCGCGGGCTTCAGGACGGTGCCCGGACGTCCCGCCTGTCCGCTGAACGTCTTGCCCGACTCGACGAGGAAGCCGAGGTCGAGGAGCTGCTCGACGAGGGAGGAGACGGCGGGCCGGGTGAGGCCGACGCGGGCGGCGACGGCGGCCCGTGTGGTCTCCCCCGCGTCGTGGACGGTCCGCAGGACGAGGCTCAGGTTGTGCCGGCGCACTCCCGACTTGTCGGCCTTGGGTTCCGTGGGCTGGTTCATGGTGGGCCAGAGCCTAGTCGTCCCTTTCGCTCATCCGAAAAAACGGTCGAGAGGGCGACTCGGCCGCGCCGCCCGTGGCCGTCCTCGTCCGACGCGGCCGGGTCGCCGACGCGGTCAGGCCGCCGACGCGGTCAAGTCGCCGACGCGGTCAGGTCGCAGGGCCGTGCGGGCGGCCGGTCTCGGCCGGCTTGGACTTTCGTCCCGGTTCGTGGATCTTTGCGCGATTCCGTGACGGGCCCCCGGCCGGCTCGCGATCATGACGGGTGTGAACATCGACATCGCGCTTCCTCTCGCGCTGCGCTGGGTGACCGCCCCGGCGGAGTGGTCCCTCTCCGACGGCGTCCTGACCGTCACCGCCGCCCCGTGCACGGACATCTTCACGGCCCCCGTCGGCGGGGCCGTGCGACGCGACGCCGCCGTGGCCCTGACCACTCCGCCGGACGGCGACTGGCAGTTCTCGGCCCGGCTCCGCGTCGGCTTCCGGTCCGCCTGGGACGCGGGCGCCCTCATCGTCTGGGCCGACGACGACCACTGGGCCAAGCTCAACTTCGAGCAGGCGCCCGACGGAGCCCCGAGCGTCTACTCGGTCGTGACCCGTGGACGGTCCGACGACGCGCTCGCGGGCCCCGTCACGGCGGACGCGCTGTGGCTGCGCGTCAGCCGGATCGAGGGGGCGTTCGCCTTCCACGTGTCGGAGGACGGCACGTCCTGGCGGCTTGTACGGCAGTTCGCCCTGGACTCCCCCGATGCCGACGCCGACGCCCCACGGGTCGGCATCGAGGTGCAGTCGCCCGTCGGCGAGGGGTGCCGGGTCGACTTCGACACCCTCCGCCTGGCGCCCACGAGGCCGGCCGACCTCTTCGACGGCAGCTGAGCCCTCTCACGACGGTTCCGGACCGCCCAGCAGGGTCGGGGTGGCGGCCGAGAGGACTCGCGAGATCCGGTCCCAGGCCGCCTCGTCGCGGGTGACCGGAGGCAGGACGTCGCCCTTCCCCGTACCCCAGGCGGTGGCCAGGGCCACCGGGTCGGCCGCCGTCACGGCACCGCCCGCGAGGGCCGCAGCGCCGAGCGCGACGAGTTCGGTGGCGGCGGGGACGACCAGGGGTCTGCCGGAGAGTCTGCGGACGGTCTCGGTCCAGGTCCGGCCGCGCGCGCCGCCTCCGATGAGCCGCAGCGGCCGGTCCCGTACGGCCGGATCGGCCGGGTCGAGGCCGCAGGCGGCGAGCAGCCGGTCGAGGGCGTGCAGCACGGTGAAGGCCGCGCCCTCGTAGGCGGCGCCGAGCACCGCCCGGGGGTCGGTGCCGTGCCGGAGGCCGGTGACGAGCCCCGCGGCGTGCGGGAGGTCGGGGGTGCGTTCGCCGTCGAGGTACGGCAGGACGACCACCTCGCCGCCCGGCATGACGTCCTCCCGGTCGAGGCCCAGGAGGGTGGCGAACCGGTCGACGGCGAGGGTGCAGTTGAGGGTGCAGCCGAGCGGCAGGTGGGTGCCGTCGGTCGCGGCGAAGCCGGCGAGTCCCGGGTCGGCGGGGCGGGCGAGGGTCGCGGCGAAGACGGTGCCGGAGGTGCCGAGGCTGACGACCGGGTGGTCGAGGAGTCCCGCGCCGCCGAGGCCGAGGCCGACGGCGGCGGCCATGTTGTCGCCGGTTCCGGCGGCGACGGCGACGGTACGGGGCAGCCCGAGAGCTTCGGCGGCGGCCTCCGTGAGGGTGCCGACGCGGGTGGCGCCGCTGGGGGCGACCGTGGGCAGCAGGGCCTTGTCCAGGCCGACGAGGTCGAGGACGTCGGGGTCGTAGGCGCCGGTGGCGGTGCCGTACCAGCAGGTTCCCGAGGCGTCGCCGGGGTCGGTCACGGCCCGTCCGGTCAGGCGCTCGGTGAGGAAGTCGTGCGGGAGGCGGACCCCCGTGGCGGCCGCGGCCCGCTCCGGTTCGTTCTCCCGCAGCCACTGCCACTTGGCGGCGGTCATGGAGGCGACGGGGACGGATCCGGTGCGGGCCGTCCAGGAGGCGGGGCCGCCGAGGCGGGCGGCGAGGGCGGCCGCCTGGGGCGCGGAGCGGGTGTCGTTCCAGAGCAGCGCGGGGCGCAGGGGACGGCCGTCGGCGCCGAGGGTGACGAGGCCGTGCTGCTGTCCGGCGACCGCGATGCCGGTGACGGAGGCGGCGGGGACGCCGGCGTCCCGTACGGCGGCGCGGACCGCCGTGACGAGGGCGGCCCACCACTCCCCGGGGTCGGACTCACGGGCGCCGCCGGCTCCGGTGACGGTGTGCGGGGCGCGGCCGATGCCGAGGATCTCGCCGGTGTCCGCGTCGACGGCGGCGGCCTTGGTGGACTGCGTGGAGCTGTCCACGCCGATCACGATCGAGCGGCTGGTGGGCACGCCCTCACCTCATTCCTGTGCGGGGTCGTCGGCTGGTTCGGATGGGGTCGATTCGCGACCGGGACTGGCGTCCGGGGGCGTCCGTCCCGTATTAGTTATCTCAGAAAACAAATCCGGCTGCCAGTACCGCTGCCCGTACGGCCGCCCGCACCAGGGAGACACCATGACGGACCGCTTGTCGCCTACCCCCGAGGACCGCTTCACCTTCGGCCTGTGGACCGTCGGGTGGCAGGGCCGCGACCCCTTCGGCGAGGCCACCCGCCCCGCCCTCGACCCCGTCGAGTCGGTCGAGCGCCTGGCCGAGCTGGGCGCGTACGGCGTGACGTTCCACGACGACGACCTCATCCCCTTCGGCGCCCCGGAGTCCGAGCGCGACGCGATCGTGAAGCGTTTCCGCGCGGCCCTCGACCGCACCGGACTCGCGGTGCCGATGGCCACCACGAACCTCTTCAGCCACCCCGTCTTCAAGGACGGCGCCTTCACCGCCAACGACCGGGACGTCCGCCGCTTCGCCCTGCGCAAGACGCTCCGCAACATCGACCTGGCCGTCGAGCTCGGCGCCACGGTGTACGTGGCCTGGGGCGGCCGGGAGGGCGCCGAGTCCGGCGCCGCCAAGGACGTGCAGGTGGCGCTCGACCGGATGAAGGAGGCGTTCGACCTCCTCGGCCAGTACGTCACCGAGCAGGGCTACGACCTGCGCTTCGCGATCGAGCCCAAGCCGAACGAGCCGCGCGGCGACATCCTGCTGCCCACCATCGGCCACGCCCTGGCGTTCATCGAGCGCCTGGAGCGCCCCGAGCTCGTCGGCGTGAACCCGGAGACGGGCCACGAGCAGATGGCGGGCCTCAACTTCCCGCACGGCATCGCGCAGGCGCTGTGGGCGGGCAAGCTCTTCCACATCGACCTGAACGGCCAGTCCGGCATCAAGTACGACCAGGACTTCCGCTTCGGGGCCGGGGATCTGCGCCAGGCGTTCTGGCTGGTGGACCTCCTGGAGACGGCCGGATACGCGGGGCCGCGCCACTTCGACTTCAAGCCGGTGCGTACGGACGGCTTCGACGGGGTGTGGGAGTCCGCGAAGAACTGCATGCGCAACTACCTGATCCTCAAGGAGCGCGCCGCCGCCTTCCGCGCCGATCCGGACGTCGTGGCCGCCCTCGCCGCCTCCCGGCTGCCCGAACTCGCCGTCCCCACGGCCGCGGACGGCCTCGCGGGTCTGCTCGCCGACCCCACGGCGTACGAGACCTTCGACCCGGACGCGGCCGCCGCGCGCTCGATGGCCTTCGAGCACCTGGACCAGCTGGCCCTGGAGCACCTGCTCGGCGTGCGCTGAGGTCCGGCGGGATCAGTGCCCGGCGAGCGTCGAGCGGCGGACGACCAGTTCCGGCTGGAGCACGACGTGCTCGTGCCGGTGGTCGGCCGCCCGCTCGCCGGTCTCCTCCAGGAGCAGTTCGGCGGCCTTCGCCCCGAGCGTCAGCGCCGGCTGCCGTACGGAGGTCAGGGGTACGGTCGCCGCCGCCGCGAACTCGATGTCGTCGTAGCCGACGATGGCCATGTCCTCCGGGACCCGCACTCCCGCCGCGTAGAGCGCCTGGAGCACGCCGAGGGCCAGCAGGTCGTTCGCGCAGAAGACGGCGGTCGGGCGGTCGGGGAGGCCGAGCAGCCGGGACCCGGCGTCACGCCCGCAGGCCACGTCGAGGCGTTCCGCCGGGAGTTCGCGGAGCGCCGACACCGGAAGCCCGGCCCCGGCGAGCGCGAGCAGGGCACCCTCGCGCCGGTCGCGGACCTGCTGGAGGTGCGAGGGCCCGCTGACGTACGCGAAGGACCGGTGCCCCGTCGCGGTGAGGTGCCGGATCGCCAGGGATCCGCCGACGACGTCGTCCACGGAGACCGAGCAGCCGGCGTCGTCGCCCGCCACCCGGTCGACGAGCACGGACGGGATGCCGTGCCGGCGGAACTCCCGCAGGTTGGCGCCGCTGGGATCGGCGGGGGTGAGCAGGACTCCCCGGACGCGCTGCTCGGCGAAGAGACCGAGGTAGTCGGCCTCGTCCCGGGCGTTCTGGTCGCTGTTGCAGACCATGACGCCCAGGCCGGCCGCCTTGGCGGTGCGCTCGGCGCCCCGGGCGATGTCGACGAAGAACGGGTTGCCCATGTCGAGGACGAGCAGCGCCATGATCCGGCTGCGGCCGGCCCGCAGCTGGCGGGCGGACTCGCTGCGCACGTAGCCCAGGCGGTTGATGACCCCCCGTACGTGCTGGAGCGTCGCGGGCGAGACCCGGTCGGGCTGGTTGATCACGTTGGAGACGGTGCCGACGGAGACTCCCGCCTCGCGTGCCACGTCCTTGATGCCGACGTTCCCGACGGGCCCGCCGCCACCGCCGATCCCGCCGTTCCCGACCGTCCGCGCGGTGTCCGTCATCCGTCCCACCTGGTCCGTCCTGCCCCTGCCGCCACCCGATCCGGGTGTGGTCCCGCCCCTCGTTTCATCCTAGGGCCCACGCGTCCGCCCGCCTCGCCTCACGCGAGGTGGAAGACCTCGGTCAGCGGGCGCATGGCCGCGTCGGGCGCCCGGCCGTCGAGCTCCTCGAAGAACTCCGCCATCTCGGCCTGCCAGCGGGCGTTGACCTCGGCGGCCTCCATCGCGGCGCGGGCCCGGTCGAAGTCCGGCGTCTCCAGATAGCCGACGAGGAGCCCGTCCTCGCGGAGGAACAGGGAGTAGTTGTGCCAGCCGGCGGCGGAGAGGGCCGCGAGCATGTCGGCCCAGACGTGCTCGTGACGCGCGCGGTACTCGTCCACGCGCTCGGCCCGGACCTTCAGCAGGAAACAGACCCGCTGCGTGTTCGCCATTGCACCCCTCGAATGAAATGTTTCACCTAGTCGAGGCAGGACGCTAGGACGCGAGCGGGTCTGCGTCAAGAGTATCGACGCCACCTCACCAGACGGCTCCTGCCAGGCCGGGTTCTGAATCGATTCATGACGTGGCCCGGAAAGCCCTCCCGAAACGACGAAGGAGCGGCCGGACCCCGGGGGGCCGGCCGCTCCACCTTCTCTCGGTCACGCCGATTCGCGGCGTACCAGCTCCGTCGGCAGGATGACCGCCGCCGGTTCCTCGCCCGCTATCCGGGCGAGCAGCGTCCGCACCATCTCGGTGCTGATCCGGTCCCAGGGCTGGCGGATGGTGGTCAGCGAGGGGCGGGTGGAGAGGGCTGCCGGGGAGTCGTCGAAGCCGCCGACGGCGATGTCCTCGGGAACCCTGCGGCCCGCGCGGGCGAACGCGTCGAGGACGCCCTGCGCCATCAGGTCGGAGGCGACGAACACGGCGTCGATGTCCGGGGCGCGCTCCAGGAGGGCGCGGGCCGCGTCCTCGCCGCTGGCCCTGCTGTAGTCGCCGGGGGCGATGAGCGACTCGTCGGCGGGCAGGCCGCACTCGGCGAGCGTCTCGCGGTATCCGGCGAGGCGCTCCACCCCGCCGGGGGTGTCGGGCGGTCCGGTGACCGTGGCGATCCTGCGCCGCCCGGAGGCGTACAGATGGCGGACCATGTCGCGGGCGCCGTCGCGGTCGTCGGCGGCGACGTAGCCGATCTTGGCGGTCTGGCCGAGCGGCTTGCCGCAGGCGACGACGGGGACGCCGGCCTCGTGCAGCCGGGCCACCACGGGGTCGCCGGAGTGGCTGGAGACGAGGAGGACGCCGTCGACGTGACCGGCCTCGATGTAGCGGAGGTTGCGGCGGCGTTCGTCCTCGGTCCCGGCGATCATCAGGAGGAGCGGGATGTCCTGGGCCGCGAGCGCCTGGGTGCAGGCGCGGAGCAGCACGTTGAAGTTGGGGTCCTCGAAGAACCGCTCCTGGGGTTCGGTCAGGAGGAAGGCGACCGAGTCGGACTTGCCGGTGATCAGCGAGCGGGCGTGCCGGTTGACCACGTATCCCGTTCTTCGGATCGCGGCGTCGACGGCCGCCTTCGCCGTCGGGCTGACGTAGTGGCCGCCGTTGAGGACCCGGGAGACGGTGCCGCGCGAGACCCCGGCCTCGCGGGCCACGTCGTGGATGGTCGCCGGGCGGCGCCTGCTCGCTGCTGTGCTCATGCTGTGTGATTCCCCTCGATCCCCTGTGTTCAGGACTTTACGGCGCCGGAGAGCAGGTCGAGGCTCCAGAAGCGCTGGATGACCAGGAACAAAGCGATGAGCGGGACGATGGCGAGCAGCGCGCCGGTGATCACGAGGTTGTAGAGGGAGGGCTGGCTCGCGCCCTGCTTGAGCAGGGTGAAGAGCCCGACGGTCATGGGGAACTTCTCGTCGTCGCCGAGCATGATGAACGGCAGCAGGAAGTTGTTCCAGATGGCGACGAACTGGAAGAGGAAGATCGTCACCAGGCCCGGGGACATCATCGGGACGGCGATGCGCAGGAAGATCCGCCACTCCCCCGCGCCGTCCACGCGGCCCGCCTCGACGAGCTCCATCGGGATGGCGGCCTCGGCGTAGATGCGGCCGAGGTAGACGCCGTACGGGGAGAGGACCAGCGGCAGCAGCACGGAGGCGTACGTGTCCGTCAGGTCGGCCTCGGCCATGAGCAGGTACTGCGGGATGGCGAGGATGACCGGGGGCATGAGGACTCCGGTCAGCATGATGTTGAAGAAGGCCTCGCGGCCCCGGAACCGGTAGACGGCGAGGGCGTATCCGGCGAACGCGGAGACGACGGTGGACAGGACGGCGCCGAGTCCCGCGTAGAGGACCGAGTTGCCCATCCAGCGCCAGTAGATGCCCTCCCGGTAGGCGGTGAGGTCGGAGACGTTGCCGCCGAGGCCGTTGCCGGGGAGGAAGGTGAAGGTGGAGAAGAGGTCGGAGGCCGGCTTGGTGGCGGCGACCAGGACCCAGGCGACCGGCAGCAGGCAGTACAGCGCGCCCAGGACGAGGGCCGCCGTGGGCAGCAGGGCGGTGCGGCGCGGGGCGGGAGGGCCCTGCGGGACGCCGGGGGTGGTGCCGGCGGCCGGGGCGCCCTTGCGGACGGCCGGGGAGGCGAGCCCGGTCATCGGGTTGCTCCTTGTGTGGTGCGGCGGTTGGAGATCCTGAGGAGGGCGAAGGAGAGCGCGAAGGTGGCGAGGGCGAGCACGACGGCGGTGGCCGACGCGGCGTGGATGTTCCCCCCGGTGAACGCGTCGCTGTAGACCTTCATGAGGGGGCTCCAGGTGCTCGGGATGCCGTTGGTGAGCGGCTTGAGCGTCATGGGCTCGTTGAAGACCTGGAGGGTCGCGATGATCGAGAAGAAGAAGGTGAGCACCAGCGAGGGGACCACCATCGGGATCTTGATGCGGAGCGCGATCTGGAGCTCGGAGCAGCCGTCGAGCTTGGCGGCCTCGTACACCTCGGCGGGCAGGGAGCGCAGGGCGGTGTAGATGACGATCATGTTGAAGCCGGTGCCGCCCCAGACGGCGATGTTCGACATCGCCAGGTAGAGCGGTCCGCCGTCCATGAGGTCGGGCTGCGGCAGTCCGGCCTTGTCCAGGAGGAAGAGGAACGGGCTGACGTCCGGGAGGTAGAGGAAGCCCCAGAGGACGGCCGCGATGACGCCGGGCACGGCGTACGGCAGGAAGATCGCGAGCCGGGCGAAGGAGCGGGCCCTGACGCGCTCGGAATCGAGCAGGAGCGCGAAGAACAGGGCCAGGCCGAGCATCACGGGGACGACGATCGCGCCGTAGCCGAGGACGCGCAGGGCGCTGCCGAGGAGTTCGGAGTCGGTGAGGGCGGAGGTGTAGTTCTCCAGGCCGGCCCACACCTCGGTCTTGGCGCCCTTGCCGAGGCCGAGTCCCTTGATCCGGACCTTGTGGAAGCTGAGCCAGAGGGCGTAGCCGATGGGCAGGGCGAAGAAGAGGACGAAGAGGACGCCGGCGGGGAGAAGGAAGCCGTACGGGGCCGCCTTGACCCCGTACGACCTGCGTGCGCCCTTGGGGGGCTGTGTCACCGGGCGACCTCGAAGCCCTGCTTCGACAGGTCGGCGACCGTGGCCGTCTGGACCTTGGCGAGGGCGGCGTCGAAGCCGGACTTGGCCTTGGCGGCCTTGCCGAACTCGTCCTTGAAGGACGTGTAGGCGACGTTCACGTTGGGGCCCCAGGCGGCCGGTGCGGTGGTCTTCGCTATCTCGGCGGCGCGGATGTAGAAGTCGGCCTGGTTCGGGAAGAACGCGGGGGCCTGCGCGAGGGCGCCGCTGGTCTGGGCGGCGGTGGCGGCCGGGTAGATGCCGCTCTCCTTCACCAGGGCCTCCAGGGCCTTGGGGTCGGTGTTCAGCCAGGTGGCGAACTTCGCGGCGGCCGCCTTGTGCTTGGAGTCGGTGGTGACGGCGGTGGAGGAGCCGCCCCAGCTGCCGGTGGCGGTCTCGCCCTTGTTCCACTGCGGGAGCGGGGCCATGGCCCACTTGCCCTTGGTGTCGGGGGCGGCGGTGGTCAGGGTGCCGGGGGCCCACACGGCGCTGACCCAGGCGAGCTGTTCGCCGGTGTTGAGGGCCTTGTTCCAGGCGGGCGTGTACATCGGCTGGTTGTCGACGGCGCCCTCGGCGACGAGGCCGCCCCAGAAGTCGGTGACCTTCTTGGTGGCGGCGTCCTCGATGCCGACCTTCCAGGTGTCGCCCTCGAAGGTCCACCACTTGGCGCCGGCCTGCTGGGAGAGGCCGGCGAAGAGGCCGGCGTCGTTGGCGGAGAAGGTGGTCAGGGCCTTCTTCGGCGCCTTCTTCTTGAGGGTGCGGGCGGTCTCGGCGAACTCGTCCCACGTGGTGGGGACGGTCAGGCCGTACTGCTTGAAGAGGTCCTCGCGGTAGAAGAACATCAGCGGGCCGGAGTCCTGCGGCAGCGCGTAGACGGCCTCGCCGCCGAAGGTGGTCTGCTGCCAGATGCCCGGGGCGAACTCGTCCTTGACGCCCTGGACCTCGGGGGCGATGTCCGCGAGGGCGTCGTTGGAGACGAGGGTCGGCAGCGCCTGGTACTCGGCCTGCACCAGGTCGGGGCCCTTGTGGGCCTTCGTGGCGGTGATGATCTTGGTGACGAGGTCGTCTCCGGAGGCCTGCTTCTGCACCGTGACCTTGATGTCGGGGTGTTCGGCGTTCCAGAGGGCCACCACCTTGTCCATGCCGGGCGCCCAGGCCCAGTAGGTGAGCGAGACCGGGCCGGAGGCGGCGCCGGCCTCGTCGCCGGAGTCGGAGGAGCCACAGGCGGTGAGCGCGGTGGCGCCCAGGAGGACGGCGGTGGCGGCTGCGAGGCTGCGGCGCGTGATGTGGGGCATGGGTACTTCTCCCTGACCGAAAGGGGCCTCTCCCTCGGACGGAGAGGCCGGCCATGCATCTGTGAGCGTTCACAGTAGAGAAACGTTCCGGACACTTGTCAATGGTTGTTCCTGTGCGGTTATGTTGCGTTGCCACATCGAGATCGAGTGTGTGCACGTTCCCAACCGAACAAAGCTTTCATCGCCCGACGTTTCAGGAGACACTCATGCCGCAGACCACTCCCAAGGGCCTGCACCGGCTCGCGTTCGGCGGGGACTACAACCCCGAACAGTGGCCGGAAAGCGTCTGGCAGGAGGACGTCCGGCTCATGCAGGAGGCGGGCATCACCATGGTGAGCGTCGGGATCTTCTCCTGGGCCCTCCTCGAACCGGAGCCCGGCCGGTACGACTTCGGCTGGCTCGACCGGCTCCTCGACCTGCTCCACGAGCACGGCGTCCGCGTCGACCTGGGCACGCCGACCGTGGCGCCGCCCGCCTGGTTCTACCGCGCCCACCCGGAGGCACTGCCCGTCACCGCCGAGGGGGTCCGCCACTCCTACGGTTCACGCGGGGCGATCTGTCACAGCTCCTCCGCCTACCGCGCGGCGGCCGCAGGCATCACCACCGAGCTGGCCCGCCGCTACGGCACCCACCCGGCGCTCGCGCTCTGGCACGTCCACAACGAGTACGGCGTGCCCGTAAGCGCCTGCTACTGCGACAGCTGCGCCGCCCACTTCCGCCGCTGGCTGGACCGGACGTACGGCTCGGTCGAGGCCGTGAACGAGGCCTGGGGGACCGCCTTCTGGGGGCAGCGCTACTCCTCGTACGAGGAGATCGACCCGCCCCGGGTCACCCCGACCGTCGGCAACCCGGCCCAGCAGCTCGACTACCGCCGCTTCGCCGACGCCACCATCCTGGAGAACTTCCGGACGGAACGGGACATCCTGCACGGTCTCGCCCCCGGCATCCCCGTCACCACCAACTTCATGACGGCGCTCAGCCAGTGCGACTCCATCGACTACTGGGCCTGGGGCCGCGAGGTCGACCTCGTCACCAACGACCACTACCTGATCACCGACGGCCGCCGCACCCACGTCAACCTGGCGATGGCCGCCGACCTCACCCGCTCCGTCGCCGGCGGCGCACCCTGGCTGCTCCTGGAGCACTCCACGTCAGGGGTGAACTGGCAGGCCCGCAACCCCGCCAAGCGCCCCGGCGAGATGGCCCGCAACTCCCTCGCACACGTCGCCCGCGGTTCCGAGGGCGCCATGTTCTTCCAGTGGCGCCAGTCCCGGCGCGGGGCCGAGAAGTTCCACTCGGCGATGGTCCCGCACGGCGGCACCGACACCAGGATCTGGCGCGAGGTCGTCGCCCTCGGCGCCGGCCTGGAGGCCCTGACCGAGCTCCGCGGCACCCGGACCGTCCCGGACGTCGCCATGCTCTGGGACTGGCACTCCTGGTGGGCCCAGGGCCTGGAATGGCGCCCGAACGAGGCCCATGACGCGCGCGAGCGCGCCGACAGCTTCTACGAGACGCTCTACGACCGGCACCTCACCGTCGACTTCGCCCACCCGGAGGCCGACCTGTCGGCCTACCCGCTGGTCGTCGTCCCCGCGCTCTACCTCATGACCGAGGCCGCCGGGCAGAACCTGCGCGAGTACGTCGAGAACGGCGGCACGCTCGTCGTCTCGTACTTCTCCGGGATCGTCGACGAGCACGACGCCGTCCACCCCGGCGCCTACCCCGGCGCCCTGCGCGACGTCCTCGGCCTCACCGTGGACGAGTGGTCGCCGCTCCTCGACGACCAGCGCGTCACGATCGCCGGCCCCGGCGGCGCCTCCCTCACCGGTGACGTGTGGACGGAGTTCGTCCGGCCGCGCGGCGCCGAGACGGTCTGGACGTACGCGGACGGGCCCGCAGCCGGCGGGCCCGCCGTCACCCGGCACCGCCTCGGCCGGGGCACCGCCTGGTACGTCTCCACCCGGCTCGACGCGGCCTCGCTCGACGCGATCGTCGCCGCCGCCTGCGAGGACGCGGGGGTCGCCGCCCGCTCCGCGCTGCCGCACGACGTGGAGGTCGTGCGCCGCGCCGGTGAGAACGGCCACTACCTCTTCGCGCTCAACCACTCCGCCGAGGACGCCGAGGTGCCGCTCGACGGCTCCGGCACCGAGCTGCTCGGCGGCACTCCCGCCGACGGCAGGCTCACCGTCCCGGCCGGCGCCGTCAGGGTCGTACGCCTCACCCCCTGACGACACCCCCTGCACTCCCCGGGGACGGCCCGCACCCGCTGCGCCGCCCCCGGGTGAGCCGTACCACCCACCGTAAGGAAACGCACCACTCACCTGTCCGCCACCGTCGAAGGGACTCGACGATGCACCCCCACACGCCCACCACGCACCCCACCCGCAGAAGCCGCGTACGGCTTCGCGCCGCCGCCGTCGCCGCCGCGCTCGGCGCCCTGCTCCTCGCCCCGCTGCCCGCCGCGCAGCAGGCCGAGGCCGCCGGCACGCTCACCAACGCCGGGTTCGAGAGCGGTGCCGCCGGGACCGCCACCCCGGCCGGCTGGTCCACCTACTCCGCGGCGGGACAGAACGCCGCCTCGTTCACCGAGGCCGGGGGCCACAGCGGCGGCTACCGCCTCAGCCACTGGTCGGCGTCCGCGTACAAGGTGGAGACGTACCAGTACCTCTCCGGGCTCACCAACGGCACCTACACGCTCAGCGCCTGGGTCCGTTCCGGTGGCGGGCAGAACGCCGCCTACCTGGCCCTGCGCAACTGTGGCTCCGCCGAACAGCGCACCGACCTGCCGGTGACGTCCAACGGCGCCTGGATACGGCTCGTCACCTCCGTGACCGTCACGGGCGGCGCGTGCACCGTCAGCATCAACTCCGACGCCAAGGCCGGGAACTGGCTGAACGTCGACGACCTCACCTTCACCTCCGGCGCGACCGGGCTCGCCGTCAAGGGCGTCGACCTCTCGGCCCTCAAGAAGAACGAGGACCTCGGCGGCACCTACCGCACCGCCGCGGGCGTCACCGGCGACCCGGTCGCCATCCTGAAGAACGCGGGCGCCACCTACGGCCGCCTCAAGGTGTGGGTGAACCCCGCCGACGGCTACAACAACAAGGCGCGCGTCCTCGCCACCGCCCAGCGCATCAAGGCCCAGGGCATGAAGCTGCTCGTCGACTTCCACTACTCGGACGTCTGGGCCGACCCGGGCGCCCAGAGCAAGCCCGCCGCGTGGGCGGGGCACTCGTACTCCCAGCTGACCACCGACGTCTACAACCACACGTACGACGTCCTGAACGCCCTGAAGGCGCAGGGCACCACGGCCGACATGGTGCAGATCGGCAACGAGATCAACACCGGGATGCTCTGGCCCGAGGGCTCCACGTCCAACTGGTCCCAGCTCGGCGGGCTGCTCAAGTCCGGCATCTCGGCGGCCAAGGCGGTCTCCTCGACCACGCAGATCGCGCTCCACCTCGCCCACGGCGGCGACAACACCCTCTACCGGACGTGGTTCGACAACGCGACCGCGCAGGGCGTGAGTTACGACGTCATCGCCCTCTCCTTCTACGGTTACTGGCACGGCGCGCTGTCCGCGCTCCAGACCAACCTGGACGACATATCGGCCCGTTACGGCAAGAAGGTCATGGTCGTCGAGACCGCGTACCCGTTCCGGCTCGACAGCAAGGACTCGCACGAGAACATCATCGACCTGTCGTCCGAGCTGATCCCCGGCTACCCGGCGAGCAGCGCGGGCCAGTCGGCCTGGCTGCGGGACATCATGAACGTCGTCGAGGCCGTGCCGAACGGCCGCGGTCTCGGCGTCGTCTACTGGGAGCCGGCCTGGACCGCCGTCGCGGGCAACGGCTGGGACCCGACGGACCCCTCGTCGGGCAACGCCTGGGAGAACCAGGCCCTGTTCGACTACGACAGCAGGCTGCTCCCGGCGGCGAACTGGCTCGCCCACCGCTGACGCGCGCACACGAGGAAGGGGCGGACCCGTTCGCGGGCCCGCCCTTCCTCATGCCGCGGCTACCACTCCGCGAGCGAGCCGTCGTCCCTCCGCCAGGCCGGATTGCGCCAGCGGTGCCCCACCTCGGCCGCCCGCTCGACGGCCTTCGCGTCGACCTCGATGCCGAGGCCGGGTCCGGTCGGCAGGCCCACGTGCCCGTCCTCGTACCGGAAGACCGACGGGTCGACCAGATAGTCGAGCAGGTCGGAGCCGGTGTTGTAGTGGATGCCCAGGCTCTGCTCCTGGATCAGCAGGTTCGGTGCCGCGAAGCCGACCTGGAGACAGGAGGCGAGCGCGATCGGGCCAAGGGGGCAGTGCGGGGCGAGGGACACGTCGTACGCCTCCGCCATCGCGGCGATCCTGCGCACCTCCGAGATTCCGCCGGCGTGCGAGAGGTCCGGCTGCGCGACGGCGATGCCCTGGGCGAGCACCTTCTTGAAGTCCCAGCGGGAGTAGAGGCGTTCGCCGGTCGCGATCGGGATCGAGGTGGAGCGGACGATGTCGCCGATGTGGTCGCTCATCTCCGGGACGACCGGCTCCTCCACGAAGAAGGGCAGGTACGGCTCCAGGAGCGGCAGGACCCGGCGGGCCATCGGGGCGGTGAGCCGACCGTGGAAGTCGATGGCGATGTCGAACTCGTCGCCGACGGCCTCCCGGATCGAGGCGACCCTGTCCACGATGGCCTGGGTGGCGGCGGGGGTGTCGATGAGCCGCAGCTGCGCCGAGGCGTTCATCTTGACCGCGGTGAAGCCCTCGTTCTTGCGGGCCAGGGCCTCGGAGGCCACCTCGTCGGGGCGGTCGCCGCCGATCCAGCTGTAGACGCGGGCGCGGTCGCGGACGTTGCCGCCGAGGAGCTGCCACACGGGGACGCCGAGGGCCTTGCCCGTGATGTCCCACAGCGCCTGGTCGATGCCGGCGACGGCGCTGGAGAGGACCGGGCCGCCCCGGTAGAAGCCGCCCTTGGTGAGAACCTGCCAGTGGTCCTCGATCTTCATCGGGTCCTGGCCGATCAGGTAGTCGGAGAGTTCCTCGACGGCGGCGGCGACGGTGTGTGCGCGGCCCTCGACGACGGGCTCGCCCCAGCCGGTGACGCCCTCGTCGGTGTCGATGCGCAGGAAGCACCAGCGCGGGGCGACGAGGTAGGTACGCAGGGAGGTGATCTTCACTTGGAGTCCTTCTTCACGGTCCAGCCGCCGTCGACGACCAGGTTGGTTCCGGTGATGTAGGCGGCGTCGGCGGAGGCGAGGAAGGCGACGGCGGAGGCGACCTCCTCGGGGCGGCCGAGCCGGGCGAGCGCGGTGGCGTCGGCGGAGAGCCGGCGTCCCTCCTCGTCGACGTCGTTCCAGACGTCGGTGAGGATCGGCCCCGGCAGGACGGAGTTGAAGCGCACCTCGGGCCCGTACTCGACGGCGAACTGGCGGATCAGGGCGCACATGCCGCCCTTCGCGGCGGCGTAGGCGGGGTAGCCGGGCAGGCCGAAGTCGGCGTGCACGCTGGAGGTGGCGACGAGGCTGCCGCGCCCGGCGCGCAGATCGTCGAGGAAGGTGCGCGTGGCCAGGTAGAGGGCGCGCAGGTTGACGGCCATCTCCCGGTCCCAGAGGGCGACGGGGAGTTCGTGGGCGGCGGCGGAGGTGTGCGTGAAGGCGTTGCTGTGGAGGATGCTCACGGGGCCGAAGCGGGCGTGGGCCTCGGCGCGCAAGGCGGTCCAGTCGTCCTCGGAGGAGACGTCGCAGCGTACGTAGGCGGCTTGGCCGCCGTCGGCGCGGATCGCGGCGGCGACGGCCTCGCCGGCCTCGTCCGCGATGTCGGAGACGAGGACCGAGGCGCCCTCGGCGGCGAGCCGGGCGGCGCTTGCGGCGCCGATGCCGGAGGCCGCGCCGGTGACGACGGCGGTCTGTCCGGAGAAACGGTTCATGGTGGGGGTTCCTGGTGTTTCCGGGTGCGGGTACGAAAGGGGGCGGCGCGTCAGCGGGTGATGTCCTGGGCCGTGAGCAGGCCGAGTTCGGCGCGGCGCGGGAGGCCTTCCCAGTCGCCGGGGACCGAGACCGCGAAGGCCCCGCTGAGCGCGGCGAGGCGCAGTCGCTCCTCCACGGGCGAGCCGTCGAGGAGGGCGGCGAGGTAGCCGGAGACGAAGGCGTCGCCCGCGCCGACGGGGTCGACGGCGGTGACGGGGACGGCGGGCCGGACGTGGAGTTCACCGTCGGCGGTGGCTACGAGAGCCCCCTGCGCGCCGAGTTTCAGCACGGCCTGCCCCGGGCCGAGCCGGGTGAGGGCGCGGGCCGTCCGGGCGGGTTCGTCCTCTGGCACGTCGGGCACGAAGAGGGCGGCCTCCTCGGGTCCCGCGAAGACGATGTCGGCGTACGGGAGTAGGCGGGCGAGCACCTCGGCGGCCTCGGCGCGGCTCCAGAGGCGTTCGCGGTGGTTGACGTCGAAGGAGACGGTGACTCCGGCGGCGCGGGCGAGCGCGACGGCGTGTTCGACGGCGGCGCGCGCGGTGACGCTCAACGCCGGTGTGATGCCGGTGACGTGGAGGACACGCGCGCCGGTGATCCGCTCCTCGTCGAGGTCCTCGGGGGCGAGCCGGGAGCCCGCGAGCCCGGCGCGGTAGTAGCTGACGCGGAGCCGGTCGGCGGTGCGGCGCTCACGGAGCATCAGGCCGGTGGGCGCGGCCGGGTCGGTACGGGCGGCGGACACGTCGACGCCTTCGGCGCGGAGCCCCGCGAGGATCATGGCGCCCGCGGCGTCGTCGCCGACGCGGCCGGTCCAGGCGGCCGTGTGGCCGAGACGGCTGACGCCGATGGCGACGGTCGCCTCGGCACCGGCCCAGCCGAGGCGGAGGGGGGTGCCGGTGGCGAGCGGACCGGGCTCTGTCGCGGCGGCCACCGCCATGGCCTCGCCGAGGGTGACGAGGGCCGCCGGACCGGCGCCCTTCATCGGCCCGTTCCGTCTCGGCGTATGCCGTCCTGGCGTGTTCCGTATCGGCGTATCCCGTCGAGGAAGGCGGCCGCGCGCTCGGCGAGGGCCGCGAGGGAGCCGCCCTCACAGGCGTCGCCGACGAGGGGGCTGCCGATGCCGAGCGCGGCGGCTCCGGCGGCGAGGTAGGCGGGGGCGTCCGCGGAGCCGATGCCGCCCGTCGGCACGAGCGGCACGTCGGGCAGCGGGGCGCGGACGGCGCGGAGGTACTCCGGTCCGCCGGTGGCGGCGGGGAACAGCTTCACCATGGTGGCGCCCGCCCGCCAGGCGGTGAGGATCTCGGTGGGGGTGTACGCGCCGGGGAGCACCGGGACGCCCAGGCGGACGGCCTCCGCGATGACCTCGACGGAGGTGGTCGGGGTGATGAGGTACGTGGCGCCCGCCTCGACGGCCGCCTGCGCCTCGGCGGGCGTGGTCACGGTGCCCGCGCCGAGCGCGAGTCCCGGCGGGGCGTCGGCGGCGTACTCGCGGAGCGCGTCGAGCACCCCGGGGGTGGTGAGGGTGAACTCGGCGGCGCGGACGCCGGACGCGAGGAGGGTGTCGGTGACCTCGGCGAGCCGGGTGGCGGAGGTGGCACGGAGGATCGCGATGACGGGGGCGGCGGCGAGCGCGGCACGGAGGCCGTCGGACGCGGCGGCTGTCGGGTGCGGGGCGGTCATGGCGTGTTGCTGCTTCTTCCTTGGTACGGAGAGGGTGCGGCCTTGGTACGGGAGGGGTGCGGCGGTACGGCTCAGTGGTCGGCGTACGGGGGCTGGGGCAGGCCGGTGGCACCGGGGCGGCAGACGAAGAGCCGTCCCGCGTCGGGTTCGGCCGCGCGGCGCTCCTCGTCGAGGCCCTCGGTCGCCGTGGTGATGACGAGGACGTCGAGGTCCGGTCCGGCGAAGGCGCAGCTCGTCACGTGCGAGGCGGGCACCTCCACGCGCGCGTGGAGGGTGCCTTCCTCGGTGAAGGCGAGGACTTCGCCGCCTCCCCACGCGGCGACCCAGACGCGCCCCGCGCTGTCGACGGTGAGGCCGTCGGGGACGCCCCGGTCGAGGACGGCGAAGGGCCGGCGGTCGCTCAGGGCGCCCGTCGGCGGGTCGTAGGCGAAGACGTCGACGCGGCCGGTGGCGCTGTCGGCGTAGTAGAGGCGGGTGCCGTCGGGGCTCCAGCCGAGGCCGTTGGAGATGGTGACGGAGTCGAGGAGCGTGACGAGGCCCGCGCCGTCGAGGCGGTAGAGCGCGCCCGCGCCGGGGCTCTCGTCGTACGCCATGGTCCCGGCGAGCAGCCGGCCCGCGGGGTCGACGGCGGCGTCGTTCATGCGGCGCGGCAGGGCGTCGTCGGGGAGTGCGGGCGCGGCGACCTCGACGGCTTCCGTGACCGGGCGCCCCTCTTCCAGGTGGAGGAAGGAGGTGCCCGCCGCGGCGAGCAGGGCTCCGGAGGCGCAGGGCAGTACGGCGCCGACGGGGCGGTCGAACCGGAGGGTGGCGAGGAGCGTCAGGTCGGGGCGGGCCTGCTCGTGGGCGAGCGTGGCGCGGTGGACGAGACCGTCGGGGATGTCCACCCAGAGCAGCTCCTGGCGCCGGGTGTCCCAGACGGGTCCTTCGGTCAGGCGTCCGGGCAGGGGGGAGCAGGGTTCGGCCCTGAGGTGCTGCATCTCTCGGCCTCTTCTGTCGTGCGAGTGGAGTGGCTGACGAAAAACTACGGGTTCGTCTAACGGTTGTAAATATGCCGCCGCCCGCTTCTTCCAACCCTTTGAATAAGATCCCGGGAACGGGGCCGTACGAGCGCGGAGGACAGCAGTCATGAACAAGCGGACGTCGCAGGACATTCGCCGCCTCAACCGCTTCGAGGTCCTGCGCCGTTTCTACGCGGGATCCGGCGCGATGAGCCGTCAGGACCTCGCGGCGGCGACCGGACTCTCCTTCGCCACCGTCGCCAATCTGACCGCGGAACTGCTGGAGGCGGGTGTCCTCGTCGAGGCGGGCCACGAGGACTCCAGCGGCGGCCGGCCCCGCGCGCGGCTGGCGGTCAACGCCGACCGCGGCGCGCTGATCGGCGTCGACATCGCCGAGACCTCGGTCCACGCCGAGCTCTTCGACCTGGCCCTCGACGTCCGGTACTCCGTCGAGCGGCCACTGCCCCCGGGCGACGTCCGGCCCGCCGACGTGGTCGAACGGCTCGCCGGCTGCGTCGAGGAACTGCTGCGCGGCTCGGGCGTGCCCCGCGCGCGCGTGCTCGGGGCGGGCGTCAGCGTGCCGGGCATGGTGGAGCGCGAGGGCGGGGTCTCCTCCTTCTCCCCGTACTGGTCCTGGCACGAGGTGCCGCTGCGCGCCCTGCTGGCCGAGCGCCTCGGGCTGCCCCTCTGGCTCGACAACCCGCTGCGGGCCAGCACCGTCGCCGAGCTGTGGTTCGGCGCCGGGCGGGAGGTGGACGACCTGGTGGTCCTCACCCTGCGGGCCGGCGTCGGCGCCGGGATCGCCGTCGACGGGCAGCTCTACCGGGGGTTCACCAACAGCGCGGGCGAATGGGGCCACACCTGTCTGGCGATCGACGGACGGCTCTGCACGTGCGGCAACCGGGGCTGTGTGGAGGCGTACGTCAGCACCCGGGGCATCGCGAGGACCTGGCGCGAACTGGCGCCCGGCGACGAGCGGGCGACGGACCCCGACGACGCGGTCACGGTCGCCGCGCTCGCCCGCGCCGAGGCGGCCGGGGATCCGGTGGCCGCCGAGGTCGTCGACCGGACCGGGCGCTATCTGGGCGCGGCGGTGGCGAACCTGGTCAATCTGCTCAACCCCCGGGTCCTCGTGCTCGGCAACCAGGTCGTGGACCTGCTCGGCGAGCGCCTCCTGACCGCCACGTACGAGGCGGTGACCCGGCACGCGCTGCCGCTGCCACACCGGGCCGCGAGCCTGCGGCGCAGCGCCGTGCCGCACAACGCGGTCACACGGGGCGCGGCCGCCTTCGCCCTGGAGGGCTTCCTCGACGACCGGGAGGTCTTCGGCCCGGTCAGCCGGATGCGCAGGCCGCGCGAGCGGAGGGACGGCGGACGGGCCGGGTCCGCCGACGCGGGGTCCTGACCGTTGGCGGCCGGGCCCCACGCCGGCGGCCCCGGCTCAGCGTACGAACCGGTGGCCGAGACGTACCGACAGCTGGTTCGCGCCCTTCACGGCGAGGGCGGTGAGTTCGTTCTCCCGGTCCTCCGTCCAGCGGTGCGCCGGCACCGAGACGGAGAGGGCGGCGACGACCCGGCCGGAGCGGTCGCGGACGGGCGCGGCGACACAGCTGACGTCGGGGTTGGACTCCTGCTGTTCCACTGCGACTCCGAGGATCCGGATCTCCGTGAGCGCGGCGCGCAGGGCGTCCGGGTCGGAGAGGCTGCCGGGCGTCATGGCGGTGAGCTCGCGGCCTTCGAGCCGTTCGTCGAGTTCGTACTCCGGGAGGGTGGCGAGCAGCATCTTGCCGACGGCGGTGCAGTGGGCGGGCAGCCGGCGCCCGGTCGCGGAGACCATCCGGACGGCGTGGGTGGAGTCGACCTTGGCGATGTAGATGACGTCCGCGCCCTCGAGGACGGCCACGTGGACCGTCTCGCCGCAGGTGTCGACCAGTTCGCGGGCGACCTGGTGGCCCTCGGCCGCGAGGTCGAGCTGTTCGGCGTACCGGCTGCCGAGCTGGTAGGCGCGGACGCCGAGCCGGTAGCGGCCGGGCTGGTCCGGGGCCGGTACGAGGTAGTTGCGGGCGGTCAGTGTGCTGACCAGCTCGTGCGTGGTCGTCCGGGGCAGCCGGAGCCTGCGGGTGATCTCCGGCGAGGAAAGCGTCCCGTCGCCCTCAAGGAAGAGCTCCAGTATGTCGAATGCCCTGGTCACCGCCGGAACGAGTCGTCCCATCGGCCCCCACCTCGCTTCCGCCTGTTCGAAATCCCGTACCGCGATCGAAATCGCGAACAGAGACTAGCGGCGCACCCCCGGGCGGGCAACGGCTTCGACAGGAGCGAAGCGACGGCCGCGACGGGGCCGGGCCGGGTGGATGCGCTCCCATTGACACCCCGGCGGACCACTGCCTACGGTCTCGCCGATCCACCGAACGCCATTCGGCATATCGAACACCCCATCCGAGTCCCCGGGAGCAACCACCGTGCGCATCACGGGAATCACCACTCACGTCGTCGGCACGCCCTGGCGCAACCTCACCTATGTCCTGGTCCACACCGACGAGGGCCTGACCGGTGTCGGCGAGACCCGGATGCTCGGGCACACCGACGCGCTCGTGGGCTATCTCCGCGAGGCGGAGGCCAACCACATCGCCGGTTCCGACCCGTTCGCGGTCGAGGACCTCGTACGGCGCATGAAGTACGGCGACTACGGGCGGGCCGGCGAGATCGTCATGTCCGGCATCGCCGTCGTCGAGATGGCCTGCTGGGACATCAAGGGCAAGGCGCTCGGCGTGCCCGTCTGGCAGCTGCTCGGCGGGAAGGTGACCGACCGGGTCAAGGCGTACGCCAACGGCTGGTACACCACCGAGCGCACCCCCGAGGCGTACCACGAGGCGGCCCGCGCGGTCGTGGCGCGCGGCTACCGTGCGCTGAAGATCGACCCGTTCGGCACCGGCCACTTCGAGCTGGACGCCGAGGGCTCGCGGTACGCGGTCTCCCTGATCGAGGCCGTACGCGACGCCATCGGCCCCGACACGGAACTGATGGTGGAGATGCACGGCCGCTTCTCCCCCTCGACGGCGGTCCGGCTGGCCCGTGAACTCGCCCCGTTCCGGCCCGCCTGGCTGGAGGAGCCGGTGCCGCCGGAGAACCTCAAGGCCCTGGAGAAGGTCGCAGGGAAGGTGGACATGCCGATCGCGACCGGTGAACGGATCCACGACCGGATCGAGTTCCGGGAGCTGTTCGAGTCGCAGGCGGCCGACGTCATCCAGCCCGACGTCGGGCACATCGGCGGCATCCTGGAGACCAGGAAGCTGGCCGCCACCGCCGAGACCCACTACGTCATGGTCGCCCCGCACAACGTGGGCGGCTCGGTGCTCACCGCCGCCTCCCTCCAGCTCGCGGCCTGCACGCCCAACTTCAAGATCCTGGAGCACTTCAACGACTTCGCGGACGCGGAGATCAAGAAGGTCGTGCACGGGGCTCCCGAGGTCGACCCGGAGACCGGCTGCTTCACCGTGTCCGAGGCCCCCGGCCTCGGCGTCGAGCTGGACGTGGACGCGGCGGCCGAGTTCCCCCAGCAGCGGGCCCGGTTCGACCTGTGGGCCGAGGGCTGGGAGAAGAGGCAGCCGAAGTGAGCGCCGGCGCCACGGCCGTGAGCCGCGCCGTCCTCGTCGAACGGCCGGGTGTCCACCGGCTGATCGGGCGCGAGGTCCCCGTGCCGGGCCCGGGCGAGGTCCGGGTCCGGGTCGCCGCGGCCGGGATCTGCATGAGCGACCGCGAGCTGTACGAGGGGCACCGCGCCCCCGGGTACGTCCGCTACCCGGTGGTTCCCGGCCACGAGTGGTCCGGCACCGTGGACGCGGTCGGCGCCGGCGTGGATCCCGCGCTCCTCGGCCGGCCGTGCGTCGCAGAGGGCTTCCGGTCGTGCGGCCGGTGCGAGCGCTGCCGGTACGGCGAGACCAGTCTGTGCACGGCCGGGTACGCCGAGACCGGCTTCACCGAACCCGGCGCGTTCGCCGACCACCTGCTCGTACCGGCCGGGCTGCTGCACCCGCTGCCGGACGGGGTCGACCTCCGGGCCGCCGCCCTGCTCGAACCGGCCGCGGTCGTCGCGGCGGCGGTACGGGCGGGACGGCCGCGCCCCGGCGAGCGGATAGCCGTGGTGGGCGCCGGGACGCTCGGTCTGCTCGCCGTCCAGTGGCTCGCCGCCTCCTCCCCCGGCGAACTCGCCGTCGTGGACCCGCGCGCCCAGCAAGCGGACAAGGCCCTGGGGTTCGGGGCGAGCCGGGCCCTCACCCCGCGCGAGGCGGACGGCGAGGCCGGGCGCTTCGACCTCGTCGTGGAGACGGCGGGGGCGCCCCCCACGGCCGCCTCCTCCTGCCTGCTCGCCCGCCGGGGCGGCCGGGTCGTCCTCACCGGCATGTTCACGGAGGGGGCCACCGGCATCGACCCCGTCCACCTGTCCGTCAGTCAGCTGGAGGTCCGCAGCGTCTTCGGGGCCTCCTCCGCCGCCTGGGCCGACGCCGTCCGCGCCTTCTCGCTCGGCCTGCTCGACCCGGCTCCGCTCGTCACCCACGAGTTCCCCCTCGAACGGTTCGGGGAGGCGCTCGCCCTGGTGGGCGGCGGCGACCCGGGCACCGGCAAGGTCCTCCTCCGCCCCTGAGCCGCTCCCGCTCCCCGAGCCCCCGGACCTCAGCCCCCAGCCCCCCGCCCTCAGCCCTCACCTGGGACACCGGGGCCGCGACCCCCGTACCGACTCCGGTGGCGCGGGCCTGCGGGCCCGGGGCCAGGACGGGCTCGCCGGCTGCGTCGAGGACGCCCTGCGGGCGGTCGCCCTCGGTGTCCGGTGTCTGCTCGTCGCCGACGAGGGCGTGCTCTGGACCCTGCACCGGCTGCGCGAGGCCGGGACCCTGCCCGCCGACACGACGTTCAAGGTGTCCGCCCTGATCGGGCCGGTCAACCCGGCCGCGTACGCCGTCCACGAGCGGCTGGGGGCGGACTCCCTCAACGTGCCGTCCGATCTGACCCTCGCCCATCTCACCGAGATACGTCGGGTCAGCCGGGCCCCGATGGACCTGTACGTCGAGGCCCCCGACGACCTCGGCGGCTATGTCCGGATGTACGAGACGGCCCAGCTGATCCGGCGGGGCGCGCCGCTGTACCTCAAGTTCGGCCTGAGCCGGTCGGCCGGGATCTACCCCTACGGGGCGCACCTGCGGGAGCACGCCCTCGCCACCGCCCGGGAACGGGTCCGGCGCGGCCGGCTGGTCCTCGACCTGCTCGCCCGGCACGGGGCGGACGGGGGGATGTCGCCGATCGGCTCCAGGAACCCGGGCGGACTCCACCCTTTCGCCTCCGAAGCCTTCGCCTCCGACGTCGAAGCGCTTCGATCTTCCTGAGTCATCTCTCTGGACAGGCCCACACGGCCGCGTTACGGTCTCGCTGAACCGTCGAGGAGATCGCGCGACGGCTTTCGACGGGTTTCGACAGCGTTCGACAGCTGTCGGCGCAGCGATGCGTCTCAGTCACGGCCGCGGGGAGAGCGGATGGTCACGCTTGCCGAGGTCGCCCGGCACGCCGGAGTGTCGGCCAGCACGGTGAGCTACGTCCTCAGCGGCAGACGGCCCATCTCCGACGCCACCCGGGAGCGGGTGCGGGCCAGCATCGAGCAGCTCGGCTACCAGCCGCACGCCGGCGCCCGGGCGCTCGCCAGCAGCCGTTCGCGGATCATCGCGCTCATGGTGCCGCTGCGCACCGACATGTACGTGCCGGTGATGCTGGAGATCGCGGTCGCCGTCGCCACCACCGCCCGCGCCCACGGCTACGACGTCCTGCTCCTCACCGGCGAGGAGGGCCCCTCGGCGCTGCGCCGGGTCACCGGCAGCGGGCTGGCCGAGGCGGTGATCCTGATGGACGTCCACCTGGACGACGACCGGCTGCCCGTGCTGCGTGCGGCGGGCCCGCCCGCCGTCCTGGTCGGCACGCCCTCCGATCCCACGGGGCTGAACTGCGTCGACCTGGACTTCACGGCGGCCGGGGCGCTGTGCGTGGAGCACCTGGGGGGCCTCGGGCACCGGGAGATCGCGGTGATCGGCGAGGCGCCCGGTGTCTACGCGCGGCACACCGGCTTCGCCGAGCGGACCCTGCGCGGGCTCCGCGACCGGGCCGCCGAACTCGGCGTCCGCCTGCTGCACCGGCCGTGCGAGGGCGGCCACGACGCCGTGGCGGGCGTGCTCGCCCGGATCTTCGACGAGCGGCCGGACGTGAGCGCGTTCGTCGTGCAGAACGAGACGGCGGTCGAGCCGCTGCTGGCACTGCTGCGGCGGACCGGCAGGGCCGTGCCGGAGGACGTGTCGGTGATCGCGGTGTGTCCCGACCAGATCGCGACCCAGGCCTCGGTGGCGGTCAGCTCGGTGGCGATCCCGGCGCAGGAACTGGGCCGCAGGGCGGTGGAGCGGCTGGTCGCGCGCCTGGCCCGGCCGGACGGGACGGACGCCGTGGGGGTCGAACTCCTCGTACCCGAGCTGACCGTACGGGACAGCTCGGGCCCGCCGCCGACACGGCGCGGGCCCGGCGACTGACGGTCCGGGTCGCCAGGTCCGCATGACCGGGCCCAGGGGCCGCCCGGTCCGCAGGTGCGCGGAATCCCGGCGGGCCGCGGGTTCAGGAGCCGACGGTCCGCTTCTCGCCCGCGCGCAGGACCAGCCGGGCCGCCCCCGCGGGGGTCCTGAGGTCGATCTCCGCGTCCCGGTCGGGGTGGAGGACCGCGTGGTACTCCCCCGGTGACCAGGTCAGGTCCACCCGGGCGCCGAACCGGGTCCGTACGCCCGTGAGGCGGCCGCGCGGGCACCGGGCGGGCGGTGCGGGCAGCAGGACCAGGCGTCCGGGCGTGGACTGCACGAGGGCCTCGATGAGGAGCGCGGGCAGGGCGTGGGCGGCGTCGGCGTTGTAGACGTCCCGTCCCGGGTAGTGCGCGCTCATGAGGGAGTCGTGGAAGTAGTCGCCTGTGAGGACGCGGGCGAGCGCGTCCTCGGTGCGCGGGGCGTCCCGCAGACGGGCGGCGATCATCCCGTGGTGGAGGTGGCCGTGGGCCGAGTCGTTCTCGCTGCCCCGGAGTTCGAGGGCGCGCCGGGCGGCGTCGGCGAGGGCGGGGGTGTCGTACGGGTTGATCTCGTCCAGCGGCCAGACGGGGTAGAGGTGGCTGAGGTGCCGGTGGTCGTACCGGTCGCCGAGGCCGGGCCAGGCCCATTCGGCCACGGCGCCCTCGTCGTTGATCCGGTACTCGGGGAGCCGGTCGGCGAGCGCCCTCAGCCGGTCGGCGTCCTGCGCCGGCGCCCGGTCCGCGGCGGCGCGCAGGGCGTGCCGGGCGGCGGCGATGTCCATCGTGGCGTTCACCGCGCCCCAGCTCCCGCCGCGCGGCCGGTTCTCCGGCGAGTAGGAGGGGACGACGGCGATCCGCCCGTCGGGACCGGTGCGGCTGAGGAAGTCCTCGTAGAAGAGGGCGAGTTCGGCGAGGGCCGCCGTGGTCCTCGGGTCCCGCCGTCCGTTCGCCTCCTCGTCGTCGAGGAGGGGTTTGAGGAGCCAGTCGGCGCCCGCCGTCCACAGGTGGAGGGGGTACTCGCGGCTGAAGTGGTACGTGTGCCCCGTGGCGCCGTCCGTGTGGGAGGGGGCGACGATGCCGCGGGCGCCGAAGATCACCCGGGCGTTGTCCTGCCAGTCGTCCAACTGACCTTGCACCAGGGCCGCATGAGCTTCCGTCACCTCGGGCAGGTCGGCGGCGACGGCGGACGCGGTCTGGAGGTTGAGGTTGGCGTTGGTGGTGAACGCCCCCGACCAGGCCGTGTCCCAGTCCCCCGTCCAGAGCCCGGTGAGCCGGGGCGGCAGGGCGCCGGAGGAGGAGAGCAGGTGGTAGCGGCCCGCGGCGAAGAGGCGTTCCAGGAGCGCGGGGCTTCCGGGGCGGCGCAGGAGCGTCGAGCCGGGGAGCGCCCGTTCGGCGTCGTCCGCGCCGAGGTCGAGGGTGACGCGCCGGTAGGCGGCGGCGTGCAGGGCCGTGTGGCGGGAGAGCAGCCGGGCGTGGAGGGCGTCGAGATCCCCGGGAGGCGCGTCCTCGGTCAACGTCCGCAGGGCCTGCGCCTCTCCGTTCGTGTCGATGCCTCCCTCGTGGCGGCGCACCCGGGTGAGGAGCAGCAGTCGGCCCGCGCCCTCGACGCGGATGCCGGAGGCGGTGACCGTGATGTGTCCCGCGTCGGTGAGCAGGAGGGTGAGGCCGGTGTAGCCGAGCGGGCTGTCCGGGTAGCGGGCCCGCAGGGTGAGGACGGTCTCCCGCCGGACGGTGGCGACGCCGTGCCCGGCGCCGAGTCCGGTGGGGACGCCGGGCAGCCGGTGGTCGAGGTCGATCTCGACGACGGGTCCCGGTCGGGTGACGTACTGGACGACGACGTCGTCGGCGCGGGAGACGAAGACCTCGCTGCGCCGCTCCCCGCACTGCCCGGTGACCACCCCGGTGGTGAAGTCCACGGACCGGCGCACGGGGTGGTCCGGGGCGCCGGGTTCGCGCCTGATCCGGGTCGCGAACCCGGGGTGGAAGGGCTGGACCCAGCGCAGCGGCCGGCCGTCCGTGAACCGCTCCGCCGCCGTCGTGTCTCCGGCCAGCAGGGCGTCCTGGAGGGCGGGGAGCGCGGCGGCGAGGCGGGGCGGAGCGGTGTCGGCGGGCGGGTTGTTCGGCCGTACGAGGGTGTGGTGGGTGACGATGACCCGGTCGTCCCCGGGGTCGCCGGGGACCAGGGCGCCGTGCCGGCCGTTCCCGGCGAGGAAGGCGTCCTCCCAGCGGGCGGCGGGCGCGGGTTCCCACGTGCCGTGGATCACGCGCGCTCCTCCGGCGTCAGGGCGGCGCGTCCCTGCGATCGGTTCGTGGTGTCGGCCGGGCGGCCGGGCGGCCGGGTCAGGTCGTCGAGGCTCGGCATCGGACTCTCCGGTAGGGGGTTCGGTGACACGGGGCGGGTTCAGCCCTTGACGGCGCCGGTGAGCATGCCCTTCTTGAAGTGTTTCTGGACGAAGGGCGAGAGGACGGCGACGGGCAGCAGGGCGAGGACCATGACGGCCATCTGGACGGCGAGCCCGGAGAGGTTCCCCGCCCGGACGGCCTGGCCGAGGCCGACGGGGATCTCCTGTTTCTGGGCGAGCTGGATGAGGACGTTCTGCAGCGGCATCATGTTCTGGTCGCTGAGGTAGATGGAGGCGTTGAACCAGGCGCTCCAGTAGCCGACCGCGTAGAAGAGGGTGATGACGGCGATCACCGCGCGGGAGAGCGGCATCACGATCTGCCAGAGGATCCGCAGGTCCCCGGCGCCGTCGATGCGCGCGCTGTCGACGAGTTCCTGCGAGACGTTCATGAAGAAGCCGCGCAGGACGAGGATGTTGAAGACGCTGACGGCGCTCGGGAGGATCAGCGCGAGATAGCTGTCGGTGAGGCCGAGGGTCTGCACCAGGAGGTACGTGGGGATCAGGCCGGCGCCGAAGAACATGGTGGCCATCAGGGTGAGCAGGATGAACCGGTGGCCGACCGAGCCGGGCCGGGAGAGACCGTACGCGCCGAGGATCGACACGGCCATGGAGAAGAGCGTGCCGGTCACGGTGACGAGGACGCTGACGACGGCCGCGCGGGTGACCTGGCCGCCGCTGAGGAGCTCCTGGTAGGCGATGAAGGTGATGTCCCTCGGGACGACGACGAGACCACCGGTCTCCGTGATCGTCTTCTTGGACGAGAGGCTGGTGACCACCACGATCCACAGGGGGACGAGGACCGCGAGGCAGGCGAGGACGAGGACGAGGCCCTTGGCGGCGAGGCCGGTCCTGCCGGGCGGTTCCTCCCACACGGGCCGGGCGGGCGCCGCCCACCACGAGGTGGGGCGCGGGGTCGTTTCCGTCGCGCGGGTCACTTCCGGTACACCCCCTGCTCGCCCATGAGATGGGCGATCTTGTTCGCGGAGAGGACGAGCACCAGGCCGACGACTCCCTTGACCAGTCCGGCCGCGGCCGCGTAGCTGAAGTCCTGGCTGCGCAGGCCGGTCCACCACACGAAGGTGTCGAGGACCTCGGCCGCGCCGGGTCCGACGGCGTCGCGCTGGAGCAGCAGTTGTTCGAAGCCGACGGTGAGGGCGTCGCCGACCCGGAGGACGAGCAGCAGCGCGATGACGGGCCGCAGCGCGGGCAGGGTGACGTGCCACATGCGGCGCCAGCGGTTCGCCCCGTCCATGGCGGCGGCCTCGTACAGGTCCTGGTTGACGGCGGCGAGCGCGGCGAGGAAGACGATGACGCCCCAGCCGGCGTCCTTCCAGATGCCCTCGGCGGTGACGAGGAACTTGAAGATCTCCGGGTCGGTCATGAGGTCGAAGCCCTCGTGGCCGTGCTGCCGGAGGGTCTGCGCGATGATGCCGGCGCCGCCGAGGATCTGCTGGAAGACGGTGATGACGAGCACCCAGGAGAAGAAGTGCGGCAGGTAGAGGACGGCCTGGACGAACGCCCTGACCCGGGGCCGCAGCACGCTGTTGACGAGCAGGGCGAGCGCGATGGGCACCGGGAAGAAGAGGACGAGCTGGAGGAGGAAGAGGACGAGGGTGTTCTCGACGGCGTGCCAGAACCCCGGGTCGGAGAAGACCCGTTCGAACTGGGCGAGTCCGACCCAGGGGCTCTGGAAGATGGCGGTGATGCCGTTGGTCGAGACGTACGGGTCGTAGTCCTGGAAGGCGACCACGTTCCCGAGGATGGGGACGTAGTTGAAGACGACGACCAGGGCGAGTACCGGGGCGGTCATGAGGAGGAGCATCCGGTCGCGCCGGAGCCGCCGGCCGAGCGGGACGCGCCCGTCCGTACGGCTCCGGTGCCGGTCCCGGCGGCGGTCGCCGCGCGGGGGCCGGCCGGCGTCTGCCCGCGCGGCCGGGTCCGCCTTCTCCGTGTCGAGCGTGCTCACGGTCAGCCCGCCGCGGAGCCGGTGGTGTCGAGGAGCTTCCTGTACCAGTCGCGCAGCTGGTCCCCGCCCTTGGTCTTCCACTCGGAGACGGCCTGCTGCATGTCGGAGACCTTCTTGCGGCCGCGGACGATGTCCTTCTCCAGCTGCTCGAAGTCGTTCATGAGGCCGGTCCACCGGGAGGGCTCGGTGATGGTCATCCCGTAGAAGGAGGTCTTGGAGGTGAGGGCGCCCATGCGCTGCTGCCACTCGACCATGGCCCGGGTGACCTCGGGGGTGTCGGGGTGGGCCACGTAGGGGGCGGGGCTGGCGACGAACAGCCAGGAGCTGCTGACCTCCTGGTTGCCCTGGTCGGTCTTGACGGGCAGGCCGTCCTTGACGGTGTGGTGGACGCCTTCGACGCCGTAGTCGGTGAGCATCCGCTCCTTGGTGCCGTAGGGGGCGGCGGTGAAGTCCGCGACGGCGAGGGCGTCCTCGATGACGGCCTTGGAGCTGCCCTTCTTCACGAAGGCCCAGATGTTCGCGGGGTTGGTGGCCCACAGCTTCGGCGCGCCTCCGGCGTGGCCGGGGATGTCCATCGCGGCCATGGCGAACTTCGGGTTCTGCGCGGCCTGTTCGGACGTCTTGGCGTACCAGTGGGAGAGGTCGTTGTTGTAGATGAGGCACTGCCCCGCGGTGAAGCGGAGGCTGGTGTCGCCCTGGTTCTGGGTCTTCTCGTCGGGGTGGACGACTCCGGCGTCGTAGAGCTTGCGGGTCCACTCCAGGGCTTCGAGGTACTCGGGGGTCTCGATGCGGTTGACCAGCTTGCCGTCGACCAGGTGCCAGCCGAGCGCCTTGTCGCTGCCGGGGTAGACGCCGAACATGTTGTAGGCGGTCCACGTCATGTCGCCGCAGGCCCAGACCTTCGTCCTGGCGCTGGTGATCTCCTTCGCGAGGGCGAGGAACTCCTCGGCGCTCTTGGGGAGTTGCCAGCCCTTCGCGTCGAAGAGGTCCTTGCGGTAGAAGGGCGCGATGTTCGTGACGTACGAGGCGGGCATGGGCAGGCCGCGCAGCTTGCCGCCGAATATCGAGCGCTGCCAGGCGTCGGTGGGGATCGCCGCGAGGTTGGGGTAGGCCTTGACCTTGTCGCCGGAGAGGTACGGGCCGAGGTCCTCGAACTTGGCGTTGACGGCGCTCGGGATCTTGCCGCCGAGGTTCCAGCCGGGGACGACCACCACGTCCGGTATCTCGCTGGAGGCGAGGACGGCGCCGAGCTTCTGGTCGTAGACGTTGCCGTCCTGGTTCTGCCAGGTGGCGCGGACGCCGATGGCCTCGTTCATGGCCTTGTAGTAGGGGTTGTCGGGGGCGGGCGGGGGTCCCCAGAAGGGGGCCATGATGGTGAGCGCGCCGCCCTTGCCGCGCTTCTCGGCGACGGAGGCCTTGAGTTCGGCGCTCGGGATGGCGCGGGTGAAGCCGGCAGCCGAGCCGTTCCTCGGTGCGATGTCGGGGGTGACGACGGTGCTCGCGACGAAGGCGGGGAGCAGCTTCGCCGCGTCCTTGCCGGTGGTGGTGCCGTCCTTCTTCCCGGAGTCCGCTCCGCCGCCGCAGGCCGCGAGGAGCGGCGCGCCGCCGGCGACCGCGAGGGCGACGGCGGTGGTGGAGGCGAGGAAGCCCCTGCGGCTCTGCCCGGAGTCGCTCCCGCCGGGGCCGGAACCGCTCCCGATGGGGGCGGTTCTCCGGGAGTCCGTGGAGACGGCGTTCGGCGTCATTGCGTCAACCCTTCATGGCACACGCCAGGACATACGGCGACCGTGGGGCCGGCCGGCTGCGGTGGTGGAGGTGGTGCGGGCGGGGCGGTGCCCCGGGCGCCGTCGACGGAAGTCGAAGCGCTTCGACATTGCTGTGAGGTTAAGTGAACGTCACAGGCGCGGCAAGGGTCGTTCACGAGAAACTCGACGGTTACCCGATGGAGATCTCTCCGCGAAGAGTCTTGGAATGGGCCGACAGCGAGGGGGTCGATCGGCACTCACGCCTTGACACCCGCTGCTTGCGACCTGAGCATCGAAGCGCTTCGAGACGTATGCCGTGAAGATCTCCGTTCCCCACTGCCAAGGGACCCGCACGTGACCCCGCAACCGCCGCCCTTCCGTGACCCGGCCCTCCCCGTCGCCCGGCGTGTCGACGATCTGCTCGACCGGCTCACCGCCGACGAACGCCTGGCCCTGCTGCACCAGTTCACGCCCGCAGTCGACCGGCTCGGCCTGGCCGCCTTCCGCACCGGCCAGGAGGCCCTGCACGGCGTCGCCTGGATGGGTCCCGCGACCGTGTTCCCGCAGTCCGTGGGGCTTGGCGCGACCTGGCACCCGGAACTGGTGCGCCGGGTGGGCGAGGCGGTGTCCCGGGAGGTCCGGGCCCTGCGCGCCAAGGACGACCGGGCCGGCCTCAACGTATGGGCGCCGACGGTCAACCTGCTGCGCAACCCGCTGTGGGGGCGCGGCGAGGAGGGGTACGCGGAGGACCCCGCGCTGACCGCCGCCATCGCCACCGCGTTCACGCGGGGGCTGCGCGGCGACCATCCCGTGTACTGGCGCACCGCACCCGTGCTGAAGCACTGGCTCGCGCACAACAACGAGACCGCGCGCGACACCTCCTCGGCGTCCGTACGGCCCCGGGTGCTGCACGAGTACGACCTGCGGGCCTTCCGCGGCCCCGTCGAGGCGGGCGCGGTGGCCGGGGTGATGCCCGCCTACAACCTGGTCAACGGCCGCCCGAACCACCTCTCCCCCTATCTGGAGGGCACGCTGCGGGCCTGGACGGACCAGGAGCTGCTCGTCTGCTCGGACGCGGGCGCGCCGTCCAACCTGGTGGAGCCGCAGGGGTACTTCGACACCCACGAGGAGGCCGTGGCGGCGGCGCTGCGCGCCGGTGTCGACTCCTTCACGGACCACGGCACGGACGCCTCGGTCGTCCTGGGGCGGCTGCGCGGGGCGCTGAGCCGCGGTCTGATCGGCCCCGAGGACGTGGACCGGGCGGCGCGGCGGCAGTTGACCGTGCGGTGCCTGCTCGGCGAGTTCGATCCGGAGGGCGGTCCTCACGCGGACGAGACCCGGTTCGACACCGCCGAGCACCGGGAGCTGGCCCGTGAGGCGGCGGAGGCGGCGGTCGTCCTGCTGACCAACGAGCCGCCGGCCGGGGAGGGCCCGCTGCTGCCGCTCGGCGCGCCGGAGCGGATCGCGGTGGTCGGACTGCTCGGCGACGCCTGCAAGCTGGACTGGTACAGCGGAGCGCTGTTGCACCGGTCCTCGCCGCTCGACGGACTGCGGGAACGGTTCGGCGCAAACCGGGTGACCTTCGCCGAGGGGGTGGACCGGATCCGGTTGCGCACCGCCTCCGGCGACCTGCTGCGGGTGCCGGACGGCGGGCCGGCGGACACTGCGCGGGCGGCCGAGGCCGCGCTCGACCCGGCGCTGCTCGCGGGGCGCACCGACCTGCCGCCGCTCACGGCCGACGCCGAGGGCTCGGAACTCGCCCTGGTCGACTGGGGCGACGGGGTGCTGACCCTGCGTGCCCCCGACGGCCGGTACCTGTCGGTCGCCGAGGACGGGTTCGTCCGCGCCTCGGCGGAGGAGCCCGGCGGCTGGGTGGTCCAGGAGACCTTCCGGCTCGAAGCCGTGGGAAGCGACGGGCGCGACGGCGACCTCGGAGCCGACGGGAACGTCGGGCCCGGCGGCGGCCGTAAGCCCCACGGGGCTCAGGGGTCTCCCGGGTCTGACAGGTCTCGCGGGTCTCACGGTGACGGGCACCTCCTTCTGCACCTGGGGTCGGGTGGCTACGTCTCTGTCGCCGCCGACGGCGTGAAGGTTGCCGCCGATCGCGGATCCGCCGAGGTCTTCTCGGTCGAGATCGTCGAGCGCGGCGAGGAGGCGGTCGCCCGGACAGCCGGGGCGGCGGACGTGGTGGTGGTCGTCGCCGGGAACGACCCGCACATCAACGGGCGGGAGACCGAGGACCGTACGACGCTCGCGCTGCCCGGCCACCAGGACCGGCTGTGGCGGGCCGCGCACGCGGCGAACCCCCGTACCGTCCTCGTCCTCGTCTCGTCCTATCCGTACGCGGTCCCCGAGGCCGCCGCGGCGCTCCCCGCCCTGCTGTGGACCGCGCACGGCGGGCAGGCGGCGGGCACGGCGCTCGCCCGGGTCCTGGCCGGTGACGTCTCCCCCGCCGGGCGGCTCCCGCAGACCTGGTACGCGGCGGACGCGGACCTGCCGGACCTCCTCGACTACGACGTGATCGGCGGACGCCAGACCTATCTGTACTTCGACGGGACGCCGCTCTTCCCCTTCGGCCACGGCCTGTCGTACACGACGTTCGACTACGAGGAGCTGACGGCGGCGGTCGACGGGGAGACCGTACGGCTGTCCTGCACCGTGACCAACACCGGCGCCGTCGCCTCGGACGAGGTGGCCCAGGTGTACGCGCGGGCCGTGGCGCCCTCCGTGCCGCGCCCGCACCGCGAGCTGGTCGCCCACGAGCGGGTACGGCTCGCGCCGGGGGCGTCGGCCACGCTCTCGTTCGAGGTCGCGGTGGCGGCACTCGGGTTCTGGGACGTCGCCGGCGGCCGGTGGACGGTCGAGCCGGGCGCGTACGAGTTCCAGGCGGGCGCGTCCAGCGCCGACATCCGGCGTACGGTCCGCATCGAGACGGCGGGGGTGGCGCCGGGGCCGCGCCCGGTCCTCGTCGCGGGGCTTTCCGCGGCCGACTACGACGAGCAGTCCGGCACCGTGATCGTGGACCGCACCAAGGTCTCGGGCGACGCGGTGACACCGGCGGACCCAGCGGAGGGCGGCACGCTCGTCTTCCGTTCCTGCGACCTCGCCGACGGCGGATCGGGGGCGACGGTGACGGTCGCGGGCGAGGGCACGGTGGACCTGTCCCTCGCCGACGGTACACCGCTTGCCCGCGTCGAGGTCCCGCCGACCGGCGGACCGTACGACTACACCACCCTCGAGGTCCCGCTTCTCCTCCAGGGCGTCGTGGACCTCCACGTCGCCCTCCGCGGCCCCCTGCGCCTCGCGCGCCTCGGCTTCACCGGCTGAGGGCCGGCCGCGACAGCGCAGGGAGCCCGGCCCCGATCGTTCGGGGCCGGGCTCCCGGCGTGCCTCGGGGCGGGTGCCGCCCCGGACCTCAGACCACCCACACCCCGTCGCGCATGAGACGCCGTCCGACGAGCTCGGGCTCCTCGTGCCAGGCCTCCACCGAGGTGGGGCGGACCCGGAACCAGACGTACGAGGGGCCCGACTTCCGGGGGTCCCACTTCGACTTCCCGGCGAACTCCTCGACCGCCGGGGCCGGGACGTCCTCGTGGGAGAGGGTCGTCACCTCGCCGTCGATCAGGACCACGTCACGGGTGTGTCCGAACGCGAGCCGCGCCCGTCCTCCGGTGCTGAGGTTGCGCCCGGTGGGGTTCGTCAGCCGGGTGCAGAGCCAGATGTCCGCGCCGTCCCAGGAGAAGGCCAGCGGTACGAGGTACGGCGTCCCGCCGTCGCCCGCCGAGGCCACCCAGATGTCCACTTCTTCGGCCAGACGTGCCAGTACGTCCTTCTTGCGCTGTTCCGGGCTGCGGATCGCTCGAGTGTGCGTCATGGCTCAGACCCTACGGCCGTACAGCCCGTTCCCACCGCCGTAGAAAACGCTTGCTCGAAGCATTGACGAAACACGAACGTCCCCATAGCTTCATGCCCGTTGCACTTCGTACGTCATATATGAGACGCGATACATGAGATCTGAGAGTGCGCCATGGCCTTCGCCCCCAGCCCCATCCCCTCCAGGACCCAGTACGTCCTGGAAGCGATCAAGCACGACATCCTCACCGGGGGACTCAGACCCGGGCAGGCGCTCGTGGAGACCGAACTCGCCGCGCGGTTCGGGGTGTCGAAGACCCCCGTCCGCGAGGCGCTCAAGACCCTCGCGGGCAGCGGTCTCGTGGTGATGAGCCAGTACAAGGGCGTCACGGTCCGGATGGTCGACGCGGACATGGCCCGCGCCGTCTACGACGTGCGGCTGCTCCTGGAGCCCGAGGCGGTGCGACGCGCCGTCGGCTCCGGTGCCCCGCTCGACGCGGCGCACGAGGCGCTGCGCCGGGCGGCCGGCGCCGAGGACCCGGCCGAACGGTCCCTGGCCAACCGTGACTTCCACCGCGCGCTCTACCTGCCCTGCGGCAACCCGCTGCTCGGCCGGATGCTCGACGAGGTCCGCGACCAGGCCGCACTGGTCTCCACGGTCGCCTGGGCCGCCGTTCCCTCCTGGGAGCGCGAGGCAGCGGAGCACGAGGAGATCCTGCGGCTCGCCGCCGAGCGCGACGTCGAAGGAGCCGGCCGGGCCGTGCACGACCACATCGCCTCGTTCGTCGAGCGCGCCTTCCCCCACTCCCCCCTGGACAGCGAGTGAGCATGGAATTCGAGACCCTGAGGGCCGCCCTCGCCGACGTCGTGGCCATCCCGGTCACCCCGTTCGCCGAGGACGGCTCCGTGGACACCGCCACGCACCGCGCGCTGCTGCGCCGGCTGCTCGACGGCGGGGTCCGCACCCTCACCCCGAACGGCAACACCGGAGAGTTCTACGCCCTCACCCCCGAGGAGCGCCGCCTCGTCACCGAGGTGACCGTCGAGGAGGCCGGCGACCGCGCCGCGATCCTGGTCGGCGTCGGCCACGACGTACCGACGGCGGTCGAGGCCGCCCGGCACGCCCGTTCCATCGGCGCCCAGATGCTGATGGTCCACCAGCCCGTCCACCCGTACGTCTCCGAGAGCGGCTGGGTCGACTACCACCGGGCCATCGCCGAGGCCGTGCCGGAGCTCGGCGTGGTCCCCTACATCCGCAACCCGCTGCTGAGCGGTGCCCGGCTCGCCGAGCTGGCCGACGACTGCCCCAACGTCATCGGCGTGAAGTACGCGGTGCCGGACGCGGCGCGGTTCGCCGGCTTCGCCCGGGACGCGGGCCTCGACCGGTTCGTGTGGGTGGCGGGCCTGGCCGAGCCGTACGCACCCTCGTACTTCGCGAGCGGCGCCACCGGCTTCACCTCCGGACTCGTCAACGTCTCCCCCGCGCTCTCCCTGGAGATGCTGGGCGCGCTGCGGGCCGGCGACTACCGGGCCGCGATGAAGGTGTGGGAGCGGATCCGCCGCTTCGAGGAGCTGCGGGCGGCCAACTCGAGCGCCGACAACGTGACGGTGGTCAAGGAGGCCCTCGCCTCGCTCGGTCTGTGCCGCCGTGACATCCGGCCGCCGAGCCGTGAACTCCCCGACAGCGACCGGGCCGAGGTCGCCGCGATAGCCGCCGGCTGGCCGGCATGAGCGACACCGGCACCCCGCGCGGCCCCGCGGAGCTCCGCAGCCACCAGTGGTACGGCACGGACGGGCTGCGTTCGTTCAGCCACCGCGCCCGTACCCGGCAGCTCGGCTACCTGCCCGAGGAGCACATGGGCAAGCCGGTCATCGCGATCCTCAACACCTGGTCCGACATCAACCCCTGCCACGTCCATCTGCGCGACCGCGCGCAGGCCGTGAAGCGGGGGGTGTGGCAGGCCGGTGGTTTCCCGCTCGAATTCCCGGTCTCCACCCTGTCGGAGACCTTCCAGAAGCCGACCCCGATGCTCTACCGCAACCTCCTCGCCCTGGAGACGGAGGAGCTGCTGCGCTCGTATCCCGTGGACGGGGCCGTCCTCATGGGCGGCTGCGACAAGACGACCCCGGCGCTCCTCATGGGCGCGGCCTCGGTCGACCTGCCGACCGTCTTCGTCCCGGCCGGTCCGATGCTGCCGGGTCACTGGCGGGGCGAGACCCTGGGCTCCGGTACGGACATGTGGAAGTACTGGGACGAGAAGCGGGCCGGTCTGATCGGCGACTGCGAGATGGCGGAGCTGGAGAGCGGTCTCGCGCGCTCCCCCGGCCACTGCATGACGATGGGCACGGCGTCCACGCTGACCGCCGCCGCGGAGACCCTGGGCGTGACCGTGCCGGGCGCCTCCTCGGTGCCGGCGGTGGACTCGGGTCACGACCGGATGGCCGCCGCCTCGGGGCTGCGGATCGTGGAGCTCGTACGGCAGGACCTTCGGCTCTCGCGGCTGCTCACCCGGGAGGCGTACGAGGACGCGGTCGCCGCGGTGCTGGCGCTCGGCGGCTCGACCAACGCGGTCATCCATCTCATCGCCATGGCGGGGCGTTCGGGGGTGCGGCTGACGCTCGACGACTTCGACCGGATCGCGCGGACCGTGCCGGTCCTCGCGAACCTGCGGCCGGGCGGGAAGTACCTGATGGAGGACTTCCACTTCGCGGGCGGGATGACGGGCTTCCTGTCGCGGCTCACCGACGTGCTGCACCTGGACCGGCCCACGGTCTCGCACGCCACGCTGCGGGAGCAGCTCGACGGGGCGCTCGTGCACGACGAGGACGTCATCCGGGAGCGGTCGCGACCGCTTGCCGCCGAGGGCGGCGTGGCGGTGCTGCGCGGCAACCTCTGTCCCGACGGGGCGGTCATCAAGCACATCGCGGCCGAGCCGGGGCTGCTCAAGCACACCGGTCCCGCGATCGTCTTCGACGACTACCGGTCGATGCAGCGGACCATCGACGACCCGGCGCTCGGCATCACGCCCGAGCACGTGCTCGTGCTGCGCGGTGCGGGCCCCAAGGGTGGTCCCGGGATGCCGGAGTACGGGATGCTGCCCATCCCCCGGTACCTGCTGGAACAGGGTGTCCGGGACATGGTGCGGATCTCGGACGCCCGGATGAGCGGGACGAGTTACGGGGCGTGCGTGCTGCACGTGGCGCCCGAGTCCCATGTCGGCGGACCCCTTGCCCTCGTCCGTACGGGCGATACGATCACCCTCGACGTCGCCGCGCGCTCCCTCCACCTGCACGTCACGGACGAGGAGCTGGACATCCGGCGGGCCTCGTGGACACCCCCGCCGGCCCGGTACGAACGCGGCTACGGCGCGCTCTACATGGAGCAGATCTCCCAGGCCGACACCGGCTGCGACTTCGAGTTCCTGGCGCGGCCGGGCGCCACCCCCGATCCGTACGCGGGCTGAGACCCGCCGCCGAACTCCGGGCAGTGACGGCCCGCAAGCCCCATCAGCACCACCCGCCCCACCTTGTCCGAAATATCGAACGACGTTCGCGAAGCGCTTCACCGAGAACGGAGCCGCCGTCATGGCCTCAGCTGTGACCAAACCGCCCCAAGCCGTCACGGCACGCGGGCGCCGCCGCACGGGAGCGACCCCCCGCCGACTGCCGTACCTGCTGATCGCCCCCGCCGGACTGCTGATGCTGGGCTTCATCGCCTACCCGGTGCTCAGCGTCTTCTACTACAGCCTCCAGCACTACAACCCCACGAAGCCCTGGCGGAACGGCTTCGCCGGCCTGGAGAACTTCACCCGGATCTTCACGGACGACCCGCACTTCTGGGGGACGCTGAGCTTCAGCCTCAAGTGGGTCGTCGTCGAGGTGACGCTCCAGCTGCTCTTCGGTCTCGCGCTCGCCCTCATCGTGAACCAGACCTTCGTGGGCCGCGCCCTGGGCCGCGCCCTGGTCTTCTCCCCCTGGGCCGTCTCCGGCGTGCTCACCTCCGCGATCTGGGTGCTGCTCTACAACTCCCAGACCGGCATCAGCCGGTACCTGGCGGACATGGGGATGGGCACGTACGGCACGTCGTGGCTCTCCGACACCGCGACCGTGTTCCCCGCGGCGATCATCGCCGACCTCTGGCGCGGGGTGCCCTTCTTCGCCATCCTCATCCTGGCCGACCTGCAGTCCGTGCCGAAGGACCTGTACGAGGCGGCCGAGGTCGACGGGGCGGGCCGGGTCCGCCAGTTCATCCACATCACGCTGCCCCACATCCGGGACGCGATCGTCCTCTCCACGCTGCTGCGCGCCGTGTGGGAGTTCAACAACGTCGACCTGCTGTACACGCTGACCGGCGGCGGACCCGCGGGCGAGACGACCACGCTGCCGCTGTACATCGCCCACACCAGCGTCGACGCCCACAACTTCGGATACGCCTCCGCCCTCACCACGGTGGCGTTCGTGATTCTTCTCTTCTGCTCGATGGTCTATCTGCGCCTGAGCAAGTTCGGAGGCGACGGCAAGTGACAGCCGAGTCCACCCTGAGCCCGGTCCCGGCCGCCGCCGACACGCAGGCGGCACCGCCGCCCGACCGGACCCCGCCCACCGTCCCCCGCGGCAAGCACCGGGCCTGGGACGAGGTGCCCCGCTGGCAGATCTACCTGCCCCTCGGGATCTACCTGGTCTTCACCCTGGTCCCCTTCTACTGGATCATCCTCTTCGCCGTACGGCCCGCAGGCTCCACCTCGCTGCTGCCCTGGCCGATGACGACCGCCCACTTCGAGAAGGTGTGGAACGAGCGCTCCTTCGGCGTCTTCTTCCAGAACAGCCTGCTCATCGGCGTCGCGGTCCTGGTGATGACCACCGTCGTCGCCCTCGCCGGCGGCTACGCCCTCGCCCGGTTCGACTTCCGGATCAAGAAGGGCTTCATGCTGGCCCTGCTCTGCTCCCAGTTCGTCCCGGGCGCCCTGCTCCTCGTCCCGCTGTTCCAGATCTTCGCCGAACTGAAGATGATCAACTCGCTCGGCAGCGTCATCATCGCCGAGACCGTCTTCCAGCTCCCTCTGTCGATGATCCTCATCAGCGGCTTCATCAGGAACGTGCCGTACTCCCTGGAGGAGGCCGCCTGGGTCGACGGCTGCAACCGCTTCAGCGCCTTCCGGATCGTCGTCCTCCCGCTGCTCAGGCCCGGTCTGGTCGCCGTCGGCTCCTTCGCCTTCGTCCACGCCTGGAACCACTTCCTCTTCGCCCTGATGTTCCTCAGCAGCCAGGACAAGCAGACGATCCCGGTCGGCCTCAACACCCTGATGGGCGCCGACAGCGTCGACCTCGGAGCGCTCGCCGCGGGCGGCGTCATCGCCGCCGTCCCCGTCGTCATCGTCTTCGGCTTCATCCAGAAGTGGCTCGTCACCGGCTTCAGCGCGGGGGCGGTGAAGGGATGAGCGACGACCGTACGAGCAAGGAAGCCATGAACACCGCACGCACCCCGCTGCCCGTGGTCCTCGCGGGCGCCCGCGGCCACGGCCGCAGCCACCTCCTCAACATCCGCCGGCTCGAGGAGCAGGGGCTCGTCCGGCTCGCCGGGGTCTGCGAGCTGCGGCCGCTCGACGCGGACGAGCTCGAAGGCATCGGGGACCCGGAACAGTCCGCCGACTTCGAGGCGCTGCTCGCCTCGACCGGCGCCCGGATCGTGGTGCTCAGCACCCCCATCCAGACCCACACCGACATGACGCTCGCCGCCGCCCGGCACGGGGCGCACATCCTCCTGGAGAAGCCGCCCGCCCCGTCGCTCGCGGAGTTCCGCCGGATGGCGGACGGGGTCGAGGCCGCCGGGGTGGCCTGCCAGATCGGCTTCCAGTCGCTCGGCTCGCACGCGGTGCCCGCGATCCGCAGGATGGTCGAGGAGGGCGCCATCGGCGAACTCCTCGGCGTCGGCGGGGCCGGGGCCTGGGTCCGCGACGAGGCGTACTTCCGGCGCGCGCCCTGGGCCGGGCACCGGCGGCTCGGCGGGGTCGACGTCGTCGACGGGGCGCTCACCAACCCCCTGGCGCACGCCGTCGCCACGGCGCTGGCGCTGTCCGGCTCCACCCGGGCCGAGGACGTCGAGCACATCGAGACCGAGCTGCTGCACGCCCACGCCATCGAGTCCGACGACACCTCGGCGGTACGGGTCGTGACCTCCGCCGGCACCCGGGTCACGGTCGCGGCGACGCTGTGCGCCGAGAAGACCTCGGAGCCGTACGTCATCGTCCACGGCAGCCAGGGCCGGATCACCTTCTGGTACCGGCAGGACCGGGTCCTCGTGCAGCGGGCCGGACACGGCCCGGTGGAGACCGAGTACGGCCGCACCGACCTCCTGGAGAACCTCGTCGCCCATGTCACCGACGGCGAGCCGCTGTGGGTGCCGCCGGCGGAGACCGGCGCGTTCATGCGGGTTGTCGAGGCCGTACGGACGGCGGCCGACCCGCTGGAGATCCCCGCCGCGCACTGGCACACCGAGCCCGGCGAGAGCGCGCCGCGCCGGGTCGTCGACGGCGTCGACGACCTGGTCGACGCCAGTGCCGACGGACTGAGGCTGTTCTCCGAACTCGGCGCCGCCTGGGCGCCGCCGGTCCGGGCGGAGGTCCGATGAACCCCGAGACCCCGACGGTCCTGCGCTGCGCGGGCCGCACCGTCGCCCACTACACCACCCGGCCCGACCTCGCCCTCGACCACTCGCCCCGGCCGTACCTCCACCCCGTCACCACCCTCGGCGGCCTGCCGGTGACCGAGACGGTGCCCGAGGACCACAAGCACCACCTGGGCGCGGGCGTCGCGGTGCCCGATGTCGACGGACGCAACTTCTGGGGCGGGCGCACCTTCGTACGCGGCCGCGGCTCGGTCGAGCTCGACAACCACGGCGTGCAGCGGCACGACGGGTTCAAGCTCTGCGACCCGGACGGCTTCGTCGAGGAGCTGACCTGGACGGCCGGGGGCGCGCGGCTGCTGAGGGAACACCGGACGGTGGCGGCCGTCGCGCTCACCGACTCCGCCTGGGCGCTCGACCTGACGTTCTCCCTCACCAACGTGGCGGGCCGGGACCTGTCGATCGGCAGCCCCGCGACCAACGGCCGGCCGGGCGCCGCGTACGGCGGCTTCTTCTGGCGCGCGCCGCTGGAGGCCACGCCGCCGGTCGTGTTCGGGGCGGACGCCGACGGCGAGGAGGCGGTGCACGGGGTCCGCTCCGACTGGGTGGCGCTCGCGGGCGAGGGCTGGACCCTGGTCTTCGCCGGGGCGACCGCGCGGACCCGGGAGGACCCGTGGTTCGTGCGCGCCGCCGAGTACCCGGGCGTCGGTTCCTCCCTCGCGTACGGCGAACGCCTCGCGGTCGCGGACGGGGAGACGTGCGTACGGCGGGTGGTGACCGTCGTCGCCGACGGCCGCCTCGACCGGGACGGCGCGGCGGCCCTGGTCCGCAAGGCGGTGGCATCGTGACCCCCGCGACCTCGACCGTCACCGGCGACCTGGGCGACGGCACGTACCGCAACCCGGTCCTGGCGGCCGACTGGTCCGACCCGGACGTCCTGCGGGTGGGCGAGGACTACTACCTGACCGCGTCCAGCTTCGGCCGCGCCCCCGGGCTCCCGCTGCTGCACTCCCGGGACCTGGTCAACTGGACGCTCGTCGGCCATGCCCTGAGGCGGCTGGAACCGGCCGCCGCGTTCACGGAGCCCCGGCACGACCGGGGCGTGTGGGCACCCTCGTTCCGGCACCACGACGGACGGTTCTGGATCTTCTGGGGCGACCCCGACCACGGGATCTACCAGGTCAACGCGGCTTCGGTGCGCGGCCCCTGGACGGCGCCGCACCTGGTGAAGGCGGGCCGCGGTCTGATCGACGCCTGCCCCCTGTGGGACGAGGAGTCGGGCGAGGCGTACCTCGTGCACGCCCTGGCCAAGTCCCGCGCGGGGATCAACAACCGGCTGATCGGGCACCGGATGAGCCCGGACGGCTCGAAGGTCCTCGACGAGGGCCGGGTCCTCGTCGACGCCGACCGGATACCCGGCTGGTTCACCCTGGAAGGCCCCAAGCTCTACCGGCACGACGGCTGGTTCTGGATCCTGGCTCCGGCCGGGGGCGTGGCCACCGGCTGGCAGGGCGCGCTCCGGTCGCGGTCGTTCCTCGGCCCGTACGAGGAGCGGATCGTCCTGGCGCAGGGCGACACCGACGTCAACGGTCCGCACCAGGGCGGCTGGGTGCGCACCCAGCACGGCGAGGACTGGTTCCTGCACTTCCAGCAGTCGGGCGCGCACGGCCGGCTCGTCCATCTCCAGCCGATGCGCTGGGGCGGTGACGGCTGGCCCGTGCTCGGCGACGACGGGGCACCGGTCCGCGTCCACCGCAAGCCCGACCTGCCGGAGCAGCCGCCCGCGCGGCCCGCCGTGGACGACACGTTTCCCGGCGGGCGGTTCGGCCGCCAGTGGCAGTGGACCGCCAACCCGGCCGAGGGCTGGGCCAGTCAGCACACCGGTGACGGCCTGAGGCTCGGCTGTGTGCCCACGGACCGCCTCGACGACCTGCGGAGCGTGCCGCACGTCCTCACCCAGCGGCTGCCCGCCGGGGACCTCGTGGTCGAGGTCGGACTGCGGCTCGACTCCACGGCGCCCGGGTCCCGCGCGGGGCTCGTCGTCCTCGGCGACGCGTACGCCTGGATCGGCCTGGAACGGGCCCCGGACGGCACGGCCCGGCTCGTGCACCGCTTCGCCCCGGCCAACGCCGACGTCGAACGGGACGCGGCGCACCCGCGGCCGGTGTCCGGCGACCGGGTCCTGCTGCGGATCGAGGTCACGGCGGACGCGCGCTGCCGCTTCTCGTACACCACCGACTCCTCCGACGGCGACGACACCCCCGAAGGTCAGGTCCGTGTCGGACCGGAGTTCGCCGCCACCCCCTGGCGCTGGGTCGGCGCGCTGCTCGGCCTGTTCGCCGGCGCGCCGCAGAGCGCGGGACACGCCGGGACGGCCGTGTTCTCCGCCTTCCGCGTCACCCCCTGAACTCCCCCACATCCCCATCCCGCAAGTCCCCCGCAACACCCCGAGAGAAGAGAGCCGACGATGACCATCTTCCCCGGCGGACGGCGCAGAGCCGCCCTCGCCCTCGCCCTGTCCGGCGTCCTCGCCCTGACCGCCACCGCCTGCGGTGACGACGGCAGCGGCTCGGGCGGCGAGAAGGGCAACGAAGGGTCGGGCAAGGGAAAGATCACCTTCTGGGACAACAACGGCGGTGTCCGCACCGACGTCTGGAAGGAGATCATCGCGGACTTCGAGAAGGCGAACCCCGACATCGACGTCGAGTACGTCGGGATCGCCTCCAAGGAGGTCCAGTCGAAGTACGACACCGCGATCCAGGGCGACGGCCTGCCGGACGTGGGCGGCGTCGGCGCCGCGATGCTCGCCGGGATCGCCGCGCAGAACGCCCTGGAGCCGCTCGACGCCCGCGTCGAGGGCAGCTCGCTCAAGGGCAAGCTGAACAACGCCATGCTCAGGAGCGTCACGGCGGCGGGCGGCCAGGACAAGCTGTTCACCGTCCCCACCTCCGCCAGCAACGGCGTGCTCTACTACCGCACCGACCTGTTCAAGGCGGCCGGGCTGCCGGAGCCCACCACGTGGTCGAAGTTCTACGCGGCGGCCGAGAAGCTGACCGACGTCGACAAGAACAAGTTCGGCTACACGATCCGCGGCGGCGCCGGCTCGATCGCGCAGGCCCTGGACGCCATCTACGGCCAGAGCGGCATCACCAGCTTCTGGGACGGCGACAAGACCACCGTCAACGACCCGAAGAACGTGGCGGCCCTGGAGAAGTACGCGGCCCTGTACAAGAAGACCACCCCGGCCGCCGACGTCAACAACGACTTCACCAAGATGGTCGCGCAGTGGGACAGCGGCGAGATCGGCATGCTGAACCACAACCTGGGCTCCTACCAGGACCACGTGAAGGCCCTCGGCACGGAGAAGTTCCGTGGGATCCCCAACCCGACGCTCGACGACGGCACCCGGGTGCAGGTCTCCAACCCGGTCGACGGTCTCGGCCTGTTCTCCACGAGCAAGAACAAGGCCGCCGCCTGGAAGTTCATCGAGTTCGCGGCCTCGCACGCCTCCAACTCCAAGTGGAACGAGTCGGCCGGCGCCATCCCCGCCAACACCGAGGCCGCCAAGGACCCCTGGCTCCAGGAGGCGGAGCCGACGAAGCTGGGCGCCGACGTCCTGTTCAGCGGCGAGGCCAAGATCGTGGAGCTGCCGTACTACCTGCCGGACTGGAACACCATCTCCAAGGCCGACAACGAGCCCGGCTTCCAGAAGGTCCTGCTCGGCAAGTCCACGGCCAAGGAGTTCCTCGACGGCCTGGCCGAGCAGCTGAACAAGGCGCAGGCCGAGTGGCAGCAGCAGAACCCGTGAGCGTAGGCCGCCGCGCGGTGGTCACGGCCGGGGCGGGCCTCGCGCTCGCCCTGGCCGGGGCATCCCCGGCCCGTTCCCAAGGACCCTCCATGCGCACCCTCTTCATCGCGGGCGACTCCACGGCCGCCCAGAAGTACGCCGACGCCGCGCCCGAGACCGGTTGGGGCATGGCCCTCCCGTTCTTCCTGCACCGGGACGTCCGGGTCTCCAACCACGCGGTCAACGGGCGCAGCACCAAGAGCTTCCTCGACGAGGGACGGCTCGACGCGATCCTGGCGGCGATCCGCCCCGGCGACCTGCTCCTGGTCCAGTTCGGCCACAACGACCAGAAGACCGCCGACCCCACCCGCTACACCGAGCCGTGGTCGACCTACCAGGACAACCTGCGGGTCTTCGTCGAGGGCGCGCGCTCCCGCGGCGCGCTCCCGGTGCTCGCCACCTCCGTCGAGCGGCGGAAGTTCGCCGCGGACGGCACCGCGCTGCGCACCCACGGCGCCTACCCGGCGGCGATGCGCGAGGTGGCGCGCGCCTCCGACGTACCGCTCCTCGACATCGAGTCCCTTTCGCTCGCCCTGTGGCAGGGGCTCGGCCCCGAGACCACCAAGACGTACTTCAACTGGACCGCGACCGAGCAGGACAACACGCACTTCAACCCGCCCGGCGCGATCGCCGTGGCCCGGCTCGTCACCGCGGAGCTGCTCCGCACCCACGTCCTCACCCCCCGCGAGACCCGGCGCGTGGAGGACGACGTCCCCGCCGACCGGATCACCTGGCCCGCATCCGAGGAGACCCGTACGTGAACAGACGCAGCAAGCAGCTGGGCCTGGTGGCCGCGACCGCCCTGGTCCTGACCGTCACCGCCCCCGCGGCCGGTGCGCACACCGGCCACCGGCCCGGCGCAGACCCGGCCCGCGCGACCCTGCCCGCCGGTGACGGCTGGGCCTCCGCCGGGACCGGCACGACCGGCGGGGCCGCCGCCGACGCCTCCCGGGTCTTCACCGTCAGCAACTGGGAGGAGTTCCGGGCCGCGCTCGCCGTACCGGGCACCGAGCCGCGGATCGTGAAGGTGGTGGGCACGCTCGACGCCACCGCCGCCGGCTGCGCCGCCTTCGAGGCCCCCGGCTACGACTTCGCCCGCTACCTCGCCGACTACGACCCGGCCGTCTGGGGGTACGAGAACGAGGTCAGCGGCCCCCAGGAGGAGCTGCGGGCGGCGTCCGCGACCGCCCAGGGCCTGGCGATCAAGGTCAAGGTGCCCGCGAACACCACGATCGTCGGGGTCGGCGGGAACGCCGGGATCACCGGCGGCAGCCTCCAGGTGCAGGGCGTCGACAACGTCGTGGTCCGCAACCTCACCCTGGAGAGCCCGCTCGACTGCTTCCCGCAGTGGGACCCGACGGACGGCGCCACCGGGGCGTGGAACTCGGAGTACGACAGCCTCGTCGTGTACGGCTCCACCCATGTGTGGATCGACCACAACACCTTCACCGACGGGGCCCACCCGGACAGTTCGCTGCCCTCCTACTACGGCGAGGTGTACCAGCAGCACGACGGCGAGCTGGACGTCGTGCGGGGCGCGGACCTGGTGACCGTCTCCTGGAACGTGTTCACCGACCACGACAAGACCCTGATGATCGGCAACAGCGACAGCGCCGGCGCCACGGACCGGGGCAAGCTGCGGGTCACCCTGCACCACAACCTCTTCAAGAACGTGATCGAGCGGGCGCCCAGGGTCCGCTTCGGTCAGGTCGACGCGTACAACAACCACTTCGTGATCCCGGACGGCTCCTACTCGTACAGCCTGGGCATCGGGCAGGAGTCCCAGCTGGTCGCGGAGAAGAACGCGTTCACGCTCGCCGCGAGCGTCCCGGCCGGGAAGATCCTGAAGAAGTGGAAGGACGCCCCCGTCACCACCGCGGGCAACTACGTGAACGGCGCGCCGGTGGACCTGCTCGCCGTCCACAACGAGCAGTACCCCGAGGAGCTGCTGCGGGCCGACGCGGGCTGGACCCCCGTCCTGCGCACCCGGGTCGACCACCCGAGGGCCGTGCCCGGGGTCGTCGGCCACCGCGCGGGCGCCGGCCGTCTGCGCTGAACCGTTCCTGCCGTACCCCGTGGGGAGTCCGGGTCCGCTCCCGGACTCCCCCTCTCCCCCTTCATCGAACCAGCGAAGGAGCACCCGTATGCCCTCGCACGACCCCCGGGCCGTCCTCGGCCGCCGTGCCCTGCTCGCCGCCGGCACCGGCGCGGCCCTCGCCCTCGCCCTGCCCACCGCGTCGGCGTCCGCGGCGAACTCCCCCTTCGGCCGGTACGGTTCACCGGCCGCCCGACGGGACGCCCGGACCCTGTACGTGCACCCCGGCGGCCTCGGCGACCACAGCACCGTGCAGGCGGCCGTCACCGCCGCGAGCGGTTCCGGCTGGACCCTGGTCCTCGCCGCCGGCACGTACCGGGAGACGGTCGCGGTGAGCACGGCCCGTACGGGCATGACGTGGATCGGAGCGACCGGCGACCCGAAGGACGTCGTCGTCGTGTACGACAACGCGGCCGGCACGCCGCGCCCCGAAGGCGGCACGTACGGCACCTCGGGTTCGGCGACCACCACCGTCCAGGCGGACGGCTTCACGGCCCACGGGGTCACCTTCGCCAACGACTTCCTCCGCACCGACCTGCCCGGCAACCCGGGCACCCAGGCGGTGGCGATCAAGGTGCAGGGCGACCGTTCGGCGTTCTTCCACTGCCGCTTCCTCGGCCACCAGGACACCCTGTACGCCGACTCCATGGCCCTGTCGGCCTTCGCCCGCCAGTACTTCTCGCACTGCTACGTCGAGGGCGACGTCGACTTCGTCTTCGGCCGGGCCACCGCCGTCTTCGAGCACTGCCACTTCCGTACGCTGGTCCGCACGGACCTGGCGGGCGCCCCGTACGGCTTCGTCTTCGCCCCGTCGACGGCGGGCGCCAACCCGTACGGGTTCCTCGCCTCCCGCTGCCGGGTCACCAGCGAGGCCCCGGACGGCTACTACAAGCTGGCCAGGCCGTGGGTGCCGAGTTCCGACCTCACCGCCTGGCCGTCCCTCGTCGTGCGGGACAGCGTCCTCGGCGCGGGCGTCGACGCCGTCGCCCCGTACGCGAACATGCGCGAGGCGCACCCCTGGCAGGCCCAGCGCTTCGCCGAGTACCGCAACGCCGGCCAGGGCGCGGAGATCACCGTCCCGGAGAACCGTCCCCAGCTCGGGGCCGTCGAGGCCGCGTCCGCGACCCGGTCGGCGTACCTCGGCGACTGGGACCCGCGGCGGCTTCTCGTCTGACGGGGCGGCCCGTTCACGGGCGGAGGCCTCTCACGGGCCGAGGCCTTTCACGGGCGGAGGACGGGGAATTCCGCCGCCGCCCAGAGCGCGCGGACGGCGGGGGCCGGCTCGCCGGCGGGATCGCCGTCCGCGGTCCAGGTATGGGCCGGGGAGGCCGAGTCGTCGGCCTGCCGCCAGCCCGGGTTCCCGGTGGCGGCGAAGTCGGCCCACGCGCGCACCATGCGGCGCGAGAGGCCGTGGTCGGCGGCGCTCGGGGCCCCTCCGACGAGGAAGGACAGGGCGTCGTCCCCGACGTTGCCGAAGGCGAAGGGGATGTCGGCGCAGTGCCAGGCCCGCACGTCCCCGTGCGGTCCGGTGCGCCGGCGGTCGAACCGTGACAGGAAGGCCCGGCCGCCGGCGCGGGCGTGCTGCTCGACGAGCCGGTGGGCGTACTCCACGAAGAGCAGGTCGCCGAAGACGGTGAGGTAGGTGTCGGGCACGGAGGCGGCGGGCATCGCGGTGCGATAGCCCGCCACCAGGCCGTCGGGGAGCCCGAAGTCGACGGCGAAGCGGTCAAGGCGTTCGTCGGTGGTGATCTTCGCGCAGCTGCCGACGGCGTCGAGCAGCCAGTACTCCTCCGTGGTGTGGCAGACGAGCAGGTCCACCTCCCTGGTCAGCCCCGCGGCCATGCCCGTGAGGGGGTCGGTGGGCAGCACGTCGCCGTCGAGTACGGGGGCGTAGAGCGACGGGTCGTAGTGGCGGGACCCGGAGTGGGGGTCGTTCCGGTAGGCGTCGACGACCCGGTCGGAGGCGATGAGCAGGTCCTGCGGGCCGGCGGACGCCAGGCCTTCGGGGGTGGCGGGGCAGCCCGCCGCGGCGGCGACCTCGCGGGTGGTCGCGGCGGCGACGTCGAGCGGGTAGCAGGGGCTGGCGGGGCTGTGGGCGATGACGCGGTGGAACAGACCGCGGGCGCGTTCCATCACCATCAGGCAGGCGGCGGAAGCGGCTCCGGAGGACTGGCCGGCGATCGTGACGTTGCCGGCGTCGCCGCCGAACGCGGCGATGTTGTCCCGGACCCAGCGGAGGGCCGCGACCTGGTCGAGGAGGCCGCGGTTGTCCGGGTGGGCGACTCCCTCCGCAGGGGGGACGTGGCCGAAGCCTTCGAAGCCGAGCCGGTAGTTGAGGGTGACGACGACCAGACCGGCTCGGGCGAGGGCGAGGCCGTCGAAGTCGGGCTGGGCCGAGGACCCGAAGGTGTAGGCACCGCCGTGGAGCCAGACCAGGACGGGCAGCGAGCCGCCGCCGTCCGGGGCGGGGGTCCACAGGTTGACGGTGAGGATGTCCTCGTCGCCCGGGGACCACGTGGGCGCGCCGGGCAGCTCCGCCGACTGCGGGGCGATCGGGCCGTGGGCCGTGCAGTCGCGCACTCCGGCCCAGTCGGCCGCCGGGGCGGGCTCCCGGAACCGGAGGGCGCCGAACGGCGGTGCGGCGTAGGGGATTCCGAGCACGGCGACGACGTCGGCGGACGCCCGGAAGCCCCGTACCGCACCGTGTGTCGTCTTGAAGGTGTCCATGGGTTTCAGCCTGCCACCGCGCCCCTGACCGGCACCAACACCAAGATCATGACGATTCACGCACCACCGGTGTCAGTGCCGGGGCAGACGTGTCAGGGCAGCAGGTCGACGCAGTCGATCGAGGTTGCCGGGCTGAGGAAGCCGGTGCCGGTGGAGCCGCTGACGACGTTCAGCCTGAGGACGTTGTACTGGCTCGGGTCCGCCTTCCAGGCGCTCGCCGGGACGACGTACGTGAACGTGTGGTTGTTGCCCCGGTAGGAGCCGTTGGTGAGGGAACGGGTCGAGGGCTGGGCCGGGGGTGAGGGGATCGCGGAGACCCAGTCGTTGACGGTGACCTGCGGGCGGCCGTTGAGGAAGGCGGTGGTGACCCCGATCCGCAGGGTGTGGGCGGCGGCGGCCTGCGCGGCGGTGAGCCGGAAGTACACCAGGATGCCGTCGTTGACGCCCTTCCAGAGGTAGCAGGGGAAGGAGGCGGTGACGTCGCCGCCGCCGAGGACGACGTTCCCGGTCCAGGAGGCGGCGCGGACGTCGGCCGGGTGGGCGTACGTCATGAGGGCGGCGTTCTTGAACCCGGCCGGGGTGCCGTTCCAGTCGCCGATCCGCCAGAGCGCGGGGGCGGTGCTCGGGTCGTTGGTGAGGGTGATCGTGTGGAGGGCGGTCGCGGCGCCGGCCGTCACGCTCACCGTGCCCGTGTGGACGGCGAGTTCGCCCTTGTACACGGTGAGGGTGTACGTGCCGGGGAGCATGCCCCGGCAGGAGAAGGCGCCGGTGCCCGCGGTGGCTCGCGTCCAGTACTGGGCGTCGGCGTTGGCGAAGCCCACGGTGTACTCGTGTCCCGCGGCCATGCCCTGGAGCCCGACGCCCGCGACCCGGCCACGGCCCGCGGCGCCGACCCAGCCGGGTATGCCGAGGCCGTCGACCCAGCGCGTGTCGTGGTTCGCGGCGAAGAGGGCGGGGTCGGGGGCGCCGCCGTCGGTGAAGGCGAGCAGGTACGGCCCCTGGAGGCCGAAGCGCATCGGCTCCGTCTGCGACTGGTTGTAGTGGAGGATCTCGTACAGACCGACGCCGAGTTCGTTGGAGTGGCGGAGCAGGGACCGGTAGAAGGGGCCGCCCGAGGCCTTCTCGTGGTTGGAGCGGACCATCCAGAGGCCGGCCGATCCCGTGGTGTACCCGATGTGGTCGTAGTCCATGACGCGGACGCCGGAGTAGTGCTTGGAGCGGGTCTGCCCGTCGGCGCGCTGCCAGACGTCGCCGGCCTCGATGACGGTGTCGGCGCCCTCGACCCACGAGTCGGGTCCCTCGTTCGGGAAGATTCCGGGCCTGAGGCGGGCGATGAAGCGGGTGGCCGTGAAGGACGTGTCGGCCTTGTCGGTCCACAGGTAGACGTTGTTCAGGCCGGCACGGGCCGCCAGGTAGTGGCGGAGCGTGCCGTGGACGACGGTGACGAGGACGGTGGAGCCGGCCTGCGCGAGGGTGACGGTGGAGGCGCCGAGGCCCGACTCGACGTGCGAGTGCTTGCCGCCGTACCCCTCGTACTCCCTGCCCTTGTAGACGAGGGAGGTGAGGTCGCCGGTCGACTTGGAGACCTTGAAGACCAGTCCGGCGCCGGTGTCGACGACGTACTGGCCGCCGTCGTCGCTCCAGCCGAAGCCGGCGGCCGCGGCGGTGCCCGGGGCGGGCCCCCCGGTGGCGGCGACGGCCGTGCCGGCGACGGCGGCCCCGAGGAGGGTACGGCGGCGGAGGGACTGCGCGGAGGTGTCGTACGAGCTCATCGGCGTGCGGCTCCTTCGGTGGGCGGTGCGGCTGCCCGTAGGTCGCCGCCGCCTGGAGAAGGGTTGCCGGAGCGTTTCGAAACGTTTCACACGATCGACGTCCTGGATTTGTGAACGTCGTTGACTAAAGGGCGGTCGACTCCTAGCGTCGTCCCCGTTCCAAGCAGAAAGCGCTTACCATCCGCGTTCCCCGCCCTTGCGCCCCGCCCTGGTTCGCCGGGACGGATCACAGAGGAGAGAGCCCCATGAGAGTCCCCCTCCGCACGCCCGGGGTCCGGCGCGTCGCCCAGCTCACCTCCGTCGCCTGCCTGGTGACCTGCCTCGCCGTCCCCGCCTCGGCCCACCCGCGCGAGGACCGCCCCGACGCCGGCCTGGCCGCCGGCCAGGACCTCGGGCGCGACCTCGGGCGTGAGGTGCTCGCCGCCGGGGACGGCTGGGCCGCCGCCGCGGGCGGCACCACCGGCGGAGCCGCCGCCGACCCCGCCCATGTCCTCACCGTCCGCAGCCGCGCCGAACTCGTCCGCGCCCTCGACGTGGGCAGCGCCACCCCGAAGGTCATCAAGGTCGTCGGCACCGTCGACGCCAACACCGACGACGAGGGCCGCAGGCTCTCCTGCGCGGACTACACCACCGGCGGATACGACCTCGACGCCTACGTCCGCGCCTACGACCCCCGCACCTGGGGCGCGGCGAAGCCCGCCGGTCCGCAGGAGGAGGCCCGTAAGGCCTCGGCCGCACGGCAGGCCGAGCGCGTCGTCCTGCCCGTCGGCCCCAACACCACGATCGTCGGCGTGGGCTCCGACGCACTGCTGCGCGGCGCCAGCCTCCAGGTCCGGAGCGCGGACAACGTCATCATCCGCAACCTCGAAGTGCGCGACACCTACGACTGCTTCCCCACCTGGCAGCCCAACTCCGGTGGTCTCGGAGACTGGAAGTCCGACTACGACGCCATCTGGCTGCGCGACGCCACCCACGTCTGGGTCGACCACGTCACCCTGAGCGACAAGGGCCGCCCGGACGCGGCGGAACCCACCCACTTCGGCCGCAACCTCCTGCGCCACGACGGACTCCTGGACATCACGAACGGCTCCGACCTCGTCACGGTCAGCTGGAGCCGCTTCGCCGACCACGACAAGGCGATGCTGATCGGCAACGGCGACGGCGTGCTGACCGACCGGGGGAAGCTGCGGGTCACCCTGCACCACAACGAGTTCCGGGGCATCGTGCAGCGGGCGCCGCGGGTCCGCTTCGGACAGGTCCACGTCTACAACAACCGGTACGTGGTCCCCGAGGACGCCCACGACTACCGCTACTCGCTGGGGATCTCCACCGAGTCGGCCGTCGTCGCCGAGAACAACGCCTTCACGACGCCGAACCACGTCGAGGTCGCCGACCTGGTGAAGAGCTGGAACGGCAGCGCCCTCACCCAGCGCGGGAACGTCTTCAACGGCTTCCCGGTCGACCTCCTCGCCATCCACAACTCCTACAACTCGGGCAGCGAGCGCGATCTGACGGCCGACACCGGCTGGACGCCCACGCTGCACGGGCCCGTCGACGACGCGCCACGGGCCGACCGCGAGGTCGCCCGCCACGCGGGCGCCGGCCGCGTCCGCTGACCCCCGCCCCGACCCGCCCACTCCCGCGTCGCCGAGGAGCGATCCCGTGCCCCGTCCGACCTCGTCACTCCCGCGCCCTTCCACTCCTCGGCGCGGACGCGTCCGCGTCCTCATGGCCGGGGCGCTGCTGCTCGCCCTGGCGCCGTTCCATCCGGCGAGCGCCGCCGACCCCGTACCGAGCGGCGCCGAGCGGTGGTCCGACACCGCGCACGGCTTCGCCTCCCTCGCCGGTGGCACCACCGGGGGCGCGGGCGGCCGGGTCGTCACCGTCACGGACCCGGCCTCGCTCGCCCGGTACGCGGGGGCCGAGGAGCCCTACGTCATCCAGGTGGCGGGATCGCTCACGCTTGACCCCTTCGGCACCGAGATCACCGTCGCTTCGGACAAGACCGTCATCGGCCTGGGCGACTCGGCCGAACTCGTCCACGGAGGGCTGCACCTCGCCCCCGGAACCCACAACGTCGTCATCCGCAACCTCACCATCCGCGACACGGCGGTCGACGGCGACTGGGACTGCAAGGCGACCGACCACGACGGGATCCAGATGGACACCGTCCACCACGTCTGGATCGACCACAACCGCTTCTCGCGCATCTGCGACGGCCAGCTCGACATCCGCAAGGACAGCGAGTACATCACCGTCTCGTACAACCGGTTCGAGGACAACAACAAGACCTTCGGGATCGGCTGGACGTCGAACGTCCGCACCCAGATCACGATCGACCACAACCTCTTCGCCCGAACCAAGCAGCGCAACCCCTCGGTGGACAACGCCGCCTACGCGCACCTCTTCAACAACCACCTGACGGCGCAGAACGATCCGGCCGACCCGGTGTGGACGTACGGGAACTGGTCGCGCGGCCGGACGAAGATGGTCATCGAGAACAGCTACTACGACGGGGTCCAGCACCCGTTCCAGGCCGACGCCACCGCCGAACTGGTCCAGCGGGGCTCGATCCTGAGGAACACCGGCGGCAGGCACGACACGTGGGGCGCCGCCTTCGAACCGCGCGCCTTCTACTCCTACCGGCTCGACCCGGCCGCCGCGGTCCCCGCCCGGGTGAGCCGCTTCTCCGGCCCGCAGAAGAAGATCGGCGCCCCCGCGGAGACCGGCACCCCGGCCGCCGGCTGAACCGGACGGCGCCTGCGTGCCCGGCCGGTCAGCTTTCGGCGGACGTCACGAAGCCGCCCCGCAGGGTGGTGCGGCCGCCGTCGCCGCCCGTCAGGACCACGGTGTACGTGTCGGCCGAGGCGTCCCGTACCCCTTCGGCGTGGTTGTACTGGCCCGCGAAGACGTGGGGGCCAGGCGGGACCGTGCGGCCCGGTTTCAGGGTCCAGCGGTAGACCAGGGCCCCGGCCTCCTCGGTCACCTTCGTGGTGAAGTCCTCGTCGGGGCGGGTGCGCCAGTGGCCTGTGCTGACGACGCCGGGGGTGCGGGCGATCCTCAGTTCGACGGTGAGGCCCGTGACGGGCGTGTCCGTCGTCAGGGCGAGGTCGCTCTGGGCCCACCAGCGGTTGCTGCCGGGGTCGATCGTGCCGGTCGCCCGCGCCGTCGGGCCGGGCGCGGGCAGCGTGGTGGCGGGCAGCGCGGGCCCGGCGGGCCGGTCGGCGAGCGTCGTCGCCGCGAGACCGCCGAGGCCGAGCACCCCGGCGACGGCCGCGGCCACGGCCACGACCGCGAAGCGGCGGCCCGCCCACCGGCTCGGCGGCCTGACCGGCCGGGCCGCCGGGGCGGGCGTGGCGATGCCGCGTTCCACCCGGGCGAGGATGCGGGCGTGGTCGGGCCGGTGCGCGAGCGCCGCGTCCCGCAGCTCGCGGCGGAGCCGTGCCTCGTCCATCAGCGCCTCCCGGCGAGTTCGGTGGCGGCCCGAGGTCTAGGGCCTGTCGTGTGGATCATGCCGGGCTCCCGGGGCCTGGCACCGCGCCTCGCCGCGTTGTCGTCGGTTGCCATGGCTCCGCCATGGCGCCCTCCTCCGCCTTGCGATCCACGGCACCAGGCCCCGCTCCCTCATCCGGCATGATCCAAACGACAGGCCCTAGCAACCGCTGGAGTTCCGCCATGCCCTTGGCGGTCTGGCTCTTGACGGTACCGACCGAAATGCCGAGGGCGAGGGCGGTGTCGCGTTCGGAGAGGTCGAAGGCGTGCCGCAGGACGACGCAGGCGCGCTTGCGGAAGGGCAGGGAGCGCAGGGCCGCGCGGACGTCGACGACCGCCGGGACGTCCGGGTCCTCGGTGTGGTCGGGGCGCCGGTCCCAGAAGGCGGCGATGCGGCGCCGTTCACGGACGGTGCCCCGGATCCGGGTGCGGACGAGGTTGGCGACGACGCCCCGGGCGTAGGCGGCGGGGTGGTCGGCGGCGCGGACCCGGTCCCAGCGGTGCCAGAGGGCGAGCATGGCGTCGGCGGCGAGGTCGTCGGCGGCGTCGGTCTCGCCGGTCAGCAGGTGGGCGAGACGGGCGAGTTCGGCGTAGTGGCGCTCGAAGAAGGCCCGGAACTCCGTCGCGCTGTCGCCGGACTCAGTGTCCGCCGTGACCACGACGGTCCTCGGTGGGTGCGGAGAGGGCCGGCAAAGGGGCGGGGGCGGGGCCGGTGCTGGCGCGCGGGGTCAGCCGGGGAGCGATCAGCTCCGTGCCCCCGGGCCTCTCGCCCTCCAGTCGTCGGACGATCCGCTCGACGGCGAGCCGGCCCATCTCCTGGGCGGGTACGGAGACGGCGGTGAGCGGCACGGAGGCGTGCATCGCGACCTGGTCGGGGCAGATGGCGACGACGGAGACGTCCTCGGGGACGGCGCGGCCCTGGTGGCGCAGCAGCGCGAGGAGGGGTTCCACGGCGGCTTCGTTCTGGACGACGATCCCGGTGGTGCCGGGGCGTTCCTCGAAGACGCGGGTGACGGCGGCGGCGACGGCCGCGTAGGTGCCGTCGACGGGCCGGTGGAGCAGGCCGACGCCGTGGTCGCTCGCGGCGGCGCGGAACCCGGTGAGGGTGCGGGCGGCGAATCCCGTTCCGCGTTCGTACACGGCGGGGGGCTCGCCGAGTACGGCGATGCCGGTGTGGCCGAGGCCCGCGAGGTGTTCGACGCAGCGGGCTCCCGCGGCCTCGAAGTCGAGGTCGACGCAGTCGAGTCCCGCGGTGTCGGCGGCATCGGCGCTCTCGGTGGGGAGTCCGATGAGGACGGCGGGCCGCTCGGCCGCGCGGAGGTACGGGAGCCGCGGGTCGTCGAGCCCGACGTCCATGACGATCATGGCGTCGGCGATGGCGCTGCCCTCGACGCGGCGGACGGCCTCGGGGCCCTCCTCGCCGGTGAGCAGGAGGACGTCGTAGCCGTGGGAGCGGGCCGTGGTGGTGACGGCCATGGCGATCTCCATCAGGACCGGCACGTAGAGGCCGGTGCGGAGCGGCATCATCAGGGCGAGGACGTCGGTGCGGCTGCTGGCGAGCGCGCGGGCGCCGGCGTGCGGCCGGTAGCCGAGGGCGTCGATGCTGTGCTGGATCCGCTCGCGGGTGGGGGCGGATATGGAGCGTTTGCCGCTGAGCACGTAGCTGACGGTGCTGGCCGACACCCCGGCGTGACGGGCGACATCGGCGAGGGTGACCACGTGTGCGCTCCTCGGCAGTTCCCGGTGTTCCGGGCGTACGCCGCCCGTCGATGATTCGGACCCCGACAGTAGGCGGCCGCTCGGCGAGCTGTCCAGGCGGGCCACGAAGACTCCAAGGGTCCGGTGGTCGGGCGGGGTTGCGCGGGGCCCGCGCGTGAGGGGACGGACCTCGGCCGGCAAGCGCTTTCACCGCCCTTGGCGGCCGACGCGGGGCCCCGTACCCGCGACCGCGGGAGAACGGGGCCCGCATCGAGTCCCGCTAGGACTTGTCCGGCCGATCATGTTCGGAGACAGATGAAACCGGTCCAGCTCCGGCCAGGACCGGCAACGGCGACTTCAGTACCTGTGCGACCCCGGTTGGGCTGGTTACCAGCACGACCGCGGGTCTTGTACGTGCTGTGGCGAGTGCCGGTCCTCTCCCCTGCCCAGACCGGTGCGGACCAGGAAGCCGGGGTCCACCTCCCCCGGCGGGGCAGCGATGTGCACCCGCTGGGTCCCGGGGATGCCCACCTCGACGAGGACTCCACCGCGGAACATCCACAGACCGAACAGGTCGTCGTCCTCGTCGTGCAGCATGACCTGCACGCAGGCCGGCTCGTTCCACGGCAGGGACTCCAGGTCATTGAGCACGCCGCGGCGCCGGTCCCACCGCTCGAACTCGATGTGCCAGCCCCCTACGAACCAGGGGATCTGCACGAAGCAGCCGTGCCAGGTGCGGGCCTCGTCCGGTCGCGTCAGCGGCTCCATCACCTCGTCCTCGTACCGCGCCAAAACGATGACCTGCGCCATTCTGCTCATGGCCACATGTCACATCATGCCGGGTACCGAGGGCAATCGGTTCGGGACCTGGAGCCGTTGAGGCTCCCTCCGTACGCGGAGTTCGCCGCCCAGGCCTGCCGGGCGGTCACGTTCGGAGCCAGATGGTGAGGGCTGCCGCGGTTGCGGTGCCGAGGTAGACGTAGCGGCGTTTGCCGTAGCGGGTGGCGACGGCTCGATGCTGCTTGAGGAGGATAATGGCCCGTTCCACGGTGTTGCGTTTCTTGTACCGGTCCTCGTCGAAGCCGGGTGGTCGTCCGCCGCGTGAGCCTTTGCGAAGGCGCCTGGCTGTCGGTCTTCTCCGGGATCGTGTGCCGGATGCCCCGGCACCGCAGATAGTCGCGGCAAGGCCCGTTGCTGTATGCCTTGTCGGCCGCGACACTGTCCGGCGTCTTGCGTGGCCTGCCCGGGCCGGACTTCGGGACGCGGATCTTCTCCAGCACCGGCTTGAACTGGGTGCTGTCCGCCCGCTGGCCTGGGGTGACGATCAAAGAGAGCGGGCGGCAACGGCCGTCCGCGCTCAGGTGAAGCTTCGTGGTCAACCCGCCGCGCGAGCGGCCCAGGCCCTCACCTCCCTCACCATCTCCACGAGGCGGGCGTGCAGGCTCTGTCACGCGGTTTCGTCCTGATGTTCTGGGACTTCGTCCCCCTTTGAGGCGGGTGCCGGCGGTGGGTCGGTGCGGGCGCCGGCCGCGTGCTGATGCGCTCGCACGATGGTGGAGTCCACCGAGATGTCCCAGTCGATCTCACCTGCCGCGTCGGCCTCGGCCTGGACTTGCTGAAGCAGCCGTCCCCATGTTCCGTCGGCCGACCGCAGTCGATGGCGTTCATAGACCGTCTTCCACGGCCCGAACCGCTCGGGCAGGTCACGCCACTGCACCCCGGTCCGCACCCGATGAGGAATCACGTTGATCACCTGCCGGTGATCACGCCAACGGCCGCAACGCCCATTACTGACTGGCAGGAACGGCCGCAGCCGTTCCCACTCCGCATCGCTCACATCACCCCGCCCCGTGTCCACCTGAAACGATGCGTGGCCGGAGCAGTCACGTGATCGACATGGACTGGCTGGCACCGATCAGAGGGATCACTCCTGAGGCGGGCCGATAACTGACTGACCGATCTGCTCTGCCAGCCAGGAAGCGTGCCGCTCCTCGCACCCGTCACGATTCCTACGGCGCACGTGGACGAGCACAGTGTGGTCATCGGAGCGCTGGTCGAGACCCAGGGTTCGGCAGTTGAACAGCAAAGAGACCCGGGCGTTGTCGGCTTCGCCGCGGATGCCACGGTCCGGTGCATCAGGCCAGATCAAGCTGGACCACCAGATCTCGCCGATGTTCGAGCTCACCAAGGCAGCGAACTCCTCCTCCACGCTGCCCACGGGCCGATATTCCATCGACGCCCAGAGCGGCAGGTGCGAGGAGAGGAAGTCCCGATCGGTGGAAAGGTCGGGCGCGTGGACGCCGCCGTGGAAACCCGTCGGGTCGGAAGGATCCCGCGCCCAGTCCTCGACGTCCTCTTTCCGGAACCAGGCATCCGGCAGCGCCTCGCGTATCCGCAACACTTCCGGGACGGTGCACAGCTCGACGTCCACCGACACCTCCGCGTACTGCCGGTCACCCACTCCCACAAGCTGACGCGCCACACGCAGAGCCAGTACAGGGTCGGTGGTGCGGAAGATCGGGTACGCGATGGGGTTGGACATGCGAGCACCTTGCCACAGCCGACAACGGACGAAGATCCTTTTCCTGTGAGGCCCGATCAGGATCGCTCTCGCCGAACTGTCATGTGATCGCCCGGACAGGTCCTAGCGGAGGAGAGCGTCCGGGACGATGCCGCGGGCCCGCAGCTCGGCCGCGACGAGGGCCGCGTATTCGGTGGCCCCGCGCATCGAGGTGTGGGTGTTGTCCCGCCTCTCCGTCGTCAGGTAGAGCGCCTTGGACGCCTCGGGGCCCAGCTCCTCGACCCGTGCCTTCGTGAGGGCGGTGAGCTCGATCAGCGGGGTGCCGAGGGAGCCCGCGAGGGCGCGGATCTCGGCGGGGTGGTCCACGCCGAGGCCGTTGACGAGCAGGGCGATGCCGTTGTCCAGGGTGCCGTCGGCGTTGAACCAGCGGCGGACGATCGGGGTGACGAGGACGGGTTCGCCGCCCTTGGCCCGTACCCGCTCGACCAGGCTGGTCAGGTTGGCCCGGTAGGTGGCCGCGTCCGTCTGCTTGTCGTTGTGGGCGAGCTGGATCAGGACGGGGTCGCCGGGCCGGATCGCGGCCTCGACCCGGTCGAAGAGGGCCGGGTTCGCCAGGAAGGTGACGGTGCTCTCGCCGGAGTCCGCGTGGTTGGCGACCGCGATCCCCCGCCTCAGATGGGCCGGAAGCAGCTGCCCCCAGCCGGTGTACGGGTCGCCCGGCTGGTCGCAGACGGTGGAGTCGCCGACGAGGAAGAGCCGGTGGGCCCCCGGGGCGGGGGTGACGCGGAGCGAGGTCACGCGCGGGGCGGAGCCCCCGAGGACGAGGTCGAGGCCGGGGCTGCCGGCGGCCCCGGTTGGCTCGCCCTCCGGGTCGCGGACGTCCACGGTGAACGAGCGCCGGACGTACTGCCCGGCCCCGGTCGCGGTCTCGGCGAGCAGGGCGCGCCGGGTCTCGCCGGTGACGGCGGTGGCCCCGGCCTCCTCACCGCCGAGGACCACGGAGACCTCGTACGTGCCGGGCGCCACGTCGAAGTGGCAGGCAAGGGTTCCGTCGGCGGCCGGGGCGCAGTGGTCGAGTCCCTGGCCGTAGGGTCCTTCGGCGTGAGCGGTTGGGGCGGCGGCCAGCGACCCGAGGAGGATCGCGGTCGCGGCGAGGAGTGCGGTCCTTCGCATGGTCCTGTTCCTCTCGGTGCTCACGCGGGCAGGTGGTCGCCGACGAGGGCGAGGTTCTGGATGGCGGCGAGGCCGTACAGGGCCGTGGTGTTGGTGCTGATCCACAGGTGCTCGTAGCCCGGTTCGAGGGCGGCGGAGCCCTGGACGGGGGTCTTGTCCCAGACCATGGCCGCCGTGTAGCCGTCGCTCTTGTCGAACTTGGCCCAGGCGCGCTGGGCGAGCTTGGCGTCGTTCAGCTGGGCGGCGGCGTAGGCGTCCTGGCGCGAGTGGCCCTGGAAGAGCAGGAGCGTGCCGAAGTTCTTGCCGTAGCGGGCGGCCTGTTCGGTCTTGGAGGCGTTGAAGTAGCGGCAGTAGTCGAGCCAGGCCGCCTTGAACTCGGGCAGGTCGACGAGGTCGATGAGCTCGGCGCACATCTCGACGAGGCCGAACATGGCGGAGAGGTGGGAGACGCCGACGACGGGTTCGGTCGCGACGGCGAAGCGGCCGGTGTCGAGGTCGTAGAGGCCGGTGCCCTGGACGAAGCCGTTGGGCTGGGCGGCGATGGTCTCCATGGTGGAGCGCAGCCGGGCCTCGGCCTTGGCGGCCTTGGGGCCGCCGCGTTCCCACTCGGTGAGCCAGGCGGCGGCGAGACCGCTCCAGTCGGTGCCGAAGCCGATGGAGAGGGCGTGGCGGTCGGGCGTGTAGGGCTCGGTGCGGATCTTGCGGATGGGGTCGAGGACGAGGAAGGTCTCGTCGGAGTCGACGAGGTCGTGCATGAGGTCGCCGACGCGTTCGTCGGCGGTGAGGAAGTAGTAGGGCCTGCGGTAGACGGCGGTGGAGATGCGCTGCTGCTTGGCGCTGCAGGCGAAGTGCTGGACGCCGTGGCGGGTGCCGAGTCCGGCCCACCGGCCGAGGTGGTAGACGTCGACCTCGCCGGTGTGGCGGGTCATGGCCTCGGCGAAGCGGAAGACGTCGGCGCGGCCGGAGCGCAGGTAGGCGTACCAGAGCCACAGGTCGGGCGAGAGTTCGGAGTTGTCCCAGGCGTAGCCGCCGACGTCGTACCGCCACTGGTGACGGTCCTCGTCGTAGGTGTGCATGATGTCGCCGTAGTCCCAGAAGCCGTACCAACGGCGCTGCTCCGCCTGGTCCTTGTAGTAGGTGAAGAGGTAGTCGAGGTGGTCCTCGATCTTCGCCTTGGCGGGGGTGGAGCGGTCGACGGGCGAGAACAGTCCGCCGAACACGCGGGCGCGCACGAGGTCCTCGGGGCTGACGGCGAGCTGGGGCGGGGTACGGACGGCGGCGGACTGCTCGACGAGGGCGCCGGCGGTGGGGGTGGCGGCGTTGGCCCAGAACATCAGCTCGCTGGTGCGGGCGATGCCGTAGGGCGTGCCGAAGCCGGGTTCGTAGTCCTCGTAGGTGATGTTGAGGCCTTCGAGCTGCTCGGGGAAGGCGTCCTGGCCCATGCCGTCGTGGTAGAAGCGCAGGTCCATGGGCTGGGCCTCGGGTGACCAGAGCCAGAGGGTGACCTCGGCCTCGTCGCCGGCCGCGTTCCTGATGTCGAGCTGGGCGGGGTGCTTCTGCCAGAAGTCGCGCAGGCCGAAGGAGAGTCCGCCGGTGACGCCGCCGACGTAGCCGAAGCCGCTCGCGCGGCGGCCGCCGCCCGCGGGGATCCAGCCGTGGCCGGCCTTGGTGCGCTTGCGCAGGGCGAAGCCGTCGGCGGAGAGCTGGGAGAGCGTGTAGTCGCCCCAGGTGGGGACGTACTGCATGCGGGTCGTGACGCGCTGGTCCCAGGTGGCGGGGTCGGGCAGTTTCTCGCCCTTGACCTGGGCGGTGCGGACGGCGGCGCCGGGGTCGCGGCGCAGTCCCGTGATGCCCTGGACGGCCTCGGTGAGGAATCCGGCGCCCTCGCCCGCGATGCGGACGTGCCGGTCGTAGGCGGCGTCGCGCATGGGGACGGTGAAGCGGACGCCCAGGCCTCGGATGAAGTCCCCCTGACTCTGACCGGCAGCCTGGTCACCGTCGTAGGTGATGGTGTGGACCATGCGGAAGGACTCGGAGCCCGCGTAGAAGTAGAGGCGCACGGAGAACGGCAGCCAGCTGCGGCTGCCCTTGCGGTGCTTGCCGTCGACGCGGACCACGGCGCGGACGGGGCCGGTCTGTTCGACGACGGCGCCGGAGATCTCGCCGTCGAACCGCTCCCACTTGGCGTTGCCCTGGTCGCCGTCGTCGAGGTCGCTCTGCCGGAGCAGGACGAGCCGGCCGTCGGTGGCGATCTTCACGCCGTCGCGGGTGACGGACTCGACGAGCTTCCCGCCGTCCTTGGAGACGACGGCCCGGACGGTACCGGTGTCGATGGTGATCCGGCGGTCGGTCTGGCTGACGGTCACGGTCTTCGCGGCGGTCGCCGGGGACCCGGGGGCGAGGGTGAAGCGCTCGGCGCCGGCGGCCTCGGGTCCGACGGCGTGCGCGGTCCACTTGAGGGAGCCGTCGGGCCAGCGGGCGGTGGTCCAGGTCTGTACGGGGATGTTCTCGCCGTCGGCGGTGGTGAGCGCGAAGGCCTGGTCGCCGGGGTGGACGCCCTTGGGCCAGGCGGCGCCGAAGGTGGAGCCGGCGGCGGCGCCGAGCCCGCCGGGTTCCAGCCAGGTGACGGTCGCGGGCCGCCCTTCCCCGGTGGCCTCGGCGGCGGGGGCGGCCTGCGCCTGCTCGCGCCCGAGGACCCAGCTGAACTGCGCGGCGGCTCCGGCCACGGCGGCGGCCTTGAGGAGGGAGCGGCGAGGTATCGAGGACACTGAGACTCCTTTCATGGGCATGCCGACGGCATGCCCGCGGAAGCGGGGGTACGGGGGGACCCGGGCCGACCCCCCGTGTGGGCATTCGTCCCGCACGGGTGGGTCAGGCGGCCGCCGGTGCCGTCAGGCGGCGCTCGGCCGCCAGGGCCGAGGCGACGAGGATGCCGAGGGCCGGCAGGGCCAGTGGTGCGGAGAACCAGGCCGACGCGGCGATCACCGCGAGACCACAGACGACGAGCAGGGAACCGGCCGGGTCACGCAGCGTGTGGCGGGCGGCGGGGCCGAGCAGGTCGCGCCAGCGCAGGCCGGGGCGCCAGGCCGTGGCCGCCCGCAGGAGGGTGACCGTCAGCCAGAGCGCCGCGAGGATCGCGAGGGTCCCCGCCGCCCGCCCGCCGGGCACGGGCAGCGCCCGTACGAACGCGAGGTCGGCGCCCACCAGGACGAGCACGGCACCGTACCCGAGCCCCGCCGACCAGCCCCCGCCCCGCAGGGCCGCGCGCAGATCGGCGGCGAAGAACCGCAGACCGGCCTGCTCGTCGCCCGTCCAGCGCCGCAGATGCGCCGCCCCGGCGGCGAGCGCCGCGGGGAGCGTCACCAGCGGCAGCGCGGCGACGGCGATCCACACCCCCACCAGGAGGCATTCGGCGAAGACCCCGAACCGGGCCAGGAACCGTTCCCTCATCACGCCGGCCACCCCCTCAGCCCTTGAGGCCCGAGGTGGCCATGCCGTCGATGAGGTACCGCTGGAAGGCGAGGAAGAAGGCCACCACCGGGAGCAGCGCCACGAGCGACATCGCGATCATGCTGCCGTAGTTGGCGACGCCGTCCTGGTCGACGAACATCTTCAGGCCGAGCGAGACCGTGTACTTCTCGGGTTCGTTGAGGTAGATCAGCGGGCCCATGAAGTCGTTCCAGGCGTTGATGAACGTGAAGATCGCGCTGGTGATGAGTGCCGGCCGGCAAAGCGGAAGCACGATCGACCAGTACGTCCGCAGGTGCCCGCAGCCGTCGAGGCGCGCGGCCTCGTCCAGCTCCTTGGGCAGGCCCCGCATGAACTGGAGCATCAGGAAGACGAAGAAGGCGTCCGTCGCCAGGTACTTGCCGAGCAGCAACGGCGTGTACGTGTTGATGAGTTCGAGCTTCTGGAACAGCACGTACTGCGGGATGAGCAGCACGTGGTAGGGCAGCAGCAGGGTGCCGATCATCAGGGTGAAGAGCACTCCGCGTCCGGCGAAACCGATCTTGGCGAAGGCGTACGCGGAGAGCGAGCTGGAGATCAGCACGCCCACCACCGAACCGACGGCAAGGAAGAGGGAGTTGCCGAAGAAGGTGGAGATGGGGATGTCGGCGATGCCGTCGGCGAGCCGCTGGTAGTTGTCGGTGATGGGGTCGGTGGGGAAGAGCGTCAGGCTGCCGACGATCTCGTCGTTCGGCTTGAAGGAGCCGCCGATCACCCACGCCACGGGATAGAGGATGACGGCGAGGACGGCCAGGGACCCGAGGTGCCAGGCGATCGAACCCGCCGTGCGCTTCTTTCCGTTCCGCGTGCCGGTCGTCTCCGGTCCGGTCGTCCGTGTTCCGGTCGTCCGTGGTCCGGTCGTCCTCGTTCCGGTCGTCCGTGCGTCGGTGCGTGCGAGGCTCATCGGGCCCCCTCCTCGTAGTGCACCCAGCGCCGCTGGGACCAGAACAGCACCGCCGTGACCAGGCCGACGGCGAGCAGCAGCATCCAGGCCATCGCGGAGGCGAGACCCATCCGGCCGTTCTCGAAGCCCTGGACGTACAGGTAGCAGGTGTAGACGAGCGTGCCGTCGGCCGGCCCGCAGGCGTTGCCCTGGCTGCCGATGATGTAGGCGGAGCCGAAGATCTGGAAGGAGTGGATGGTCTCCAGGAGCACGTTGAAGAAGAGCACCGGGGAGATCATCGGCAGGGTGATGTGCCAGAACCTCCGCCACGGGCTCGCCCCGTCGACCTGCGCCGCCTCGTACAGCTCGCGTGGCACCTGCTTGAGCCCGGCCAGGAAGATGACCATCGGGGCGCCGAACTGCCAGACGGTGAGCGCGACCAGGGCGTAGATGATGCGGTCGGGGTCGCCGATCCAGCCGCCGGCCTCCATGCCGAAGACCTGCTGCGCCCGGTCGACGGCCGCGCCGTCGGAGAAGATGGCGCGCCAGACGATGGCGATGGAGACGCTGGCCCCGATGAGCGAGGGCGCGTAGAACGCGGCCCGGTAGAAGCCCTGTCCGCGCCGGCTCTGGTTGAGCAGCAGGGCGACGCCGAGCGCGGCGGCCAGCTTCAGCGGGGTGCCGATCACCACGTACCAGGCGGTGATCTCGACCGAGGTGCGCCAGCGGGCGTCGCCGAACATCTCGGTGAAGTTGTCGAGGCCGATCCACTTCGGGGCGTCGAACAGGTTGTAGTCGGTGAAGGCGAAGTACAGGGAGGCCACCATGGGCCCCGCGGTGAGCAGGAGGAAGCCCGCTATCCAGGGGGACATGAAGAGGTAGCCGGCGAGGTTCTCGCGGCGGGCCCTGTGGGGGCGGACGGTGCGGCCCGGCGCCCCGGGCGGGCGCCCGCCGGAGGGGGCGCCCGCGGGTGCGGTCTCCCCGTCCTGGCCGGGCGCCCGCCCGGGCCGCGGTGCGGGATTCGGTGCGGAGGTCACGGCGGCGCCCATCAGGAGGAGAGCGCCGTCTTCGCCTCGGTGAAGTACTGCTTCACCGCGTCCGCCACCGGCCGCTCGCCGAGTGACATCTCCTCGGCGAGGCGCATGAACGCGGCCTCGCACACGTCGGCGCCCGCCGGGTGCGGGGTGATCGGCTCCAGGACGCGGGACTCGACGAGCTGCTTCTCGTAGGCGGCGATCTGCTTGCCGACCTCGTCGGAGGGCACGTACGCGTCGTTCTGGGCGGTGGTGGCCGGGACGCCCCGGTCGTAGCCCATGATCTTGCCGACCTCGGGGTCGTGGACCATGAAGTCGATGAACTGGGCCGCTTCCTTGGGGTGCTTGGTGCGCCTGGAGGCGCTGAGCATGAGGGAGCCGAGGTACTGGCCGGTCTTGCGGCCGTCCGTGGTGGGGATGGGGGCGAGGCCGTACCGGCTCTTGCCCTCGGAGGTGTAGCGGACTGCGAAGTTGTCCCAGGTGAACTCACAGCCCGCGAGTTCGGCGGTCACCGCCGACTTGGGCTTGACCGGGATGGTCTTCTTCGGGTCGGCGTAGACGCCGGACTTCACCCGCGTGACGGCCTTGCTCCACCAGTCCGTCAGGTCCGCCTCGGTGAAGCCGAGGCCCGAGGTGGTGAAGAAGGCCTTGCCCTGCTGGCGCAGATGGAGGTCGTACAGGTACATGATCCCGTACGGACCGGCGTCGCCCGCCCGGCCCTGCGTCTCCTGGATCTTGGCGAGGGCCGCGTGGTACTCGTCCCAGGTCCAGCCGGGCTTGGGGGTGACCCCGGCCTTGGTGAAGACGGCCTGGTCGATGACGAGCGCCATCGAGTTGCTGCCGACGGGGACGCCGAGCAGCTTGCCGTCGACCTCGCCGAACTTCTCCAGGCCGGCCCGGAAGCCGTCGAGGCGGAGGTTCCCCGCCGCGGCCTGCTCGCGCAGGTCGAGGAGGACGTTCTTCGCGTCGTACTTGCGCAGGAAGCCGATGGCGTTCTGGAAGACGTCCGGCGCGTTGCCGCCGGACGCCTGGGTGTTGAACTTCTTCCAGAAGTCGGCGTAGGGCTGGAAGTCGGTCTTGACCTTGATCTTCGGGAACTTCTTCTCGAAGAGCGCGATCGACTGGTTGATCCGCTTGGCCCGGTCCTCCGAGCCCCACCAGCTGTACCGGATCGTGACGGTGCCGTCTCCGGAGCCCGAGCCGGTGCCGCAGCCCGCCGCGGTCAGACCGAGAGCCGCCAACGAGCCGCCGGCGACCTTCAGCATGCTCCGACGGTCAACAGTGCCTTGCGTACGCACAGTTCGTCCTCCGCGCGTTAATGGAACGTTTCAGGAAAGCGCTTGCTGGGACAAAGTAGGGTCGTCCGCCAGCCACGTCAACGCTTCCGACCGGATCTTTCGAAGCGCTTCGCACTGAGAGCCGCAGCGGTTCTTGTGAAAGGATTCAACAGTGGGCCGGTCAGAGCGGCCCGATCCGGTCAGAGCAGCCTGATGACGTTCCACGACATCGGCTCGAGGACGGCCCTCAGGGTGCCGTCCACCAGCGTCGTGCCCTCCACCGTGTGCGGCACGACCCGGTCCGGCTCGTCGAGGGTGTTCCGCGCCTCCGGGTCCGCGTCGGCGAGCGCGCTGTGCTCGACGACCCGGGTCAGCTCCAGACCGCGCAGCGCCACCTCGACCGGAAGGGACGCGTTCCGGCCACGGTTCACCGCGAAGACGGTCACGCCGCCGTCCTCACCGCGTACGGCGGTGGCGTGGAGCAGCGGGACGTCCCCGTACCTGTCGGTGGCGTACGTCGGCGCCTCCACGCGCACGTCGAGGACCGTCCCCCGGCCGTACCGGGAGGCCTGCGCGAAGGGGAAGAAGGTCGTCTGGCGCCAGGCGGGGCCGCCGGGCTCGGTCATGATCGGCGCGATCACGTTGACGAGCTGGGCGAGACAGGCCACCGCGATCCGGTCGGCGTGCCGCAGCAGGGCGATCAGGAGCGTGCCGGACACGACGGCGTCGGTGACGGTGTAGACGTCCTCCAGGAGTCGCGGGGCCTCCTGCCAGTCCTCCACGGCATGCGGGTTGGGCCGGCGCTGGTACCAGACGTTCCACTCATCGAAGGACAGGGTGAGGCGCTTCGCCGACTTCAGCCGGGCGCCCACGTGGTCGCAGGTGGCGACGACCTCCTCGATGAAGGCCTCCATCTCGACGGCGGAGGCGAGGAAGGAGTCACGGTCGCCGTCGACCTCCTCGTAGTAGGCGTGCAGCGAGACGTGGTCGACCACCTCGTACGTCTCCGCGAGGACGGTCGCCTCCCAGGCGGCGAAGGTCGGCATGACGCGCGCCGAGCTGCCGCAGGCGACGAGTTCGAGGTCGGGGTCGATCTGGCGCAGGGCGCGCGCGGTCTGCGCGGCGAGCCGGCCGTACTCCTCCGCGGTCTTCTGCCCGGTCTGCCAGGGGCCGTCCATCTCGTTGCCCAGGCACCACAGGCGGATGCCGAAGGGGTCCTCGTCGCCGTGGGCGACGCGCCGCTCGGAGAGCTCGGTGCCGCCGGGGTGGTTGGCGTACTCGACGAGGTCCATCGCCTCGGTGATGCCACGGGTGCCGAGGTTGAGCGCCATCATCGGCTCGGCCCGCGGGCCGACCTTGCGCAGGAAGGCCATGAACTCGCTCAGGCCGAAGCGGTTCGTCTCGGTGGACCGCCAGGCCACGTCGAGGCGGCGCGGGCGCTGCCCGACCGGGCCGACGCCGTCCTCCCAGCGGTACCCGGAGACGAAGTTGCCGCCGGGGTAGCGGATCGCGGTGACGCCCAGCTCGCGGACGAGCTCCAGGACGTCGGTGCGCAGCCCGTCCTCGTCGGCGGCGGGGTGGCCGGGCTCGTGTATGCCGGTGTAGACGCAGCGACCGAGGTGCTCGACGAAGGAGCCGAAGAGCCGGGGATCCACGGGGCCGACGGTGAAGTCGGGGTCGAGGGTGAAGCGGGCGGCGCGGGTGGTTCGATCGGCGTGGGACACGCGATGTCCTCTCGTGCGAAGCGTTCGAAATTTCGACCAACGGCCGTATGTCCGAACGAGAACGTAGGAGCGTGGCTCCCGCGCGTCAATGGACCCGATCCCCCCTGAACACCGCAGGTCGCGGGTGCGCGGCGGCCCGGGACACCCCGACCGAGCCCGTCATGGCACGCGGAAGGCACCGAGGCGACAGGGCTGACGCTCCGTCACTGGATATGCTCATGGCGTGACCAGCCCTGCCGCACAGGCCGCCGCCCTGCCCAGGATCGGAGTGGAGGAGGAGTTCCTCCTCGTCGACCGGACCAGCCGCACCCCGTTCGGTTCCGCGGCCGCGGTGGTCAAGCGCGCCCGTGACCGGCTGGGCGACCGGGTCGGGCCCGAGATCCTCACCGACATGGTGGAGACCCGCACCCGACCGGTCGTCGATCTGCTCGGTCTGCGCACGGAGCTGATCGAGCTGCGCGCGGGGGTGGCAGGCGCCGCCGAGGAGTCGGGCTGCCTGGCGCTGGCGTCCGGCACCGCCCCGCTGGCCTCGCGCGGCGGCCAGGAGCTCACCGACGAGGCGCGGTACCGGAGGATCGCCGACCGCTACGGCCCCCTGGTGACCGCCGAGAGCGGCATCGGGGTGTGCGGCTGCCATGTGCACCTGGAGGTGGCGGACCGCGAGGAGGCGGTGCGGCTCGGCAACCACCTGCGCCCCTGGCTGCCCACGTTGCAGTCGCTGGCCGCGAACTCCCCGTTCCACTGCGGCCGGGACAGCGGCTACGCGAGCTGGCGGTTCATGCGCTGGGCCCAGCTGCCGGGCGCCGGACCTGCCCCGCTCCTCGCCGACGCCGCCGAGTACGACCTCCTTGTGGACCGGCTGGTCGGCTCCGGCATGCTGGTCGACCGGCGGACGGTCTACTGGCACTGCCGGCCCAACGAGCACTGGCCGACCCTGGAGGTCCGGGTCGCCGACGTGTGCACGGAGCTCGACACCGTCCTGCTCCTGGCCGGGTTGCTGCGCGGGCTCGCGGCCGCACTGCTGACCGACATCCGCCGGGGGGTCCCCGCGCCGGGGATCAGCGACGCGTTGCTGCGCGCCGCCCACTGGCGGTCGGCGCGCGACGGACTGGCGGGACACGGTCTCGACCCGGCGAGCGGGACGCCGCGTCCGGCGGTGGAGCTGGTCGAGGACCTGCTCGCGAAGGCCGCCCCGTCCCTCGCCGCGGCCGGCGAACTCGACCTGGTGCGGGAGTTGTGGACCGGTCGGCGGGCCGCCGGGTGCGGCGCCGCCCGGCAGCGCGCGGTGTTCGCGCGGCGGGGCTCGCTCGCCGACGTGGTGGACGAGGTGGCGCTCCGCCCGGACGCGTAGGTGTTCTGTGGAGGTTGGGGACGGGTGAGCCAGGTCTCGGCTGAGGGATCTTGACGGGGTGTGACCCGGATACGCCAGAAACCCGCCAGAACTTGATCTTGGCCTGCTGAGTGCCTGACGCCGTCGGGATCTTGGCGATGACGGTCGGCCATGCCCTCGACATCTCAGTCTCCAAGATCCCCGACCTCGTCACCCGCGATCAGCTCTGCGTCTCCTCACGGCGATCTATAGCGGCCGCATCGGGTATGACGAGCAGCTTGCCGGTGGTACGCCGAGCCTCCAGATCGCTGTGGGCCCGGGCGGCCTCGGACAATGCGTAGCGGCCCGTTACGGTGACCTCAAGCGCCTTGGAGCGCACCCACTCGAACACATCGGCGGCGCGTCGGAGCAGTTCGGACCGTTCGGCGATGAAGTCCCCGAGGCTGGGCCGGATCAGGGTCAGCGAACCGCCGTGGGCGAGCCGAATCGGATCGAACGGCGGCACGGCACCACTTGCCGCGCCGAAGAGCACGAGATGGCCGCGGGTTCGCAGGCTGGCGAGGCTCGCATCGAAGGTGTGCGCGCCGACGCCGTCGAAGACAGCCGGCAGTCCCTGACCGCCGTTGAGCCGCCTCACCTCGACTGCGAGATCGTCGACCGCGGAGGAAAGGATCACCTCAGCGGCCCCGGCACGCTTCGCCAGCTCGGCCTTCGCCGTGGTCGACGTCGTGCCGATCACCCTGCCGCCGAGATGGGTGATGAGCTGGGTCAAAAGCAGCCCCATGCCACCGGCAGCCGCATGCACGAGCACCGTGTCGCCCCCCTGAACCGGGTAGGCGTCCTTGACGAGATAGTGCGCGGTCATGCCCTGGAGGAGCACGGCGGCGGCTGTCTCGAAGCCGATGTCGTCGGGCAGCGGCACCAGCCGGGAGGAGTCCACGACGGCCCGCTCGGCATACGTGCCGGGAATCTCCACCCAACCGACCCGGTCCCCGACTGCGACGTCAGCGACGCCGGGTCCGACTTCGACCACCGTGCCGGCGCCCTCAGCGCCCGGGGTGAAGGGCAGCGGGAGGCTGTACCGGCCCTCGCGGTGGTAGACGTCGAGGAAGTTGACCCCGGATGCGGCGACCTCCACGATCGCCTCGCCCGGACCCGGCCGCGGCTGGTCCACCTTGGCCTCCTGCAGCACCTCGGGACCGCCCACTTCGTACACCTGAATCGCTCGCATGTTCCTCCGATCAACGGCTCGTCCCCCACCAACCCCGTTGGTGGCGATCCGATTCCCGGCAAGCAGACCAGCCCGCCGCTTCCGCACCGCGAGCGGATCATCCCGGGGGCGCGTCGGCGGCACCCGAGACGGCCGAAGACCGGGCGGCCCCCTCGCGGGGTCCGCCCGGTCTCGTCGTACGCGGAGCCTCTCCGTGCGGGGCGGCTGCTATTCGAGCAGCTCCGCGTACGAGCCCATGGCCAGGGCGATGTCCGCCTGGGCCCAGAACCGGTGGTACGTGAAGACGGGGGCCGCGCCGCCCGCCAGATAGGCCTCGACCTTCGGCCAGGCCGGGTCGTCCTGGTAGAAGCTGCGGATCGAGGCGAAGGTGGAGGAGTTGTTCACCGTGTCGCCGTTCGGCATGGTGCCGGTCCAGGCGCTCGGTACGGAGACCGGGTCGTCGAAGCGGTTGTAGTCGGCGCGGGTCTCCTCGACGGCGATGCCCAGCGGGTCCTGGTGGTGGTCCCACATGCCGTCGAGCAGGGCCTTGGCGACCCGCTTGGCCTCGGCGTGGCCGGACTTGGCCGCGTAGTAGGTCAGGGTCTTGGCGTAGGCGGCGGCGACACCGACGTCGTTCGTGTAGTCGGCGACGGTGACGTGCAGGCCGGCGTTGGAGCCGGGGTCCGCCGCGTTCCAGGTGTCGGGCGCGCCGGACCACTTGAGGGTGGAGGGGACGCGGTAGGTGCCGTCCGGGTTGATCGTGGTCTCGGACAGCGCCCAGGAGACCCACTTGTCGAGGACGGTCTTCGCCTCGGCGTCACCGGTCTGCTGGTAGTACTCGGCGACCCGCTCCATCGACCAGGCCTGGAAGCCGAACCACTGGTTCGACGCCGGGTCGTGGTAGACGGGCTTCTCGTCGTAGAACAGGCCGTGGAAGGTGGGGGTGCCGGCCGGCGGGGTGGCGTAGCGGCCCTGCCAGCTGTTGGTGGCGCCGCCCGCGATGCCGCCCTCGGCGGACTGCAGCCAGCGGTAGAACTCCAGCTGCCGGTCGAGGCTGGTCGCCCAGTCCGCCGCGCCGGTCGCCGACTTGGGCTTGAGCGGGGCGTAGGAGCTGAGCGCGTAGGCGGCCAGCGGGTTCTGGTAGCCGCCGTGGGCGTGGCTGGAACCGATGCGCCAGGACCAGCCGGCCGACGTGTCGGTGGCGCCGCCCCAGGCGTAGTACCAGGACATCAGGTAGTGCGCGCTGTCCTTGCCGGTGCCGGCCGGGCAGGTGGTCGGGCCGACGCAGTTCCCGGACTTCTTGAAGTACTTGTCGAACATCGAGTACCGCAGGTAGTCACCCATCTTCGCGGCCTTGCCGACGGTCGCGGAGACCTGGGTGCCCTTGCCCTGCTCCTTGGCCCAGAGGTCGGCCCAGTAGGCGGCCTGGACGGCGCGGGCGTCGGCGTCGGGGGCGTTGGTGAACTTCCACTGCTTGGCGTAGGAGGCGTCCCCCGTGAACAGGTCGAGGTAGCCGTTCTTGCCGCCGTAGGTGAAGTTGTCGCAGGTGGGGTGGGTGACGGTCTCCCAGACGGACTCCTGCGGACCGCGCTGGAAGGTGTTGATGTACGAGGGGCCGGACGCCGTCGGGCCCGCGGAGCACTTGCCGGGCTCGTTGCCGAAGCCGTAGACGTTGTCGACGTCCTGGATCCAGTGCATGCCGTAGATGTCGTCGGTGCCGTAGGCGCTCTTGAGCTCGGCGGCGATCGGGTCGGAGCCCGAGGTCACACCGGAGTCGAGCCGGGCGGGGTACTGCGAGGGCAGGTCCCACTCGGGGGCGTACGTCGCCGGCTTCGAGGCGTTGTAGGAGCCGGTGGTGGGCGTGTCGGCGTGGGTCGGGATCATGAATTTCTCCATGGTGTCCCAGGCGCCGTTGAACTTGGTCCAGTCGCCGGTGATCTTGCCGTACATGGCCTGGAGCCAGATGAGGTAGCTGTACGCCTCCGAGGTCGTCTCGTGCCCGTGGTCGGGGGCCTCGACGATCAGTGTCTCGACGGAGTGGTACGGGATGCCCTCGGGCGAGAAGTAGCCGTTGGCCGGGTTGGTGATCTTCCCGTGAAGGTCGAGGAAGCGGGCGTCGTACGTGGAGTCCGCGGCCAGCTGGGCGACGGTGACCTCGGCCTTGGCGTGGCCGGGGGCGGTCGCGGTAAAGACGGCGGAGCCGGTGCCGGTGGCCGCGGCGGCGACGGTCACCTTCTGGGCGGTGTTCCAGTTCGCCGGGGTGAAGGTGAGCGAGGCCGGGGTCGCGGTGAGGTTGGTGTTGCCCGAGGTACGGGCGACGCTCACCGTGACGTTCGCGGTGGGGGCCGTGGACAGCTTCAGGTCGAAGGTGCCGGTGGCGCCCTGGCGCACGCCGAGCTGGCTCGGGGAGGCGACGAGCGCGGCTCCGGCGGCGACGGTGATGCCGACGGGGGCCGACTCCGCGGAGGCGCCGAGGGTGTCGTAGGCCTTGGCGTAGAGGGAGTGGGCGCCGGCCGCGAGTCCGGTGGCGCTGTGGGTGAAGGGTGCGGTGGTGTCCGTCCCCAGGAGCGTGGTGTCGCTGTAGAACTCCACCTTGTTCACGGTGGCGCTGTCGGCCGCGGCGGCGGTCGCGGCGAGCGGCACCGCGTCGCCCACGGTGTAGACGGCCCCGGGTGCGGGGCTGGTGAGGACGGCGACGGGGGGCTGGTGCGCGCCGGCGCAGGTGGTGCCGTTGACGGCGAAGCCGGTCGGCGCGGTGTTGGCCCCGCTGTAGGTGAACTGGGCGCCCGTGGAGGTGGCGGCGCCGGCGGCCAGCGTGCCGTTCCAGGCCGCGTTGGTCACGGTGACGTTCTTGCCCGACTGGGACCAGACGCCGCTCCAGCCGCTGGTGAGCTTCTGGTCACCGGCGTAGGAGTAGGTCAGCGTCCAGCCGTTCAGGGGCTCGGTGGACCGGTTGGTGAGCGTGAGTTCGGCGGTGAAGCCCGAACCCCAGTCGTTGGTCTTGTAGTCGACGCTGCACTGGACGGCGGCGGCCTGGGCCGTGGTGGCGCCGACGGCCGTGAGGCCGAGGGGGAGGGAGAGCGCGGCGGCCAGCGCGGTGAGCTGCAGGCGTGGTCGCGTTCTGGGGCTCGTTCTGGGGCGAAGACGTGGCATGCGGGTGGTTCTCCTCGCGGCTCGGGGAGGTCGGGGATGCGAAGAGCTGAATCGTTCGACAGTCAAGCTTTGAACCAGTGGGAGCGCTCCCACTGTGCAGTTGGGGCGCTACGCCGTCAAGGTGTGTGAGAAGTCGAAGTCAAAACGCGGGGAATTTACTCAACTCCTCTTTTGCTTGGCGTCAGTTGCCGCTACGGTCTGCCCCGACCCCAGTGGGAGCGATTCCATCCAGTCGGCGCGCCGTCATCGGTGTGCCCTCGCTGCGAGGACTCGCTTCGATGCGACATCCCCCACGTCTGTCCGCGCTGCTCTCCGGAGCGGCGCTCACGATGGCGAGCACCGCGTTCGCCCTCATGGGAACGGCCTCAGGAGCCGCGGCCGAACCCGCATGCACGGTGGAGTACTCGGTCTCCGGCCAATGGGCCGGCGGCTACCAGGGTGCCGTCACCGTCACCAACAACAGCACCGCGCTGAGCGGTTGGAGCCTCGGCTTCGACTTCCCGGCCGGCCAGGTGGTCAGCCAGGGCTGGGGCGGCAAGTGGTCCCAGTCCGCCGCCACCGTGACCGTCACGAACGAGAGCTGGAACGGCTCGCTCGGCACGGGCGCGAAGGCGACGGCCGGCTTCATCGCCTCGTGGACGGGGACCAACACGGCCCCCACCGCGTTCACGCTCGACGGCGCTCCGTGCACCACCGGCGGAGCCGGCCCGACCCCCGGCCCGACCACCCCGACGACTCCCCCGCCCACTCCGCCCACCACTCCCCCGACCACCCCACCGACCACTCCACCGACGACCCCGCCGACCCTGCCGCCGCCGACTCCGGTCACCGGCGCGCCCGAACTCGGCGTCGTGGGCAACAAGTTCGTCGACCAGAACGGCGCGGTCCGCCGCCTGCTCGGCGTCAACCGCTCCGGCGGCGAGTTCATGTGCGTCCAGGGCCACGGCATCTGGGACGGTCCCGTCGACGACGCCTCGGTCAAGGCGATCGCCGACTGGAAGGCCAACACGGTCCGCATTCCCCTCAACGAGGAGTGCTGGCTCGGCCTCGACAACATCAAGCCCGAATACCGGGGCACGAACTATGTGAACGCCGTGAAGGACCTGGTGACCAAGGTCCTCGCGCACGGCATGACCCCGGTCGTGGAGCTGCACTGGACGTACGGCCAGTACACCGGCAACTCCTCGGGCTGCTCCGACGTGCACGCCTCCTGCCAGAAGCCGATGCCGAACGCGCGGTACACCCCGGCCTTCTGGACCTCGGTGGCGAACACGTTCAAGAATGACGAGCGGGTCGTCTTCGACCTGTTCAACGAGCCCTACCCGGACCGGACGACCCCCACCGCGGCACAGGCCTGGTCCTGCTGGCGCGACGGCGGCACCTGCCCCGGCATCGGTTACGAAGTCGCAGGCATGCAGGACCTCCTGGACACCGTCCGTGCCACGGGGGCGAAGAACCTCGTCCTCGTCCCCGGCATCGCGTACTCCAACGACCTGAGCCAGTGGCTCACGTACCGCCCCACGGATTCGGCGGCGAATCTGGCCGCCGCCTGGCACGTCTACAACTTCAACACCTGTTCCGACGAGACGTGCTGGAACGACACCCTCGCCCCGGTAGCCGCACAGGTACCTCTGCTGGCGGGCGAGATCGGTGAGAACACCTGCGGACACGCGTTCATCGACCGCGTCATGACGTGGTTCGACGACCGCGGGCTCTCGTACCTCGGCTGGACCTGGAACACCTGGAACTGCAACTCCGGTCCCGCGCTGATCAGTTCGTACGACGGCACACCCACCGCATTCGGCATCGGGCTGCGCGACCACCTGCGCAGCCTCACCCCCTGAAAGGAATCCCCACCCGCATGAGCCGCACCAGTCGTACCAGTCGCACCGCCCTCCTGGCGGCGCTCGGCCTCATCACGGCCACCGGCGCCACCGCCACCGTCTTCGGCACCGCCACCGCCGGCGCCGCCACCCCCGGCTGCAAGGTCGACTACCAGGTCACCAACCAGTGGAGCACCGGCTTCGGCGCCAACGTGACCGTCACCAACACCGGTGACCCGGTCTCCGCCTGGACCCTGGAGTGGTCCTACGGCGGCAACCAGCAGGTCACCCAGGGCTGGAACGCCACCATCACCCAGGCCGGCGCCGCCGTCACCGCCAAGAACGCCTCCTACAACGGCACCCTGGCCACCGGCGGTTCCACCTCCTTCGGCTTCAACGGCACGTACAGCGGCACCAACGCCGTACCCGCCACCTTCAAGCTGAACGGCGTCACCTGCAACGGGGCCACCGAGCCGACCGAGCCCCCGACCACCCCGCCCACCACTCCCCCGACCACCCCGCCGCCGGCCGGCAGCAAGGCCGACAACCCGTACGCCGGCGCCAAGGTGTACGTGAACCCGGACTGGAGCGCGAAGGCCGCCGCCGAGCCCGGCGGCAGCAAGATCTCCAACCAGCCCACCGGTGTCTGGATGGACCGGATCGCCGCCATCAACGGCACCCCCGGCGCCCGGGGCCTGCGCGCCCACCTCGACGAGGCCCTGGTCCAGAAGGGCGCCGGAGAGCTGGTCGTCCAGCTGGTCATCTACAACCTGCCGGGCCGCGACTGCGCGGCGCTCGCCTCCAACGGCGAGCTCGGCCCCACGGAGATCGGCCGCTACAAGACCGAGTACATCGACCCGATCGCCGCGATCCTCGCCGACCCCAAGTACGCGGGCCTGCGGATCGTCACCACGGTCGAGATCGACTCGCTCCCCAACCTGGTCACCAACGTCACCGGCCGTCCGACGGCCACCGCCAACTGTGACGTCATGAAGGCCAACGGCAACTACATCACCGGTGTCGGCTACGCCCTCAACAAGCTGGGCTCGATCGCCAACGTATACAACTACGTCGACGCCGGACACCACGGCTGGCTGGGCTGGGACAGCAACTTCGGCCCCTCCGCCGAGCTGTTCAAGCAGGCCGCCACGGCCGAGGGCTCCACGGTCGACAAGGTGCACGGCTTCATCGTCAACACCGCCAACTACAGCGCGCTGAAGGAGGACCACTTCAAGATCGGGGACTCCGTCAACGGCACCTCCGTGCGCACGTCGAAGTGGATCGACTGGAACCAGTACACCGACGAGCTGTCGTACGCCCAGGCGATGCGCGACAAGCTGGTCTCGATCGGCTTCAACAGCAACCTCGGCATGCTGATCGACACCTCCCGCAACGGCTGGGGCGGCACCCAGCGGCCCACCGGCCCGGGCGCGCTGACCAGCGTCGACACGTACGTCAACGGAGGCAAGTACGACCGCCGCATCCACCTCGGCAACTGGTGCAACCAGTCCGGCGCGGGTCTCGGCGAGCGGCCCCAGGCCGCGCCCGCCGCGGGCATCGACGCGTACGTCTGGATGAAGCCCCCGGGCGAGTCCGACGGCGCCTCCAAGGAGATCCCGAACACCGAGGGCAAGGGCTTCGACCGGATGTGCGACCCGACGTACACGGGCAACGCCCGTAACGGGAACAGCATGTCGGGCGCGCTGCCGGACTCCCCGCTCGCGGGCGCCTGGTTCTCGGCCCAGTTCCAGGAGCTCATGAAGAACGCCCACCCGGCGCTGTAAGGGAACACGGGCCTCACCGGCCTCTCGGTGCCGCATCCGTCCGGCGGGACGGATGCGGCACCTTCGCGCGCCGGCGCCGTATCGCACACGGGGTCGGCGCGGGCGCCGCCACGGCACCGTCATTGGTCGGACGAATGGCGGCGGCCCGGCGTGGTTGACGCGCGTCGACCCGAGCGGCCACTCTGCGCATGGCAGGTGCACATCAATCCCAGATGGAGGCCCGCACGATGCACGGACGCGCTCTCAGTTCACTCCTACCGCGGTTCCTGCTCGCCTTCGCCTTGCTGGTCACCGGCCTGGCGGGCGTCGTCGCCACCGCCGGGACCGCCCGGGCGGACGGCTGCTACACCTGGTCACGCACCCTCTCCCAGGGAGCGTCCGGCGCCGACGTGAGCCAGCTCCAGATCCGCGTGGCCGGCTACCCCGGCTACGGCGGCGTGCTCGCGATCGACGGGTCCTACGGCCCCGCCACCGTCGCCGCCGTCAAGCGCTTCCAGGGCGCGTACGGCCTCGGCGCCGACGGCGTCGCCGGACCCGCCACCTTCGCGAAGATCTACGAGCTCCAGGACGACGACTGCACCCCGGTCCACTTCACGTACGCCGAACTGAACAACTGCAACAGCACCTGGGAGGGCGGCGCGGTGAGCGCTGCAACCGCCCGGTCGAACGCGCTGCGCACCATGTGGAAGCTCGAGGCGCTGCGCCACGCCCTCGGCGACGAGCCCATCCGGGTCACCAGCGGCTTCCGCAGCCACGCCTGCAACAACGCGGTCGGCGGCGCCACGTCGAGCCGCCATCTGTACGGCGACGCCGCCGACCTGGGCTCGGGACCGCACTCGCTGTGCCGGCTCGCCCAGCAGGCCAGGAACCACGGCTTCAACGGCATCCTCGGCCCGGGCTACCCGGGCCACGGCGACCACACCCACGTGGACCACCGCTCCAGTCGCTTCTGGTCCGCCTCCAGCTGCGGCATCTGACCCGCCCTGCCGGGCACGGGCCTCGGGACCCGCGCTCAGCAGGACCGACGCACCACGAGCTCCGTCGGCAGCACGTGCCGACGGGGCTCGTCCGGTCCCTCCGCGATCTCCCGGATCAGCATCCGGGCCATGGTGCGGCCCATCTCCTCGATGGGCTGGCGCACGCTGGTGAGCGGCGGGTCCATGAGGCGCGCCACCGGGGAGTCGTCGACGCCCACCAGGGCCACGTCCTCCGGGACCCGGCGGCCCGCCTCGCGCAGCACGCTCCGGGCGCCTGCCGCCATCACGTCGGACGCGGCGAAGACGGCGTCCAGGTCGGGGCGGCGGTCGAGCAGCAGCCGCATGGCCCGCCGGCCGCCCTCCTCGGTGAAGTCGCCCGTCGACACCAGCGCCTCGTCGGGCGCGATTCCGGCCTCAGCGAGGCCCGCCCGGTAGCCGCCGAGCCGGGCGCGGGCCACGTACATGTCGAGCGGTCCTGTGACGGTCGCGATCCTGTCGCGCCCGCGTCCCACGAGGTGGGCCACGGCGGCCCGGCCTGCCCCGATGTTGTCGGAGTCGACGTACGGCACGGGTTCGGCCTCGGAGCGGCGTCCGTTCATGACGACCGGGAGGCCGAGTTCCCTGATCCGGTCGGGGAGCGGGTCGTCGCCGTGGACGGAGGCCAGGAGGACGCCGTCGACACGCTGGGCGGCGAGGTACTGCTCGAAGCGCTGCCGCTCCTGCTCGCTGCGGACGAGTGTGAGCAGCAGCTGCTTGTCGGCCTCGGCGAGTTCGGCGCTGACCCCTCGGATGAGGTCGAGGAAGTAGGGCTCGGCGAAGAGGCGGGCCTCGGCCTCGGGGATGACGAGCGCGATGGCGTCGGTGCGACTGCCCGCCAGGGCGCGGGCGGCCTGGTTGGGTACGTAGCCGAGTTCGGCGACGGCCCTGGCGACGGCCGTTCTGGTCTGCTCGCTCACCCGGGGGGAGCCGTTGATGACCCGGGAGACCGTGCCCCGTCCGACCCCGGCCCTGGCGGCCACCTGCTCCAGGGTGGGTCTGCCGCTCTGCCGTCCGCTCACAACTCCCGAACTCCCCTCGTAGGACAACACGCCGCTCCTCAGCCCGTCGCGGGAACCGAAACAGAGGTGGGAGCGCTCCCACCGTAGTCCACCCCCACACCCACGCGCCACGAGGGCGCGTTCAGGAGATGACGCGAGGATGACGGCCCGGGGGTCGCGAAACCACCGGAAAACCTTCCGGTAACGAATCCGCGTTCATGTCTTGACACCCGTACCCGCTAGGCAGCAACCTTCCGGCAACGACGTGGGAGCGCTCCCATCGAGCGCGCACAGCCTTGCATCGGGTCTGGCAGGCGCCGCCGAGCCGCGTACAGCCGGCCGGGCCTCTTGGCGCACAACGAGCACCACCTTGGACGAGGAGAGTGGAATGCGCACTTCCAGCAGCAGACGCGGACGCCGGGCGGCGATCGCGGCGGTCGCCACCGTCGTGACCGGCACGATCCTGCTCACCGGTTGCGGCAGCGGCGAGGACACCGGCAAGGACGGCAACTCCAAGGCCGGCGAGAAGATCACGCTGCGGATCGGGACCTTCGGTTCCTTCGGCTACGACAACAAGACCGGCGCCAAGCTCTACGCCGAGTACGAGCGGCTCCACCCGAACATCAAGATCGAAGAGTCGAACGTCTCGGACGGTCAGAAGTACTGGGACACCCTGAAGCTCCGCCTCGCCCAGAACAGCGGCGTCGCCGACATCCAGGCCGTCGAGGTCGGCTACATTGCCGAGGCGACCGGCCCGACCATGGCCGGCAAGTGGGTCGACCTGGGCAAGGAGGGCGGCGCCAAGACCGACGACTTCCTGGAGTGGAAGGTCAAGCAGGCGACGACCGCCGACGGCAAGCTCATCGCCCTCGGCACCGACATCGGCCCCATGGCCATCTGCTACAACAAGGACCTCTTCGCCAAGGCCAAGCTGCCCACCGAGCGCGAGGCCGTCAGCAAGCTGTGGACCGGCGACTGGGCCAAGTTCCTCGCGACCGGCGAGAAGTACAAGGCGGCCGCGCCCGCCGGCACCGCCTTCCACGACTCGGCGAGCGGCCTCTTCAACGCCGTCGTCTCCAGCGACCCGGTGCAGTACGCCAACACGAGCGGCGAACTCGACTGGGAGAACAGCCCCGGCGTGAAGAAGGCCTGGGAGACCGCCGTCAAGGCGGCCGAGGGCGGCCTCACGGCCAAGCTGCGCCAGTTCGACGAGAAGGGCACCTGGAACGCGGCCTTCAAGAACTCGAAGTTCGCCACCGTCGCCTGCCCCAGCTGGATGACCGGCATCATCAAGGACCAGGCAGGACCCGGCAACCAGGGCAAGTGGGACATCGCCTCCCCGCCGGTCGCCGGCAACTGGGGCGGCTCCTTCCTCGCCGTGCCCAAGGCGGGCAAGCACACCAAGGAGGCCGCCGAGCTGGCCGCCTGGCTGACCGCCCCCGAGCAGCACGCCAAGGTGTTCGCGGTCAACGGCAACATCCCCTCGTCCAAGGACACGCTGGCCTCCACGGCCGTCCAGGAGGCGAAGCTGCCGTACTTCGGTGACACCCCGGTCGGCAAGATCTTCTCCAGCGCCGCGGCCGGCATCACCCCCGCCGTCATCAGCCGTTACGACGGCCAGGTGAAGACCTTCCTCACCGACAACGGCATCCTCGACATCGAGCAGCGCGGCACCGACCCGGCCAAGGCCTGGGACAACGTCAAGAAGCTGGTCGACGACAAGATCGACCAGTAGCGGGGACGTCTGCCGGTCCGCCGCCGCCCGCGGGCGGCGGACCGGCACCGTCCGTACCACCGCACGCATCGACCTGGAAGGACGCCCCTCGTGGCCACCTCCGTTCGGGCGAAGCCGGAAGGCTCCCAGCCGCCCGCCGCACCGCCCTCCTCCCCCCGCTCCCGGAGCCACCGCTCCCCCTCGGGCGGCTGGCGCAGCACGCTCTACCGCTGGGACCTCAAGGCGATCCCGTACGTCTTCATCGCCCCCTTCTTCCTCACCTTCGCCGCCTTCGGCCTCTTCCCGCTGATCTACACCGGCTGGCTGTCGCTCAACCGGGTCGAACTCGGCGGTGACCCGACCTGGAAGGGTCTGGAGAACTACACCGACCTCGCGACCAGCGAGTTCTTCTGGAACGCGCTCTTCAACACCTTCACCATCGGGGTGATCGCGACCGTTCCCCAGCTGCTCATGGCGCTGGGCCTGGCGCACCTGCTCAACTACAAGCTCCGCGGCCGGGGTTTCTTCCGGGTCGCGATCCTCGCCCCGTACGCCACCTCGATCGCGGCGGCGACCCTGGTCTTCGCCCAGCTGTTCAACACCGACTACGGGATGATCAACGGCGTCCTGGGCTGGTTCGGGTTCGATCCCGTGAACTGGGAGTCGTCCAAGTGGCCGGCGCAGATCGCCATCTCGGTGATCGTCACCTGGCGCTGGACCGGCTACAACGCGCTGATCTACCTGGCCGCCATGCAGGCCGTGCCGCAGGACCTGTACGAGGCGGCCTCGCTCGACGGGGCCTCGCGCTGGCGCCAGTTCATCAGCGTCACGATCCCCTCGATCAAGCCGACGATCTTCTTCACGATCATCGTCTCCACCATCGGCGCCACCCAGCTCTTCGGTGAGCCGATGCTCTTCGGCGGCAGCGTCGGCATCAGCGGTGGCAGCGGCAACCAGTTCCAGACGCTGAGCCTGCTGATGTACGAGAAGGGCTGGGTGACCGGCGCGCTGGGCCAGGCTTCGGCCATCGCCTGGGTCATGCTGCTGCTCCTGCTCCTGATCGGCGGCGTCCAGGCACTCGTCTCCCGCCACAACCGCAAGAAGCTGGGGGGCTGACCTCATGGCCCGCACACTCGACACGACACCTCCGGCCGAGGCCGAGGCACCGGCGAAGGCCCGGCCGGGGCGCAGGTTCCGCCAGTCGGCAGGCAAGCAGCACCACGCCGGCCCGCTCACCTACGTCCTGCTGGTCGTGGCCGCGTTCGTCTCGCTCTTCCCGCTGTACTGGAACGTGGTCGCCGCCTCGCACACCGGCGAGCGGGTCGTGGAGGCCCCGGCGCCGCTGCTGCCGGGCAACCGTCTCCTGGACAACCTCAGCTTCGCCTGGAACCAGGTCGACATGGGCGAGGCGCTGATCAACACCACGATCGTGGCCAGCCTGGTGGCGGCGTCCACCGTGCTGTTCTCCACGCTCGCCGGCTTCGCCTTCGCCAAGCTGCCCTTCAAGGGGCGCGGCATGCTGCTCTCCCTCGTGGTCGCCACCATGACGATCCCGCCGCAGCTCAGCGTCATCCCGCTGTACCAGATCATCACCGACCTCGGCTGGTTCGACCAGCTCCAGTCGGTCGTCCTGCCCTCGCTCGTCGCCGCCTTCGGCGTGTTCTTCATGCGCCAGTTCCTGGTGGAGGCGCTGCCGATGGAGCTGGTGGAGGCGGCCCGGATGGACGGGGCCCACAGCCTGCGGATCATCTGGCACGTGGTGTTCCCGGTCGCCCGGCCGGCCATGGCCGTGCTCGGCATGCTGGTCTTCGTCCAGGCCTGGAACGACTTCTTCTGGCCGTTCATCGCCCTCACCCCGGACGGCAACCCCACCCTTCAGGTGGCGCTCGCCGGCCTCGGCGCGGGAAACCACACCGTGGACCACGCGGTCGTGCTGACCGGCGCGCTCATATCGACCGTGCCGCTGCTGCTCGTCTTCGCCTTCCTCGGCAAGCACATCGTGGGCGGCATCACGGCGGGCGCCGTCAAGAGCTGACCGGCCGCCGCCCGCACCGTCCCCCCTTTCGTACCGCACGTACCGCACGTACCTGCCCCGTACCCGCGTTGGGAGCGCTCTTCTATGACCGCGTCCGAAACCCGGCCGCTCACCGCCACCCGCTCGTTCCCGCCCGACTTCCTCTGGGGCGCGGCCACCGCCGCGTACCAGATCGAGGGAGCGGCGGCCGAGGACGGCCGTACCCCGTCCATCTGGGACACCTTCTCGCACACCCCCGGCAAGGTCTTCGAGGGCCACACCGGTGACGTGGCCGTGGACCACTACCACCGGTTCCGCGAAGACGTCGGCATCATGTCCGAACTGGGCCTGAACGCCTACCGGTTCTCCGTCTCCTGGTCCCGGGTGCAGCCCACCGGGCGCGGTCCCGCCGTGCAGAAGGGCCTGGACTTCTACCGTTCGCTCGTCGACGAGCTGCTCGCCGCCGGGATCGAGCCCGCCCTCACCCTCTACCACTGGGACCTGCCCCAGGAGCTGGAGGACGCGGGCGGCTGGCCCGAGCGGGCGACCGCCGAGCGGTTCGCCGAGTACGCGGGGATCGTCGCCGACGCCCTCGGCGACCGGGTGACCCGCTGGACCACGCTCAACGAGCCGTGGTGCAGCGCCTTCCTGGGCTACGGCTCCGGGGTCCACGCCCCCGGCCGTACCGACCCGGTGGCCTCGCTGCGCGCCGCCCACCACCTCAACCTGGGCCACGGCCTCGCGGTCCAGGCCCTGCGGGCCGCGCTGCCGGCGGACCGGCAGCTCTCGGTGTCGCTCAACCTGCACGAGCTGCGGCCGCTGACCCCCTCGGCCGAGGACCTGGACGCGGTCCGCCGGATCGACGCCGTCGGCAACCGGATCTGGCTGGGTCCGATGCTGGAGGGCGCCTACCCGGAGGACCTCTTCCGCGACACGGCACGGCTGACCGACTGGTCCTTCGTCAAGGACGGCGACGCCGCGACCGCGCACCAGCCGCTGGACCTGCTCGCGATCAACTACTACACGCCGACGCTGGTGTCGCACGTCCCCGAGGGGACGGAGAAGCCCCAGGACGACGGGCACGGCAACAGCGAGCACTCGCCGTGGCCGGGCGCGGACTCGGTCGCCTTCCACCGGGCGCCGGGCGAGCGGACGGCGATGGGCTGGCCCGTCGACGCGAGCGCCCTGTACGACCTGCTGACGCGGGTGTCCGACGCCTACCCGCAGCTCCCGCTGGTCATCAGCGAGAACGGGGCCGCGTACGACGACGTGGTCTCGCCCGACGGCTCGGTGAACGATCCGGAGCGCGCGGCGTACGTGCACGCGCACCTGGAGGCCGTGCACCGGGCGATCGGCGAGGGAGTGGACGTACGCGGCTACTTCCTCTGGTCGCTGCTCGACAACTTCGAGTGGGCGTACGGCTACGCGAAGCGGTTCGGCGCCGTCCACGTCGACTACGACACCCTGGAGCGGACGCCGAAGGCCAGCGCCCGCTGGTACGCGAAGGTGGCCCGTTCGGGCGAGCTGCACGCGCCCGACGGCGACTGATCGCGTCGCGCGCGCGGAGAGGGCCGTACCGGGGATCCGGTACGGCCCTTTCCGGTCAGGGTGGGACGTCGTTCACCGTGCCGTGGAGAGGGGGCTCTAGGGTGTCCGGACATGAGAGACGTCCACCCGCCGGTTCCCCGGTCCCGTCGACGCAGGACCGTCGGCCTGGCCGCCGTCGCCCTGGCCACCGCCGTCGCGGGGCTCGCGACCGCGTTCGCCGCCGCCCCTGACGCGCCGTCCGCGCCCCGCACGGCCCCCGAGGCCGCCGCGGCGGCCGGCATGAGCCAGAAGGCCGGTTCCAGCCCCTGGATGCGCAAGGCCGGGGCGCCGCCGACCGTGATCGCCCACCGGGGCGCCTCTTCGGCCGCTCCCGAGAACACCCTGGTCTCCGACGAGGTGGCCCGGCGGGGCGGGGCCGTCTGGATCGAGAACGACGTCCAGCCGAGCAAGGACGGCGTGCCGTACATCCTGCACGACACGACCGTCGACCGGACCACCGACGGCACGGGCCGGGTCCGCGCCCTGACCTCCGCCCAGCTGGACGCCCTGGACGCCGGTTCCTGGTTCGCCCCGGCCTACGCCGGGGCCCGGGTGCCGACCCTGGCCGCCCAGCTGGCGGACCTCCGGGAGCGCGGCGGGAAGCTGCTCCTGGAGATCAAGGGGCGCCACACCCACGCCGAGGTGGCCCGGATCGTCCAGGACGTCCGGGACCAGGACATGACCGGACGGGTCTTCGTCCAGAGCTTCGACATCCCCTCGCTGCGGTACGCCCGCGAGCTGGCGCCCGAGCTGCCGATCGGCCTGCTGCGGAGCACCCTCGACGCCGATCCGGTCGCCCTGGCCGAGGAGCTGGACCTCGACGCGTACAACGTCTCGGACGCCGCCCTGTCCACCCGGCCGCGCGTCGTGCGCGACCTGCACGCGGCGGGCGTGGCCGTGAACGTGTGGACGGTGGACAGCCCGGCCCGCTGGAAGGCGCTGGACGCGCTCGGCGTGGACGGGATCATCACCAACCGCCCCACGGAACTGGGCGGCTGGTCGGCGGACCGTACGCGGTAGGGCGTGCGGTCCCCCGGGGCCCCTGTCGCTACGGCTTGACCTTGATGTCATCGACGAAGGCCCTGACCATGATCGCGCTGGTGCTGATGACGGTTCCGGGCTTGATCAGTCCGTCCTCGTCGCCGTTGCCGTTCACCTGGACGGTGCGCTCCCCGAGCAGGGTCAGCGTCTTGCTGTCGAAGATCCACTCGGTGCGCGCGCCGAACTCGTCGAGCCGCGCGACCGCGACGCCCTTGCGGCCGACCGCGTCGGTGGCGCTGTCCACCAGGACGACGCCGGGGATCTTCGCGGCGGCCCGGTAGAGCGCCGCCGTCAGCTCGGGCGACGGCCAGCTCTCGCCGAGCAGGTCGCCGATGGTGGTGAAGGCCTGCTGGTCCTTGCCGTTGCCCTGGCCCTCGGTCTCCTCGTAGATCTTGCGCAGCAGCGCGTCGGGGTCGGTGGGGAGGGTGGCGAGGTAGTCGTGCGAGGGCGCGCCGAGGTGCGGCTTCGGCACGTTTCCGAGCTCGTCGAGACCTGCCAGGGTCATGCCCTCGGGGCCGGTGGTGCCGGGTTCGATCAGCCAGCCCTTGAGGCCGTCGGGGGACTTCCAGGACTGCCGGGTGTGCAGGGGGACGGTGACGAGGCTGCTGACGTTCGCGTCGGTCCTGATGTGCGTGCTCGCGGACCGCGTCTCGATGTAGACGTACTGTCCGGCGCGGCCCTGCGGGGCGTCCGCCTCCGCCGCGGCGAGCGAGATCCGGTCGAGGAGCCGGGGTGCGCCGTGGGCGTCGACGGTGCCGATGCGGGTGGTGAGGACGGGGCCCGTGGCGCGGTCGTCGGGGCCCTGGGTCCCGCCCGGGGTGAAGACGAGGACGCCGACGGCGAGCGCGCCGGCGAGTGCGGTGGCGGCCGGCAGCAGGATCGCCTTCCGGAGGAAGGGGTTGCGGCGGGCGGTGGCGCGGCGGTCGTCGTGGATCTGGCTCATCAGGCGCTCCTTGTGGAACTGGTGGCGGCCCTGAGGAAGGTCGTGCTCCTCGATGGCGGGGAGGTCTCCGGTCTCGTGCCGGTTCGCCGTACGGGGCTGGTTCGGGTCGGGGTTCATCGGATTCCCTCCTGTGCGGGCCGGACCGCGTTCATGCGATCACCTGTTGTCTGTCGGGGGCGGGAGCCGGGTTCCCGTTTTTCCCGGGCGAGTTCTTCCTCGGCCTTGGTGCGGAGCTTCGCGCGGGCGCGGGAGAGCCGGGAGCGGACGGTGCCGACGGGGACGCGGAGGGCCCGCGCGACGTCGGTGTAGGCGAGGCCCTCCCAGAGGCAGAGGACGAGGACCTCGCGTTCGGTGCGGCGGAGCGTGCCGAGCGCCCTGAGGGTGGCGGCGATGCGGCGCCGGTCGTCGATCCGGCCGGCGACCTCGGGGGCGTGGTCGGGTACCGCGGCCGCGGTCGGGCCCGCCGCCGCGTACGCGGCGACGGCGGCCCGGTACCTGCGGTTGCCGCGGCAGTGGTTGCGGGCGACGTTGGTGGCGACGCCGAGCAGCCAGGGCCGGAGCGAACCCCCTTCGGGGTCCACCTTCCGGCGCAGCCGCCAGGCCTCCAGGAAGGTGGCCGCCATGACGTCCTCGGCGACGGACCAGTCGCCGGTCAGCCGGAAGGCGTGGTTGTAGACGCTCCGGGCGTAGGAGTCGTAGATCCCGGCGAAGGCCGAGGGGTCTCCGTCCCGGATGCGTGCGCGCAGGTCGATGTTCACGTCTTTCGTCTGTCCGGGGCGCGGGACGGGTTCCCGTGACCTGGGTCACATCAGGGGGTCCGCTCCTCCAGGAGGCCGGGGTTGACCACCCGCAGGATCGTCGTGACGTCCTCGGGGTCGGCCGCCGCCCACAACAGCTCCCTGGCCGCCCGGTACTTGGCGGCGAGCCGTTCCCGCCGGTCGGGCGGCAGTGCGGCGGCCCGGTCCGCGCGGCTGTTGTGGGCGTTGTCGGCGATCTTCACGAGGGTGGCGTCGCGGTCCCGGGTGATCTGGCGGATCTTCTCCTCGTACGTCGTGCCGGGCCTGTTGGTGACGGCTTCGACGATGTCGACGACCCGGTCGGGGATTCCCTCGGCACGCAGCCGCTCCGCCGTCCAGTCGGTGTCCTCGATGACGTCGTGGAGCAGTCCGGCCATGGCCAGGTGCGGGCCGAGCGGTGCCAGGCCCGCGGCGACCGCGCGGACGTGCTCGACGTACGGGACACCGATCTTGTCGGTCTGTCCGGCGTGCGCGCGTGCGGCGAGCGCGTCCACCTCGGCGAGAGTCTTCATCGGCCCATCATGGCGGGGGCTGCAACACGCTCTTCGCACACGGGCGGGAATGGCGTCCCTGACGGCGTCGGTTGCCGGAAGCATGACTCTCGGAACTCCTGGAACCGTCGGCGTGACGCTCGGTTCGACCGCCGTCCGGCGCACGGTCGACGACACGGCGCTGCTCGCCCGGGAGGCGCGTGACGCCGGTCTGCACTCGGCGTGGTTCGGCCAGTCCTTCGCGTACGACTCGCCGTCGCTCGCCGCGATCGTCGGGCGCGAGGTGCCGGGTCTCCACGTCGGGACCTCCGCGATCCCGGTCTTCGGCCGCCATCCGCTGCTCGTCTCCAGTCAGGCGCAGACGGCCCAGGCCGCGACAGGCGGCCGGTACCACCTCGGGCTCGCCCTCGGCACCAGGCATCTGACGGAGACCGCCTTCGGCCTTCCGTACGAGCGGCCCATCGGTCTGCTCCGGGAGTTCCTCACGGCTCTGCGCCCGCTGCTGGAGACGGGCGCCGCCGACTTCCACGGGGAGCTGCTGACCGCGACGACCCCGTATCCGGCGTCCGTGCCGGGGGCCCGGCCGGCGGTGCCGGTCCTGGTCGCCGCCATGGGCCCGCAGGCGCTGCGGGTCAGCGGTGAACTGGCGGACGGCATCCTGCCGTTCCTGGCGGGGCCGCGCGCGCTCGCGGAGCACATCGTCCCGGCGGTCACGGCCGCGGCCGCCGCGGCGGGCCGGCCCGCGCCGCGGATCGTGGCGCTCGTCCCGGGCATCGTCACGAGCGACGCGGGGGCCGTGCGCGAGGCGCTGGCGCTGTACGAGCGGAGTCCGTCGTACGAGCGTGCCATCGGGCTCTCCGGTGCCTCCCGGGCCGCGGAGCTCGCCGTGATCGGTGACGAGGAGACCGTCGCCGCGGAGGTACGGCGCTACCGCGAGGCCGGGGCGACGGAGGTGGTGTTCACGATGACGGAGCTGAACGGCGAGGAGGACCGCCGCCGCACCTGGAAGCTGCTCGGCGAACTGTCACGCGGCTGATGACCGTCGACAGGCGGCCGGGTCGGCTCAGGTCAGCAGGCGGTTGGGGTGGGAGGAGCGGCGGGCCGCGGAGAGGAGGGCGTGGATCCGGGGTCCCGCCTGGTCGATGTCGGTGACGGGGGTGGGGAAGGGCAGCCGGACGTCCTGGTGGCCCGCGGGGTGTTCGAGCCGCAGGGTGATGCCGTACCGGTCGAGGGCGACGGGGAGGGCGCGGACCATGTCCCGTACGGGACGCGGCCTGACGAGCCGGAGGAGCAGGGGCACGAGTTCGGCGTGGCTGTCGACGAGGTGGGTCAGCATGGACGCCTCGCAGGAGGCCATCGGGTCGATGTCGGTCGCGTGGAGCTCTTCGAGGGTGATGTACGTGCGGCCGTCGGCGTCCTCCAGGAGGGCCTGGCCGAACTCCATGCAGATGCTGCCGCTCGTCTCCGGTTCGTAGGGGGCGGCGAGGAGTCCCGTCAGGGTGACGCGGGCCCGGAGCCGTTCGCGTACCGGGACGGGGGCGATGTCGGTGAACTCCAGGCGTACGGGGATCCGGGCGGTCCGCCCGTCGTGGCTCTCCTCGGACGGGTCGTGCAGGTGGATGTGTCCCATCGGCCCTGTGCCGTCGAGGAGGTGCACCTCCTGGTGGTGTCCGTCGGAGACGACGGTCATCGAGTGGGCGGCGGCCAGGATCGATCGCACGCGTTCGGCGGGGGCGGGCCGTGTGACGCGGGGGCTGAAGGGACGCATCCGAGTTCTCCCGGGACAGGTGACGGAGACACTGTTACTTAGGTAAGCCTAAGCTAACTTACCGTCGGGAGTCACGGAAGGCCGGGGCACCGGTCCGCTCACACCGGGTCAGGGCGCGTCCCCCGACCAGTCGAAGCGGACCGCGTCCCCGGGACGCGGGTCGTACAGGGAGCGCCCCTCGGCGCCGAAACGCCCGAGCTCCGTCTCCAGGACGGCTCCGGCCGCCCGCTCCCGCGCCGTCCAGTCGGTGACGTCGAGGAGCAGGCCGTCGAGCGGTCCGCCGACCAGTTCGGCGTAGACCCGGCCGGGCCTGGGCCCCGGACGCGGGTCGTCGTGGTCCTGGCCGTAGACCCGGCCTCTCAACAGCTCCTCGTCAGCGTCCTCGCCCATGCCCCTGCCCATGTCGCTGTCCATGTCCCTCTCCATACGGACCAGCGTCCCAGCCGCCTCTGACAACGCCCCGAAACCGCCCACCACACAGAACGCCGCAGGTCGACGAGAAGAAGGTCACAGTCGTACGCCCTCCTGGTCACTCGGCGATCTCCCCTAGCATCCGAGCATGACGGTCCTGCCTGACGACGGGCTCTCCCTGGCGTCCGAATTCCCCGACGCGCCACACGAACAGTGGCAACACCTCGTGGCGGGTGTCCTGCGCAAGTCGGGCAAGGAGGTCTCCGGCGACGCAGCCGAGGACGCCCTGTCCACACTTCTGGAGGACGGCCTCGACATCCGTCCGCTGTACACGGCGCGCGAGGCCGCGCCCGACACCGGCCTGCCCGGCTTCGCGCCCTTCGTGCGCGGCGGCCGCGTCGAGGGCAACACCCTCGGCGGCTGGGACGTGCGCCAGCGCCACCTCGCACCCGACAACGACGCCGTCCTCTCCGACCTGGAGAACGGCGTCACCTCCCTCTGGCTGGGCGTCGGCGGCACCGGCGTCCCGGTCGCCTCCCTGGAGAAGGTCCTCGACGGCGTCTACCTCGACCTCGCGCCCGTCGTCCTCGACGCGGGCGACGAGACGGAGGCGGCGGCCGAGCGGCTCCTCGGGCTGTACGAGGAGCGTGGCGTCGCCGCGGACGCGGCCCGCGGCAACCTGGGCGCGGACCCCCTCGGCCACGAGGCCCGCACCGGACGGCCCTCGTACGACCTGGCGTCCGTCGCCGGTCTCGCGCGCCGTTGCGCCGACACGTACCCGGGCCTGCGCGCCCTGACCGTGGACGCGCTGCCGTACCACGAGGCCGGCGGCTCGGCCGCGCAGGAGCTGGGCTGCTCGCTCGCGACGGGCGTGGCCTATCTGCGCGGTCTGACCGACGCGGGACTGAGCGTCACCGAGGCCTGCGGACAACTGGAGTTCCGGTACGCGGCGACCGCCGACCAGTTCCTGACGATCGCCAAGCTCCGCGCGGCGCGCCGGCTGTGGGCCCGGGTGGCCGAGGTCTGCGGCGTCCGGGAGGCGGGCGCGCAGCGCCAGCACGCGGTGACCTCGACGGTGATGATGACCCGCCGCGACCCGTGGGTGAACATGCTGCGGACCACGGTGGCGACGCTCGCCGCCGGTGTCGGCGGCGCCGACAGCGTGACCGTGCTGCCGTTCGACGAGGCGCTCGGTCTGCCGGACGCGTTCGCGCGCCGGATCGCGCGTAACACCTCCACCGTCCTCATCGAGGAGTCGCACCTCTCCCGGGTGATCGACCCGGCGGGCGGTTCCTGGTACGTGGAGCGGCTGACCGACGAGCTCGCGCACGCGGCCTGGGAGTTCTTCCAGGACATCGAGCGGGCGGGCGGCCAGCGGGCCGCGCTGCGGTCCGGCACGATCGGCGAACGCCTCGCCGGCACCTGGGCCGCGCGCAGCGCGAAGCTCGCCACCCGCCGCGAACCGATCACCGGCGTCAGCGAGTTCCCGAACCTGACGGAGAAGCCCGTCGACCGCGCGCCCGCCCCCGAGCCGCCGGCCGGCGGTCTCCCCCGGGTCCGGCGCGACGAGGCCTTCGAGGCGCTCCGCGCCCGCTCCGACGCGCATCTCGCCGCGACCGGCGCCCGGCCCCGGGTCTACCTGGCCGCACTCGGCCCGGCCGCCGCGTCCTCGGCCCGGGTCGCCTTCGCCACGAACCTCTTCCAGGCGGGCGGCGTCGAGACGGTCACCGAGGGCACGTTCGAGGAGAGCGGTGCCCGCGAGGTCTGCCTCTGCTCCAGCGACGCGCTGTACGAGGAGCGGGCCGGGACCGCGGCCGCGGAGCTGCGCGCCGCGGGCGCCGAGCACGTCCTCCTCGCCGGCCGTCCCGGGGCGTACCCCGGTGTCGACACCTACCTCTTCGCGGGCTGTGACGCCGTCGCCCTGCTCTCCACCGCCCTCGACCGCATGGGAGTGTCCTGATGTCCATCCCCGACTTCTCCGGGATCGAGCTCGGGGCGCCGACCGCAGACGGCGGCCCCGACGCGTGGCGTGCGGCCGTCGAGAAGGCGGCGGGCGGTGACGACCTGCTCTGGGAGACCCCGGAGGGCATCGGCGTCAAGCCGCTCTACACCGGTGAGGACCTGGAGGGCCTGGACTTCCTGGACACCCGCCCTGGCATGGCCCCGTACCTGCGCGGCCCGTACCCGACGATGTACGTCAACCAGCCCTGGACGATCCGTCAGTACGCGGGCTTCTCCACTGCCGAGGAGTCGAACGCCTTCTACCGGCGCAACCTCGCGGCCGGCCAGAAGGGCCTGTCGGTCGCCTTCGACCTGCCGACCCACCGCGGCTACGACAGCGACCACCCGCGCGTCACCGGTGACGTCGGCATGGCCGGCGTGGCCATCGACTCGATCTACGACATGCGCCAGCTGTTCGACGGCATCCCGCTGGACAAGATGACGGTGTCGATGACGATGAACGGCGCCGTGCTGCCGGTCCTCGCGCTGTACATCGTGGCCGCCGAGGAGCAGGGCGTTCCGCCCGAGAAGCTGGCCGGGACCATCCAGAACGACATCCTCAAGGAGTTCATGGTCCGCAACACGTACATCTATCCGCCGGGTCCCTCGATGCGGATCATCTCCGACATCTTCGCGTACACCTCCCAGCGGATGCCGCGGTACAACTCCATCTCCATCTCCGGCTACCACATCCAGGAGGCCGGAGCCACGGCCGACCTGGAGCTGGCGTACACCCTCGCCGACGGCGTGGAGTACATCCGCGCGGGCCGGGAGGCCGGGCTCGACGTCGACGCGTTCGCGCCGCGCCTGTCGTTCTTCTGGGCGATCGGCATGAACTTCTTCATGGAGATCGCCAAGCTGCGCGCGGCCCGTCTCCTCTGGGCCAAGCTGGTCAAGCAGTTCGACCCGCAGAACTCCAAGTCGCTCTCGCTGCGGACCCATTCGCAGACCTCCGGCTGGTCGCTCACCGCGCAGGACGTGTTCAACAACGTCACCCGCACCTGTGTGGAGGCGATGGCCGCCACCCAGGGCCACACCCAGTCGCTGCACACCAACGCCCTCGACGAGGCGCTGGCCCTGCCGACGGACTTCTCCGCCCGGATCGCCCGCAACACCCAGCTCCTCCTCCAGCAGGAGTCGGGCACCTGCCGGACCATCGACCCGTGGGGCGGCAGCGCGTACGTCGAGAAGCTCACCCACGACCTCGCCCGGCGCGCCTGGAAGCACATCCAGGAGGTCGAGCAGGCCGGCGGCATGGCGAAGGCGATCGACGCCGGCATCCCCAAGCTGCGCGTGGAGGAGGCCGCGGCCCGCACCCAGGCCCGGATCGACTCAGGCCGGCAGCCGGTGATCGGCGTCAACAAGTACCGGGTGGCGACCGACGAGCAGATCGACGTCCTCAAGGTCGACAACTCCTCCGTACGGTCCCAGCAGATCGCCAAGCTGAAGCGGCTGCGCGAGGAGCGCGACGAGCAGGCCTGCCAGGACGCGCTCGCCGCGCTCACCCGGGCCGCCGCCGGCGAGGGCAACCTCCTCGAACTCGCGGTGGACGCGGCCCGCGCGATGGCGACGGTCGGCGAGATCTCCGACGCCCTGGAGAAGGTGTACGGGCGGCACGCGGGCCAGATCCGTACGATCTCCGGTGTGTACCGCACCGAAGCAGGCGAGTCCCCCTCCGTGGAGCGCACCCGGGCCCTGGTCGACGCCTTCGGCGAGGCCGAGGGGCGCCGGCCGCGCATCCTGGTCGCCAAGATGGGCCAGGACGGCCACGACCGCGGCCAGAAGGTCATCGCCACCGCCTTCGCCGACCTGGGCTTCGACGTCGACGTCGGCCCCCTGTTCCAGACCCCTGCCGAGGTGGCCCGCCAGGCCGTCGAGGCGGACGTGCACATCGTCGGGGTCTCGTCGCTGGCCGCAGGACACCTCACCCTCGTACCGGCGCTCCGGGAGGAGCTGGCCGCGGAGGGCCGCGAGGACATCATGATCGTGGTCGGCGGGGTGATTCCTCCGCAGGACGTGGCGACGCTCCTGGAGATGGGCGCGGCGGCCGTCTTCCCGCCGGGGACGGTGATCCCCGACGCGGCCCACGACCTGGTGACGCGCCTCGCGGCCGACCTCGGGCACGAGCGGTGATCGATCTCGACACGTACGCACGGGGTGTGCGGGAGGGGAAGCGGGCGCTGGTCGCCCGCGCGATCACCCTCGTCGAGTCGACCCGCCCGCAGCACCGGGCACTCGCCCAGGAGCTCCTGACGGAGCTGCTTCCGCACAGCGGGAACGCCGTGCGGATCGGGATCAGCGGAGTGCCCGGTGTCGGCAAGTCGACGTTCATTGACGCGTTCGGGACGATGCTCACCGGGCTCGGCCACCGGGTCGCGGTGCTCGCCGTCGACCCGTCGTCGAACCGCACCGGCGGCTCCATCCTGGGCGACAAGACCCGGATGGAGCGGCTCGCCGTCGACCCGGCGGCGTTCGTCCGCCCCTCCCCCACCGCCGGCACGCTCGGCGGTGTCGCCAAGGCGACCCGTGAGTCGATCGTGGTGATGGAGGCCGCCGGTTACGACGTGGTGCTCGTCGAGACGGTGGGCGTCGGCCAGTCCGAGACGGCCGTCGCCGACATGGTCGACTCCTTCCTCCTGCTCACCCTGGCCCGTACCGGCGACCAGCTCCAGGGCATCAAGAAGGGCGTCCTGGAACTCGCCGACGTCGTCGCCGTCAACAAGGCCGACGGCCCGCACGAGCGCGACGCCCAGGCCGCGGCCCGCGAACTGGCGGGCGCGCTGCGGCTCATGCACGGCGCCGAGTCCTTCTGGACGCCGCCGGTCCTCAGCTGCAGCGCCCGGGAGTCCGCCGGCCTGGACGAGGTGTGGGGGCGGCTCCAGCAGCACCGGACCCTGCTCGACTCGACCGGCCGCCTCACGGCCAAGCGCCAGGACCAGCAGGTCGACTGGACCTGGACCATGGTCCGCGACGAACTCCTGCGCCGGCTCCACACGGACCCGGCCGTCCGGGACCTCGCGCCCGCCCTGGAGGGGCGGGTGCGTGCCGGGGAGCTGACGGCGACCCTGGCCGCCGAGCGGATCCTGGACGCCTTCGGGGAGCGGCGCGTCTGACGCCTCCGCGAAAGGGCGCCTTCGACTTCGGGAACCTCTGGGGGCCTTCTCATCGAGAAGGCCCCCATTCAGCGCCCTTCGCATACCCACTTTTTTGTGGGTACTTGTCGGAGGCACGCGCCCCGGGCGAAGCTGAGAGCGGCCCGGAGGAAGGGAGTACGAGCGGGCCTCAGGAAGCGGTCGGCACGGCCGTGAGCCGGTCCAGGCGACGGTGTCCCCAGTCGGACAACGGGGCCAGCGCGTCGGAGAGTTCCTGTCCGAAGGCGGTCAGCGAGTAGACGGTCTTCGGGGGCATGACGTCGTACACCTCGCGGTGCACGAGTCCGTCCTCCTCCATCTCGCGCAGTGCCTGGGTCAGCACCCGCTCGCTGATCTCAGGGAGCTTCCGGCGCATCTCGCCGGGGCGGTGCGGGCCGGTTTCGAGCAGCCACAGCAGGGCCGTCTTCCATTTGCCCTCGATGACGACGATCGCGGCGTTCACTCCGCAGACGTTCGTGTCCTGGACCCGGGCGCGATTCATCCGCGTCCTTCTCCTTCCTCCGGGGCTTCTTTCCTTCACCTCTTACCTTCACCATGTCACAAGGGAGTTCACCCATGTCTTCTTCCGCCATGCCCTCCTCCGGGAAGTCGGCCGTCACGGTTCTCGGGCTCGGGCCGATGGGACGGGCGCTGGCCGGCGCGTTCCTCGCGGCGGGCGTACGGACCACCGTGTGGAACCGGACGCCCGGCCGGGACGGGGAGCTGGTCGCCGCCGGTGCCGTCTCGGCCGCGAGCCCCGAAGAGGCGGTCGCCGCGAGCCCGTTGACCGTGGTCTGCCTGGTCAACTACGACGCCACCGACTCCGTCCTGCGGCAGGAGGCCGTGACGGACACGCTCAAGGGGCGGAGCGTCGTCAACCTGAGCGCCGACGCGCCCGAGCGGGCCAGGGACACCGGGCGCTGGGCCGACGAGCACGGCATCGGCTATCTCGACGGCGCCATCATGACCCCGACCCCGACCATCGGGACGCCGGCGGGGGTGTTCCTGCACAGCGGCCCCGAGGCGCTCTACCGCGAGCACCGGCCGGTGCTCGACGCCCTGGGCGGCACCCACACCCACCTCGGGGAGGATGTCGGCCGGGCGGCGGCGTACGACATCGCGCTGCTCGACATCTTCTGGACGTCGATGACGGGGTTCGTCCACGCGCTCGCGGTGGCGCGTGCCGAGGGCATCTCCCCGACCGAGCTCGCCCCCTTCGCCCAGGGCATCGGCGCGATCCTGCCGCCGCTGTTCCAGGAGTTGGCCCAGGAGGTGGAGAACGGCACGTACTCCGGCGAGGGGAACCCGCTCACCTCTGCGGTGTCGACGATGGCGCACATCGTGCACGCGTCCGAGGCGCACGGCATCGACGCGGGCGTGATGCGCGCCGCCGAGGATCTGGCCCGCCGGACGGTGGCCCTCGGCCACGGCGCGGAGGGCTTCACCCGGATCGCCGAGGTCCTCGGACGCCGCTGATCCGGCGGCCGGTCGGTCTCAGGTGCGCGCCAGGAAGGCCGGCCGGAGCGAGGGGTCCACCGGGTCGTAGTACCGGTGGAAGACCGGCGTGGCGGCGCCGGACACCGGAGGCACGATCCAGCTCCAGTCGGCGGGCGTCGCCCTGCCGTGCCGGCTCTCCTGGGCGATGTGCCGGAGGAACCGCCGGGACTCGGTGTGGTGGTCGGCCATCGTCACCCCCGCCTCCTGGAAGGAGTGCAGCACCGCCAGGTTGAGTTCCACGAGCGCCCGATCGCGCCACAGCGTGCGCTCGGTGGACCGGTCGAGCCCGAGCCGGTCGGCCACGACCGGGAGGAGGTCGTACCGGTCGGCGTCGGCGAGGTTGCGGGCGCCTATCTCGGTTCCCATGTACCAGCCGTTGAACGGCGCCGCCGGATACCGCACGCCGCCGATCTCCAGCGTCATGTCACTGATGGCGGGGACGGCGTACCACCGCAGGCCGAGCTCCGCGAACCAGGCGTGCTCGGGGTGGCTGAGCGGCACCTCGTGCACGGAGCCGTCCGGCAGCTCGTACCACGCGGGCCGCTCGCCGGGGTGCTCCCGCACCATCAGCGGCAGTACCTGGAAGGGCTCTTCCTCCCGCTTCCAGCCCAGGTCGCGGGCCTGCTCGGTCAGGGACGCGCCGCGCGGGTCGCCGCACCGGACGCCGTCGTCGCCGCGGTGTCCGGCGTAGCGCACCAGCTGGTCGTTGACGATCCAGGGCGCGGGGCGGCCCGGCCGGTCGGGCGCGAAGACGGAGATGACCGGGCGGATCCTGCCTCCGTTGCCCGCCAGGCGCAGGTGCTCGAAGCACTCGGCGGCGATGTCGTCGGCGGTGGCGAGGTGCCGCAGGTCGCGGACGACGAGGCTGCGCCAGTAGAGCCTGCCGATGCAGCGGGCCGCGTTGCGCCAGGCGACGCGGGCGCCGAAGGCGAGTTCACCCGGGGAGTGCTCATAGGTTCCGGTCCTGTCGATCTCGGCGAGCACCTGGCGGACCCGGCCGTCCACGTCTCCGGCGCCGGGTTGCTCGTCGTGGAACTGGCGGACGAACCGTTCGGCCTGCTGCCGGTCGGCGAGGGGCGGCGGCGCGACCGGGGGCGCGGGGTCGGGGGCGGTGCGGGCGGGGTCCCCGGACGTGTAGGGGCAGACGCCCGTGCTGGGGACGGGCTTCCGACGGCGGCTCAGGCTGAAGATCAATGTGTTCCTCCCGGCGTCATGACTACCGTATGAACACGTTCAGGAGCGGAGAGTACGTGAAACTCCGCATGCGGCGGCTCCGACGCTGGTACGGTGCCCCGCCCACCCCCAACGACCATGATCACCGGCTGAGTACGCGTACTCAGGTGCCGTCGGCCGGACTCCTCCATGCTGGGGCGCGAACGCCGGACCGCCTCAGGGGGGACACACGCATGGACCACGCCCTACAGCTGCGCACCGCCACACCTCGCGATCTCGACTGGATCCACGAACTGCGCCACCGGGTGTACGCGGAGGAGCTCGGCCAGCATCCGGTGGATCCGTCGGGGCGGCTGAGCGACGGGCTCGACGGCGACAACGTCTATCTCGTCGCCGCCCGCGGCGAGACGCGGATCGGCTTCGTCAGCCTCACCCCGCCGTGGGTCGGCCGCTACTCCCTCGACAAGTACCTGACGCGTGAGCAGCTGCCGGTGCTGTCCGAGGACGCGCCGTTCGAGATCCGCGTGCTGACCGTCGAGGAGCGCTGGCGGTCCACCGCGGCGGCGCCGCTCCTCATGTACGCCGCGCTGCGCTGGGTCGCGGCACGCGGCGGCCGCCGGGTGGTGGCGATGGGACGCACGGAGCTGCTCGACATGTACCTCGCCGCGGGGCTGCGGCCGGTGGGGCGCACGGTCCGCTCGGGCGCGGTCTCGTTCGAGGTCCTCAGCGGCTCCGTGGCCGAACTGACGAGGACGGTGGCGGAGCGCCACGGCCGGACCCTGGAGCGGCTGCGGACGGGCCTCGACTGGCGGCTCGACGTTCCGTTCGCGCCGCGCGCGGACGGCTGCGAGCACGGTGGCGCCTTCTTCTCCGCGATCGGCACGGACTTCCGGACGCTGACCCGCCGTCACGAGGTGGTCGCGGCGGATGTCCTGGACGCCTGGTTCCCGCCGTCCCCCGCGGTCCGCGCGGTCCTGTCGGAGGATCCGGGATGGGCGGCCAGGACCTCGCCGCCGACGGGCGCCGAGGGACTGCTCGCGGAGATCGCCGCGGCCCGCGGGCTGCCGGCGGAGTCGCTGGTCGTCGGGGCCGGCTCGTCCGACCTGATCTTCCGGGCGTTCGGCCGGTGGTTGACGCCCGCGAGCCGGGTGCTCCTGCTCGACCCGGGCTACGGGGAGTACGCCCATGTCACCGAGCGCGTGATCGGCTGCCGGGTCGACCGGCTCCAGCTGCGCCGCGAGGACGGCTGGCTGGTCGACCCGGCCCGGCTCGCCGCCGCGACCGGCGACGGACGGTACGACCTCGTGGTGGTCGTCAACCCGAACAACCCGACCGGCCGACACGCCCCGGCCGACGCGCTGCGCGCGGTGATCGAGGCCTCGCCCGCGCGGACCCGGTGGTGGATCGACGAGGCGTACCTGGGCTATGTCGATCCGGCGGACTCGCTCGCCGGGCTCGCCTCCGCCGACGCCCGGGTCGTGGTCTGCACCTCGCTGTCGAAGATGTACGCGCTCTCGGGGATGCGGGCGGCGTACCTGGTGGCCGATGCGGAGACGGCCGGGGAACTGCGCCGCTGGACGCCCCCGTGGCCCGTGAGCCTGCCGGCCCAGCTGGCCGCCGTGACGGCGCTGCGCGACCCCGCGTACTACGCGGAACGCTGGGCCCGTACCCACGTGCTGCGCCGGGAACTCGCGTCCCGGTTGAGGGAGTCGGACGGGTTCTCCTCGGTCGACGAGGGGGTGGCGAACTTCCTCACGGTGACCCTGCCGGTGGACGGGCCGAGCGCGGCCGGGCTGGTGCGCGAGTGCCGGCGGCACGACGTGTTCCTGCGCGACCTCTCCCCGATGTCCCCGGCGTACGAGGGGCGGACCGTCCGGATCGCCGTCCGCGACACGGCGGAGAACGCGCGGATCGTGGCGGCGTGCCGGAGCGCCCTGGACGTCCTGCGCACGCCGGACGCGGTGGCGTCGAGCGCGGTGGCGTCGGGCGCGGTGGGGCGGGACTCCCGGTGACGACGGTCGCCGGTCTCGTCCCGTACCTCGGCGGGGCACTGGCGATCGGGGGCGTCGCGGTGGCGGCGACCCGGCGCCGTGAGCTGATGGTCCGCTGGTGCGTGTGGGCGCTCGGAGTGCCCCTGGTCACCGCCGCGTTCTGGCTCGGGCCGCCGGGGATCGCGGTGCTCGCGTCCGCGGTCGGGGTGATCGCGGTGGCGGAGTTCGGCGGGCTGCTGCGGCTGGGCCCGCTGGACCGGGTGGTCCTCGGCGCGGCGGTCGTCGGGCTCGTCCTGGCGGCCTGGCTGGCCCCCGGGGAGGTGCTCAGGGTGGCGGCGGCCGGGGCCCTGGTGATCGCCGGGGTGCCGCTGCTCTCGGGCGACGCGGAGCACGGGCTCCGGCGCCTGGGGGCGGGCCTGCTGGGGCTCGTGTGGTTGGGCGCCCTGGCCGGTCTCGTACCGCTGGGCGCCGTCGGCCTCGTCCTGTTCGTGGCCGTGTCGATCGCCGACATCGTCGCGTACGCGGCGGGTCGCCGTCTCGGCGGCCCCCGGCTCTCCCCGCTGTCGCCCGCCAAGCGCTGGAGCGGCACGCTGGCCGGGGCCGCGGCCGGTCTCCTCACGCTGGCCGCCCTGTCCTCCCTGACGTGGCAGACGGCGGTGGCCGTGGCGGTCGGCGGGCCGCTCGGGGACCTGCTCGAGTCGATGGTCAAGCGGGGCGCCCGCGCGAAGGACGCCGGCAGCTGGCTGGCCGGCTCCGGCGGCCTCCTCGACCGGATCGACTCCCTCCTCGTCGCCCTGGCGGTGCTGTTGGTGCTGGGGTGAGCCATGGGGGCGGGAGGTCTTGACCGGGGAGGGACCCCAGCGGCTACAGTCGATAAAACTTGCGCCGCTAGTTTCAGGAACGCCGTCCAGGACCTGATCCGAAAGACAGGCCCTGGGCCTTCCGAACCCGCCCCGACCGCACCCGGAGCCGTCCCCATGCGTCCCGTGTACTTCGCCGCCGCCCGGCGCACCCCCATCGGCCGCCTCCGCGGCGCCCTCTCGGCCGTCCGGCCCGACGACCTCGCCGCCACCGCCGTCCGCGCCGTCCTGGACGCCGTGCCCGCCCTCGACCCGGCCCGGATCGACGACGTCTACTGGGGCGCCGCCAACCAGGCGGGCGAGGACAACCGCAACGTGGCCAGGATGGCCGTCCTCCTCGCCGGGCTGCCCGACTCCGTCCCCGGCGCCACCCTCAACCGGCTCTGCGCCTCGGGCCTGGAGGCGGTCACCACCGCCGCCCGCGCCATCGCCTCCGGCGAGGCCGACATCGTCCTCGCCGGCGGCTCGGAGTCGATGAGCCGCGCCCCCTTCGTGCTGCCCCGCGCCGACCAGGCACTCCCCCACCACCAGGAGATCGCCGACACCAAACTCGGCTGGCGGCTGACCAACCCGCGGATGAAGGAACTCCACGGCGTCCTCTCCATGGGCGAGACCGCCGAGGAGGTCGCCGCCCGGTACGGCGTCAGCCGCGCGGACCAGGATGCCTTCGCCCTGCGCAGCCACCGGCTCGCCGCCGCGGCCCGCAAGGACGGCCTCTTCGACGCCGAGACCGTCCCCGTCACCCTCCCCGACGGCACGGTCGTCGCACACGACGAGTCCATCCGGGCCGACACCACGCCGGAGAAGCTGGCCGCCCTCAAGCCGGTCTTCCGCCCCGACGGCACCGTGACCGCCGGCAACGCCTCCCCGATGAACGACGGCGCCGCCGCCCTGCTGCTCGTCGGCGAGGAGGCCCTGCACGAACTGGGCCTGGAGCCGCTCGGCCGCTACGTGGCCGGCGCCAGCGCCGGAGTCCACCCGGACGTCATGGGCATCGGCCCGGTCCCCGCCGTGCGGCGCGTCCTCGCCCGCACCGGCCGCGCCCTTGACGACATCGACACGGCCGAGTTCAACGAGGCCTTCGCCGCCCAGGCCCTCGCGTGCGTCCGCGAGCTCGGCATCGACCCCGACCGCGTCAACCCGCAGGGCGGCGCCATCGCCCTCGGCCACCCCCTGGGCGGCTCGGGCGCCCGCATCCTCACCACGCTCCTCCACCGCATGCACCGCACCGGTGACCGGCGCGGCCTCGCCACCATGTGCGTCGGCGTCGGCCAGGGGACCGCGGTGCTCGTCGACCGGGACTGACCACGCTCCGCCGGGGGGACCGGCGGCTCAGCGGCCGAAGGTGTCGATGTTCTCGACGAGCCAGCGCCCGTCGCGGTGCACGACGTCCACGGCGAACATCGCGCCCGCGTAGACACCCTGGTCCTGCGCCTGCTTGTGGGACTGCTTCCGGTCCTTCGGCTGCTGCTTCCCGGTTCCCGCCGTGCTCACGCTGCTCTGGTCCGCGTAGACGAGCACCCGGGCACGGTCGCCGTCGATCCGCTCGACCGCGCTCTCGGTGACCGTCGTGGTGATCACCGTCTTCTGCCGCGCCGCCTGGGCGAGCACCCCGTCGAGCAGCGTCCGGTGCTGGGCGACGGCCTTGCCGGTGAGGAGGGTCTTGCCGGCCTGCTCGAAGGGGCCCGTGTCGGCGTGGTCGTACGAGAAGAGCGCGGCGACGGCCGCGGCGGTCTGTCCCTTGACCTCGCTGGTGCGGGCGAGGTCGGTGAGCGCCGTGTTGCCGCGCGCGGGGTCGGCGCGGAGCTCTCCCGCCCTGCCGTGGGCCCAGCCCGCGAAGCCGCCGAGCAGCAGCGTCAGGACGCACAGGACCGCGAGGGTGACCGGGGGGACGCGGCGCCGGGGCCGTACCGCCGCGTCCTCGGCGACCGTCTCCCGCTCCGGAGCCGTCGCCGTCTCCCGCTCCGGAGCCGGAGCCGTCTCCCGCTCCGGAGCCGGAGCCGTCTCCCGTACGGCCGTCATCACCGCCGGCCGCTGCCGGGAACGTGCGGCGGCGGGCTCGGCCGGCGGACCGGCGAGGGCCTGACGGCGGCGCTCGCGGTTGAGGTGGTGGCGGGGCGTCGGCATCGTGCGTGTCCTTTCGGGTGCGGGCGGCGGCTCCGGCCGTACGGCCTGAGGCCAGATCCAACGACAGGCTGCTCTGGATCAGCCCGCCGCCGTGCCGCCCACCGGAGCCTGACCCAGACCGCTGAGCTTCCAGCGGCCGTCGGCGCGGGTGAGTTCGCCCAGCATGCGGCTGTCCTTCTCCGTGCTCTTGCTGTCGGGCGTCGTGACGGTGATGCGCAGGGCGACGAGGACCCGGGCCCGCCCCGCCCGGTCGTCGAGTTCCGTGACGGCGCCGGACAGCACCCGCGCCGTGGTCACCGTCTTCGCGGTCTTCACCTGGCCCGTGAACTCCGCGCGTCCGTCAACGAGTTGCTTGTGCAGGTCGCCGGTCGTGGAGGACTCCCAGAGGTCGAGACCCTGCTCGACGCGCCGGTGGTCGAGCGTGTTGAGGTTCTGTACGGCCTGCTCCCCCGCGGCGAGCGCCCGGTCGCGCTGCACGGCGTACGCGGCGGAGTCGTCGTGCGCCGCGGCGTACCAGTCCCGGCCGGTCCAGGCCGCGAAGCCACCGGCGACGAGGGTGAGCGCGAGTGCCCCCGCCAGGGCGGGCCTGCCGCCCGCCGGAGTGCGGACCGCGCGTGTCATGGGGTGCTCCCGTCTCCCGCTCATCGTCAGCGGGCCTTGATGTCGACGATCAGCCACCGGTCTCCGCGGAACTCCGCGGTGACGGTGAGCTGGGCGGCGGCGGACGTGGCGGCGGCATTGTCCCGTCGGGAGGTCTGGTCGAGGAACACGAGGAGCCGGGCCCTGTTCCCGTCGAGTTCGATCACTCCGGTGCGAACGGCCTGGGTGGTGAGGGTGAGGCGCTGTTCGACCAGACGCGCGCGGACCTGGGCGAACAGCTCGGTGTACTGGCGGGCGGCGCGTCCGGCCAGCACGGTGCGGGCGGAGCGTTCGGCGGCGTCGGCGCCCGCGGGCGCGTACGAGAAGACCCGGGCGAGGCCCTCGCCGACGTCGCCGCCGACGCGGGTGGTGGCCCCGGTGTCGGTGAGGGCCTGGTTGCGGGCGGAGGGGGTCGACCGGAGCTGGTGGGCGCCGTGGAAGAAGCCGCTCCCGGCGAGCAGCAGGCCGGCGACGGCAGCGGGGAGGGCGGCCTTCCGCCAGAAGGCGGGGGCCCGGCGCCTCCGCCGGGCGGCGGCCGCCGGCCCGGCGCCGGCGATGACCGTCGCCTCCTCGCCACCTCGGGTGACCGTCGGCGGGTCCGCGACGGTGCCCTGCGGCCCGTCCTCGGCCGGGCCCTCCGGGACCGGCTCGGCCTCGGCCGTGGCCCCCGCCCCCTCCCCGGTCACCTTGCGCAGCAGTCGTGTCACTCGTCCTCGCTCCCCTCGGCTCCGGTCACGGGCACCGCGCTCAGCGCCGCGACCCGCCAGGTGTCCTCGCCGGTGCGCGTCAGGACGGCCTCCAGGCGCTTGCGGTCGGTGGTCGGGCCGCCGCCGCCCCCGCGCGGGGTGACGTCGACGCGGACGGTCGCGATGAGCTTCGCCGTACCGGCTCTCGTGTCGAGCGCGGTGAGGGCGGCCTCGGTGACCGTGGCGCGCGCCGAAGCGCCCACCGACGGCTCGGTGCGGCCCAGTTCGGTGCGGAGCGCTCCGGTCGAGGCGTCGCGCCAGGCCCGGATGCCCGCTTCGGCGCGCTCGCGGGTCGAGGCGTCGAGCGTGTTCAGGACGGTGAGGCGGTGGCGGCCCTCGGCGAGGGCGGTGTCCCGTGCGCGGCCGAAGGCGAGCTCCTCGTCGGTGCGGGCCTGGGCGTAGGTCCAGGCGCCGGTCCCGCAGAAGCCCAGGGCGACGACGAGGGCGCCGGCGCGGAGGATCCTGGCCCGCCTCATCGCGTGCTCCCGGTGGCCGGGGCGGTCCCGGCGGCCAGACCGAGGAGACCGGCCATGTCCGTCGGCCCGCCGGTGTGGCCGGGCAGCGCGAGCGCGCCGGGCAGGGTCGTCCGCGCGCCCGGCTTGGGCTGTTTGCTACCGGAGGGCAGGGCGCCCGGCCTGGCCGGTCCGGGCACCCCGCCGGCCTTCGGGGCCTGGCCCGAGCCGCGTACGTTGACCCCGGTGGCGGCGGAACTGGTGCAGGAGGCGCCGGTGTTGAGGGCGGGCGCCGTTCCCAGGTCGAGTCCGTTGCGGTAGCGCGTACCGCCGTATCCGGACGTGCAGGGCAGCGGCTTGAAGAAGGTGACGGCGAGACCGATGCGCAAACGCCCTCCGTCGACGGCGGTGGCTCCGGCGGCGACGGCCGCCGGGAGCTTCACGAGCAGTTCCTCGGTGCCGCGTTGCCGGGTGACGGCGATCTCCGAGGTGGTGAGGAGGTTGGCGAGGACGACGCTCAGGCTCGGGTCGAGGTCGCGCAGGAGGCCGCTGACCTGGCCGGCCGCGTCGGGTGTGACGGCGAGCAGGCGGCGCAGGTCGGCGTCGGAGCCCTTGAGGGTGGCGGCGAGGTCGCGTGCGCCGGTGGCGAAGTCCCGGATGGCGCGACTCTCTTCGGCCTGGGTGCGCAGGACGGTCTCCCCGTCGTCGATGAGCCGGGTGGTGGCGGGCAGCGCGTCGTCGGCGGCCTGGACGAATCTGCCGCCGTTGTCGAGGAGGGCCTGGAGGTCGTCGCCGTGTCCCTCGAAGGCCTTGCCGAGTTCGTCGACGACCGTGCGCAGGGATTCCAGCGGTACGGAGCGGGTGAGGTCGTTCATGCTCGCGAGGACGTCGGTGACGGGCGCCGGCACCTGGGTGTCGGACTGTTCGACGCGGGAGCCGTCGGTGAGGAAGGGTCCGTCGTCGCTCTCGGGGCGCAGGTCGATGTACTGCTCGCCGACGGCGGAGAGTCCGGCGACGACGGCCCGCGCGTCGGCGGGGATCCGGGGGGCGGACTTCTTGATGCGCAGTTCGGCGACGACTCCGTCGGCGGTGAGGCCGATGTCTCCGACGCGTCCCACGGAGACGCCCCGGTAGGTGACGTCGGAGTGGGTGAACAGGCCGCCGGTACGGGCGAGATGGACCCGCACGGTGTAGTGGTCGGCGACTCCGGCGTAGCGGCCGAGGTCGGCGTAGCGGATGCCGACGAAGCCGAGGACGAGCACGGCGATGACGAGGAAGGCCAGGTTCTTCAGCCGTACGGTTCGCGTGATCACCGGTTCTCGCCTCCGTCCATGGGTGTGCTCGCGGTCCGGAGGGGAGGCAGCGGCAGGGCCGTCTCCGTGGGCTCGGCCTGCGGGATCAGCGGCGGGATCACCTCGGTGCCGGGGGCGGCGGCGAGGTGCAGATAGGTGTTGAGGTAGTCGCCCTTGACGCCCCGCATGACCTCGTCGGTGAAGGGATACGTCAGGAGGACCTGGAGCGATGCGGGCAGGTCGGCACCGGCGTCCGCGAGTGCCTTCAGGGTCGGCGCGAGGGCCTTGAGGTCGGCGACCATGTCCTTCTTGCTCGCGTCGATCGTGGTGACGGCGACGCCGGACAGGGTGTCCAGGGCGCGCAGCATGGTCAGCAGGGACCCTCGCTGGTTCTCCAGGGTCTTCAGGCCGGGCGCGAGGCCGGTGAGGACCGTGTCGACGTCCTTCTTGCGGCCGGCGAGGGTGGCAGAGAGCCGGTTGACGCCGTCGAGGGCTCGGGTGATGTCGCCGCGGTGCGCGTCCAGGGTCGTCACCAGGGTGTTCACCCGCTTCAGCATCGAGCGGACCTCGGGTTCGCGGCCACCGAGCGCCGCGTCGAGTTCGCGGGTGATGGTCTTGAGCTGGTTGACGCCGCCGCCGTTGAGCAGCAGGGACAGGGCGCCGAACACCTCCTCGACCTCGGTGTTGCGGCTGGTGCGGGCGAGCGGGATGACGCTGCCGTCGGCGAGCCGTCCGCCGCCGTCCGCGCGGGGGGCGACGAGCTGGATGTACTTCTCGCCGAGGAGGCTCGACTGTTCCAGGCGGGCGCTCGCGTCCGCGGGCAGCCGGACGTCGCCGTTGATGGTGAGGGTGACGCGGGCGGACCAGGTGCCGGTGGCGAGTTCGATGGCGGTGACGCGGCCGACGGCGACGTCGTTGACCTTGACCGCGGACTGCGGGACGAGGCTCAGGACGTCGTCGAGTTCGGCGGTGACGGTGTAGGGGTGGGTGCCGAGGTCGGCGCCGCCGGGCAGGGGCAGGTCCTCGATGCCTTCGAAGCGGAACGGGTTCGCGGGGACGGCGCCGAGGAGGAGGGCGAGGCCGACGCCGAGGGCGACCAGTCCGGCCGCGCCGGTGGCGGCGGCCTTGGTGGAGGGCGGGGTGCCGCGTCTCATCGCTTCTCCTCTCCGGTGCTCGTGGAGGAGGCGCCGGACACGGGAAGCGGGAGGAGGGGGCCGCCCATGCTGATCTCGTTGAGGTTGGCGCGGCCGTCGATGGTGCGGGTGTCCGGGTGGTACGCGTTGACGAGGTTGCCGGCGGCGAGGGGGGCGACGTCGAGGGCTTCGGCGAGGGAGGCGCGCTGGTCGACGAGGGTCTGGGTGAGGGGCACGAGCCGGTCGACGTTCTTCTTCAGCTCGCCGCGGTTGTCCTTGATGAAGGTCTTGACCTGCGCGAGGGCCTTGCCGAGTTCCTTGAGGGCGGCGGCGAGGTCGTCCTTGTTCTCGGCGAAGTAGCCGACGACGTCGTCCAGGCGTTCCTGCGCGGTGCGGACGTCGCCGTCCTTCTTCTTGAGCATGGTGGTGAAGGTCTGGAGCTGCCCGAGGGTGGTGAAGAGGTCCTCGCTGCTGCCGTCGAGGGTCTTGGCGGCCTTGCCGAACTGTTCGATGGAGGTGCCGATGGCCGCGCCGTTGCCCTTGAGGTTCTCGGCTCCGGTGTCGAGGAGTTCGGACAGGGCTCCCGTGGAGTTGGCGCCGTCCGGGCCGAGTGCCCGGCTCAGTTCGGTGAGGGAGGCGTAGAGCTGGTCGATCTCGACGGGGACGCGGTTGCGGTCGGCGGGCAGGTCGGCGCCGTCGGTGAGGGCGGGTCCCGCGCTGTAGGCGGGGGTGAGCTGTACGTACCGGTCGGCGACGATGCTGGGGGCGACGACGAGGGCCCGCGCGTCGGCGGGGACGCGTACGCCCTCGTCGAGGCGGAGTTCGACACGTACCCGGGTGCCCTGCGGCTCCACGGACTCCACCTCTCCGACCCGTACGCCGAGGACGCGCAGGTCGGAGCCCGCGTAGATGCCGACGGCCCGGTCGAACCAGGCGGTGACGCGGATGCCGTCGGCGTCGAGGAACCGTACGGCGACGAGACCGCAGGCCGCGAGCACCGCGAGGGTGAGTCCGGCGACGAGGGGTTTTCTGGCCTTGGTCATCATTCACCGCTTCCCGTGGCCGCCGCCTGCTGTTTCGGCGGCCGGCATCCGGACGTGGGCTGCGAGGCTTCTGGCAGGTAGGTGCGGGGCACGACGCCGCACAGGTAGCTGTCGAACCAGCGGCCGTTGCCGAGGGTGTTGCCGACGAGCCGGTAGTACGGGCCGATGAGTGCGAGCGTCTTGTCGAGCTGACCGCTGTTCTTCTCCAGGACGCCGGTGACGCGGCTGAGGGCCTTGAGGGTGGGGCCGAGCTGCCGGTCGTTGTCGCCGACGAGGCCGCTGAGTTCGGTGCCCAGGCTCCGGCTTCCCTTGAGGAGGGCGCGGATGGCGTCGCGGCGCTTCTGCAGCTCCCCGAGCAGCGAGCCGCCGTCCTCGATGAGGGTCTCGAAGCTGGACTTCCTGGTCTCCAGGGTCTTGGTGAACTGCTTGCTGTTCCGCAGGAGCCGGTCGAGTTCGGTGTCGCGCTTGGAGACGGACTTCGACAGTTCGGAGAGGCCGGTGGCGGCGTTGCGGACGTGCGGTGGCGAGTTCCTGAAGGTGTCGGAGATCGTCCGGAAGCTCTCCGCGAGCTTCTCGGTGTCGAGGTCGTCGACGGTGCCGCTGAGGTCCTGGAAGGCCTGCGTCACGTCGTACGGGGAGGTGGTGCGGGTCTGCGGGATGCGGGTTCCCGGGTCCTGCGGGGCGGAGCCCAGGGGGTCGAGGGCCAGGTACTTCTCGCCGAGGAGGGTCTTGATGGCGATGGCGGCGGTCGACCGGTCGCCGATCCATGCGTCGCCGACCTCGAAGGTCACCTTGACCTTGGGGCCGTCGAGGGAGACCTCGGTGACCTTGCCGACCTTGACCCCGGCGATGCGCACCTCGTCGCCCGCGTCGAGTCCCGCGGACTCGGAGAAGTCGGCGCTGTAGGCGGTGCCGCCGCCGACGAGGGGCAGCCGTTCCACGTTGTAGGCGAGGGCGGCTATCAGGCCGAGGAGCAGGAGTCCGACGACGGCGACGGCGACGGGGCTGCGTTCCTTGACCGGCTTGAACCGGCTGCGGGCGCTCATCCGCGGCACCTCGGTTCGGTCACGGCGATGCCGGTCGGCGGCCTGGAGCCGTCGGACGTTCCCACGCCGCTCACGCGCGCCTCGCAGAGGTAGAGGTTGAACCACGATCCGTACGAGGACAGCCGGGCCAGGGCGGTCATCTTGGCGGGGGTGTTGGCGAGGAACCTCTCGATGGCGGGGGTGTGGTCGCCGAGGGTGCCCGAGAGCCGGCCCAGTTCGCGGATGTCCTTCTTGAGGGGCGCGCGGCCCTCCTGGAAGAGGCCGGCGGTCGTCGTGGTGAGGTCGCCGATGGCCTGGACCGCTTCGCCGAGGGGTTTGCGGTCGGTGTTGAAGCCGGTGACGAGCTTCTGGAGGGTGACGACGAGGTCGCCGAACGCGGCCTCGCGGTGGTTCAGGGTGGTCAGGACGGTGTTGAGGTGGGTCACGACCTTGCCGATGACCTCGTCCTTGGCGGCCACGGTCTTCGTGAGGGAGCCGATGTGCCGCATGAGGCTGTCGACGGTTCCGCTCTCGCCCTGGAGGACCTGCACGAGCGATCCGGCGAGGTCGTTGACGTCGCCGGGCGAGAGTCCCTCGAAGAGGGGCTTGAACCCGTTGAACAGCAGGGTCAGGTCGAGGGCGGGGGTGGTGCGGTCGAGCGGGATGGTCTCTCCCGCGCCGAGGGTGCCGGTGAGGTCCCCGCTGCCGCGGCCGAGGGAGACGTAGCGCTGTCCGACCATGTTGAGGTACTTGACGGCGGCGGTGGCCGACCGGGGCAGGGTGCGGTCCTCGTGGACCGAGAAGGTGACCTGGGCGGTGCGGCGTTCGACGACGCGCACGTCGGTCACCTCGCCCACCTTGACTCCCGCGATGCGCACCGAGTCGCCCTTGACGAGTCCGGTGACGTCGGTGAACAGCGCCTTGTACGAGCGGGTGGCGGCGCCGACCCCGGTGTCGGCGATGCTGAGGCCGAGCACGGTGGTGGCCAGGGCCGTGACGAGGACGAACGCGAGGGACTTCAGTACGGTCCCGGTGAGGCCGCGTCGCCGCGTGTGGGTGGGTCGGGTCGTCATCGCAGGGTCACCTCCGCGCCGCGGAACGCGGGTCCGGCCAGCAGGCTGCTCCAGTCCGGCAGGTCGCCGGGCCGCTTCTTCGCCGCGGGGGCGAGGAGTTCGTTGACGAGGTCGTTCTCCTGCGGGGAGTTGGCGGGTCCGAGGTCCTGCTCCGCGGCGGCGGACGCCCGTGCGGCGGGTGCGGCCGGGACGCCGAGGTAGGGCACGGGGTGGCAGCGCGGGCCGCCGCCCGATCCGTAGGAGGGCCGGTCACGGCCGGGGACGTAGGCGCCGCGCGAGGGCACGGTGGTCACGTCGACGTGCAGTCCCGGCCGGTCGGTGCCCTTGCCGAGTGCCTTGTCCATGGCGGGCACGAACTGGGCCAGGGTGCGCAGGGTGCAGGGGAAGGAGGGGGAGTACTCGGCGAGCAGTTCCAAGGTGGGCCTGCTGGTGGCGCTGAGGCGGATGATGTTGTCCTTGTTCTGCCGCAGGAAGGCGGTCAGGTCCTGGGCCGTGCGGGTGGCGGTGCCGAGGGTGCCGGCGAGGGCGGCCTCCTTCTCGGCGAGGGTGCCGCTGGTGGTGGTGAAGTCGGTGAGGGCGGTGACGATGTCGGGGGCGGCGTCCGCGTAGAGGTGGCTGACCTTCACGAGCTGCTTCAGGTCGCGGGTGAGGGCGGGCAGCTGGGGATTGAACCTCCGCAGGTGCGAGTCCAGTTGCGCGAGGGTCTCGCCGAGCTTCTCGCCGCGTCCTTCGAGCGCCTGGGAGACGGCCGACAGGGTCGCCGACAGTTTCTGCGGCTGCACGGCGGTGAGCAGGGGCAGGACGTTGTCGAGGACCTGCTGCAGTTCGACGGCGTTGCTCGACCGGTCCTCCGGGATGACGGCTCCGGGGCCCAGCGACCCCGCCGAGGGGTCCGCGGGCGGTACGAGGGCGACGAACCGTTCGCCGAAGAGCGTCGTGGGCAGCATCTGCGCGCGAACGTCGGACGGGACGTGCCGCAGGGTCCCGGGCCGCATGGCGAGGGTGAGCCGCGCCCCGCCGTCGCGGGCGTCGATGGCCCGGACCTCGCCGATGACGACGCCGCGCAGTTTCACCTCGGCGCCGAGGTGCATCTCGTTGCCGATGCTGCCGGTCTCGACGACGACCGGGTCGGAGTCGGTGAAGCGCTTGTCGTAGACGGCGACCGCCAGCCAGGCGAGCAGGGCGGGTACGAGCAGGAACACGACGCCGGCGAACCGGCGGCGCAGGGTCTCGGCCGTGGAATCGCTCATCTCACCCCGCCACCTTCACGGTCGTGGTCGCGCCCCAGAGGGCCAGCGACAGGAAGAAGTCGGTGACGCTGATCAGCACGATGGCGTTGCGGACGGAGCGGCCGACCGCGATGCCGACGCCGGCGGGGCCGCCGGAGGCGCGGAAGCCGTAGTAGCAGTGGGCGATGATCACCATCACGCTGAAGATCAGCACTTTGAGCATCGACAGGAGGACGTCGGTCGGCGAGAGGAAGAGGTTGAAGTAGTGGTCGTACGTGCCCCGGGACTGGCCGTTGAACAGGACCGTCACGTAGCGGGAGGCCAGGTAGGAGGAGAGCAGGCCGATCGCGTACAGCGGGACGATCGCGACGACGCCCGCGATGATCCGCGTGGTGACCAGGTACGGCATGGAGCGGATGCCCATGCCTTCGAGGGCGTCGACCTCCTCGTTGATGCGCATCGCGCCGAGCTGTGCGGTGAATCCGGCGCCGACGGTCGCGGAGAGGGCCAGTCCGGCGACGAGCGGGGCGATCTCCCGCGTGTTGAAGTAGGCGGACACGAAGCCGGTGAACGCGGCGGTGCCGATCTGTTCGAGGGCCGCGTGCCCCTGGAGGCCGACGACGGTTCCCGTGAACAGCGTCATCGCGATCATGACGCCGATGGTGCCGCCGATGACGCCGAGGCCGCCGGAGCCGAAGGCGACCTCGGCGAGCAGCCGTTGCACCTCCTTGAGGTAGCGGCGCAGCGTGCGGGGGATCCAGAGCAGGGCTCTGACGTAGAACAGGAGCTGGTCGCCGGAGCGGTCGAGCCAGACGAACGGGGAGGCCATGGGTCAGCCTCCCTTCGGCGGGACGATCTGCAGGTAGATGCCCGTCAGCACCATGTTCACGAAGAACAGCAGCATGAAGGTGATGACGACGGACTGGTTGACGGCGTCGCCGACCCCCTTGGGGCCGCCGCGGGGGTTGAGTCCCCGGTAGGCGGCGACGATGCCCGCGATGAACCCGAAGATAAGGGCCTTGAGCTCGCTGATGTAGAGGTCGGGCAGCTGGGCGAGGGCGGAGAAGCTGGAGAGGTACGCGCCGGGGGTGCCGCCCTGGAGGACGATGTTGAAGAAGTAGCCGCCGAGGGTGCCGACGACGGAGACCATCCCGTTGAGGAGCACGGCGACGGCCATGGTGGCGAGGACGCGGGGGACGACGAGCCGCTGGACGGGCGAGACGCCCATGACCTCCATCGCGTCGAGTTCCTCCCGGATCTTGCGGGAGCCGAGGTCGGCGCAGATGGCGGAGCCGCCCGCGCCGGCGATCAGGAGGGCGACGATGAGCGGGCTCGCCTGCTGGATGACGGCGAGGACGCTGGCACCGCCGGTGAACGACTGGGCGCCCAGCTGCTGGGTGAGCGAGCCGACCTGGAGGGCGATCACGGCGCCGAACGGGATGGAGACGAGCGCGGCCGGCAGGATGGTGACGCTCGCGACGAACCAGAACTGCTCGATGAACTCCCGGAACTGGAACGGCCGCCGGAAGACGGCGCGGCTCACCTCGGCTGCGAGGGCGAAGAGGCGGCCGGTCTGCCGCAGCGCCCCGGTGATCACGAGCCGCTCCCGGGACGCGGCACGGTCAGGGTGGGCGCCGCGGCGCCGCGCGCGTAGGTGTCGCGGATGGCGGCGCGCGCGGCGGGCGGCAGGCTGTCGAGCATGCCGAGGACCCGCTCGCGCCGTCGGGCGACAGCCGCCCGGGGCGGCAGGCCGGGCGAGGTTTCCAGCTGCGGGACGATGACGGGGGGCCCGGCCGGCCGGTGGTTGGCGGGGTCGACCAGCTCGGCGGCGAGCAGGGCGGCGTCCTTCTCCTCGGACATGCCGATGGGGCCTTCGCGACGGCCCGCGAGGAACTGGGTCACGACCGGTTCCTCGCTGGTGAGGAGGACTTCGCGCGGACCGAAGGTGACCAGGTTGCGCCGGAAGAACATGCCCATGTTGTCGGGGACGGTGGCGGCGATGTCCAGGTTGTGGGTGACGATCAGCATCGTCGCGTCGATCCGGGCGTTGAGGTCGATGAGCAGCTGGGACAGGTAGGCGGTGCGGACGGGGTCGAGCCCGGAGTCGGGTTCGTCGCACAGCACGATCTGCGGGTCGAGCACGAGCGCGCGGGCGAGGCCGGCGCGCTTGCGCATGCCGCCGCTGATCTCGCCCGGAAGCTTCCCCTCCGCGCCGAGCAGGCCGACGAGTTCGATCCGCTCCATCACGACGCGCCGGATCTCCGACTCCCGCTTGCGGGTGTGTTCACGCAGCGGGAAGGCGATGTTGTCGAAGAGCGTCATGGAGCCGAAGAGCGCGCCGTCCTGGAACATGAGGCCGAAGAGTTTCCGGGTCTCGTAGATGTCGCGTTCCGCACCGCCGACCATGTCGACGCCGTTGATGAGGACGCGGCCCTGCTGGGGCTTCAGCAGCCCGATGAGCGATTTCAGGAAGACCGTCTTCCCTGTTCCGGAAGGGCCGAGCATGACGCTCACCTCTCCGGCCGGCAGGGTCAGTGTCACGTCCTGCCAGATGTTCTGCTTGCCAAAGGACATGGTCAGACCCTCAACGACTACTTCGATTCCCATCCCACCTCCAGCAAGCGTGCGTCGGGTGTGCGCCGCGGGCGCACGGTAAGTCGGCGCGGATCACCCGGACAATAGCCGGGCGTCGAAATCCTTGAGCTTTTCCCTTATTTGTCACGGCGGAGACAAGGCAGGAATGGCCCTTTGTCACCGCCGAGACAGGACGGCCCTCCGGAAACGTTCCAACCTGCGACGGGGCGCCACCCCGGGAACGCTACGGCCGAGTAACCTTCCCCGGCAATAGCGGATTCCGAGATTTCCGCAGACGGGACCGAACGGCCGGATCCTTGTCAGCCGGGAGACAGTTCCGCATCGCGAATTGTCACCGGAGAGAGCAGGGAAAGCGTCCGTAGGCCCCGCGAGGAGCCCGGAATCCAGCCGCACTCAAACGCGCACCCCATACCGCATGATCGATCAAAATTGTCGACATTACGCACCCCGGAACCAAGGGCATTCCGGCCATCGCTCACCCGCCTGACAGGCAATTCGGCCTCTTCAAAGAATCATGGACTCCGCCATTGTTCAGCTAAGTTTCCCGCAAGTAACGTCAGGTTTCGCGGCCGAGAAACAGCGGGCCGCCGGCCGCTTCGACCCCCACCGCGGCCACCTCTGCCGGTCAATCCCCAAGGAGAGTCCCAGAGCCATGAAGAAGCCCATGAGAAACGTAGGCGTCGTCGCCGGAGCCGCCACGGCCGCGTTCGCCCTCGCGGTGAGCCCCGCCTCCGCGGTCCCCTCGACGGTCTGGACCGTCACCCCGTCGCCGGCCAACTTCACCGCCGTCAACAGCGGCAACATCGTCCTCAGCGTCAACGGCATCGCCATGACGTGTACGAAGTCGAACGCCTCCGGCACGATGCAGAGCGCCACCGGCAACCCGGCGACCGTCGCCTCCATCAGCGCCATCGCCTTCGGCGCCACCGGCGCGCCCTGCACCAGCGTCCTGGGCAACGTGACCACCGTCGCGACCACCCCCTGGACCGTGGTGGCGCAGGACTACACCGCCTCCACCGGCGTCACCAAGGGCTACGTCGGCAACGTCGACGCCAAGGTGACCGTCGGTGCCTGTGTCTTCCGGGTCACCGGCAAGGCCTCGGGCACGTACACGAACTCGACGGGCGCGCTCGCCGTCAACAGCCTGGCCGGTGAGCTCACGGTCGTCTCGTCGACCAACTGCGGCTCCGCCGTCCCGGTCGGCGCGAAGCCGCTCTTCAAGGGCACCTACCTCGTCAAGGTGGCGGGCACCACCACCATCCCGAAGATCGTCGGCTCCAACCCGTAAGGCGGGAAACCCGCGTCCGCCCGGCCGGCGACCCCGGCCGGGCGGGCGCGGGCCTGTCCGTGTCCCCTACGCCCGCGGCCCCATCCGCCGGCGCACGAACGACCCGAGCGGAGCAGCAGATGAGAGGCCCAGGGCCCAGCACCCGACCGTCCCGTGTCCGCGCGCGCGGCGCGACGATAGCCGCGTTCGTGGCGCTCGCCCCCCTGCTCCCGGCGGCGGCCGTCGCGGTGGGGACGCTGAAGGTCGACACCGCGCTGCCCTACGTCTGCACCCTGCCCTCGGGCCCGCAGGCCGCGACGGTACGGATCACGGCGGCCTTCCCCGAGCGGGTCGCCGCCGGCGAGGAGATCCGGCCCACCGACGTCACCACGACGATGGAGCTCCCCGCGGCGGCCGTGGCCGACCTCACCGTGCTCGAAGCGGCCACCGTACGGGCCGAGACCCGGCTCACCGTCGGCGTGGCCCAGAACGGGCAGCGGGCGGAGGCCGTTTGGCGCGGCACGTCACCGTCCCTCGACGTACCCGCCGAAGGGCCCCTCACGCTGACGACGACCGGCGACGTCCCGATCCTGACGGCGGGCGGCCCCGGCGATCTGTCCCTCACGGCCGGGAGCCTGGGCGTCGACCTCGCCCCGAGCACGGCGGACGGCGCCGCCACCGTCCCCGCGTCGCTCTCCGTCACCTGTGCCCCCGCCGAGGAGGCGGAGGGCCGCCGGGTGCTCGCCACGGTCCCGGTGCGCCCCGGCCCCACCACCGGCGAACCGAGCACGTCCCCCACGCCTTCGACCACCCCCTCCTCGTCCACCCCCTCCTCCTCCCCCTCCTCACTCCCTTCGCCACCGCCGTCCCGTCCGACGGGGCGGGAGTCCGCGAGCGGGACGAGCGGGGCTCCACGGAGCCCGGCGGCCGGGCGGACGGCGGGCAGCGGCCCGCGGGCGGCCGACGACACCACGCCCGGCACCGGGGCCGGCACCGAGGCCGCGCGGCCTCCCGCCCCCACCTGCCGCAACGACAAGCCGACGTCCAAGTCCCTCACCGCCTACATCACCGGCTACTCCAACGTGCGGAAGCTGAACGGCGCCAACGTCATCCCGGTGTCCTGCACGCTGATCGAGCAGGGCGATCCCGAGATCGTCTTCCTGCCGGACGGCATCCACCTGCTCCAGAAGTCGGACGCCGAACTGTCCTACAAGGGACGCAAGCAGACCCCGCCCTTCGAGGCGACCTTCCTGACGTTCGGCTTCGCCCCGACCACGGCGACCCTCGTCCTGGAACAGGTGGGGCCCATGGCGGTCGAGTCGGACATCCTCCTCGTCTTCCCCGACAACATCGCCGAGACCTACATCCGCGCTCCCCTCGTCCTGCGCGTCCTCGACGTCCGGGTCAACGGCACCCGGCTTGACGTCGGCCCCTCCTGCCGCACGGCGAAGCCGCTCAGCTCCCCCGAGCCCGACCCCGTCAAGTACCCCGGGGACCACCTGGTACTCCTGGGCAAGGGACAGCTCCTCAACGGCACGGACGCCAGCGGCTACGTCCTCACCAGCGGCGGCCCGCTCACCGGCGAGGTGACCATCCCCGCCTTCGAGAACTGCGGCACCGGGGGCGAGGACCTCGACCGGCTCCTCACCGCGTCCATCTCCGGCCCCGGCAACCACCTCAAGCAGATCCAGGGCCAGACCTGCGCCGTGGGTGTCGAGGTGCCCACCGAGGGCCAGTGCACCGAGGACCGCCAGCCGTACGTCGTTCCCGAGCCCGCCCGCTGAACCCCCGCACGAGCCCGCACTCCCGCTCCTCCCCCTCCAACGGAAGGCTTCGCCATGCCCCTCGTCTCCGCACGCACACGCCTGGCCACCCTCTCGGCGCTGACCGCGCTCGGCGCCTTCGCCTCCATGGGCACGGCGACCGCGGCCGTCCCCGAACTGAACGGCAGCTGGGCACCGTTCACCCGTTGTCCCGTCGACGCCCCGGCCATGCTCGCCGCCGACGGACTCGACAAAGCGCCGCAGTGCGTCTCCTCGGCCTCCGCCAGCGGCTCCATCAAGCTGGGCAACACCACCGTGGTCACCGGGAGGACCAACCTCCAGATCGGCGTCGTCCAGAACGCCGACGGCACCAGCACGGTCGTCGCCCCCGCCGCCGGCTCGCTCATCGCCGACTCCGCCACCGTCCCCGGCGGTCTGCTCGGCCTGATGTGCCCGAGCGACATCCCGTTCATCACCGACATCTGCCGGCAGCTGTCCGACGCCCGGCTCAACAAGATCACCGCCACCGTGGAGTCGGTCGGCACGCCCTCGAACTTCGACCAGATCGCGGGCGTCCTCACCGACATGCCGATCGTGAACATCCCCGTCCGCATCCACCTGCAGAACCCGTTCCTCGGCAGCAACTGCTACATCGGGACCAGGTCCAACCCCATCGTGCTGCGCCCGAGCAACCTCACGGCCCCCTCCTTCGCCGTCGACCGCTCCAACGGCGACGGCTCGCCGAACGAGGAAGGCGACATGAGCCGCCTCAACCTGCTCGGCTCCACCCAGGTCGACACGACCTTCGCCGTCCCCGGCGCCAGCGGCTGCGGCCTCGGACTGCTCGGTCTGATCGACGGCGCGGTCAACCTCAAGACGGGACTGCCCTCCGCCGCCGGCAAGAACCGCCTCACCCTCGACAACACCCAGACCTACCTGACCGGCCTGTACGCACCGGGCGTCGTCGCCCCCGACGCCGGGCAGGTGATGGCCCGGAACTGGCACTCCGCGGTCAACTAACGGCCAGTCAGGGGCGATTCCCGGCCTACTCTCCGGCGCACGCCGTCCCGGCACGCCAACTCTTGTGCAAGTTGTGTACAGCACACAGCAGTTGACCTAGCTTCAGCAGACCACGTCGGTACGCGCCTGACGGCCAGGGCGGCGCCCACCACGCCAGGTCCGGGTGCCGCACCGCCACTCCCCCACCGGTCGCGCAGGAGAGCAAGGGATCGGCTCATGCCCGCAGTCACACAGTCGCCGGACACCGGTGAACCGCTCGACCCGCTCCCCAGGGAGTTCGCCGAGCTGATGAGGCCCGAGATCCCGGGCCTCATCAAGGAGATAGGCGTGGAGATCCAACGGGCCTACCCGGTGTACGCCCATCTCTTCAACGGACCGCACTCGGACGCGATCCGCCAGGGCGTGGAACAGGCCCTGGCGGCCTTCGTGGAACGGGTCGCCGCCCCCGGGACGCAGTCGGCCCTCCGGGACGAACTCATCCGCAAGTTCGGCCGGGTGGAGGCCTACGAGGGCCGCGATCTCGACACCCTGCAGGGCGCCTACCGGCTCGGCGCGCGGATCGCCCTGCGCCGGGCCAAGAGCATCGGGCGCACGTACAACCTCTCCCCCACCCTGATCCTGGCCTTCGCGGACGCCCTCTTCGCCTACGTCGAGGAGCTGGAGGCACTGTCCCGCGAGGGCTACGTCATGGTCCAGACCCGCACCGTCGCCGACGTGGCGGCGCTGCGAAGACAGCTCCTCCACCTCCTCCTCGCGGGCCCGCCGCTGCCGCGGACGACCATCGCCGAACTGTGCAAGGAGGCCTCCTGGCAGCTTCCCGCCGAATGCACCCTGGTCGCCCTGCGTCCCCCCGTCGCCGATCTCGTCCAGGCCGGTCTCGACCGGGACGTCCTGGCGGATCTCGGCCTCCCCCAGCCGCACCTGCTCATCCCCGGCCCGCTCACCGCCGAGCGCCTCGCGATGCTCGGCTCCGCCCTGGCCGGCACGCCCGCGGTCGTCGGCCTGACCGTGCCGCCGGGACAGGCCGCGCACTCCGTCCGCTGGGCACGGCGGGTCCTCGAACTCATCGACGACGGCATCGTGCCGGACGCGCCCCTGGTGCGCTGCGAGGACCATCTGACAACGTTATGGTTATTGGCCGATCCGGCCCTCACGGCGCAGCTCGCCACCCGCGAACTGGCCCCGCTCGACGGCCTTTCGGGCACTCGGCGCGACCGGCTGATCGAGACGCTGCGCGTCCACGTCTCCACCCGGGCCCCCGCCGAACAGGTCGGCGAGATGCTGGGCGTCCACGCCCAGACGGTCCGCTACCGGCTGCGGAACCTGGACAACCACTTCGGCGACCGGCTCGTCGACCCGGACCGCCGTTTCGCCCTGGAAGCGGCCCTGCGCTCGCTCCACCTCCAGGGCACGAGGCGCACCGACTGAACCGCCCGGACACCGGTCCCGGCGCCCGCAGTCGCGGCCGCGGTCAGCGGTAGTACCCCTCGACCACGGCCCGCACCTCTTCGAGCAGCGCGGGGCCCTCCTGCGGCACGGGCGGCCGGCCGCTGCCCGGCCGGATGTCCAGGAGCTGTTCGCCGGAGAGGGCGAACACCACCCGCCCTAGCCCCGCCCGCTGGATGACCGCCTCGCACATCCCGCACGGCTGGCAGCTGGTGTACATCGTGGTGCCCGCCGCCGTCTCCTCGTCCAGTTCGCGCGCCGCCCACCTCGCCAGCTTCAGCTCCGGGTGCGCGGTGACGTCGTCGTCGGTGAGGGTCGTGTTGTACTCCTCGGCCAGGACCGTCCCGTCCGGGCCCACGAGGAGGGACCCGAACGGCGGGTCACCGCCCGCGCGTGCCTCGGCCGCGAGCCCGATGGCCCTTCGAAGGAGGGCGTGGTCGTCGGATGTGGTCATGACTGCTCCGTTCCGGTGCGGGGTCGTGTGCGGGGCGCGGGAAGGCGCGCGGCCACCGCGGCGAGGGCCTGCCAGGCCGCCTCCGGGTGGCGTGTCTCCTCCGGGTCTCCCTGATAGGTGTCCAGGACGACGGACTCGGCGCCGAGCGACCGCAGTCGGTCGAGGTCGTCCATGATCTGGTCGAGGGTGCCCTCGCCCGCGAGCCGGTCCGGTCCGCCGACCGGTGCCGCGGTGGGCCGGAGCACGATCCGGGGGGCCAGGGCGGGGACGGGGAGCCCGTCCTCGTCCGCGTACGCCTGCAGCCTGTCCGCGGCCTCGCGCAGCCACGGCAGGGTCGGGCGCAGCGGGTGCCACGCGTCGCCGAGCCGTACGGCCCGGCGCATGCCCGCGTCGCTGTTGCCGCCGACCCACACCGGGATCCTGCGGTGCCCGTAGGAGGCGGTGTCCGCCCAGGCCGCCCGCATGTCCCGCAGATGGTCGTCGGTGAGCCGGCCGCGCCGTGCGAACGGGATGCCGAGGGCGGCGAACTCCTGCCGCGCCCAGCCGACTCCGACGCCGAGGACGAGGCGGCCGTCGCTCAGCTCGTTCAGGTTGGCCGCCATGCGGGCGGTGAGCAGCGGGTGCCGGTAGGGGGCGATGAGCACCGTCGTGCCGAGTCGGACCCGGGTGGTGAGGCCGGCGAGCCAGGACAGGGTGGTGAAGGGTTCGAAGAAGGGTGCCGGATAGCGCTCGGCGACGTCCGGTGTGACGGCCACGTGGTCGGAGACCATCAGGAGGTCGAAGCCCAGGTCCTCCACGGTGCGGGCCCAGTTCCGCAGGACTCCCGGGTCGCTTCCCGGGCCGAAGTTGAGGACGTTCACGCCGATCTTCATGGGGACGAGCGTAGTGGCGTCGTACGGCTCCTCAGAAGGGATTCCTCCCTGTCCAGGCGCGGTCGCGCCGTGGATCTACCGGTAATCTGACCGGATGACCGAGAGTCTCGACGCCACGGACTGGGCGATCCTGGACGAGCTCCAGCGCGAGGGCCGGATCCCGTTCACGGAGCTGGCGCGGCGGGTGAACCTGAGCACCTCGGCGACGACCGAGCGGGTCCGGCGCCTGGAGGCGGCCGGGGTGATCGGGGGGTACCGGGCGGAGGTGGACCTGGAGCGGACCGGCTACCCGGTGACGGCGGTGGTCCGGCTCAAGTACCCCGGCCCCGGCAGCCGGCACGAGCCGCTCCGCCGGCTCCTGGGGGAACGGCCGGAGATCCTGGAGTGCCTGCGCACCACCGGTGACGACTGCTACGTCATGAAGGTGGCGACCACGTCGATGGCCCATCTGGAGACGATCGTCGACGAGCTGGCCGAGTTGGGGAGCACGACCACCAACCTCGTCCTCAGCCGCCCCCTCCCCCTCCGCGGCCCACGGGTCCCCCGGGCGCGCCCGGCGGAGTGATCACTCCGCCGGGGGCGAGGCGGTCACCAGCGCGACGGCAGGCCGGCGAGGAACGAGGCCAGGCGGTCGTCGTGGGCCGGGTAGTCCCAGTGCCAGCCGGAGAGGTCCAGGCCCGAGCCGTCGAGGTACCAGTGGCGGACCTTGGTGTCGCCGGCGTCGGCGCGCGCCCGCAGCTTCTGCAGGAACTCGCCGTACGCGGTGCGGTAGGCGGCCGCGAGGATGTCGGGCGTCCAGGGTTCGCCGGGGTTGACGGCGTTTGCGGGCCCACGGCGGCCCCGACCGACGGAGGAGGACCGAAATCACCCCGCCAAGGGAGTTCGCCGACGCCCTGACAAGGGGCGGCTCTGTCAGTAGCCTGTGTTCGTCATTCCGATCGGATGTTGATATTTCGAACACAAGGGAAGGGCGGTCATGGGACGCCTCGTACCTGCCGTGACCCGGGCCCTGGACATCCTGGAGCTCTTCCTCGACGGCGAGGGAACGCTGTCGACGCCCGAGATCGTGCGCCGGCTCCGGTTGCCGCGCACCACCGTGCACGAGCTGGTGGCCACGCTGACGGCGCGCTCGTACCTGGTCCCGGTCCCGGAGCAGCCAGGACGCTACCGGCTCGGCGTCCGCCCGTACCAGCTGGGCAGCCGGTACGCCGAGCAGCTCGATCTCGCCGCCCAGGGGCAGCAGGTCGCCCGCGCCGTCGCCGAGACCTGCGACGAGACCGTGCACGTGGCGGTCCTGGAGGACACGAGCGTCATCTACATCGCGAAGGTGGACTCCACGCACGCCGTGCGCATGGTCTCCGCGGCCGGCCGCCGGCTGCCCGCGCACTGCACCTCCGTCGGCAAGATGCTGCTCGCCTCGCTCCCCGAGGAGGAGCTGGCGGCCCGTGTCCCCGACGACGCCGAGCTGGTCGCGATGACCCCGCACAGCGTCACCGACCCCGCCACCCTGCGCGCGGCGCTCGCCGACGTGCGGCAGCGCGGCATCGCCCTGGAGAGCCGGGAGTCCAACCCGGACGTCAGCTGCGTGGCCGCCCCCGTGCGCGACCGCACCGGCCAGGTGGTCGCCGCCCTCTCGATCTCGGTGCCGATGATCCGCTGGAGCGACGCCCGCCGCGTCGAGCTCGAGGGGCTGGCAGCCAAGGGGGCCGCCGAGCTGTCCGAGCGGCTCGGCCACCGGGGTGCGGCGTGACCGAGGTCGCGGTCCGGGAGTACGCGGAGCTGGGCGAGGGCCCGACCTGGGATCCGGCCGCCGGGCGGCTGGTGTGGGTCGACGTCCTGGGCTCCCGGGTGCACACGTACGACCCGGCCTCCGGGCGCCGCACGGTCCTCGCCACCGAGCAGCACGTGGGCGCGGCCAAGCCGCGGGCGAACGGCGGCCTGGTGGTCAACCTCCGCGACGGCGTGGGCGCCTACGGGCCGGGCGGGGACTTCTCCTGGCTGCACCGCGACCCGGTGCCCGGCCGCCGGGGCAACGACGCCGCCGTCGCCCCCGACGGGTCGCTGTGGGCGGGCACGATGCGCTACGACGAGGCGCCCGGCGGCGGCACGCTGTCCCGGGTGGCGCCGGACGGCACGGTCCGTACGGTCGTCGACGACGTCGCCGTCAGCAACGGCACCGGCTGGAGCCCCGACGGGCAGCGGATGTACTACATCGACTCGCCGACCCGCCGGATCGACGTCCTCGACCTCGACCCCGGGACCGGGGAGCCGACGGGCCGCCGCCCGCTGGCCCTGATCGAGGAGGGCGCGGGCTTCCCCGACGGGCTCGCCGTCGACGCCGACGGCTGTGTGTGGGTGGCCCTCTGGGACGGCGCGGCGGTACGCCGCTACACGCCGTCCGGGGCGCTCGACCGGGTCCTGACGCTGCCCGTGCGCCGGCCCACGGCCTGCGCCTTCGGCGGGCAGGACCTGACCGACCTGTACGTGACGACGGCACGGACGGGTCTGGACCGCCCGCACCCGCTGTCCGGCTCGCTGCTCGTCGTGCCGGGGTTGGGACAGGGTCTGCCCCAACCCCCCTTCGCGGGCTGAGGACATGACGTGAGGGGCGGCCCACCCGTGGGCCACCCCTCACCGTCCCCCGGCGCCGCTACGCGCCGACCCGCCGCTTGTTCCACACGTCGAAGCCGACCGCGGCCAGCAGCACCAGGCCCTTGATGACCTGCTGGAAGTCACTGCCGATGCCCACCAGGTTCATGCCGTTGTTCAGCACGCCGAGTACCAGGCCGCCGATGATGGCGCCGAGCACCGTGCCGACACCGCCGCTCATCGACGCGCCTCCGATGAACGCGGCGGCGATGGCCTCCAGTTCGAAGTTGAGTCCGGCCTTCGGCGAGGCCGCGTTGAAGCGGGCCGCGAAGACCAGTCCGGCGAGCGCCGCCAGCATGCCCATGTTGAGGAAGACCAGGAAGGTGACCTTCCGGTCCCGTACGCCGGACAGCTTCGCCGCCGGCAGGTTGCCCCCGATGGCGTACACATGGCGGCCTATGGTCGCGTTGCGCATCAGGAAGCCGAAGCCGACGAGCAGCGCCGCCAGGATCAGCAGCACCACCGGCGCGCCCTTGTAGCTGGCCAGCAGCATCGTGAAGATCAGGATCGAGGCGGTCAGCGCGGCCAGCTTCACCGCGAACAGCCCGGCCGGCGGCACGTCGAGGGCGTACTCGCTCTGCCTGCGCCGGTTGCGTATCTCCTGGCGGATCACGACCCCGATCAGCAGGAAGCCGAGCAGCAGGGTCAGGTTGTGGTAGTTCGTCGTCGGGCCGACCTCGGGCAGGAAGCCGTTGGCGAGCTGCTGGAGGTCCTCGGGGAACGGGCCGAGGGTCTGCCCCTTGAGGAAGACCTCGGTCAGGCCCCGGAAGACCAGCATCCCGGCGAGCGTGACGATGAACGACGGCATGCCCGCGTAGGCGATCAGATACCCCTGCGCGGCCCCGGCGACCGCGCCGATGGCCAGGCAGAGGAGCACTGCGACCGGCCACGGCAGGTCGTACTGGACCATGAACACGGCCGCCACGCCGCCGACGAACGCCGTGATCGAGCCGACCGACAGGTCGATGTGCCCGGCCACGATGACGATCATCATGCCGATCGCGAGGATCAGGATGTAGCTGTTCTGCAGCACCAGGTTGGACACGTTGCGCGGCAGCAGCAGGTCGCCGCCGGTCCACACCGCGAACAGGGCCACGATGACGCCGAGGGCGATCAGCATGCCGTACTGGCGCATGTTGCGGCGCATGCCGTCGAGCAGCGGCGCGACCGCGCCCCCCGGCGGCCTGGCCACCGGCTTCTCGGTCGTGACGTCAGCGCTCATGGTCGTTCTCCCTCGTGTCTTCCCTGGTCATATGGCGCATCAGCACGTCCTGTGTCGCCTCCGAGCGGGGCACCTCGCCCGTGAGCCGGCCGGCGGCCATGGTGTAGATCCGGTCGCACATGCCCAGGAGTTCGGGCAGTTCGGAGGAGATGACGATCACCGCCTTGCCCTCGGCGGCCAGCCGGTCGATCACCGTGTAGATCTCGTACTTGGCACCGACGTCGATGCCCCGGGTCGGCTCGTCCAGGATCAGCACGTCGGGGCCCGCGAAGATCCACTTGCTGAGGACGACCTTCTGCTGGTTGCCGCCGGACAGCCGGCCCACCGGCTCGAAGACGGTGGGCGCCTTGATGTTCATGGAGGTGCGGAACCCCTCGGCGACCCGGCGCTCCTCGTGGGCGTCGACCACACCGCGCCGGGCGACCCTGCCCAGCGCGCTGAGCGAGATGTTCCGTCCGATGGTGTCGATGAGGTTGAGCCCGTAGTGCTTGCGGTCCTCGGTGACGTACGCGATGCCGTGCGCGACCGCCTCCGGGACGCTGCGGGTACGGATCTCCCCGCCGTCCTTGAGGACCGCGCCGCCCCCGTAGCGCCCGTACGAGCGGCCGAAGACGCTCATCGCGAGTTCGGTGCGGCCCGCGCCCATGAGGCCCGCGATGCCGACGATCTCGCCGCGCCTGACCGACAGCGACACCCCGTCGACGACCCTCCGCTGCCGGTCGATCGGGTGGAACACGGTCCAGTCGCGGATCTCCAGGGCCGGGGCGGTGCCCGGCTCGCCCCCGTACGGGGTGCGGTCCGGGAAGCGGTGGTCGAGGTCCCGGCCGATCATGCCGCTGATGATCCGGTCCTCTGTGGTGGCCGGGTCGGCCACGTCGAGGGTCTCGATGGTCCGGCCGTCACGCAGGATCGTCACCGCGTCGGCGACCCGGCGGATCTCGCCCAGCTTGTGCGAGATGATGATCGAGGTGATGCCCTGGCCCTTCAACTCCAATATCAGGTCGATGAGTTGGGCACTGTCCTCGTCGTTGAGCGCGGCGGTCGGCTCGTCCAGGACGAGCAGCTTCACCTCCTTCGACAGTGCCTTGGCGATCTCGACGAGCTGCTGCTTGCCGACGCCGATGTCCGCGACGCGGGTCTGCGGGTGCTCGTCGAGGCCGACCCGGCGCATCAGCCGGGTCGCCTCCTTCAGGGTCTCGTTCCAGCTGACGATGCCGCGCTTCGCCCGCTCATTGCCGAGGAAGATGTTCTCGGCGATGGACAGGTACGGGACGAGGGCCAGCTCCTGATGGATGATCACGATGCCGCGCCGCTCGCTCGCCCGGATGTCCCGGAAGCGGCAGGGGTCGCCCTCGAAGAGGATCTCCCCCTCGTAGCCGCCGTGCGGGTGGACTCCGGAGAGGACCTTCATCAGCGTCGACTTGCCTGCGCCGTTCTCCCCGCAGAGGGCGTGGACCTCGCCCCGGCGGACGGTCAGTGTGACGTCCGCCAGCGCCCGGACTCCGGGGAAGGTCTTTCCGATCGAACGCATCTCCAGGACGGGTCCTGTCATGGTCGCCCCCTCCCGGCTACTTCAGGTCCGCGGCGTTGTAGTAGCCACCGCCGACGAGGATCTGCTCGTAGTTCGTCTTGTCCACGCTCACCGGCTGGAGCAGGTAGGCGGGGACGACCTTGGCACCGTTGTCGTACGCCTTCTCGTCGTTGACCTCCGGCTTCTTGTCGTGCAGCACCGCGTCGACCATGTTCGCCGCGACCTTGGCGAGCTCCCGGGTGTCCTTGTAGACGGTCTGGGTCTGCTCGCCCGCGATGATCGACTTCACCGAGGCCAGCTCGGCGTCCTGGCCGGTGACCACCGGCAGCGGCTTGGTCTTCGAGCCGTAGTCGTCGGACTTGAGGGCGGACAGGATGCCGATGGAGATGCCGTCGTACGGCGAGAGCACCCCGTCCACCCGGCCGGTCTTGTACGAGGAGGTGAGGATGTCGTCCATCCGCTTCTGCGCGGTGCCGCCGTCCCAGCGCAGGGTGGTGACCTGGTTGAGCGCCGTCTGACCGGAGGCGACGACCAGCTGCTTCTTCTCGATGTAGGGCTGCAGCACGCTCATCGCGCCGTTGAAGAAGTACTTGGTGTTGTTGTCGTCGTTGGAGCCGGCGAACAGCTCGACGTTGAAGGGGCCCTTCTTCGAGCCGTCCTTCAGACCGAGCTTCTCGACCATGTACGTGGCCTGCAGCTCGCCGACCTTCGTGTTGTCGAAGGAGGCGTAGTAGTCCACGTTCTTCGAGCCGAGGATCAGCCGGTCGTAGGCGATGACCGGGATGTCCGCGTCGGCGGCCTGCTGGAGGACGTTGTTCAGGGACTTGTTGTCGATCGCGGCGACGATGAGGGCCTTCACGCCCTGCGTGATCAGGTTCTCGATCTGGGCGACCTGCTGGTCGGGGTCGTCCTCGCCGAAGACCAGCTGGGTCTTGTATCCTTTCGCCTCCAGGTTCTTGACGACGTTCTTGCCGTCGGCGATCCACCGCTCGGAGGACTTCGTCGGCATGGCGATGCCGATGGTGGCGCCGTCGGCACCGCCGCTGCCGGAATCCCCCTTGCCGCCGCCCTCGGCGTTCTGGCCGCAGGCGGACAGTGTCAGGGCCAGACAGGCGGCTGCGGTCAGGGAGGTCAGTGCGGCTCTGCGGTTGCGCATGGTGATCAGTCCTCGTTCTTCTCGTCGTCGAGAGCAGGCGATTCCGTGGCGGAGAAACGGTTCAGGGGCCCCGGAAGCCGGGTGCCGAGCGGCGCCATCGCGCCGTCCGCGCCGTGCCGGGCGAGCAGGTCCAGGGCGAGGCGGCCCCGCCGCACCCGCTCCCGGGCCGAGTCCAGGGCGAGGGTCCGGAGATGGGCGCCGTACGGGTAGATCCCGGGCGCCCTGGACAGGCCGAACTTCAGGTAGAGCGGTGCGCCGCGCCGGATCAGCTCGGCGACCTCGTACATCCGGACATACCCGCCGAGGTCGTCGGGAGCCTCGATGTACATGTCCATGGGCGCGGCGGAGACCCGCCGGATACCGGTCAGGTGATCGAGCGTCAGGTCGCTCGGCACGTTGACCGAGTCGGCGCCGAGCCGCTCGTACACCGCGTACGAGGCGGGGTTGACCGGGCCGATCAGCGCGGACACCTTGAGCGTGGTGTCGGCCGGGATGAGCCCCATGAGACGTGCCCGGTGCAGTGTCCACAGCACGCCCTCGTCGGCGACGAGCAGGCATTTCACGCCCAGCTCGGTCGCGCGTACGGCGTCCTCGACGCATCCGGCGACGGCGTCGTGGCCACGCGCCCGCAGTCCGGCCCCCCGCGAGTCGGTGCGCACGGAGGCTCCGGTGTCCCAGGTGCCGCGCGGGCCGGTGAACAGGCAGAGCTCGACGGCCCGTTCGGTGGTGGCGGCGACCATCTCGGCGATCTCGGCGTCGGTCAGCATCCACACGCCGCTGCCCTGGCTGATCCGGTGCACCGGCACGTCGAGCCGGTCGGCCTCCTCCAGGATCACGGCCAGCGCCTCGGGTCCCTCGCAGGAGGGGACCTCGGTGCGCCAGCGGCCGCCGCCGGGGAAGGCGTGCGGCGAGGCGTCGTCGGGGGAAGGGGCGGGCGCGCCCAGGCCGAGCGCGGCGAGCGCCTGTTCGGCCGGCCGGCGGGCGGTCGGGGCGGAGACATCGGTCACGGACTGTCCTTCATGTTCGATATATCGGACGTGGTTCGGTGGTGTGGATACGAGGGTGTCGATGCCGGAGCGGAGGGGTCCGGGCGGCGGGCGGAGAGGCGTCGGAGCCGTGGGCGAGGGCGGGAGCGGGCAGCCCGCCGCCCACGACGGCGGCGTCACCATGGCGCGCGGCTCACCCGCTCGCCCACCCGGCCCCCCGGGGCCGGCGCCGCCCCAGCCGACCTCGGGTGCCCCGTGCACGACCTTCTTGGTCTCCGCGTCGGCGAAGTCGTCGAAGTACTCCCATCCGCACGACCGTTGACCTCCTACTGTTCGAGATTTCGTACTGCGTTCGAAACTCTGGCGGTGACAGTAGGGAGGCCGCACGCGGGCGTCAAGAGTCCGGACAGGACCGGGAACCCGGGCGGACGGAGCGGCGGGGCGCGAAGGGCGAAATACGCCGGAAACCCCGCCCCGGCCGCTCCGAGGAGCGCCCGGCGGCGGGGCCGGGTCGGTGAGGTGAGGGCTCAGCCGAGGGGGTCGGCCGTGTCGCGCAGGGTGGCCAGGGCCGGGGCGTGCATCCGGGCCTTGACGGTGCCGAGGGTGTCGCCGGCCTTGTTCACCTGCGCCTGGGCGAGCTCGATCGCGGCGGAGCGCACGGCGTCCTCGGGGACCGCCCGGTGGACGATGCCGGCGGCCTCGGCGTCGGAGCCGCCGTAGCGGCGGGCGGTGATCACGACCTTGTGGGCGCTCCGCGGGGCCGGCCGGGACTAGGGCCTCTCGTTTGGATCATGCCGGGGGTGAAGAGGATGTTGATGTCCGCTTCGGGCAGGCACCAGTAGCCGCGGTCGGCGCGCATCACGCGGAAGTCGTGGGCCACCTGGCCCATGCCGACGGCGACGGAGGCGCCGTCCGCGCGAACAGGCCGGGGACGGAGACGACGTAGTCCCGGTACTGGTCGGCGTAAGCGAACAGCCAGTCCAGGGATGCGGGAGCTGCGGGCTTCGATCGGCCCCTACTGGGCTTCCGCAGCACGTGAGGTGAGAGCGGAGAGATGACGGACGACGCCGAAGCACGGAGGGCCGCGGAGATCGTGGCCGGGGAATGGCGCTTCCTCCTCGGCGGGAGTCACGACCTGATCGACGCGGAGACCGTCCGCGCGGCTCACGCGCAGCCGCGGCTGCGGCAGCTGTTCCCGCTGGCCGGTCACGGAGTCATGTACTTCAGTGGCCGCACCGGAATGCCGGCCGTCCATGTCGGGGGACAGGTCTGCCCGCGAGGTGCCGACGGACGGTTCCGGGTGCGCGGCCCCAAGGGCGTGGGGACCCTCGGCAGGGCGGAGACCCTGGTGGATGCGTTCGCGCTGGTGGTCGCCCATCTCCCGGAGGAGTGCGGGCCGGCCGTGCCCGGAGGCGCGGACCGGGTCTGACGGCGAGGGACGGGCGGCCCGCGCTCACCTCTCGGGAGCGATGTCCGCCCACAGCGCGCTCACGCCACAGGAGCGATGTCCGCCCACAGGGCGACGGCGTCGGGCGAGAGCGGTGTGGCCGTTCGACCCGGCGTGGCGTCGTGCTCGTCCCACCACACGCCCTGGCCCGCGACCAGAGGGCGTCCTTCCGTGCCGGTCCGCCAGTGGCCGCTCAGCACGTAGAACACCGCGGCGTGGCCGCCGGGCAGCGCGACAGGCCCGGTGATCCGGTCCACCCGAGCCGTCCGGCGGCCGCGCCGCACCATGATGTTGAGGACCCGGCAGGCCCCGCCGCACAGTTCGGCGGTCAGCTCCAGGTCACCGGAGAACGCGAGAGGCTCCTCCGGTCGCGCCGTCCGGTCGAACGTCCCCGGGGACGTCAGACGTACCCCGTCGCCCGACAGGAGCGTGAACGTCCTGTCGACACCGGGGAAGGCCGAGAACGGCCCGTGCCGGTCGATGTCGGCCACGCTCGCACGCCACTGGAACTCCTCGGCGCCCACCGGCCACGAGACGATCTCCCTCGTGGCGCCTCCACCGTTGCGCCACCGGCCCGCCTTCAGCGTCTCGACGTCGAAGTGGTGCATGCGGACTCCCGAGCTACGTGCGGTGCGGGCGCGGATCACCCGGCCGGACAACGATAGGGGCCGTCCTCCGACGCCCCCGCGGCGGAGGGCTCCCGGCGGGGTCCCGCGGCGCGTCGGCAGGGTCCGCCGGCGCATCGGCGTGGCGCATCGGCGGGGACGGGTCCGCGTCCACGCCGATGCGCCAGGAGGTCCTCCCGTACCGCGCTTCTCAGAGGGCGCCGACGATCTCCTCGACCCGGGCCTTCGCGTCGCCGAAGAGCATCGCGGTGTTCTCCTTGAAGAACAGCGGGTTCTGCACGCCGGCGTACCCGGAGGCCATCGAGCGCTTGAAGACGATGACCTTGCCGGCCTCCCAGACGGTCAGCACCGGCATGCCGGCGAGCGGGCTGCTGGGGTCCTCCGCTCCGGCCGGGTTGACCGTGTCGTTGGCGCCGATCACGAGGACGACGTCGGTCTTGGCGAAGTCGTCGTTGATCTCGTCCATCTCGAGCACGATGTCGTACGGCACCTTCGCCTCTGCGAGGAGCACGTTCATGTGGCCGGGCAGACGGCCGGCGACGGGGTGGATGCCGAACCGTACGTCGACGCCCTTCGCGCGCAGCTTCGAGGTGAGCTCCGCGACCGGGTACTGCGCCTGGGCGACGGCCATGCCGTACCCGGGCGTGATGATCACGGACCGAGCGGAGCCCAGGAGTTCGGCGGCGCCCTGGGCGGTGGTCTCCTGGTGCTCGCCGTAGTCGACCTCCGAGCCGGACGGCGCCTCGATGCCGAAGCCGCCGGCGATCACGGAGAGGAACGAGCGGTTCATGGCCTTGCACATGATGTAGGACAGGTAGGCACCCGAGGAGCCGACGAGCGCACCGGTGATGATCAGCAGGTCGTTGCCGAGCAGGAAGCCGGAGGCCGCGGCCGCCCAGCCGGAGTAGCTGTTGAGCATCGAGACGACGACCGGCATGTCGCCGCCGCCGATCGAGGCCACCAGGTGCCAGCCGAGGGCGAGCGCCAGGACCGTCACGGTGACCATCAGCCACAGCTCCGGCGTGATCACGAACCACACCGTCAGGGCGAGGAACAGGACGAGCGAGCCGAGGTTCAGGGCGTTCTTGCCCGGCAGCACCAGCGGCTTGGAGTCGATCTTCGCGGCGAGCTTCAGGTACGCCACGACGGAGCCGGTGAAGGTCACCGCGCCGATGAACAGGCCGATGAAGACCTCGGCGTGGTGGATGCCCAGGGTGCCGAGCGCGCCCAGGACCTCGGCCTCGTGGCCGTCGGGGTCGTACTCGACGTTCAGGAAGCCGTTCCAGCTGACCAGTACGGCCGCCAGACCGACGAAGGAGTGCAGCAGCGCGATCAGTTCGGGCATACCGGTCATCTCGACGCCGCGGGCGCGCCGCAGGCCGATCAGCGCGCCGATCAGCATCGCGACGGCCATCAGGCCGAGGCCCGCGGTGCTGATGTCGCCGTCCAACGCGAGCACGATCGTCGCGACGAGCGCGACGCCCATGCCGAGCATGCCGAAGGCGTTGCCGAGCCGTGCCGATTCGTGCTTGGAAAGTCCTGCCAGCGCGAGGATGAACAGCAGCGCGGCAACAAGGTAGGCCGCCTGTGCGGCGAGGGTCGCAGACATGTCAGCTCCGGTTGAACATGGCGAGCATGCGACGCGTCACCGCGAAGCCGCCGAAGACGTTGATACTGGCCAGAAGGATCGCCACGGACGACAGCACCGTGACCGTCGTGCTCGTGTGGCCGATCTGCAGGAGTGCGCCGACGACGATGATCCCGGAGATCGCGTTCGTCACCGACATCAGCGGCGTGTGCAGCGCGTGGTGCACGTGCCCGATCACGTAGTAACCGATCACGATGGCGAGGACGAAGACCGTCACACGGGGCAGCAGCGCCGCCGGGGCGAACCCCACGGCGAGGAACAGCGCGAGCGCGCCCAGGGCGACGCCGCCGAACTTCTGCTTAGGCGTCATCGGCGCCTTCTTGGGCGCCGGCTGCGCCGCGGCGGCCGCGGGCGCGGGGGCCGGGGCCGCCGAGACCTGGACCGGCGGGGGCGGCCACGCCGACTCGCCCTCGCGTACGACGGTGATCGAGCGCTGCACCGGATCGTCCCAGTCGAGGACCAGCAGGCCGTCCTTGCCGGGTGTCATCAGCTTCAGCAGGTTGACCAGGTTCGTGCCGTACAGCTGCGAGGCCTGGGCCGACAGCCGGCCCGCCAGATCCGTGTATCCGATGATCGTCACGCCGTTCTCCGTGACGGCCTTCTCGCCCTTCACGGTGCCCTCGACGTTGCCGCCGTTGGCGGCCGCCATGTCGACGATCACCGACCCCGGCCTCATGCTCGCCACCATCTCCGCGGTGATCAGCGTCGGCGCGGGACGGCCCGGGATCAGCGCCGTGGTGATGACGATGTCGACCTCGCGGCACTGCGCGGCGTAGAGCTCGGCCTCGCGCGCCTTGTAGTCGTCGCCCATCTCCTTGGCGTAGCCGGTCTTCGAGACCTCCACCTCGGGGGACGCGATCGACAGGTACTCGCCGCCCAGCGACCGGACCTGGTCGGCCACCTCCGGGCGCGGATCGGTCGCCCGTACGATCGCACCGAGCGAACCGGACGCACCGATCGCCGCGAGACCCGCCACGCCCGCGCCCGCGACGAGCACCTTCGCCGGCGGCACCTTGCCCGCCGCGGTCACCTGGCCGGTGAAGAAGCGCCCGAACTCGTGCGCGGCCTCGATGACGGCCCGGTAGCCGGCGATGTTCGCCATCGACGACAGCACGTCCATCGACTGCGCCCGGCTGATGCGCGGCACGGCGTCCATCGACAGCGCCGTGAAGGGGCGCCGGCCCAGGTCCTCGACCATCGCCGGGTCGAAGGCCGGCGCGAACAGGGCGATCACCGTCGCCTCCGGCCGTACTCGGTCCAACTGCGCCGGACTCGGGGCGTTCACGCCCAGCACCACGTCCGCGCCCGCCGCGTCGCCGACGGTCGCGCCGGCGGCCTCGTAGGCACTGTCGGTGAATCCGGCCGCGACCCCCGCGCCCGGGTCGACGACCACGTCGTACCCCAGTTTGCGGATCTGCTGGATCGTGGCAGGCGTGGCCGCGACACGACTCTCACCTGCCCGCCCTTCCTTGAGGACTCCGACAATCACGGGTGTTCTCCGTTCGCTGTTCAGGCCGTCACCGGCACGTTCTCGACACGTTCTCGACACGATCAGAAGTGCGCCCGCAATGACCCGGAGCACGACGCTCAGCTTGGCCGCCGAAAGCCGTCCTTGAACAGCTCCCACAAGTGAGGCACACGCAACACTCGACTGAACAGGAACCCCATGCATCACATGGCATCGTGCGTCTGGCACCTGCTCCTGGGAACAGGCAGCAGCTCCTGGGGTCATGCACCAGCTCGGCGGTGACCGCGCCCGGGGGGAAGAAACGGCGTACAGCGTCGTCGACGAACCGCCATGGAGGACCGCATGACCCGCACCACACCCCCGCGACCCGTCGATGTCGAAGCCGTCTTCCCCGCCCTCTCCGCCCATCGGCGTACGGCCACGCGCCTGCATCCCCGCCAGGGCGTGGCGAAGGCCGGGGAAAGCTCGCTGGCGGGGCCCCTGTTGTGGCCGGCCGACGAGCCGTGGCCGGTGTGCGTCGCGAAGCACCCCAAGGGCAGGGGCCATCGGCTGGACGACGTACGGCTCGGGCGGCGCATCCTCGCGGAGGCGAGAGGACGCGGCTTCTCCGACGAGGAGCGGCGGAGACTCGACGCCATCAAACCGGGACAACACGCCCCGGACCTCCGGGACGAGGATCCCCTCCCGCTGCTGGCCGTCGCCCAGCTGTACACGCGGGACATCCCCGACCTCGTCGGCCCGGAAGGCCACGACCTGCTCCAGGTGTTCTGGTGCCCCTTCGAGGTCCACGGACCTGACCGCACCATCGACGTCGTGCTGAGGTGGCGGCGCTCGCGGGAGGTCGGCGACGTCCTGACGCACCAGCCCGAGCCCCCGGTCGCGGGCCGCGAGGAGTGCGTTCCCACCCGCTGCGTCCTTCACCCCGAACAGGTCGTCGAGCACGAGTACCTGGGCCTGCTGAGCGAGGAACTCCAGGACGCCGTCGCCGACTGGGAGGAGGGCCTGTCGGACGAGGAGGAGGACGACGAGGAGGACGACGAGGACAAGGAGGAGTACGAGGTCGACTACATGAGCGATCTGTCCATCGCCCCGGGATGGAAGGTGGGCGGTTTCGCGTCCTGGCACCTCACCGATCCCGCACGGGTCGACTGCGCGGTCTGCGGCACACCGATGCCGCCACTGCTCACGGTCGACAAGTGGGAGTGCGACGGCGGTTCGAGGAGCTGGCTTCCCGTCGAGGAACGCGACTCGACCGACGCGTCCGACGTGATCGCTCCGGACGTCATCGACCCTGACGTGATCGACCCGGTCGGTGTCTACCTAGGCCGCGGCTCCATGCGCATCCACACCTGCCCCGCCGACCCGGAACACCCGCACCGGCTCAGCTTCCAGTAGGCGCCGCGCCGGCGCCCTCCTCCCCCGGCACCCGGCACCTGCTCGGGCCGCCGCCGGCTGCGGAAGCCGGCCGTTCCGCCCGGTACGGTGACCTCGCTCCAGGGGGCGGAGCAATCTCCCTCAACCCGCTTCGAGCCTCTACCGTGTTCCCCGACGGAAATGACAAGTACCGGCGACGGCAGGTGAGTTGGAAATGGCAGCAGATCCGGCGGATACGGCGTCCGTCAGCGGGGTCGGGTTCGGGGACTACTACCGGGCGCATGCGGGGCCGCTCGTCGCCCTGTCGCTGCTGCGGGGCGCGGACCTGGTGGAGGCGGCACGACTCGCCCAGGACGCGATGGCGGTGGCCCGCCGGTGGATTGACCTGCTGGTCGCGAACGAGGCCGGGGCCGCGAAGGACACCAGGACCCCTGTGGTCACCGCGCAGGCGCTGCGCTCCTGGACGTGCCGGATGACCGTCGGCGGCGGCATCGGAGCGCTCCGCTCAGCGCACGGGACGGTGCCGGCCCTCCTGGGGAAGGGCAGCACCGACGCCCTGGTACAGGCCCGGACGGTGGTGGCACTCGCCCCGCTACGAGAGTTGAACGAGCGCCAACTCGACGTCGTCGCGTTCCGCTTGGCCGGCTGCGCCCCGGGAGCGATCGGGTACGAGTTGGGCCTGTCGATGCCGAAGGTGCACCGCACCCTGCGCCACGTCGGCAAGCTGCTCGAAGCGGAGACGGGGGTACGGCAGGCCAGGGGTGCCGAGGCGTCGGGGGAGGCCGAGGGGTCCGGGGCGGACGAGGGGACCACCGAGACGGACGTCAGGTTCGCGGAGCTGCTGGGCGAGCTGGCCGCCGCGCTGGATCCCGTACTCGACCTGCGGGCCGGGCTGGACGAGGTGAGCGGCTCCATCGGCGCAGAGGGGACCACCGGCCGCCGCGACCCCGTACCGCCGCTGTGGAACCTCGGCCCTTCGCTCCCCGTGCCGCCCTTCGGCGCACCGGTGCCGCACTCGCTCGCCGAGCCCGCGCCATCCGGGCTACGGGCGTACGCGGCCGGCCTCGCCCGGTGCGACGCGCAGGGGCGCGCGGCTGCGCCACGCGTGTTTCCCGCGGTCGAGCTGGCGGCCGTACGACTCGGAGCGGTGTTCGCCCTTCAGGTGGAGCGGTTCCGACGGGAGGCCGAGAGGTCCGGAACACGGGCCACCAAGGACGAGTTCCGGAGGGAGGACGCCTGGGCGTTCGCGGTCGCACTGGCACAGGACGCCGCGCTCGCCGCGCCGATGTTCGACGCGGTGAAGGACCTCGGCGTCCCGCGCCGCGTCGGCTTCCTGGCGGCAGGCCTCGCCCATGACGACCCCTGGACGAACGAGGTCTCCTACGACGGGATCGAAGTGTCCCTCGCTCTGGCCGAGTTCCGGCGCGCGTCGGTGCGGGCGGCGCTGCGCGCGTTGGACCGGACCGATGCGGACACCTCCCCTCAGCCCGGCGGCTCGCTCGCCGAGGCCCTCACGCAGTCCCTGCGCGACGCCCACCGGATGATCCTCCAGCTCGGCGAACTGAACAGCGACCTCTCGCGTGCCGAGTCGACACTGCCGGACGGCTACTACGTCGACATGACCCGGGACTTCGACCTCCACCAGCGTTTCCATGCGGACCTGGCCTCCGGCATCGACGCCGTCCGGGAGGCCCTGTCGCGGCCTTAGGCTGTGTGTCGAAAGTGGATCTGGTGCTGTGGATGATCACGGTTCATGGGTCGGGGAGATCTTACGGACGAGCAGTGGGCGGTGCTGGAGCCGTTGTTGCCGAAGGGCACGAAGGCGGTCCGGCCACCTGTCTGGCCTCGGCGGCAGCTGATCGACGGCATACGGTTCCGTGTCCGTAAATGGGTTCCGTGGCGGGACGTGCCCGTCGAGTACGGGCCGTGGGGCCGGGTCTACGACTTGTTCCGCCGGTGGCAGCGGAACGGCACCTGGCATCAGGTCTTCACCCGGCTGCAGTCCTTGGCCGACGCGAAGGGGAGGATCACGTGGGACCTGAGTGTCGACCCACGGTCTGTCGTGCTCATCAGCGTGCGGCTGGGGCCGCAGGCAGGGTGACCTGCAGAAGTGACCGCCAGGCGGTGTGTTCACCGAACCCAAGGATCACGGACTGGGTCGCTCACGCGGCGGGTTCACCACCAAGTTGCACCTTGCCGTCGAGCAGGGTCAGAAACCCATGTCGATCGTGATCACGGCCGGGCAGCGCGGCGACTCGCCGCAGTTCGAACCCGTGTTGGACAAGGTCCGCGTGCCCCGCATCGGTCCGGGACGGCCACGCGTCCGCCCCAACCCCGTGCGGGCCGACAAGGCGTACGCCTCCCGCAGGAACCGCGGCTACCTGCGCCGCCGCGGGATTCGCTGCACCATCCCGGACAAGGCCGACCAGGCCCGCAACCGCCGAAGGCTCGGTTCCCGCGGCGGCCGGCCGCCGCGCTTCGACCCGGCCGACTACCGCGAGCGCCACGCGGTCGAGTGTGGGATCAACCGCCTCAAGAGGAACCGCGCTGTCGCCACGCGGTACGACAAGCTCGCTGTCCGCTACGAAGCGACAGTCCTGGTCACGGCGATCAACGAGTGGCTGTGATCCTTCACTGAAAAGGCATCGGGGTCCACGGCAACGCCTCCCGCCAGCCCTGTCGATCGTGAGCCCAGTCCATCATCACCTTGGCGGTCGACTCTTCTGGGCCGAACACTTCATGGAGCCTTGGAACGTGGGCCTGGTAGTGCTTGTCTGCACTGCCTTCGCGGTACTCGACCTGGTAGCTGAGGTGGTCGTTCAGGTACACCTGAATGTAATGCTGATCCACAGGCTCCAGATCGAGTCTTTCCAGGATCACAAACCGGTGCGACAGGTTCATCTCAGACAGCAGGTCGTGCAGAACCTCCTCGGTCGGATCGTCCACGGTACGACCGCCCGCTTCAACCACACGCAGCACTGGCTTTAGCATGCACGCGACTGTACCGACCCGACTCAACTGCCCAGCCGTCCACAACCTCCCGACGCAGAACACCTAGCCCGATGACGAGGCTGGCCGCGCCGCCCACCTTCCAGGAGAGGAAGCTGCGATCTTTGCCCAGGCGGACGAGCTCAACGCCCACATCGCTCGGTTCCTCGAACACTACGGGTAGGCTCGTAGGTATGGGAATTGACTGGGAGAACATACTCGGCGCAAGCGGTAACGGCCTCGACGATGCCTACGACAGCGCGGTCTCCGCGGTCATCTACAGCGATGACTCGGTGGAGGACCGGCCACTCCCAATCGGCGAGGAGCACGACGACACAGACGGCTTGCGCTGAACTGAGGAAACGCCCCGGCAAGCCGGGGCGTTTCGCCGTCAGGTCAGGGGTCAGTCAGGAGGCGGCCGAGCTCAACTCTGCGGCTCGATCGCCGCCTTCACCGAACTCTTCATCCCCGGCAACGGCACAGGTGACGGCCAGCACTACGGCACGGGGGTGCTGCCCGAGCGCCGAGGTCACGGCCTCGGCCGATGGATGAAGGCCGAGTCGATCCGGCAGGCCCACAGGGACCATCCGGACCTCGGTGACCTCCTGACCGACACCGCCGACAGCAACGCGCACATGCGACGGGTCAACGACGGTCTCGGCTACACACCCACGCACACGACACACCAGTATCAGCTCGACCTTTAGCAGAGAGCGGACGGGCCGGACCGGGACATCACCCCGCCCGGCCTGTCCGTGCTTTCGATACACGCCCTAGGACCGTCTCCTGGCTCCCTCCGTGAGATCGCCGTGTTCGTGATCGAGTCCTGGGTCGTCCATGACGACAGCGCTGTTCCTGTGTCGTCCGAGGTAGTGCCGGAGGCTCTTCGGCCGAGGATCGACAGCGGGCCGTCGTCCCGTCCAACGGACAGCACGACGAGTACCCGGACCGGGAATCCGTCTCCATCGGTGAGGCGTTCGGACTCGTGGATACATCGTCAGCACGGGCTCGTGACCCACAGACACATGCTGGGCCGTCGGTAGCTGACAGCGGTCTGTCGCCAGGCCCACATGAGGACGGCGCGAGGTGGGGGCGGCCTGGTAGGCGATGGCGAGCTTGCCTGGGGAGTGTCTCGCCGATCATGCCGGGCTCGTCGACAGGACACCCCCTAGGCAGGCGGGACGGCCGCGTGCCAGCATGACGGCGTGACAAAGATCGTCAAGGGGGGCAACCTGCCGGTGCCCGGGCAGGTGTGGCGGATCGCGGTCGTCCGGCGGGCGGCCGGGGACGGAGTGCCGGAGGTCGACGCCTCGGCGCTCCTGCTCGACGCCACCGGCCGGGTCAGGGGCGACGGCGACCTCGTCTTCTACAACCAGCTGACCCACCCGTCCGGCGCCGTGCGCCACATCGGACAGGTGCGCGACGAGCAGCACCGCATCGCCGACTGGCTGGAGGTCGACACCGCGCTGGTGGAGCCCACCGTCCACCGCATCGTCATCAGCGCCTCGACCGACGCGGGGACGTTCGGCCAGGTGCCGGGCCTCCACATACGGACGATCAGCGCCGGCACAGGGGAGCAGCTGGCGCTGTACGAGGTCGACGACGCGAGCACCGAGACGGCGTTCGTCCTCGGCGAGTTCTACCGGCGCGACGGGGCGTGGAAGTTCCGCGCGGTGGGCCAGGGATGGGACTCCGGCCTCGTCGGCCTGGCGGAGGACTTCGGCATCGAGGGCAGGGACCCCGACAAGCCCGCTCCCGACGACGAGCGCACTCTCGACGACGAGACCGCCCCCGAGGGCGCCCCACCGGAGGACATCCCCCAGGAGCTCCTGGCGAAGGTCCGGGAAGCCGAAGCCGCCGTCCCGGCGCAGGTTCCCGTTCAGGACCCCGTGCGGACCGGCCCGACGTCGGACGTCGAGGTCTTCGGCGAGGACTTCCCCGAGTTCGTCCGCAGCGGCAAGGGCGAAAAGAGTTTCACGGTCGACGTGCCGATCCCGGCCGGCTACGTCGTGGTCGACTCCGCCCGGACGGGCGACGGCTACTTCAGCGTGCACAGCATGGACAAGCAGGGCAAGGACGACGTCCTCCTCGCGAACACGACCCTGGAGGACTTCGAGGGCCGGGCCGTGCTGCGTCACCGCGGCAGGAGCCCGCTGCGCCTGCGCGTGAGCGCCGCGGGGCGCGAGTGGACGATCGCCGTCCGTCCGGTGAGCGTCGTGGAGGAACTCGGCCGGGGTGCGAAGGGCCGGGGCGCGGACGTGCTGCTCCACACGGGTCCCGCCGGCCGGCTCACCTCCCGGCTCCACACCTACAGCCACGCGTACTTCCACGTACATGGCCATGAGCCGGGTGGCCGCGACCACCTGCTGGCCAACGTGGCGAGCAGACGCCCCAAGGACACGAGGGAACTGCCCGACGGGCCCCTGCTCGTGCAGGTCAGCAGTGCCGAGGGCGACTGGACCCTGGAGGTCCGCCCGCCGAAGGAGAGGGGCTCCGGCAGGTTCTGGCGCCGGGCAGCACGCTAGGGGTGTCCTGTCGATCACGTGCCGGTCGAGCCAAATGCGTCGGCTGCCCAGCGGGCGCATCGCCCATGGACCGTCTGCCCAGGGCCGAACTGTTCCGGCAGGTCTCTCCAGTTGTCGGGAAAGTCGTGGTTGTCGACGGCTCATTCGCTTGTGGCTGCCGCCAGGACCTTCGAAGATGTGCCCATGCCTGAAGCCCCTGACATTGCGACCGCCTGGCGCCGGCTTCTGGATCGCAGGTCGGGTACCCGGGAGCCACGCACGTCCGCGGACCGGACGGCCCGCTTCAGACGCCGGCCCTGCGCCTGCCCCGCACGCGGCGCGGGTACGGGAAGAGGCGCGGAGAGCGCTTCGCGGCCACGTCCTCGACCCAGCCGAAGGTCAGCACCAGCAGTCCGGTCAGGGGGATCGCCACCATCAGCGGAAACCACTGGCTGGTCAGCAGCCACTGGAAGTGCTCGTAGAAGAAGCCGACGGACCAGAGGGGGTCGATCAGCGGGATGGCGGCCACCAACGCGACCTGGTGCCAGAGGTAGACGCTGACAGCGCGTGTGTTGAGCAGGCTGATCAGGCCGTTCCAGCGTTCCAGCGGTCGGGGCCACCGTTCCCAGGAGGGACTGACGTGGAGCAGGATGGCGACGAAGCCGAAGGACCACAGGGCCTGGGCTATCGGCCAGCTCTCGATGTCGGTGGGCACGGTCGGATCGACGGGTCGGGTCTGCAGGTACCACCAGCCGGCCACCATGATCAGCGGCGCGACGGACGGCACGACGTACTGCGGGATCCTCTTGAGCAGGCCCTCCTGGTGGGCCATGCCGAGGATCCAGCAGGAGCCGAACATGGCGAAGTCGCTGAGGTTCTCCCAGACCCGGCCGTAGAGGAACTCCTGGTCGATGAGGAACGTGTGCATCACGATCGTCACCGCGAGCGGCACGGACAGCGTCACCACCGGCATCCGCCGCAGCGCCCACAGCAGCAGCGGTGAGAGCAGGACGTACCAGAGGTACGCGCGGAGGTACCAGAGCGGGACGGTGACCTGCACCGCCCAGCCCTGCCCCACGAGATGGTCGAAACCGTTCAGTGATTCGGCGTACGGAGGAGTGCTCAGCGGCACGAGCCAGAACAGCAGCTTGCCCCACCACCAGTCGGGGTGCCCCTCGGCCTCGGGCCCCCATCCGTCGACGATCTCCAGGGTGAGAATGACCGCGCCGAACAGCCACATCGGCGGCAGCAGCCGACGCATACGGCCCCGGATGACGCCCAGGGCGGGACGGCTGAGCGAGCGTGCCATCAGCGAACCGGCCAGCGCGAACATCACGCCCATCGACGGGAAGACGACGGGCAGCCAGAACCAGCCGAAGTTGTGGTAGATCACCACACGGACCAGCGCCAGCGCGCGCAGCAGGTCGAGATACAGGTCTCGGCCGCCCTTGCGCGGGGACGGTGCCGACGGCTCCGGCACCGGCTGGGGCTCCCGTCGCAGTGCGGCGGGGATCCTCAGCCGGACGGTGTCCTGGGTTCCCCCGAACTCGAAGGATGCGGTCATGGTCAGGCCTCCACCGGTGCGGCGACCTCACCGGTGCGCCGGAGCTTCTGCCAGCGCAGTCGGCCACCGGTCAGCGCCGTGATCGTGGACTGCAACAGGACGATGTACATCAGCTGCCGGTAGACCACTTGCTGGATCGGCAGGCTGATCAGATGCAGGGGCTTCTCGCCGTCCAGCCGGAAGGCGTACCAGGACAGCACTGCCTGGAGCAGGATGAAGCCGCCCCAGCTGGCGAGGGTGATCGGGGCGTCCGCGAACAGCACGCCGTACAGCAGGAACATGTCGACCAGCGGCGCGAGGAGCGGGGCGACCACGCCGAACAGCACGACGAGGGGCAGCCCGACCCGGCCGAAGCGCCCGGCCGGACCCCGGGAGATCACAGCGCGCCGGTGCTTCCACATCGCCTGCATGCTGCCGTAGCTCCAGCGGTACCGCTGGGACCAGAGCTGCTGGATGCTGGCGGGGGCCTCGGTCCAGGCGCGGGCACGCTCGGCATAGACGATCCGCCAGCCGTCGCAGAGCACCGCCATGGTGATGTCGGTGTCCTCGGCGAGGGTGTCGTCGCTCATCCCGCCGACCCGTCGCAGGGCCTCCTTGCGGAAGGCGCCGACCGCGCCGGGGATGGTCGGGATGACGTTGAGCATGTCGTACATCCGGCGGTCCAGGTTGTGGCCGAGGACGTACTCGATGTGCTGCCAGGCGCCGATCAGGCTGTCCCGGTTGCCGACCTTGGCGTTGCCCGCGACCGCGCCGATCCCCCGGTCACCGAAGGGCTGGACCAACTCGCGCACGGTGGACGGCTCGAAGACGGTGTCGCCGTCCATCATCACGATGATGTCGTGCGACGCGGCCGCTATGCCGGTGTTGAGCGCGCTGGACTTGCCGCCGTTGACCTTGCGGATCAGCCGGACGAACGGCAGGTTCATCTCCTCGACGATGTCCGCGGTGCCGTCCGTGGAGCCGTCGTCGATGACGATCACTTCGATCGGATGGTCACTGGCGATCAGGGAGTTGAGGGTGTTCGCGATGCACTCGCGCTCGTTGTAGGCCGGGACGAGGACGGTGACCGGCTCGGTGACGGGTCGTCCCCACGCCTCCCGCCGCCGGGAGCGCCGGGCGTGGAGCGGCGCGAGGACGAGCATCAGCGCGAACCGGCCGAAGTTGAGGAAGCCGACGACGGCAAGGAGCGCGACCAGCACCGGCAGGGTGAGCACGGCGGCCTCGCTGGCCCAGATGAAGCACTTGCCCGCCCACAGCTGGTAGCCGTGCACCGGCACGGTGGCGTCGGTGGCGCCGAGCGCCTCGGAGACGGTGGTGAAGCGGTACCCCTCGCTCCTCAGCTTCACGATGATCTGCTCGAGCGCGGCGATGGTCTGGGTACGGTCGCCACCCGCGTCGTGCAACAGGATCAGCTCACCCGCGCCGGGCTTGCGCGGCATCGCCGCCTTGACGATCGCGTCGACGCCGGGACGCTTCCAGTCGTCGGTGTCGCGGTCGATGAACGCGGTGAGGTAGCCGTGGGAACCCACGTACTTGATCACCGGGTAGTTCCAGTTGTCGAGCGCCGAGGCGTCGGAGGAGTACGGCGGGCGGAACAGCGCGCTGTGGACGCCCGCGACGCCGGCCAGCGCCAGCTGCGTCTGCGCCAGCTCCCAGGTGATCCGGGCTTCGGACTGGTACACCAGATCGGGGTGGGTGAAGGTGTGCACACCGATCTCGTGGCCGCCCGCGACGATCTGCCGGATCAGCTCCGGATGGCGTGTGGTCATCGCGCCGGTGACGAAGAAGACCGCGTGGATGTCGTGAGCCGCGAGCACGTCCAGGATCTTCGGGGTCCACTCCGGCGAGGGGCCGTCGTCGAAGCTCAGGACCACGGTGCGGTCGGGGACCCGGTAGCTCACCGGGCGCTCGTTCTTGTCGCCGCGCGCGTCGATGATCGGGCCGCCCTTGAGCAGGTTCTCCGGCACGGTCGTCTTGTCGACCGAGGTCGCGATCCGGTCGTCGTGGAACGCCTCGTTGGTGGCGAGGCCGCGCAGGACGAGGAGCGCGAGCAAGCAGGCCAGCAGGGACAGTGGCATGAAGAAGCGCAGCGGCGGCGCAGCCAGTCGGCGCGGCCTCAGCAGGGACTGCCGACGACGCTGGTGGCGGGACAAGGACGCTCCTGGAAATGGGTGGTGCGGACGATCAGGCACGCTCGGCCGACCCACAGGCGTGGCTCCGGGCGACACGATGGTCGCGGTATGCCGTGGAATGTCGCGATGTTCGGCGTGACGGCCGAACTTTTCGGGTGGGTCTCGCAGACCGCGCCCTCTAGGGCAAGGAGGGAGGCAGGGGTCCCCTGGTGGGCAAGTACGAGGGCTTCGGAGGAATCTCCATCGCAGGGGCGTCCGACTGCATACCGATCAGGCTGCTGCCCATCGCGGCCGCCAGGATCGCGCCGACCACGGAGACCGGCCAGCCGAAGCGCCGGAACAGACGACTGCGCAGACCCGACTGGTCGACGAACACCGGTGTCGGGACAGGCTCCTGGAGGCCAGATTCGGCCACGCCGACCTGTGCCGGGTATGCCGGTCCACGCCCGAAGGATGTGGAGACTTGGCGCATCTCGTGTGGCCTTTTTGTGCAGGGAGATAGACAGCGAAAGCGTAGAGCGGACCATAGCGGATGACCCTGAACGATCGGTGCGCGATATCCGCCTTTAGCATGATCCGACCGAACGTCGTAACCAGATCGGTATGTCGACGGGCGTGTCCCCGCCCATGGGCGGCCGGTCGAACACACACGACGGGGTGGCTGAAACCCTTCGCTAGGATGACGCCTCAACTCATGTGATCAGCGTTTGCCCCCATGCAAGGGGCGTGCCCAGATGTCACCCCTACGCCCCAAGGAGCCTGCGTGAGCCAGCCCCGCCGCACCTCTCGTCGCCGCGCGTGGACGGCGCTCACGCTGCCCGCCCTCCTGTGCGTACTCGCCGCGTGTTCCGCAGACCTCGCGACCGGCGGGGGCGCCGACGCCGCCGGGCCCGCGCGGGACGCCTCGCCAACGCCCGCCGGACCACCGGGAACCCTGTTCGACAACTTCAACTACACCGGCGCCGACGACCCTTCCCTCGCCGCGCACGGCTGGGAGATCCGTACCGGCGGGGGCGGCCCGGGAATCAAGGACACCTGGACCGCCGACGGCGCCGCCTTCCCTTCCGACCCGACGGCCAAGGGGGGCAAGGTCCTCCGGCTGCGCTCCTCCACCGACGGCACCGAGCAGGGCACCACGCAGGTCGAGGTGCAGACCACGAGCCGGAACTTCTTCACGGGAACCTTCGCCGCCCGGGTCCACCTCAGCGACGAGCCCACGAGCGGACGCGACGGCGACCACGTCGTCCAGACCTTCTTCCCGATCTCCCCGTCGGACTCCTCGGAGAACTACAGCGAACTCGACTTCGAGTACCTGCCGAACGGCGGCTGGGGCTCGGTGGGTCCGCAGCTCGACAACGTCAGCTGGTACAGGGCCGACCCGCCGGACCGGGTCCACAACACCCTCAAGCGGCGCCTCGGGGGCTGGCACACCATGATGATCACCGCCATGGACGGAAGGGTCACCTACTCCTTGGACGGCAAGGAGCTCTTCACCAGCTCCGGCAAGTACGTCCCGCGCGAGCGGATGGACATCCACTTCAGCAACTGGCTCATCGACCTCCCCTTCACCGGTGGCCCGCGCATCTGGGACATGAAGGTCGACTGGGTCTACTACAAGGCCGACGAGGCCGTCTCCCACGCGGACCTCCAGAAGACGGTGGACGGCTTCCACAGCACCGGCGCCGACTACGTCAACACCGTCCCGAAGCCCTGACCCCACCCGCTGCGGGGTCGTCCCCCTCGACGTGCTGCTCACCGAACGGGAGATCACCTGCCGTCTGGAGGACCGCCGGCGGACTTGACCCGTGACGTGTCGGCCGAGTTCGGTCTCGCCGTGGGCGCCCAGGAGTGAGCGTCGGGGGTGTTTTCCGGCATAGCGTGTGGTCCCCCAACTGGTCCCCTGCGAACCGCAGGAGCCCGACCGTGGCGACGAGGTACGGATCGCCGGCCGGGGTGCGCGAGCGCCCGCGTGAAGTCGGTCACGACAGACGGACGAGACGTGCCGACTGTTCGGCGCGGCACCGGACTTCTCGGCGGTTACGCGGGGGAGGGTGCGCCGCGGCCTGGATCGTTACTGCCCGAGTGATCGCAGAGCGCCCGTCCTCTTCCAGGACATAAGAGGTGTGGTGCGGAGTATGACCGGGAGTGGTGACCGCCCGCAGGACCAGACCCTCGTCCACTGCGATACCCCGTGGGGGTATTTTCAGCGGGCCGAGTGGTACGAGACGGGGCCCATCCGACCCTCCTCGGTCCACCGTTCGCGGGGCGAGGCTGGGAGTGGCATACGAGGAGGCTCCCGATGCGATCCATGCCTGTCACCCGTTACACCGTCAGCGACGTCATGACCCACACCGCTGTCGCGATCGGCCGTGATGCGTCCTACAAGGAGATCGTCGCCCTCATGGACCAGTGGAAGGTGAGCGCCGTCCCCGTCCTCGAGGGAGAGGGGCGTGTCGTCGGAGTCGTATCGGAGGCGGATCTTCTGCCGAAGGAGGAGTTCCGGCTCGATCAGCCCCGCCCGGACGAATTCGCCGAGGCGGCCAAGGCCGGGGCCCTACGGGCCGGGGAACTCATGTCGAGCCCGGCCGTGACCGTTCACCCCGCCGCCACACTCGCCGAGGCGGCACGGATCATGGCCACGCGGAAGGTGAAGCGGCTGCCGGTCGTGAACGACATCGGGATGCTGGAGGGTGTGGTCAGCCGCAGCGACCTGCTCAAGGTCTTCCTCCGTACGGACGGCGAGATCGAGGAGGAGATCCGCCGTTCCATCCTCGGCGAGTCGGCTGCCCCGCCGGAGCTGGACGTCTCCGTACGGGATGGCGTGGCCACCGTGCGTGGCGCGCTCGCCGACCGGTCGCTGGTGCCGTTGCTCGCCCGCGCCGTGCGAGCGGTGGAGGGTGTCGTCGACGTGCGGATGGATGTCGGTGCCCATGAAGACGCCGCATGACGGACAATCCTTGTGGGGGCGGGTACGAACCCATCGATCGCAAGGATCGCCATGTCCGATCGTCCGATGCCCGACGCACCCACCCAGGTATTCCTGTTGGACGACCACGAGGTCGTCCGCCGAGGCCTCCGCGACCTGATCAATGACGAGCCCGACATGAACGTGGTCGGCGAGGCGGCGACGGCGGCGCAGGCGCTGGCCAGGGGGCCCGCCCTGCGGCCGGACGTGGCCGTCCTCGACGTGCGGCTGCCCGACGGCGACGGCATCTCCGTGTGCCGGGAACTTCGCTCGCGGATGCCCGGGGTGGCCTGCCTGATGCTGACGTCGTTCGACGACGAGGACGCCTTGCTCGACGCCATCATGGCGGGAGCGGCGGGGTACGTCCTCAAGCAGATCAAGGGATCCGATCTCGTGTCGGCGGTACGGACCGTGGCCACCGGGCAGTCGATGCTCGACCCGGCCACCACCGCCCGGCTGATGCGCTCGTTGCGGACCCCCGAGGCGGCGAAGCCGCTGGAGGACGAGCGGCTCGCGGTGCTGTCCGAGCGGGAGCGATCCGTGCTCGATCTGATCGGCGAGGGGCTCACCAACCGGCAGATCGCCAAGCAGCTCTACCTGTCCGAGAAGACGGTCAAGAACCACATCTCACGGCTGCTGGGCAAGCTGGGCGTGGAACGGCGTGTACAGGCGGCAGTGATCGCGGCACAGGTCCACGAACACGACGCCGAGCAGGGGTAGCGCCCTCACTTCCGGTCAGCGACCAGGGGCACGCGCCACTCGAGCACGGTGCCGTTGCGGGGTTCCGCCCGTGCGAAGGCGGACAGGGAGCCGCCCAGGCGATGCGCTCGTTCAGAGAGGTTACGCAGACCACTGCGGGGCCGACCCTCCGGAATACCCACACCATTGTCACTCACTGTCACGGTAAGCACACCGTCATCGGCGAGAACCGCCACCTCCGCCCCGCGGGCCCGCGCATGCCGGGCCACGTTGGTGAGCGCTTCACCGATCACCGCGATCACCTCATCGGCCACCTCGGAAGGCACATCCGTGTCGAGCAACCCCTCCATACGAAGAGCAGGGGCGTACCCCAGCGTCGACGCGGCTGATTCGACCACTTTGACGATGCGGCTCCTGAGCTTCGGTGCCGTTCCGAAGGGGTCGTGGTCCCGGAGGCCGAAAATGGTCGACCGGATGATCTTGATGGTGGCGTCCAGGTCGTCGATGGCCCGGGCCAGCCGGTCCACCGCTTCCGGGTGCTCGACGAAGCGCCGGGCGCTCTGGAGCGTCATCCCTGTGGCGAACAGGCGCTGAATCGCCAGATCGTGCAGGTCGCGGGCGATCCGGTCGCGGTCCTCCAGAAGGACCACCTGCTCGGCGTCACGGCGGCGGTCGGCAAGTTCGAGTGCCAGGGCCGCCTGTCCCGCGAATCCGGGGAGAGCGGCGATCTCGGCGCCCACGAAGGGGGACCGGCCACTACGCCGGGCGAGGATCAGTACGCCGTTCAGCCGCTCTTTCGTGCCGACCGTGACGGCCACCGCCGGCCCGAAGTGCTCCCAGCGCTCCGGCTGCACCGTCACGCGCTCGTCGCTCGCGACGTCCGCCACCGTGACCAGACCGTCCTCCTCCATGAGGGCCGCGGCGGCCAGGGTCCCTTCGCTGCTCGGCAGGACGACGCCCCGATGCAGGTCGGATCCCTCACCACGTGCCAAGGAGCCCCGTAGCTCGCCACCGGTACCCACCAGGTAGAAGACCCCCATGTCGGCGCCCGCGATGTCCACGGCCTGCTCCAGCATCCCGTCGAGCACCTGGGACTCGCCGGCGCCGGACAGAAGAGCGCTGGTGAAGTCCGCGCTCGCCGCCAGCCACCGCTGCCTGAGCCTGCCCTCCTCGTAGAGGCGGGCGTTCTCGATCGCGATGCCGGCCGCGACGGCCAGGGTCGTCACGACGGCCTCGTCCTCGGCGTCGAAGTCGGCTCCTCCACGCTTCTCGGTGAGGTAGAGATTCCCGAAGACCTCATCGCGGACCCGGATGGGGACGCCGAGGAACGAGTGCATCGGAGGATGGTGGGGCGGGAATCCGTACGAAGCCGGGTGCTCGGACAGTTCCGACAGGCGCAGCGGCTGGGGGTTCCGGATCAGCTCGCCGAGAATTCCGTGTCCGGAGGGCAGATCTCCGATCTGCTCCCGCAGGTCGTCGGCGATGCCGATGGGGAGGAACTCGGAGAGCTTATTGTCGTCACCGATGACTCCGAGGGCTCCGTATTCCGCGTCGACGAGGGTGACAGCCGCCTCTACGATGCCGCGCAGCACCTGTGGCAGGTCCAGCTCCCGGCCGACGGACATGACGGCCTCGAGAAGCCCGTTCAACCGGTCCCTGGTGCCCCGTACCTCGTCGATGCGCGCCTGGAGTTCGTCGAGCAGCTCGTCGAGCTTCAGGCGTGGCGCACGCGTGTCCGCGGATTCGGCGTCCTCCCGGCCCATCAAGACCTCCGGTCACCTCAGGCGCATGGGCGGCGCCCGTGGCGCCTGATCTTCACGGTAGTCCCTGTGTGCCGACCGTTCCTGTCGGGCTCGTTCCCCGGAAGGCGGTTCGGACGAGTCGTGCGGCGAGGAATCCGGCGGGCGCGCAGGCGACGGCGATGCCGATGCCTGCCCAGCCGAGCGGTTCGGTCTCCAGGACCGAGCTCAGGAACGGCACGTACAGCGCTGCCGCGGCCAGTAGGGCGGAGGCGAGGACGGACAGCGGAAGGAACGGGTTCTTCCTGGTCAGGAGCCGGGCACGCAGCCCGAGGACGACACCGAGCTGGGCAGCGAGGAGGGCGAGGAAGAGGACGCTCTGCCAAGCCAGGTCCAGCGCCTGGGCCGCCAGTCCCGCACCGAGAGAGGTTGTCGTGACGACGCCGGCGAGGACGAGCAGGCGCTGCCAGGCACCGGCACCGAGGATGTGCTGGCCCGGAGGGCGGGGCGGTCGTCGCATCGCTCCCGGCGAGGCCGGTTCCGCCCCCATGGCGACACCGGTGAGGCCGTGCGTGAGGAGGTTGATCCACAGGATCTGTCCCGCTCTCAGGGGCAGGGGCAGCCCCAGCATGGGACCGATGAGCATGACGAGGATCTCGGCAGCGCCGCCGGACATCCCGTAGACGAGGAAGCGGCGGATGTTGTCGTAGACGCGCCGCCCTTCGTCGACGGCTGCCACGACCGTCGACAGCTCGTCGTCGGTGAGGACGAGATCGGCGGCCTGGCGCGCGACCTCCGTGCCGCGTGCGCCCATGGCGACACCGATGTCGGCCCGGTGGAGCGCGGGTCCGTCGTTGACCCCGTCGCCGGTCATCGCCGTCACCGCCCCCTTGGCGCGCCACGCCTCCACGATGTCCAGCTTCTGCTGGGGGTTCGTACGGGCGAAGACCCGCACCGAGGTGAGGTCGGCGACCTGTCCCGCGGCCACGTCGGCTCCCGTGACGACGTGGCCCTCCGTCTCGCCGCCGTCGCCCAGGAGTGTGACGTCGGTCGCCACCGCCCGAGCCGTCGCCGGATGGTCCCCGGTGATGAGGACGGGCGTGATGCCGGCGGCACGGCAGGCGGCGAGGGTCGCCGCCGCGTGCGGCTTGGGCGGGTCGCTCAGCGCGACGAGGCCGAGGAGCGCGAGCCCCGACTCGGCCTCGGTGACCGGGATCGGGAGGTCGTTCCGCACGCCCGATGCCACGGCGAGCACGCGGTATCCCCGGGCGGCCAGACTCCCCGCCTCCTGGCGAGCCGCCGCAAGCACGTCCGGAGGATCGAGCAGGACGGCCGGGTCGAGGACGGCCTCGGGAGCACCCTTCAGGCACACGAGCACCCCGCCTCCGTCGGTCTTGTGGAGTGTGGTCATGCGTCTGCGGAGGCTGTCGAAGGGCGCCTCTCCGATCCGGGGGCGGATCGCCGACAGTTCCGCCGGCTCCGGGCAGCCCGCCTTGGCCGCGGCCGTGAGCAGGGCCGCTTCCATGGGGTCGCCCAAGGCCGTCCAGCGACCGTCGGACGCCCCGTCCTCCGCCGGGCGCAGCGTGGCGTCGTTGCAGAGGGCGGTCACCGTCAGCAGCTCGCGCAGCGGCTCGGCCTCGTCCGCCTCGGCCGGTCTCCCGGCGACAAGGACCTCGCCCTCGGGTTCGTACCCCACGCCCGAGAGCTCGGCGCTCACTCGCGGCGTCCAGACGTGCTGGACGACCATGCGGCCCTCGGTCAGGGTGCCGGTCTTGTCGGTGGCGAGGACGGACACCGAGCCGAGCGTCTCCACCGCGGGCAGCCGCCGCACCAGTGCGTGCCGGGCGGCCATGCGCCGGGCCCCGAGAGCCAGGGCGAGGGTGACGACGGCGGGAAGGGATTCGGGGACCGCCGCCACGGCCAGGCTGATGGCGGTGACGGCCATCGTGCCGAGCGGGAACCCCCGCACCAGGCCGAGAGCGAAGACCAGGACACACAGGGCGAGCGTCACGGCCGCGAGAACGCGCCCGAGGGCCGCGAGTCGGTGCTGCAGCGGGGTCGACTCCCGGCGTTCGTCGAGAAGGGCTGCGATGCGGCCGAGCGCGCTGGACGCCCCGGTCGCCGTCACCACCGCCACACCGCGTCCCCGGACGACGACCGTGCCCGCGCTCAGCGTCGCACCGGAGTCCTTGTCGACGGACACGGACTCCCCCGTGAGCATGGACTCGTCCACCAGTACGGCGGACGCCTCGGCGAGTTCGGCGTCGGCGGCGACGATGTCGCCCTCACCGACAAGCAGGACGTCACCCGGGACGATCGTCGCCGCCGGGAGGTCGCGGACGGCGCCGTCCCGCCGTACGCGCGCGTGCGGTGCGGTCAGGGCGGAGAGGGCGGCGACGGCATTGTCCGCCCTGATCTCCTGCGCCACGCCGACGGTGGTGTTCACCAGGACGACCAGCCCGATGACGATCGCGTCAGGGTGGTCGCCTATCGCCAGGGTCAGCACGACGGCCCCGAGGAGCACCATGATCAGCGGGTCGGTCAGCTGGGCCAGGACCCGCTTGTGAAGCCGTACGGGCTTGCTCGCGGTCACCTCGTTGGGGCCCGTATCGGCGAGCCGCCGGGCGGCCTCCTCCTGGGTGAGTCCCGTCGTCTCCCGCACCGTCGCAGGTGCCCGGTCCGCTGCCGACGCCGTCATGGCTGAGGAACTCCTCGGGACAGCCGGGCGATCGCCGACCGCCGACCGCCGATCCTGTCCAGTCCGGGGCCGGTAGTGGTTCCGCTCATGGCTCCTCCTCCGAGGGTCCTCGGGACCTCCTTCCACCTTGCCGGCCTGGCCCGAGCGCGCCGGAGGGCCGCTGGGGGCAATGACGGGACCGAAGGGCCCCTACCCCCGGTCGGGCAGGACGTGGTCTGGGCCGTGACGAGCCCGTTCGGTCCTGAGGGTGGCCCATTCGGCCCTCGCCGACTCCGAGTGCACGTCGGAGGGTGGTGATGCGGGACGTGCACCGTCCGGACCCTCGAACAGGAGGCGCGGCGATGAAGCACATGAAGGTCGGCGACCTGATGACCGACGAAGTGGTCTCCGTCGTCCCTGCGACGCAGTTCAGGGACGTGGCGAAGCTGCTCGCCGAGTACGACATCAGTGGGGTCCCCGTCCTGGACGAGGACGACCATGTCGTCGGAGTCGTCTCCGAGAGCGACCTCCTGGCCGGCCGCGAGCTCACCACGCGGGACCTGATGACCACGCCGGCCGTCACGGTGCACGCCGAGGAGACGGTGGCGGACGCCGCTCGGCTGATGGTGCGCCGAGGGGTCGAGCGCCTTCCCGTGGTCGACGAGGAGGAACGGCTGGTGGGCATCGTGACCCGCCGCGACCTGCTCTGCGTCTATCTCCGCCCGGACTCGGAGATCCGGCGCCGCATCCGTGAGGACGTCCTCACGGATGCCATGGACCTGCCCGGGGACGCGGTGGACGTGCACGTCCTCGACGGCGTGGCGACGCTGGGGGGCCGCGTCCGGCGGCGGAGTCAGGCCCTGATGCTCGCCGGACTGGCCGAGCGCGTCGACGGCGTCGTCGCCGTCGTGGACCGGCTGTCCTTCCTCGAGGACGACGCACGTCCCGCGTCCCCCACCCGGACTCCGCACGACATCTCATGGTGACCCCCTCCGCAGACAGGACGAACCATGTCCACCACCGTTCTCACCCCACCGCTCGTGACGTCGCTGATCGAAGACGCCGTCACGGCTCCCTCGATGCACAACGCACAGCCCTGGAAGTTCGTCTGCAAGACGGGCGTGGGCGTCGTCGAACTGCACGGCGACCCGCTGCGCGGCATGCCGCGCCAGGACCCGGACCACCGGTCCCTCCATCTCGGCTGCGGTGCCGCCCTGTTCGGTCTGCGGGTCGCCGCCGCGCACCGAGCCCTGCACCCCGTGGTTCGACTGCTGCCCTCTCCCGACGACCCCTGGCACCTCGCCGACGTACGATTCGACGTTCCCGACGATGCCGACAGCGAACTGGGCGTGCTCCACGACGCCCTCTCGCGGCGGCACACGAGCCGCTTCCCCTTCACCGAGGAGCGGATCCCGTCCGAAGTGATCGACGGACTCCGCGCCGCGGCCCTCCTGGAGGGCTGCCGGCTGGTCGTACCAGGTGCGTGGCACACCGACACCGTCATGGACCTCGTCCACGCATCCGAGCTGTTCGAGGCCGCGGACGAAGCCGTACGCGCGGAGATCGCCGCCTGGACGCGCACCGGCGCGTCCGGGGAAGGCCCCGGCACCGAGGGCATCCCCGCGTACGCCTTCGGTCCACGGCAGTACGACGTGGCCTCCCCCGTCAGGGACTTCGACACCCCCCGGCAGGTGCCCGGCCGCACTTCGGAACACTTCGAGAAGAGGCCGCAGATCGCGCTGCTCGGCACGGTCGACGACACCCCGGAGGAGTGGCTCAAGGCCGGCCAGGCCATGCACCGGGTCCTCCTGCAGGCGACCCTCGACGGCCTTTCCGCCTCCTTGATGTCCCAGCCCCTGGAATGGCCCGAACTCCGTTCCCACGCAGGCGATCCCGGCTCGGGGGTCGGCTTCGTCCATATGGTGATCCGCCTGGGCTATGGCCCGAAGGGGAAGGCCACACCCCGCCGTCCCGCCTCCGAGGTGCTCGCCTTCGACTGAGCCCGCTTCTCCCGGACGGAGCCACTTCTCGACCGAACCACTTCTCACAGACGGAACCAACGCTCCTGTCCGGGTGCGACCGTGACCCTCCGGTCGCCGGGCAGGACGATGGCGAGCGGGCCCTCGGGCGAGGCCGGGACCCGGATGGCCAGCCGCCCGGGCAGCATCCGCACACGCACCCCGCGATGAGGACCGACGCACAAGGTGAAGGTGAACCGGGGGATCTCCGCCAGCGGGACCGGAGCCACCCGAAGCCCTTCCGGTCCCGTCTCCAGGCCGGTGATGCCGCGTTCGACCAGGTCGACCGTCCCGGCCATCGCACCGAGATGGATGCCCTCGCCGGTCGTTCCTCCCTGGACGTCGGCCACGTCGGCGAGCAGCGCCTCCTCGCAGTAGCGCCAGGCGTCGGCGCCCTTCTGCCGGGCCAGCACCCAACCGTGGACGAGGCTGCTCAGCGTCGAGCCGTGACTGGTGCGCCGCAGGTGGTACGCGACGGTGGCCCGCCACGTCTCGTCGTCCAGCGCGTAACCGAGCCGGTCGAACAGGCTGTACAGCTCGTCGGGGCGGAAGAGGTAGCCGAGCATGAGGGTGTCGGCCTGTTTCGACGCCTGGTAGCGGTTGACCGTGTCCCCCTCGGCCTCCAGGATCCGGTCGAGCCTGCGGATGTCGCCGTACCGAGCCCTGTACGCCTCCCAGTCGAGCTCAGCGAGTTCTCCGTACCCCTCGAACTGGCTGATCACGCCCTGGTGGAACGGTACGTGCAGGCGGCGGGAGACATCCTCCCAGCGAGCCGTCTCGCCCTCGTGCAGAGAGACTTGCTCCGAGAGTTCCGCGCGCCGCGCATCGGGCAGTTCGCCCAGCAGGTCGAGGCCGCGGGCGAGCACCCAGGCGGCGGTCGCGTTGGTGTAGGCGTTGTCGTCGATCCCCGGGGTCGTGGCGTCGGGATAGGCGTCGTGGTATTCGTCGGGTCCCACGACCCCGCGGATGCGGTAGCGGCCGAGCTCAGGGTCGAACGCGGCGGCCCCGGCCCAGTAGCGGGCGACCTCGAGGAGGATCTCCGCCCCTGCGGAGTGGAGGAACCCGCGGTCGCCGGTGGACTGCGCGTACCGCCAGACGTTGAGCGCGACGGCGGAGCCCACATGGCGTTGCAGCCGTGAGTGGTCGTCCAGCCAGCGCCCCGAGCGAGGGTTGAGGTGCAGGACCTGCGTCTCCTCCCGTCCCGAACTCGCGCTCTGCCATGGGTACATGGCCCCTTGGTGACCGGCGAGGCGGGCGGCCGCGCGGGCGGCCGGCAGTCGACGGTGCCGGTACATGAGCAGGGCCCGCGCCACCTCGGGGAAGTGGAGTTCGAGGTAGGGCAGGACGAAGAGCTCGTCCCAGAAGACGTGCCCCCGGTACGCCTCACCGTGCAGTCCGCGGGCGGGAACGCCCACGTCGAGGTCCGCCGTGTGCGGGGAGAGCGTCTGCAGCAGGTGGAACACGTGGAGCCGAAGGATGCGGCCCGCCTCGCCGGGCACGTGCAACTCGCCCTGTTCCCAGACGCGCAGCCAGGCCGCCTTGTGGGCGGAGAGCAGCCGCGGGAAGGAAGGGGCGCTCGCGACCGCGTCGGTGGCTGCCGGGAGCGGGTCGGCGGCCGGCCAGTCCATCGAGGTGTGCAGTGCCAGAGTCTTCACGACCATCGCCGAGCGGTGGGGAGCGAGGGGCAGGCGGTAGGTCTGCACCGCGCCGGCACTGGTCGCCTTCTCCCTCGCGGGCCGCGCGGGGCGGGTGACCGTGCGCACCGCCATGGCGATCCTGGTGCCCGGATCGACGGTACGGCAGGAGATCCATGCGACCCCGTCGGGCGCGAATCCGGTCCGGCGGTCGGTGAGATGACGCCCGTCCAGGTGCCTGTAGCGCTCCACTCCGGCGTTGGTGACGGAGCCGTCGAGGACGGACCACACCTCGACGGAGCCACTCCAGCCGTACGCGCGGAACAGGGTGCACTGGGCCGCGAGGCCGGCGTCTCCCATGTGCACGACGCGGATGTGGCTGACGCGCAGACCACGCCCGCGGGCGTCCTGGAAGAGCAGGCGTCGGGTGAGCACACCCGCGCGGAGGTCGAGACGGACATCGCAGTGGCGCAGCTCCCCGGCGTCGGGCGTCAGCCAGTCGCCGGGCGGTCCGTCGTCGGGCAGGCAGCGGTAGCGCAGTTGCGTCCAGTTCGGAAGGTTGACGAGGTCCTCGTTGTCGACCCGTTCGCCGGCGACGACCGAGGTGAGCCGGTCGTAGCAGCCCGCCAGGTAGGTCCCCGGGTAGTGCGGGCCTCCGGCGGGGCACTCGGGAGCGGAGCCCCGGGTGGCGAACCGGCCGTTGCCGAGCGTGCAGAGCGCTTCGACCAGCGGCTCGCGCGCCGGGTCGTAACGGTCGTACTCCCAGGTCCAGCCGGTGGTCATCCGCGCTCACCCCACACGCTCCGGACCAGCGTCGTGAGATCGGGAACCACCAGGTCGGCACCGTGCTCCCGCAGGGGGCCGGCCGCACGCCCGAGCGGGGTGCGGTCGACTCCGACGACGAGACCGAAACCGCCCCGACGCGCCGCCTCGACGCCGGCGAGCGCGTCCTCGACGACCGCGGATTCCTCCGCGCGGCTGTCGAGGAGGGCGGCCGCCCGCAGGAAGAGCGCGGGATCCGGCTTACCGGCGAGGCCCAGCCGGGCGGCGTCCTCGCCGTCCACGATCACGGCGAGGAGACCGGCGAGCCCCGCGGCACGGATCAGTGCCCGGGCGTGCCGGGAGGCCGACACCGCGGCGCACGGGACGCCCGCCGCGACCAGCGCCGCGAGGGCCGGACGGGCGTCGGCGAAGGCCGTGACGCCTTGCGTACGAACCAGATCGACGAACGCCTGCTCCTTGTGTGCCGCGACGGCCCGGATCGTGCCGCATCCGGGGGCGTCGTGCGGGTCCCCTGGCGGGAGGTGAAGGCCGCGGGCGGCGAGAAAGGCGGCGGCTCCGTCGAACCGAGACCTGCCGTCGACGAGCCGACGGTACTCGGCGTCCGCGTCGAAGGGGGGCTGTGGCCCGCTTCCCGGCGCCAGTCGGTCGAGGCAGGCGTCGAACGCGATCTTCCACGCCGCCGCGTGCACGACGGCGGAGTCGAGCAGTACGCCGTCGGTGTCGAGGACGACACCGTCCGGCGGCCGAGAGCCGCGGCCTCGGCCGTTCATCAGGCCACCGGCGCGTCGGGGAGGCTCACGACCGTGTGCTGCGGGCCGCCCAGGGCGACCTTCAGGGCGCCGGTCTCGGCGGCCCGCCCGAAGACCTCGTACGCCTCCTCCATCTGCCCCAGCTCGAACCGGTGGGTGACCAGTTCCGCCGATGGCAGTCGCCCGGCGGCCATCATGCGCAGCAGCATGGGCGTGGACGAGGTGTCCACCAGGCCGGTGGTGATCGTGACGTCCTTGATCCACAGGTCTTCGAGGTGGAGCACTGCGGGCTTTCCGTGCACTCCGATGTTGGCGACCCTGCCGCCGGGCCGGACCATCCGGGTGCACATCTCGAACGCGTCCGGGACGCCGACGGCCTCCATGACGACGTCGGCGCCAAGGCCGTCGGTCAGATCCTCGACGAGCTGTTCGGGGCCTTCGGCGGCATTCACGGTGGCATCCGCGCCGAGGGCACGGGCGGCGGCGAGCCGCGACTCGGCCAGGTCGACGGCGATGATCCGGCCGGGACTGTAGAAGCCGGCGGTGGAGATGGCGGCGAGGCCGATGGGGCCCGCGCCGACGACGACCACCGTGTCGGCGGGACGCACGGCACCGTTCAGGACACCGACCTCATAGGACGTGGGGAAGATGTCGGCGAGCAGGACCGCGTCGGAGCCGTCGACGGTGTCCGGCAGCGGGTGGACGGACAGGTCGGCGAAGGGCACACGAACGTACTCGGCCTGAACGCCGTCGACGGTGTGGCCGAGGATCCAGCCGCCTCCGCCACGGCACTGCCCATATCGGTTCTCGCGGCAGAAGCGGCACCTGCCGCATGCGGAGATGCAGGAGACCAGGACGCGGTCTCCCGGCCGCACCGTGCGGACGTCGCCGCCGGTCTCGACGACGGTGCCCACCGCCTCGTGTCCGAGGACCCGGCCGGGCGTCACCTCCGGCACGTCCCCCTTGAGGATGTGCAGATCCGTGCCGCAGATGGTCACGACGTCGACCCGGACGATCGCGTCGGCCGGGTCCTCGATGCCCGGGTCGGGCACGTCCTGCCAGACGATCCGACCTGGCCCCTGGAAGACGAGTGCCTTCATGGCGTCCACCTGCTTCCCGTCGCGCGGCGCTGCGGTCCTCGTCCACCAGGCTCCGCGGAGCCGTCCAGCGGCGCATGAGCCGGTCGGCCCCCGAAAGGGGCCGCTCGGGCCCTCCGGACCCGGCCGGTCAGGATGCGAGGGTGGAAACCGGTCCACTTGCAAGGAGGGCTGACCATGTCCGAGGCAGTCCCGAACGGCGTTCGCGCCGCTCCGCGGCCCGCCCTGCTCAGCTTCCTGGGCGGCGTGGGAACAGTCACCGGAAGCAAGTTCCTGGTCGAGAGCGACCATGCGCGGATCCTCCTCGACTGCGGCCTCTTCCAGGGTTTCGCAACCTTGCGACGGCGCAACTGGGAACGGTTCGCCCGCGACGCCGCGGACGTCGACGCCGTGGTCGTCACCCATGCCCACCTGGACCACTGCGGCTATCTGCCGCGCCTTGTCCGACAGGGCTTCCGGGGACCCATCCTCACCAGCGCCCACACGGCCCGGCTCGCCGGGATCGTGCTGCGCGACAGCGCCCGACTCCAGATGGAGGCGGCCCGGCACGCCGACGAGCACGGCTGGTCCAAGCACCGCCCCGCCAAACCGCTGTACGACGACTCCGACGTGGAGAAGACGCTGGCGTTCTTCGACCCGGTCCCGGTCGGCGAGAACGTGGAGATCATGACCGGCACCGGACTGACCCTTCACCACGGCGGGCACATCCTGGGGTCGGCGTGGGCCCGTCTGACGCTGGAGGACGGCCACACCCTGGCCGTGTCCGGGGACCTCGGCCGGCCCGGACACCCGCTGCTGCTTCCGCCCGAGCCCTTCTCCGGCGCCGACGTGCTGCTCATGGAGTCCACGTACGGCGACCGCCGCCACGACCAGGAGTCCGCCCGGTCCGAGTTCGCCGCCGTGATCGCCCGGACCCTCGCACGGAGCGGCACCGTCGTCATCCCCGCCTTCGCGATCGACCGCACCGAGGTCGTCCTCCACGAGCTGACGCTGCTGCGCGAGACGGGCGTCCTGCCCCGATCGGTCCCCGTGTACGTGGACAGCCCCATGGCCCTGGCCGCCCTGGACGTCTACCGGGACGCCGTACGCGAGCGCTCCCCCGAGCTGCGGCCGGAGATCCTCGCCGAGGGAGCGGCCGCCCTGAGCCCCGAACCGTTCCTCGCCGCGCGTACCGTCCAGGAGTCGATCGCGATCAACGAGGTCGAAGGCCCCGCCGTCATCGTCTCCTCGGCCGGCATGGCGACCGGCGGCCGTGTCCTGCACCACCTGCACCGGCTGCTCCCGGAACCGCGCAACGCCGTCGTCGTGGTCGGCTTCGCCGCGGCCGGCACCCGGGCGCGGGACCTCGTGGACGGTGCCAGGGCGCTCAAGATGTTCGGCGAGTACGTGCCCGTACGGGCCGAGGTCGCCGACGTCCCGCACTTCTCGGCACACGCCGACGCCGGACAGATCATCGACTGGCTGCGCGGCGCCCCTCCCCCGCACGTCACCTACCTCGTCCACGGCGAACCGGCCGCTTCCGAGGCGCTGCGCGACCGCATCGACCGCGTGCTGGGCTGGACGGCCGTGGTGCCCCGCTCCGGAGAGGCCGTTCTGGTCCGCTGACGGGGCCCTTCGGCCCCCGGTGCGACCTGTGCGGCCCCTCCCCGTGGCGCCCGCGGCGCGGGAGCCTGGGGGAAGGGGTCGGAGGACACCATGAGCACGAGGAGAGAGCCATGACGTCCCAGCCGTTCACCGTCGCCGACGTGATGACCAAGAAGGTCGTCGCCGTCCTGCCCGGCGCGGATTTCAAGGAGATCGTCGCCGCCATGGAGCGGTGGAAGGTGACCGCCGTCCCCGTGGTGGAGGGAGAGGGCCGCGTCGTCGGAGTGGTCTCCGAGGCGGATCTGCTCCTCAAGGAGGAGTTCCACGACCACCGCCTCGGCCTCGTCGAACAGATGCGGCGGCTCGACGCCACTGCCAAGGCCGGGTCGCGACGGGCCGAGGACCTGATGACCTCGCCTGCCGTCACCGTCACCCCGGAGGCATCTCTGCCTCAGGCCGCACGCCTCATGGCCTCCCATCGCGTCAAGCGGCTGCCGGTCGTCGACGCGAGCGGCGTCGTCCAGGGGATCGTGAGCCGGTCCGACCTGCTCAAGGTGTTCCTCCGCTCCGACGACGATCTCGCCGCCGAGGTGCGCAGCGACGTCGTCGAGCACCTGTTCCCGCTCTCCCGGCACCAGGTCGACGTCCGTGTCGACGCCGGTGTCGTCACCTTGTCGGGCGAGGTCCGCGACAGCGCGCTCATCCCGCTCGCGGCGCGCCTGGCCCGCGCCGTCGAGGGCATCGTGGACGTACGGTGCCGGCTCACCGCCCAGGGCGGGACGTAGCCATGCCCGAGGTGAAGACCACCGATCTGTACGAGTGGTCTGCGTACGCAGCCGCCGGGACCCGCTTCAAGGCCGGCGTCGCGGCGCTGCCGGAAGGAGACGGGCGATGAGGCACCGCAGCGTCGCGGATCTGATGACACCCACGGCGGTCAGCGTCGTCCCGGGCACGACGTTCAAGGAGATCGTCGAGGACGTGGTCACCCACACCCTGAGGCTGAGCCCGCCCGCCTTGTCGGTCGAGGTAGCCGACGGCCGGGTCACCCTCAGTGGCACGGTGCGGCGCCGCAGCCTCGTGCCCGTGCTCCTCAGGCTCTGCAACAGCGTCGACGGCGTCGTGGGGGTCGTCGACCGGCTCACGTACGAAGACGACGACCTATCGAGGAAGTGACGACCATGAACACCGCGAGCGTCCCGCATACTCCCGTCGTGGTGACAGCGGAACTGGACAGCCGGCTGTCCCGTTGGCTGTGGCTGGTCAAATGGATCCTGGTGATCCCCCACTGGATCGTGCTGATCTTCCTCTGGGTCGCCTTCCTCTTCGTGACGGTGATCGCGTTCTTCGCCATCCTCTTCACCGAGCGCTTCCCCCGGGGCCTCTTCGACTTCAACCTCGGCGTGCTCCGCTGGTCCTGGCGCGTGTCGTACTACTCGTACGGCGCCCTCGGCACGGACCGCTACCCGCCCTTCAGCCTGGGCCGGGAGCCGGACTATCCGGCCCGGCTCGACATCGCCTACCCGGAGCGCCTCTCGCGCTCGCTCGTCCTGGTCAAGTGGTGGCTGCTCGCCATCCCCCACTATCTGATCCTCGCGTTCCTCACCGGCGGTATGCGGGCCGGCTGGTGGAGCGGCGGTCTGATCACCCTGCTGACCCTCATCGCGGGCTTCGCCGTAGCCTTCACCGAGCGGTATCCGCGCGACCTCTTCGCGCTGATCGTCGGCCTGAACCGCTGGGTCCTGCGCGTCGCGGCCTACGCGAGCCTCATGACGGACGCCTACCCGCCCTTCCGTCTCGATCAGGGTGGCGGGGAACCGTCGGCGGACGAGGTTCGCTGACGGCGCCGCCTGGCACGCCGCAGCTCGTCCGTGCCCCATACCAGGACCGGGAACGTCGCGATGAGCAGGACGACGTCCAGGGGCAGGGCGGCCGTACCGAAGAGGTGCTGGAGCGGGGGCGCGTAGACGAGGGCGGCGGTGAACGCGAGCTCGAAGGCGATACCGGCGAGCAGCAGCGGATTCGAGAACAGTCCGATGTCGCGCAGTGCCGCGTGGTCGGTGCGGGCCGCGAGGGCCGTGCCGACCTGGCAGGTGACGATGCCGGCGAACGTGGCCGTCGTGGCCGTCACGTAGGCGTGGTGCAAGGGGCTGCCCGTGCCCGTGGGATCCCCCGGCTGCCAGCCCGCGCGCCACAGCACGTAGAAGTAGCCCGCCATGACGAGGGCCGCCGACACCAGGCCCAGGTAGCCCCAGCTCCTGATGAGCATGTCCCGGGAGATCACGCCCTGGTGCCGTGGCCGGGGCGGCCGCTGCATGATGCCGGGCTCGGAGCGTTCCCGGCCGAGGGCGAGGGCGGGCAGCGTCTCGGTGCCGAGGTCGATGGCGAGGATCTGCAGCACGGTGAGGGGAAGCGGTACGGCGCCGGCGGAGAGCGCGAAGACGAGGAAGGGCACGATCTCCGGGGTCGCGTGGGCGAAGATGTAGACGATGAACTTGCGTACGTTGTCGTAGACGCGGCGCCCGGATTCGACCGCGGTCACGATGGTGGCGAAGTCGTCGTCGGTGAGCACCATGGTGGCGGCCTCGCGGGCCACGTCGGTGCCGGAGCGTCCCATGGCCACCCCGATGTGCGCGCGGTGCAGAGCGGGGGCGTCGTTGACCCCGTCGCCGGTCATGGCCACGATCCGGCCGTGGGCCCGCAGAGTGTCGGCCACCTTGAGCTTCGTCTCGGGCGAGGAGCGGGCGAAGACGATCTCGGCGTCGCCCTCGACGAGGAGCCGGTCGAGCTCGTCGTCGCCCAGCGACTCGGAGGCCGCGACCACGTGCAGACGGGGCACTCCAATGCCGACCTCACGGGCGACGGCCGCGGCCGTCGCACCGTTGTCGCCCGTCACCACGTGTACCCGGATGCCGGCCTCGTGGCAGCGGCGGACGGCCTCCGCCACCTCGGGGCGAGGCGGGTCGTACAGCCCGACCAGACCGAGCAGCGTCAGGTCCGATTCGGCGTCCTGACGGCGCGACGGCGGCTCCGCGCCCGGCGGCAGGTCACGTACGGCGACGGCGAGGACCCGCATGCCGCCCTGGGCCAGCTCCTCCGCAGCCGAGCGGGCAGCGTCCGTGGCGGAGTCGGGCAGGGCCCGGGGCAGAACCGCTTCAGGCGCCCCCTTGGCAACGATCCGCAGGTGACCCGTCGCCTCGGCGTCCTGCACGACCGACATGAGACGCAGTCGCGGATCGAAGCGGAACAGTCTGCGGCGTCCCGCGTCGCGCCGGGTGAGATCCACCGGCGCCCCGTGGTCGGCGGCCCCGGCGACGAGGCATGCCTCGGTCGGGTCACCGTGCAGCTCTCCCTCCTTCTCCCGGGTGACGGTGGTACACAGAGCACTCGCGCGCACCAGCTCCTGCGCCCAGGGGCCGGGTTCCGTTCCGTGTTCCGCCGTCCAGAGAGCTCTCAGACGCATGCGATTGCGGGTCAGCGTGCCGGTCTTGTCCGTGCAGATGACGTTCGTGGATCCGAGCGTCTCGACGGCGCTCAGCCTCTTCACCAGAGCACCCTCGCGGGCCAGCGCGCGGACTCCGACGGCGAGGGCCAACGTGATGGTCGGAAGCAGTCCTTCGGGGACGTTGGCGACGAGGAGCCCGATGGCGAACGTGAGGGAGTCGGTCACCGGCAGTCCGACGGCCACCCCCAGGCCCAGGAACACGGCCCCCACGCCGGTGGCGACGCCGGCGATGAGCCAGGCGACCTTCTTGACCTGCCGTTCCAACGGGCTCGCCTCGCGCCGGGTGCGCTGGCTGAGGGCGGCGATCCGGCCGATCTCGGTGTGGTCACCGGTGGCGAACACGACGGCCCGGGCCTGCCCCTCGACGCACGTCGTCCCGCTGAAGACGAGATTCGGCTCCTCCAGCAACGGGGCACCGAGGAGCCCGGCCGCGTCCATGCGTTCGGCGGGCACGGACTCCCCCGTGAGCATCGACAGATCGACTTCCACCCCGCCTTGGGTGACGCGCGCGTCGGCGGGGACCTTGTCGCCCTCCTCCAGGGGGATCACGTCGCCCGGCACCAGGTCGCGGGCCTCCACGGTGAGCGGCCGGCCGTCACGTACGGCGAGGGCGTGCTCGGGCAGATAGCGCGCGAGGGTCTCCACCGCACGCTCGGCCTGGCGTTCCTGGAGCAGCGCGAAGGCGGCGTTGACGGCGATGACCGCCAGGATCGCCCAGCCGAGCACCCCGAGGTCCGCGACGAAGGCCAGCGCGGCGGCGGCCCAGAGCAGCAGGGCGAGGGGGTGGACCAGCTGCCCGACCAGCTCGCGTGCAAAGGAGGAGCGGGCCTTGCGCCTGACCTCGTTCGGACCGTGGACGGCGATTCGTCGGGCGGCTTCGCGAGCGGACAGCCCGTCCGGTCCGGTGTCGAGTTCCCGACGCAGCCTGGGCAGGGGCTCGCTGGGGTCGAAGGGCAGTGCCTCGGTGTGCGTGGCGGCCCGCTCCGCGGCTCCGCGGTCACTCATCGTCGCCCCCTGGAGCGCTTCCCCGGCGGAGCCGACCGGACCACACGGGTTCGACCTGTTCCCACTCCTTTTCCCAGACCGCGAGCCGGCGCGCCTGGGTCCGCCGTCGTACGAGGACGAGAGCGCCGGCCCCGATCGCTCCGACGGCGACAGTGGCGACGCTTCCGCCCGAGAGTGAGGTCATTGCGCGGTCGGCGGCGCTCCCCGGCGGTCGGGCGGGGGTGCCGGTGTCATCCACCCAGATCGGCAGCGTGCGGCCCTGTGGCGTTCGGGGAGGGACGTGGATGGTGCCGGACCGACGCACGTTGTCGGGCTGTTCCCACACGGCGGGTGCGACGGACCTCGGCGGCGCTCCGTACCGGGTCGCCACGGGCGGGTCCTTGGCCGGTCCGGTGGTGGTCGCCTGCACCCGGTGGCGGTGGGCGGCGAGCTCACGGTCGGCCTTGGCTCCGGCGTTCCACAGGCTCCCGGCGGCAACGGCGCCGCATATCAGCGCGATCATCAGGACGAGGGTCAGGGCGGCGCGCCCCCCGGGTCCCCTCCCGGACGGCGTGCCGCGCGGGTCCGGCGCCTTGTGGTGGTCCATGTCGCACCTCCGGATGGAGTCGCCTGCCGGACGGGCCGGCGACGCCTTCAGCGCGCGGGGCCGATTTCGGATCCGATGTGGTGGGCCCACGCCTGGATCCGTTGCGGGTTGCGGAAGTCTCCGCCCTTGCCGTGGCGGACCAGGGACCGGCTGATACGACCCGGTCTCGGCGGTCACGGCGCCCCCGAAGGTGACGTGCTCCCGGGCACCGAGCTTCTTCATCCGGCGGGCGACACCGTGTACAGGCGGGATGTCGTGCTGCTCGGCGGAACTGTCGACGGGGCCGCTGCTGAACAGCCAGACGGGGCGATGGCGGAGCTGTTCGGCGTTGCGCCGGGCGCACCGTCGCGCCTTTCCGTTCCAGTGCCCCGCGTAGAGGGCTCCGCCGAGGACGACTCCGTCGTAGCCGCTCACGTCGGTGACGGTGTCTGCCGGCAGGACGACGGCCTCGAAGCCGTCGGCCTGGAGCGTCCGGCCGATCTCGTCGGCGATCCCCCTGGTCGCGCCGTGCTTGCTGCCGTAGGCGACGAGGACTCGCTTGGGGTTCATGGCGTGGCTCCTTCGGGCGGAGTACCGCCTCGCTTCACCGGGATGGTGCGAGCGGCGCTGGTCTCCTCCTCGGGCATCGGGACCCGGACGGTGAGGATGCCGTCCGCGTACGACGCCTCGACGTCGTCGGCCGGGATCGTGCCCGGGAGGCGCACGGTCCTGCGGAACGATCCGTAGCGGAACTCCGAGTGCTCCGCGTCCTCCTTGCGATCGCCGTGCTCCGCGCTCACCGTGAGGAGGTTGTCGTCGACGGTGATGCTGATGTCGTTGTCGGGGTCCATTCCCGGGAGTTCGGCCCGCAGGACGTACATGCCGTCACCGCTGGTCACCTCCACCGGAATGGAGTGGGCAGCCGTCGCGGGTCGCCACCCGGGCAGCCCCGGAAACTCCCGGTTGAACCAGTCGTTGAAGTCGGGGAAGAAGCTGTGCCTGCGTTCCGCCTTGCCTCTGGCCATTGTTCTGCTCCTCCTGTACGGGGCCCAGGACGGTCGCCGTGGACCCGAGTCGGTGCGGACGGCGGCGGATCGGGTCACGGGGCCCGGTCCGACTCCGTAGTCCCATCGTCCGCCCGCGAGGTCGTGCGGCGCAGCGTCCGGAGGGGCCGTCCGTCGGGGCCGACCGGGCCGCACCAGGAAGGACCGACCGGCCCATGGCGCCACGGTTCCGGTGCTGTCAGCGGCAGATCTCCTCGACGAAGTGGCCCACCCGTTCCTCCGGCAGGTGCCGCGCCAGGTCCGCCTCACTGATCATGCCGACCAGGCGGTGGTCGTCGATCACGGGCACGCGGCGGATGCGGTGGTCCTGCATCGTGCGGAGCACCTCTTCGCTGTCGGCGCCCGCGTCCACGGTGACCGGCTTGCCCTGGGCGAGGTGCCCGGCCGTCATTCGTTGGGGGTCCTTGCCCTTGGCGAGGCACTTCACCACGATGTCCCGGTCGGTGATGATGCCGTGCAGCCGGTCGTCCGGCCCGCAGATGGGCAGGGCGCCGACATCCAGTTCGCTCATGCGGCGTGCGGCGTCCAGCAGGCTCTCGGTCTCCTGCACGCAGCTCGCACCGGTGTGCATGATTTCCCTTGCGGTCGTCATGGCCGCCTCCTCCTTTCAGGCCCCCCCCTGCTCGCGATCCGGCCGGTTCGCCGGTGGTTCACAGGAAGAGCGTCGACACCCTGACGGTGTGTACCGGGCGCTTGGGACGCCCGTTCGCCCTCTCGGCGGACGGCTGGTGGTTCCCGGGGCGGCCACGCCTGGTGTCCGTGGCCGCCTGTCGACCGAACTCGGCCGACAGGCCGGTGTCCCGGGCGACTCGGTTCCGTGTCTTCCTGGGCATGGTCACTCCTCCCTTCGTCCGGCGCCGCTCTCGGGCGTCGCCTCCGCGCGGGCCACGTGCCGTTTGACGGCTGCGAAGCTGTCGGGCGCCACGGAGATGGAGTCGAGGCCCGCGTCGACGAGGATCGCGGTGAACGCCGGATCGTCGCTGGGCCGCTGCCCGCACAGTCCGACAGGGCGGCCGGCGGCGTGGGCGCGGTCGGCGAGGACCTGGATGCTGCGGACGACCGCGGGGTCGCGCTCGTCGAAGACGTGGGCGAGGGCTTCGGAGTCGCGGTCGACGCCGAGGGTGAGCTGGGTGAGGTCGTTGCTGCCGATCGAGAACCCGTCGAAGCGCTCCGCGAAGTCCTGGGCGAGGATGATGTTGGCCGGTATCTCCGCCATGACGTGGACGCGCAGGCCGTTCTCGGCCCGTACGAGACCCTCCTCCGCCATCACCGCAAGCACCTGGTCCGCTTCTCCGAGGGTCCGGCAGAAGGGGATCATGACGACGACGTTCGTCAGTCCCATCTCCTCACGGACCCGGCGCAGCGCACGGCATTCGAGGGCGAATCCCTCGCGGTAGCCGTCGCTGTAATAGCGGCTCGCACCGCGCCAGCCGATCATGGGGTTGGCCTCGTCGGGTTCGAAGGGCCGACCGCCGAGGAGTTTGGCGTACTCGTTGGTCTTGAAGTCACTGGTGCGTACGACGACGGGTGCGGGCCAGCGGGAGGCGGCGATCCTGGCGATGCCTTGGGCCAGGCGCTCGACGAAGTACTGTCCGCGGTCGAGGTAGCCCTCGGTGAGCCGTTCGATCACATGACGGTCCTGCCGATCGAGCCGCTCCGGGTGCAGCAGGGCCATCGGGTGGACCTTCACCTGGTGGGCGACGATGAACTCGAGACGCGCGAGGCCCACTCCGTCGGCGGGGAGCCGCCACCAGCGGAACGCGGCAGAGGGGTCGGCCAGGTTCAGCATCACCCGGGTGCGCGTCGCGGGCAGCTCCGAGAGGTCGGTCAGGATCTCCTCGTACGCGAGGAGGCCGTCGTGGACCCGGCCGTGCTCTCCTTCGGCGCACGACACGGTCACCAGCCTGCCGCCCTGCAGCAGCCGGGTGCCGTCGCCGGTTCCGACGACGGCGGGAACGCCGAGCTCGCGGCTGACGATGGCCGCGTGCGACGTACGTCCGCCGTGGTCGGTGACGATCGCCGAAGCCCTCTTCATGACCGGTTCCCAGTCGGGGTCGGTGACCCGGGTGACGAGCACCCCGCCCTGCGGGAAGCGGTCGAGGTCGACGGGTGCGTCGAGGGCGACGACGGGGCCCTGGCCGATGGCGTCGCCGACCGCGATGCCCTCCACGAGGGGTTCGCCGGGGACGACGGTCAGCCGGCAGCGGCGCAGGGTCGTGGGCCGCCGGCGGGACTGCACGGTCTCGGGGCGCGCCTGGACGATCCAGAGGTCGCCGGTGAGGCCGTCCTTGGCCCACTCGATGTCCATCGGGCAGCCGTAGTGTTCCTCGATGGCGGCCGCCCACGCGGCGAGCCCACGGATCTCCGCGTCGGCGAGGACCCGTTGGTTCCGCTCGGCGTCGGGGGTGTCGACCGTGCGGGTCAGCCCGGTGTCCGCGTACACGGTCTTCAGCCGCTTGCCGCCGATCCGCACATCGATCACGGGGTCCAGAGCGGGGTCCTTCATGCTGGGCTTGAACACCGTGTACTCGTCGGGGTCGACCTGGCCGCTGACGACGGTCTCGCCCAGGCCCCAGGCGGCGCTCACCACGATCACCTCGGGGAAGCCGCTCTCCGGGTCGAGGGTGAAGGCGACCCCGGCCCCGGCGGGGTCGGAGCGGACCATGAGCTGGACGCCGACGGAGAGGGCGACGGCGAGGTGGTCGAAGCCCATCCGCTCGCGGTAGTCGATCGCCCGGTCGGTGAACAGAGAGGCGTAGCAACGCCCGCACGCCTCCAGGAGCGCATCGGTACCACGGACGTTCAGGAATGTCTCCTGCTGCCCGGCGAAGCTCGCCTCGGGCAGGTCTTCGGCCGTCGCGCTGCTGCGCACGGCCACCTCGGGCGCCTCCCGGCCGCTCTCCGCGGCCAGCCGCTCGTACGCGCTCAGGATGGCGTCCCGCAGAGGTGGTGGCAGTGGCCGCGCGAGGAAGGAGGAACGGATGGCCGCCCCGACCTCGTCGAGCGGGATCCCCTGGTGCAGGCGGTTGATCCGGTCCTCGACCGACGCGCGCAGTCCGCGGTCGGCCAGAAGTTCGTCGTACGCCTCGGCGGTGGTGGCGAAGCCCGGCGGTACGCGTATGCCCGCTGCGCCGAGCCGGTTGGTCATCTCTCCCAGCGAGGCGTTCTTGCCTCCCACCCGGCCGACATCCGACCGGCCCAGCTCCGTGAACGGCAGGACGCGTCGCGTCGGTTCCATGACATCCTCCGTGACTCTCGGGCTTCCTCAGTAGGGAAGCGGTCGCCCGGCCGGGGTGCGCAGATCGAGGGGGCCCGGCCTGCGGGGCTGTCGGGGCCGGGGACTGATCCGGATGCGCTGCATGGTGCTCACCTCTCCGGGGAACGTGCGGACGGACCGGTGTCGTCCTCTCGGCCCGGTGCACCCGCCGGCACCCTGGGGGACGGCGACGTCCGGCTGCCTCGCCAGGGCCGGCCGCTTCCGGGGGCCGGTTCCGGGCGGTGTCTCGTTCACGTCTCCTCGACCCGGGTGGCGAAGGCGGGTGGCACGATTTCCACCGGGCAGTGTGCGTGGTGCAGCAGGACGTGGGCGACGCGCCCCAGGGACGGGCCCCCGCCCAGGACACGGTGCTCTCTGCCCATCACCAACAGATCGGTGTGGGCACTCGCCTCCACCAGGATCCCGGGCGTGCTCGTGCCCGTCTCGACGTGATGGCTGACGATGAGCCCGGGGTAGAAGTCACGCACGCGGTCGGCGAGCGCCTTGATCTCGTGCACGCGCTGCCGCGCGATCTCGTCGAGGTCGTCCAGCATGGTCGCGACGGTGCCGACGTGGGTGAGCACGTTCCAGACGCTCACCAGGCGCAGCACCGCCTTGCGGGCGTCCGCCTCGGCTGCCGCGACGAGCAGCCAGCCGACATCCGAGGCGCCGTGCACGGCGGCCGTCACCGAGCCCGCCTCGGGGCGGTCCCCGTCACCGCGGACGACGATGACGGGCGCCTCGGCGCGGGCTGCCACTCCCATGCCGACGGATCCGAGCATGAGGGTCGCGAACCCGCCGAGCCCCCGGTTGCCCACCACGATCGTGCCCCGGTGGTCCGCGGCCGCCCGCAAAGCGGCGACCGGCTCCTTGCGGCTCAGTTCCTTTGACAAAACGAGGTCCGGGAAACGCTCCTGGACCGTGCTCGCGGTCTCGATCAGCAGGTCGCGGCCCGCTTCGCGTACCGCCTGGACCGTCTCGGCGTTGGCGAAGAGGGCCCGGCGGTCGGTGTCGGCGGCGTGCACGAGACGCAGGTGCCGGCCCCGTCGGTCCGCCTCGGCGGCGGCCCAGAGCACGGCCGTACGCCCGGAGGGTGACCCGTCGACTCCCACGACGACGTCGCCGAGCTCCGGTCGGGCTGGGGTCTCGCTGGTCATGGTTCCTCCTCCGGGGTACGCCCGGGCTCGGGACACGTCCCGAGGGGCGACACCTCCCACGCTGACACCGTGGCGGCCGCCCGGGGATGGGCCGTTCGGCCCCCATCGAGACCTGCCCGGCCCTGCTGCCGGGCGGCGCGGGACGACCAGCCTGAAGTTCGGGACGTCCTCTCCCATCCGGACCATGGACGGAACGGAGAGGGCACGACTGAGGAGGCGCGTCATGACGGCCCAGGTCACCGTCGGTCTGGACGGCTCGCAGGAAAGCCTCGCCGCCGTGGGTTGGGCGGCCAGGGCAGCGGTGTTGCACGAAGTTCCCCTCCGGCTGGTGCACGTGGAGGAATGGCCGAGCACCCCTGAGGTGCCTCTGTCCCACACCCGCACCATGGCCGACCGGGCCGAGAGCCTCCTGCGGGACGAGGCGGAGCGCGTGCGGCAGGACCATCCCGGCCTCGAAGTGGTCACGGAGCGTGCGCCTGGCCGGGCGGCCGAGGAACTGACGGCCGCCGCGAACGACGCGGACCTGACGGTCCTCGGTTCGCGAGGTCTCGGTGGCCTGCGCGGCTTCATCGTCGGCTCGGTCTCCCTTGCCGTCGTCGGCGCGGCGCGTCGGCCGGTCGTCCTCGTGCGCGCGGAGGACGGCCACGTCGCTCCCGGAGGCGGGATCGTGGCGGGTGTCGCCGTCTCCCACCCGTGCCAGGACCTGCTCGCGTTCTCGTTCACGGAGGCTGCCCGCAGGGGTACGCCCCTGCGGTTCCTGCACAGCTGGCCGCTGCCTGTCTCGTACGGCTACGCGGCCGGCATCGACCCGGGGATCGGCGAGGAACTGGGCAGCCACCTCAAGGGGGAACTGGACGACCTGCTGGAGCCGTGGCGCAAGCGGTACGCGGGGGTGGACGTGGCGACCGATGTGGTGATGGGCTCGGCCGCGTACCAGCTGGTCGAGGCGGCACAGACGGCACGCCTCGTCATCGTGGGACGCCGGAGCCGGAGAATCCCCGTCGGCACGCGTCTCGGCCATGTCGCCCACGCGGTGATCCATCACAGCCCCGCGCCGGTAGCCGTCGTCCCCTTGGCATGAGCGGCTGCCCGGGCCGTCTCGCTCACTCCGGTCGCGTCGGTGTGCTGCCCGCTTCGGGCAGCGGCGCGGGGTGCCAGCGGCGCAGGCGGGAGGCGTTGGTGACGACGGACGGGAGGGACAGGGCCATGGCGGCCGCGGCGATGATCGGGCTGAGGCGGACGCCCCACAGGGGGTAGGGGGCGGGCGTTGTCGCCGGTGAGCACCCGAATGCTCCGTGACGGTGTCGGCGACGGCGAGCACACCGGCGGGCCGACCGTCGACCGCGACGAGGACGGCCGTCTTGCCCTCGGCGGCGAAGTCCGAGGCGACGGCGTCGAGAGGGGAGGTGTCGACCCCGGTGTCGTGAAGGAGGCGGGAGGTCCCGACCAGGAGGGTGTGGCCGTCGGCCGTGGCACGGATGCCCTTGCCGGTGACCGAGTCGAAGCCGGTCGTGGTGGGCGGCCGGACCCCGCGGTCACGGGCGCCCGCGACTCGTGATCGCCCTGTCTGGCGTGTCCCTCCGAGACTCGGCCTACGCGGACTGCAACTCGCGAACCCGGGCGCGGAAGACGCGCCAGCGTCGCTCGTTGTCGTGCACCAGTGTCGCCGACTCCACCAGGAGATCGGCCGCCCGGTCCAGCAGCTCGGAAGCCGAATAGAGGTAGGCAGGGGCCGTCCTCTTGCCGCCCAGGTCGGCCCGCAGCGCCACCGGAGCGAAGTCGACAGTGTCCAGCAGGTCAAGGGCACGTCGCAGCAGTCGCGCGACCAGGGCCTGCAGACCCGCCGACTGCCAGTCGTTGGCGATGATCCGGTGCCGCTCTCCGAGCAGGTCGGCCAGCGCGGGGTAGGCAGCCAGGCCCCCGGCCGTTTCCCACGCTTGCTCCATCGCCCCGGCCAGCCAGACACCCGTCTGCTCAAGGTCGCCCGCCAGCAGCCCGACCTCACGCTTCAGCCTCTGCAGTTCGGCCGGCTCGCCCTCCCCTTCCATGAAGAGAATCCCCGACTCCGCGACGAGCCCGGGGGCGTTCAAGTCCTCCGCGCCGACGAACGCGATCGCCGGCGCATGCTCACCCACGCCGATCACGCTCCACCGGTCGGCAAGAGTCTTCAGAGCCCGAGACCGCGCCTGCAGCTCGCCGGACTGCCGCAATGGCGCCTGTGCGTAGTACTCCTCATGCTCACGATGGAACCGCGCGAGATTGTCGATCAACTGCAACAGCGACTCAGGTGGGCTGAGCTGCGCCTCGTCCTCGGCCATGTCGGCAGTGTGCACCAAGCTCCCTGCGTCAGACGTCCGGGCACGCCCACCGCAGGTGATACAGGCCCGCCCGGCACAGAGATCACTGCCGGGACGACCCATGGCCTGAAGCCCCGGACGGTGTGCCGGGCGCGCCCGGCACCCGGATGCGGCGGCCGGTCACCCTGCGCGGCGAGAGCGCCACGATGGTGTCGCGCCCTGCCCCGGCCCACGGCTTCGAGTGGCCGGCGTCCGTGATCCTCCGCAGCACCGCGTCTTCCTCCGACACCATGCGCACCGGACCGACGAGGAGCACGCTCCAGCCCTGGCTGAAGGCCTCGTCCAGGCGGTCCTCCTCGAAGGCGACTTCCGCACCGGCCGCACCGGCGCGCGCGAGGGACGAGTCCGCGGCGGTCATGAAGGCGATCTCCCCTCGGACGACCTCGTAGTTCACGGGGATCACGATCAGCCCGTCCGACCCTTCGAGGGCGACCCGGCCGACGCCGTGGCCGTCGAGCAGCTCCCAGCACTCGGCCTCGCCGATCTCCTCCATCCGTGCCTGGTACCCGGCACGGGGCGTGCCCGGCGAGAGGTCCGTCGTGTATCCGGTGAGTTCCTGGACGGTGGTCTCCAGGGCGTTCGCGAGCCTGACCAGAAATTCGATTCCCGGGGTGGGCACCCGCTCCTCCACATAGGCGATGTAGCCGGGCGTGGAGCCGGCGCGTTCCGCCACGTCCTCCCGGGACAGACCGAGTTGATTGCGCCTGGCCGCGACGCGGCGGCCGAGGTCGGTCTTGGCATGCGACTCATGCCTGTCATCGGCCTGGTTCATCACTGCTCTCCTTCCGTGTTCTCGAGACGCCGCTGGGGTACGACGGCGACCGGACACACGGAGTGGTGCAGGGCCCGGTGGGCGACCCTGCCCAGCTCCAGACCGACGAGCCCGTCCCTGCGACGGGCCCCGACCACCAGCAGGTCGGCTGCGGCGGTGCGCTCGGTCAGCACTCGGTGGGCAGGTCCCTCGGCGGTGCTCCTGCGCAGGCGTACCCCAGGATGTTCGGACGCCGATGCCTCAAGGGCCTTGTCGAGCAGGTCGGAAGCCCCTTCCGAGAAGTAGGCCGCCCCGGAGCGTCTCATCAGCAGGTGGTCGGCCGGCTCGTGGGCCGGCCGCCGCCAGGTGTGGACGACGTCGAGTTCCGCGTCCCGGACCGCTGCCTCACGGAAGGCGAACCGCACGGCCGGTGAGTCCAGGTCGTGGTCTCCGACGCCGAGCAGGACGCGCCCGTGGCGTGCCTCCAGGGCATGCCGGTCCCCCCGGACGACGACGACCGGGCAGTGGGCCCGTGCGGCCACGATCAGGCCGACGGATCCGAGCAGGAGATCGGCGAACCCGCCGCGCCCCCGGGATCCGACGACGAGGATCGTGTCCTCCCGCCCCTCCCTGAGCAGCGCGGTGGACGCGTCCTCGGCCAGGACGTCCGTGGTGAGGGGAAGCCCTGGTGCGCGGCGCCGGGCGCGCTCGGCCGCGGTGCCGACGATGTTCTCGGCGAGGATCTGGCCCGAGGGCCGGTCCGTGACCCAGGGAGGAACGACTCCTTCGTACCGTTCCCACAGGGACGCATGGACGATCCGCAGGGGACGCCCGTGCCGTACGGCTTCGTCGACTGCCCAGTCCAGGGCCGTGAGGCTGGCGTCGGACCCGTCGACTCCTACGACCAGGGGCGATTCCATCGTGCCCACCGCCTTTCCGCTTCGTGTGGTGGCCTGCTGCCACGCTCGCACCGGGCTGGAGGGGCCGGGTAGGGCCGGTCGGTCCCGGTCACGGCCCCGCTCGGGCCACGGGGAGAGGCGACACGGCGGGAGGAGGGACCCGTAGGGCGGGTGGCCCGCGTGGTGTCCGAGGCGACGCGGCGGCGGAGTTCACGACCGCGTGGTGGCCTTCGTGTCGTGCGGCGGGAAGTGGTGCACCCGCGCGTCCGGGCCCGGGAACACCTCGGTGACCCGGCCCGTGTCCGACCAACGGACGTCGAACGGCGGAGTGCCGTCCTCATGGTGCAGTCCGACGATCTCACCGTCACGCCCTTCGTCCCCGACCGTGGCACCGCCCACGATCAGCCGGTCGCCGACGCGAGCCCACATACCGGAGTGGGGCTCCTCCTGGCCTTGCCGTGATCCTGTCGCGGTCATGGTGTTCGCCTCCCGGCCCGAGCGCCCGGCCGCGGCCCTCCCGAGACCCACGCTCTCGCCTTCCAGCGTGCGTCTCGCCCGGCCGGCCGCCATAGGGGCGAACAGTCCCGGAAGGGGACCATTCGGCACTGCCCCGACATGGCGTTCGCGCAGGAGGGTGGGATCTACCAGGGCCGCCGCGCCCTGTGAAGGAGGACCGTCATGCAGCACCGCACGGTTTTCGAAGTGATGACCCACGACGTGGTCACCGCCGCCCCGCAGACCCCCTTCAAGCAGATCGCCCGGCTCTTCGCCGACCACGACGTCTCCGCGGTCCCGGTCGTCGATCCCGACCGACGCCTGCTCGGCGTCGTCTCGGAGGCCGACCTGCTGCGTGCCACCGCCGAGCTCCCCGACCTGGAGGGCCGTTCGGCGGGCGTCCGGTTTCTGTCCCGGGAGCGAGGGCTGCCCGACGCGGAGACGGCCGCCCAGCTGATGACCTCGCCGGCCATCACGGCGCAGCCGAACTGGAATCTCGTCGAGACGGCCCGGACGATGCACCGCAAGGGCGTGAAACGGCTGCCCGTCACCGACGAGACCGGCCGGCTCGTCGGGATCATCAGCCGCGCCGACCTGCTGCGGCCCTTCCTTCGCGGTGACACCGCGATCCGTGACGAGATCGAGCACGACGTCCTGGGCGAGACTCTGCGCCTCGCCCCGGACACGATCCGTGTGACCGTCGACGACGGGGTCGTCACCCTGACCGGCCGGGTCGACGAGCGCGCCGACGTCCCCGTGATCATGCGGCTGTGCCGCTCGGTCGACGGAGTGGTCGCCCTGCACGAATCGATCGAGTACGCCTACGACAACCTCGCGCTCGACGTGGAGCCACCGCGATGAACGCCCTGTGGGTGGCACCGGTCATGCCCGACTACGACAGCGCCCGGGCCACGTTCTCCTGGCGACGCGAGCGGTCCCGGCTCGCCGGGCTGCCGGACGGCGGCATCAACATCGGGTACGAGGCGGTCGACCGGCACCTGCGCGAGGGCCACGGCGACCGCGTCGCGCTGCGATGCGTCGCCCGCGACGGATCCGTGTCGACGACGTCCTTCGCCCGGCTCGCGGTCGCGAGCTCTCGCTTCGCGCATGTGCTGGAGACGCTCGGCGTGGAACGCGGCCAGCGGGTGTTCACCCTGCTCGGCCGTCGGCCCGAGCTGTACGGCACCGTCCTCGGAACGCTGCGTGCCGGACGAGTCCTGTGCCCTCTGTTCACCGCATTCGGTCCCGAGCCGGTCGCCCTGCGACTGGAGCTGGGCAACGCCCGGGCGCTGGTCACGACCCGGGAGCTGTACGAGCGCAAGGTGGCCCCGGTACGGTCCCGGCTTCCGCACCTGCGGCACGTCCTGCTCCTCGACCCCGGGGCCGACCCGCCCCCGGCCACCCTCTCCTTCCCCGCACTCGCGGACGCCGCGCCGGACGCGTACACGGTGGGACCGACCGATCCGTCGGAGCCGGCACTGCTGCACTTCACCAGCGGCACGACGGGCACCCCCAAGGGCGCGGTACACGTGCACGAGGCGGTCGTCGCCCATCACGTCACCGCCGCCTACGCCCTGGACCTGCACGAGGGCGACGTCTTCTGGTGCACCGCCGACCCCGGCTGGGTCACCGGAATGTCGTACGGCATCATCGCTCCGCTCACCCTCGGTGTGACGACCGTCGTCGACGAGGGGGACTTCGCCCCCGCTCGCTGGTACGGGATCCTCGCCGACCAGCGCGTCACCGTCTGGTACACGGCCCCGACCGCGCTCCGCATGCTCATGCGGGCCGCACCGCGCGGCGGCGACCGGATGCCCGCCGCACGCCACGACCTCTCGTCGCTCCGGTTCGTCGCGAGCGTCGGCGAGCCGCTGAACCCCGAGGCCGTGCACTGGGGCCGCGAGGCGCTCGGGCTTCCGGTGCACGACACCTGGTGGCAGACCGAGACCGGTGCGATCATGATCGCCAACTTCGCGGCCGATCCGGTGCGGCCCGGTTCGATGGGCCGGCCGCTTCCGGGTGTCGAGGCCGCCGTTCTGGCGTGCGGCGACGACGGCCGGGCCGCGGTCACCGGCGGTCACGTGCGGATCCTCCAGGAGCCGGGTGCCCACGGCGAGCTCGCCCTGCGGGCGGGCTGGCCGTCGATGTTCCGCGGCTACCTCCACGAGCCGCACCGTTACGAGGCGTCCTTCGCGGACGGGTGGTACCTGACCGGCGACCTCGTCAGCCGCGACGCCGACGGCTGGTACTGGTTCGCGGGCCGCGCCGACGACCTCATCAAGTCCGCGGGGCACCTCATCGGGCCCTTCGAGGTGGAGAGCGCCCTCATGGAGCATCCGGCGGTCGCCGAGGCCGGTGTCATCGGACGCCCCGATCCGTTGGCCGGTGCGATCGTCAAGGCGTTCGTGCTGCCGCGCCCCGAGTATCCGCCCGACACCGAGCTGCGTCGCGACATGCTGGCGTTCGCGCGTCGGCGCCTGGGCCCGGCCGTCGCCCCCCGGGAGATCGAGTTCGTCGAGAGTCTGCCCCACACCCGCAGCGGAAAGGTGATGCGCCGTCTGCTGCGGGCCCGCGAACTGGGCCTGCCCGAGGGCGATGTGTCGACGCTCGAGACACCCGACCCGGCCGGGCACTCCGGGCACTCCGGGAAGGAGCCGTGATGGCCACCGCACACGGCGGCGAGCCGCCGCAGGAGCGCGGGACGGGGTCGCGGTTCCACCACTGGCACATCCGGCCGCTGGCACCACCACCCGGCTGCGCCGCTCGCCTGGTGGCCGAGGCGGATGCGCCCTCACACGGAAGGAGCGGATGATGCGTCATCGCAGGATCGGCGAACTGATGACCCGTGAAGTGGTCAGCGTGCGTGGTGATGCCCCGTTCAAGGAGATCGCCCAGGTGCTGTCACAGCAGCGCGTGACGGCGGTGCCGGTGGTGGACGGCCTGAACCGGGTGATCGGGGTGGTGTCGGAAGGGGATCTGCTGCGCAAGACGGCCGACCAGGCCGCCGGTCCCGGCGACCTGCCGACCGCACTCGGTGTCGAGGCCTGGGAGCGGGCGAAGGCCGAGGGGACGCGCGCCGAGGAGCTGATGTCCGCCCCCGCGGTGTGCGCCGGCCCCGACTGGACCGTGGCGGAGGCGGCCCGGCTGATGGAGGTCCAGGGTGTCAAGCGCCTCGTGGTCGTCGACGAAGAGGACCGGCTGGCGGGCATCGTGAGCCGCCGGGACCTCCTGGGCATCTTCCTCCGCCAGGACGACGACATCCGCCGGGAGATCGTCGAGGACGTGCTCGGTGACACTCTGCGTCTCGACGCGGCCTCGCTCACGGTCGACGTGCGTGACGGGCGGGTCGACCTCACGGGGAGGCTGCCGTTCCGCGGCATGATCCCGGCCGTCGAGCGCATGTGCGCGACGGTCGACGGAGTGGTCTCGGTCTCCTCGACCCGTCTCACCTACGACATCGACGACACCGGACAAGGAGGTGGACGATCATGACGCAGGGCATCGTGGTCGGCCTGGACGGCACGGATCAGGCGAACGCCGCCGCGCAGTGGGCGGCGCAGGAGGCGGTGCTGCGCGGTAGTGGGTTGCACCTGGTGCATGTGAGGGGAACGCCGCCGGAGGCCCTGCTGCCGTTCGCGGCGCGAGAGCCCGGCGAGCCATGGGCGGAGGACCTGCTCGCCCGCACGGCCGCTCAACTGCGCGATCGTCATCCGGGTCTGTCGGTGACCACGGTGCTGTTGCCGTCGGAGCCCGTGGGGAGCCTCGTCGCCACGGCCGATGAGGGCGAGCTGCTCGTCCTCGGCTCACGGGCGTTGAGCGGTGTGGCCGGATACCTGATCGGCTCGGTCGGGATGTCCGTCGCCGGTCTCGTCGCACGTCCGGTCGTCCTCGTACGGGCCCTCGACACGTCACCTTCGCAGGAAGCCATCGTGGTCGGCGTCGACCTGCGGCAACCCGTGGACACCGTTCTGGGCTTCGCCTTCGAGGAGGCGGCACGCCGGCTCGCCCGGGTGCGGGTCGTCTACGCCCAGCGGCTACCCGCTTACGCGACGCTCGGCCCTCCCATGGTCCCGGACATCCGGCTCACCGTCGGCCCCGAGATCCAGCGTTCGCTCGACGATCTCCTGGAACCCTGGCGGGCGAAGTTCCCCGACCTGACGGCGACCGGGCACGTGACGATCGGGTCGGCCGGCCAGGAGCTGGTGCAGGCCGCTCGGGACGCGGCTCTCGTGGTGATCGGCCGTCGAACCCCGGGGTCGACGCCGGGTACCCGCATCGGCAGCGTGGCCCACGCGGTGCTGCACCACAGTCGCTCGCCGGTCGCCCTCGTCCCCCACGACTGACCTCGGAGCCGGTCAGTCGCCGGACACCGTCGGCCGCAGCCGTACCGCCGTGACCTTGTACTCCGGACACGAGGTCACGGTGTCGGCGTGCTCCGAGGTGAGGGAGTTGACGCCGCTGGCCGGGAAGTGGAACGCGCAGAAGACCTGCCCGGCGGCGAGTTCCGTCCCGACACGGGCGACGAGTCGCGCCCGTCCATGACGGCTCTCGACGGTCACGGGAGTGCCGTCCCGCAGCCCGTAACGGGCCGCGTCCTCGGGGTGCAGGTCCAGGTGGTCGTACGCGTCGAGAAGGAGGTTGCCACCGTGCCGGGTCATGCTCCCGGAGTTGTAGTGGGCCCATCGGCGCCCCGTGACGAGGACCAGCGGATAGTCGTGGTCCGGCGCCTCGCCGGGCGGGAGATAGGGGGGCGCCGCCAGATGGGCGCGCCTGTCGGGCGTGGCGAACCCGTCGACGTACAAGGTGCCTTCGCCCGGCCGGTCCGGTGCTGGGCAGGGCCAGGGCACTGCCCCCTCCTGGTCGATCCGCTCGTGCGAGAGGCCGGCGAAGAGAGGCGTCACGCGTCCGCACTCGGCGAGAGCGGACGCCGGGGTGGGGCAGCCGAGGTCGGCACCGAGGGCGTCGGCCACGGCGTGCACGACCTCAAAGTCGGAGCGCGCCGTTCCGGGCGGAGCCACCGCTTGCCTCACCCGCTGGAAGCGGCGGTCGAAGTTGACGAAGGTCCCGTCCTTCTCCAGCCAGGAGGCCACGGGCAGGACGACATCGGCATGGCGGGCGGTCTCGCCGAGGAAGAGCTCGTTGACGACGACGAGCGGGCAGGCGTCGAGGGCCTCGGCGACGTGTCGGCTGTCGGGATCGGTCGCGCACACGTCTTCGCCGATGATCCACAGCGCGCGCAGCCGGCCCTCCCGAGCCGCCGCGAACATCTCGGGGATGCGCATGCCCGGCCGCTCGGGGACCGGTCGCCCCCACGCCGCCTCGGCGCGAGCGCGGGCCTCCGGGTCGATGACACGGCCATAGCCCGGCAGCAGATCGGGCAGGGCGCCCATGTCGGAGGCGCCCTGCACGTTGTTCTGGCCGCGAAGGGGGCTGATGCCGAACCCGCGGCCGGTGCCGCCGACGGCCCCGCGCAGGATGGGAAGATTCGCCAGGCTCCGGACGCCGTCGGTGCCGTGGAGGTGTTCGGTGACCCCGAGTCCGTACAGGACGGCCGGCCGCTCGGCGAGGCCGTAGAGCCGGGCGGCTCTCCTGATGTCGTCGGCGGGGACGCCGGTGATCTCGGCGACCCGTTCGGGCGGGTAGTCGGCCAGCAGCTCGGTGAGTTCGTCCAGTCCGGTGGCGCGGGCGCCGAGGAACTCAGGGTCGGTCATGCCTTCGTCGACGAGGACGTGGGCGAGACCGTGGAAGAGGGCGACGTTCGTACCGGGGCGGGGACGCAGGTGCACGTCGGCATGACGGGCGAGGCCCACGGCCCGGGGGTCGGCCACGACCAGGGAGGCACCCGCGAGTGCCCGCCTGAGGAGGCGGGCGCCGACGACGGGGTGGGCTTCGACGGGATTGGCGCCGACGACCAGGAGGCAGTCGGCGGTCTCGACGTCGTCGAAGGGATCGGTGCCCCCGGCACGTCCGAAGGAGGCGGTGAGTCCCGCGGCGGAGGGGGCATGGCAGAGGCGGGAGCAGTTGTCGACGTTGTTGGTGCCGATGACGGTCCGCAGGAACTTCTGGACGAGGTAGTTCTCCTCGTTGGTGGCACGGGCGGAGGAGATCGCGGCGACCGCGTCGGGGCCGCCGGCACGTACCGCGGCGCGCAGTCCGTCGGCGACCAGGGCGATCGCCTCGGTCCAACTCGCGGATCGAAGCGCTCCGTTCTCGCGGACCAGGGGCTCGGTGAGACGTGCGGCGGAGCCGAGGTACCCGTGGGCGAAGCGGCCCTTGACGCAGGCGTGGCCGCGGTTGACGGGCCCGTCCCGGGCTGGAAGCACCGCGGCGACACGGTCTTCGCGGACGACGACGTCGAGGGTGCAGCCGACTCCGCAGTAGCCGCAGGTGGTGCGCACGCGGTCCGTGGGGGTCTGCCGCGAGGTGAGGCCCTGACCGGGTCCCGGCTGTGTGATCGCCCCCGTGGGACAGGTGTCGACGCAGCCGCCGCAGGACACGCAGTCGGACTCGGCCCAGGGGCCGCCGGTTCCCGGTGCGACGACCGTGTCGGCACCGCGTCCGGTGAGGGTGAGCGCGAACGTGCCCTGGACGTCGGAGCACATCCGGACGCAGCGCCCGCAGGCGATGCACAGGTCACGGTCGAGATGGACGTACGGGTGGCTCTCGTCCCGCCCGCGCGTGGGGTCACCGGCCGCGATGTCCGCCGGGATCCCCAGGTCCCGGCACGCCTCGGCCAGTTCACTGTGCGCGCTGTCGCCGAGCGCGTGCGGCGGGAGCGCCGAGGCGATCAGAGCGACCGCGTCCCGGCGCAGATCGCGAACGGCCTCGTCGGCGGTGTCGACGGTGAGGCCCGGCGTCGCGGGCGTGACGCACGCGGCGACCGTCCGCCCGTCGGCGTGCACCAGGCAGGTCCGGCAGGAGCCCGCCGGCCGGAGACGGTCGTCGTGGCAGAGGGTGGGCAGGTCGGCTCCGGTGGCACGCACCGCGTCGAGCAGCGAGGCTCCGACGGGAACGTCGACCGCGATGCCATCGGCCTGGAGCCGGATCATCGGTCCCATCCTTCCAGGGACGGCCCGAAGGCGCGGGCCAGGCTTCGGACGGCGGCGGGGACACGGCGGCCGAAGGCGCAGAGGCTTGCCTCGCCCATCAGCTTCGCCAGACCTTCGTAGGTCTCCCCCGGCCCGTCCCGGCCCTGGGCGAGTTCGAGCCCCCGCCGGGTACCGACCCGGCAGGGCGAACACGCTCCGCAGCTCTCGTCGGCGGCGAACTCCCATACGTGCCGGAGGAGTGCGTACGGGTCGGTGCCGGTGTCGAAGGCGACCATGCCGGCATGTCCGAGGGCGGCACCCTGCCCGGCGAGCGCTGCCGTGGTGAGCGGAACGTCGAGCGCGTGCCCGGAGAGGAAACCACCCAGAGGGCCGCCGATCTGGAGGGCGACGAGCTGGCGGCCACCCTTGAGGCCACCGCCGAACCGGGTGACGATCTCGCCCACTGGAGTGCCGAGTTCGACCTCGTAGGCCCCGGGCCTGGCGAACCGCTCGGACAGGCAGACCAGTTCGGTGCCGGTCTCGTCCGGTACGCCGCGTCGGGCGTAGGACGCTCCGCCGTGGGCGACGATCCAGGGCAGGGCCGCCAGGGTCTCCACGTTGTTGACCACGGTCGGCTCGTCCCACAGGCCGTGGTCCGTGGGATAGGGGGGCCTGGGGCGCGCACAGCCGCGAGCGCCTTCGAGGCGGGCGATGAGGGCGGTCTCCTCGCCGGCGACATAGGAACCGGCTCCTTCGACGATCTCGACGAACGGCCGGGGACCGGCCGTCTCGGCCGAGAGGGCCAGGTCTCCCGTCCGCGTCGCGCTCTCGACCGCCCTGCGCAGCCGGGCCATGGCCTTCGGGTATTCGGAGCGCACCAGGACGGTCCCGCGCCGGGCGCCGCAGGCGAAGCAGGCCAGGGCGAGGCCCGTGAGGACCCGGTCGGGGTCCTCTTCCATGAGCAGTCGGTCGGCGTACGAGCCCGGGTCGCCCTCGTCCCCGTTGGCGACCACGACCGTCTCCCGCTTCCCTGCCGCCGCGGCCCACTTGGCCGCCACCGGGAATCCCGCGCCACCTCGACCGCGCAGCCCCGAGGCCGCGACCTCCTCCCGTACGTCCTCGGGCCGGAGGTCTGCCACCGCCCCGCGCCAGACGTCCCAGGCGCTCTGCCCTCCCACGATCCCGGCGAGCAGGACGGGCGCCCCGGTGGTGTCCGTCGCGGGAATGTCCGGCGCGCTCGGTTCCGCCTTCCCGCCGAGTTGGTCGCCCAGGTCCGGGCCCGTGCGGGGCAGGGTGCCGTCGAGGGCGGCCGGGCCCGCGTAGCAGTAGCCGAGGCAGTGCACGGTCTGCAGCGAGGTCGAACCCGTCTCGTCGACCGTGCCGGCCGCCACGCCGAGAGCGCGTTCGACCTCGTCCAGATGCTCCCCGCCCCGCGCGGCGAAGCATGCCGTCGCGGTGCACACCCGCACGTGCCGCTCGCCGCGCGGGGCGGCGAGATCGGCGAAGAAGGTGGCGGGACCGAGACCCGCGACGGCCGGCAGCCCGGCTGCCTCGGCGACTCGGGGAGCCCACGCCTCGGGGCTTTCGGCGGTGCCCGACCTGGCGCGTTCCAGCGCGGCGGGCAGCAGGCTCCCACGTCCTCCGTGCCGTTCGGTCAGCTCACGGAGCGCGTCAGGGCGTGGGCCCGGCTCCTCGGGCGTCCGACCGGTCATGCTCCCAGGGTGACCGGCCACGCTCCGGCCCGCATCCCGGCCGGTCATGGGCTCACGGTTCCGCGCTGCGCAGGGCGGTCAGGCGCCGGCGGTACTCCTCCTCGTCGATCTCACCGCGCGCCAGGCGTTCGCCGAGGATCTGCTCGGCCGAGGTGGCGGGCCGAGATCCCGGTGGGCGCCCCGAGGCGCGGTCCAGCGTGCGGAAGAGCATCACCGCGATGGTGATGAGAAGGCCCCAGAAGAGCACCATGCCGGCCGACATGGCGAACCAGCCCCATCCGTTCATGCCGTCGCCGTACCAGAACATCATCGCCACTCACGCTCCCGGCGGCCTGGCCTGCAGGAACGGGACGCCCCTGGCGCCGGCCCGTCCGCCATTCCACCCTGCCCGGCCCCGGGAGGCGCGCACAGGGCCGACCGGTCCCCGACCGGGGGCCGGACGGTCACAGATGGGAACACGTGGCCCATGGAGCCGCGGGCCCGGCGGCCGGAGAGTGGAACCGCACGGCTCACGCCGCCCACGCGCATCGCTGCCGGGAGGCCACCATGGTCCCGCATTCGGAAAGCCGGCCTGCCGCACGCACACCGCGCCCCGGGCATATGCTGCTCCTCGCCACAGCCGGGTTCACCCTCTGCTTCTGGGCATGGGCGCTGCTGGCCCCTCTCGGCCCACGGCTCCGGGACGAGCTGGACCTCAGCTCCTTCGAGCAGTCGCTGGTGGTCGCCGTTCCCGTGGTGGTCGGCGCGCTCGGACGGATCCCCGCAGGGGCGCTGACAGACCGCTGGGGGGCACGCCGGGTCTTCCCCTGTGTCGCGGGGCTGACGATCGTTCCTGTGCTGTACCTGGGGCATCTGGCCGACTCGTTGGCGGAGGTCCTCGCGGGCGGCTTCCTCCTCGGACTCGGGGGAACGGCCTTCGCCGTCGGCGTCCCGTTCGTCAACGCCTGGTATCCGCCGGCACGCAGGGGCGTCGCCCTCGGAATCTTCGGCATCGGCACCGGCGGGACGGCACTCTCGGCGTTCACCACCGTCCAGCTCGGCGATGCCGTCGGACGTTCCTTCCCCTTCGATCTCGTGGCCGGCTGCCTCGCCCTGTACGCCGCGGTGGCCTGGTTCCTGCTCAGGGACAGGCCGGACCGCGCGACGGCGGCGGGGTCGCTCCGCTCGCGGACGGCACTGGCCGTGCGTACGGCCGCCACATGGCAGCTGGCGTTCCTGTACGCCGTGTCCTTCGGCGGGTTCGTCGCCTTCAGCGTCTACCTGCCGACCTATCTCACCCGGGCCTTCGAGCTCAGCCGCTCCGACGCGGCACTGCGGACCGCTGGATTCGTCGTCCTCGCCGTGGCGATGCGGCCCGTGGGCGGCTGGCTGTCGGACCGTACCCGTCCCGTACCGGTGCTGACGGCCTCGTACGGGCTCGTCGCCGTGTGCGCCCTGGTCGCCTCGTTCGAGGCGGAGCTGATCCCCGTGGGAACGGCCGCCTTCCTGGGCATGGCCGCCGGCCTGGGAGCCGGGTCAGGGGCCGTCTTCGCGCTGGTCGCGCGTCTGGTTCCGGCAGAGCGCGTAGGCTCGGTGACCGGAGTGGTCGGAGCGGCGGGTGGGCTCGGGGGCTTCTTCCCGCCCCTCGTGATGGGAGCGGTCGTTAGTGCCACCGGCGACTACACCTGGGGATTCGTCCTCCTCGCCCTCACCGCGACGGGCGCGGGAGCGCTGGCCTCCACCGCTGTCCGACGACGCGCCCGGACGAGCGCGGACGCCTGACCAGGGCGGCGAACACGCTCGAAGCGGGCCTCCTCGTGACCTGACGATGGGACCCTTCGGCCCCCCTTCCGGGCCCGGGTGGCCGTAGCCTCTCGACCCTTCCGGAGGTTGGTATGGAAGGCATGAACACCGACCGGACACTCCTGGTCGCCACCGGAGTCCGCAAGATCTACCGGACGGGCTCCGTGGAGGTCACCGCCCTGCTCGACCTGGATCTCGTCGTACGCCACGGGGAGATGGTGGCGGTCATGGGACCGTCCGGTTCCGGAAAGACCACGCTCCTGAACTGCCTGTCCGGACTCGACGACATCGACGCCGGGCGGGTGGAGGTCGACGGCCACGACCTCTTCGCGATGCCGGACGCGGCGCGCACCGAGCACCGGGCCCACACCATGGGTTTCGTCTTCCAGGCGTTCAACCTCATACCGGTCTTCTCCGCGGTCGAGAACGTCGAACTGCCCCTGCTGCTCGTGGGCACCCGGCCGCGTGAAGCGCGTCGCAGGGCTCTGGACATGCTCGACCGGGTCGGCCTCGGCCACCGGGTCGAGCACCGGCCGAGCGAGATGTCCGGCGGTGAACAGCAGCGAGTGACCATCGCCCGCGCCCTGGCCGGACGCCCGGCCATCGTGTGGGCGGACGAACCCACCGGCAACCTCGACAGCGCGATGGCCGACCAGGTCATGGACCTGCTGTGCGAGCTCAACCAGGACGAGGACCAGACGATCGTCCTGGTCACCCACGACAGCGCCATCGGCGCCCGCGTCCCCCGACTGATCCGGATGCGTGACGGGCAGCTGGTCGACGACGTCCGCCAGGCCGTCGCCGCTCCCGCCGCGATCCGCGACTTCCCCACGGGCTGACCATGTACCCGAACCTCCTCTTCCCGCTGCTCATCGCCCTCGCCCTCGCTCTCGCCGCCCTCGTGGTGGTCGCCGTCCGGCAGCCGGTGTCACGACGCCTCGCCTTCCGGCAGGTCGCCCGTCGGCGCACCGAGGCAGCGCTGGTGATCGGCGGATCGATGCTCGGAACGGCCATCGTCATCGGGGCCCTGGTCGTCGGCGACACCCTGAACTTCTCCGTACGGCAGGAGGCGTACCGCAGCTTGGGCCCGGTGGACGAGCGCGTCGTCGCGCCCCCCGGGCCGACCGGACGCGCCGTCACCGAACGGCTGGCCGTACTGGCGGGCGATCCGGACGTCGACGGGGTCCTGAACGCCCGCGCCGCCCAGGCTTCCGCCATCAGCGGTACGGATGACCGCACGGCCGCCGAACCGCGTGTACTGGCGTGGCAGATCGACTTCGACGAGGCCTCCCGCTTCGGTGCGGCGGGGGGCGACTCGGGCCTCGACGGACCGAACCCGAAGCCCGGCCAGGTCGTGGTCAACGAGCCGCTGGCCCGGTCCCTGAGCGTGGGAGCCGGGGATCCGATCACGGTGTACCTGTTCGGAACACCGCAGACGTACCGGGTCGAGCGCGTGGTCCCGGAGCAGGGTCTTGCCGGTGTGGGCCTGGGCGGCAGGCTGAACCGCGACGTGTTCCTGCCGCCGAAGGCCCTGGACTCCGCCGCCCGCGGCGCCGGAGCGGAGCCGCGCTCGGTCACCTTCGTGTCCAATCGCGGCGGCGTCGAAGGCGGCGAGGCCCTGACCGACCGGGTGACCGCCGACATCCGGCAGGCTCTGGGACCGCTCGCCGGCCAGACGACGATCGACACGCCGAAGCACACGGTCCTGCGGGACGCGAAACAGGCCGGGGACTCCCTCGGAGCCCTGTTCCTCATGATCGGCAGCTTCAGCATCATCGCCGGCGCACTGCTCCTGGTGAACATCTTCGTGATGCTCGGCGAGGAGCGGAAGTCCCAGATGGGCATGGTGCGGGCCGTGGGGATGAAGCGCTCGCGGCTCGTCGGGTCCTTCACTCTGGAAGGGGCGACCTACGCGCTGCTGTCCGCCCTGCCGGGCGTGGCCATCGGGGTCGCCGTCGGCTGGGGTGTCGCCGTGGTGGCGGCGCAGATCTTCCAGGGCTGGTCGGTCGGCGGCAGCAGCATCCGGATCGCCTTCGCCGTCACCCCCACGAGCGTCCTCAACGGGCTCGCCATGGGCCTGCTCATCGCCTTCGCGGCAATCCTCGCCACCAGCGTGCGGATCAGCAGGTTCAACATCATCGCCGCGATCCGCGACCTCCCCGCCACGCCGGGACGGGGACCACGCCGCCGTCTGCTCGCGGTCTCCACCACCCTGGCCGTCCTGTGCGCGTTCGTGGCCGTCCCCGCGGTGGCGCGCAGCCAGCCCGACGCGACGTACCTCATGCCGGCGCTGGCCCTCGCCTTCGCGACTCCGGCGCTGCTGCGGGTCCTTCCCCGTCACACGGTCACCACCCTGGTCGCGGGAGGCGTTCTCGTCTGGACGCTCCTGGCACCCGTCGTACGCCCGCGGATCTTCGACACGCCGTCGATGTCCGTGTACGTCATCCAGGGCGCCCTGGCCGCCTTCTCCGCCGTGGTGCTCGTCAGCGACAACCAGAAGACGCTGCTCCGCCCCGTACGCCGATTCCTCCAGCGGCCCACGGAGGGCGGCCTGGCAGCACGCCTCGCGGTCGCGTACCCCTTGGCCAAGCGGTTCAGGACCGGGGCGACGCTGGTGATGTACACCCTGATCGTGTTCGTCCTCGTGCTCCTGACGGAGATCTCGGGCGTGCTGCGCGCCGGGGTCGACGGGGTCGTCGCCGACGCCACCGCCGGATACTCCCTGCGCCTTGACTACAACCCCCAGGTCGCCGGCGACCGGCTCATCTCCGATCTCAGCGGCGGCCCGTCGGCCGCGGGGATCTCCGCCGTGACACCGCTGCTCAACGCCACGGGGCGGGCCACGGATCCGGGACACCGCGGCACTCGACCGCTGGACACCGCCGTCGTCGGCGTGCCCGACGGGGCGATCACCGGCATCACGTTCCGGGAGCGGCTCCCCGGCCTGGCCGACGACGCCGCGGTGTGGCGGGCTCTCGCCTCCGACTCCCGTTACGTCGTGCTGGACGGCTTCTTCGGCAGCACCGGCGGCCCGGCCGGCGACTACTACGACCCCGGGGACACCCTGGCCCTGACGGACCCCCGCACGGGCCGCAGCGAACAGAAGGTCATCGCCGGCGTGCTCGACAACGGCAGGGTCTTCTACCCCGGTACCGGCGCCAGTTCGACCACGTATCCCGTGGTGCTGGGCGAGCGGGCGACGCGCGAGCTCTTCGGGGCCCAGGCGCAGAACGCCTCCGCGCTGGTGAGAACCGGCCCCGGGACCTCACCCGACGCCCTGGCGACCCGACTGCAGGGCGAGCAGCTCTCGTCCAGTCTGGTCGCCACGCCCATCGAGTCGGACATCCGCCGCCAGTTCGACTCCAGCACCGCCTTCTTCCGCCTCATGCAGGGCTTCCTCGCCCTCGGGCTCGGTGTGGGCATCACCGGCCTCGGCGTCGTCATGGTCCGGGCCGTACGCGAACGCCGCCGCACCATCGGTATCCTGCGGGCCCTCGGCTTCCGCGCACGGACCGTCCAGCGGTCCTTCCTGTGGGAGAGCTCCTTCATCGCCGTGGAAGGGATCGTCCTCGGGTCGCTGCTGGGCGTCCTGACGACCTGGCTGATGTACAGCAACAGCGCCGCGTTCGAGGGCCTCGAAGGAGGATTCCCGGTCGAATGGGCCAGTATCGGCGGCCTGGCAGCGGCCACCTTCGCCGCGTCGCTCCTGGCCACGATCGGCCCGGCACGGCGCGCGGCCGCCATCCGCCCGGCGCTCGCGGTCCGCGTCACCGAATGACGAGCGGCCCAGGACGGTCCACCGACCCGTGCTGGCTCGTCACGTGTCGAGCTCCCGGGCGATGTCGTCCGCCCACGCGTCGATCGCCGCCCAGTCCCGGTGGTCCCCGTAGCGGCAGCCGAGCAACCGAAACAACAAGGCACCCTTCCGGTCGAGGTGCTCACGCCGGATCACGCCCGAGAAGCGCCCGTGACCCCGAGGACGGACGACCTCGACGAGAGCAGCGATACGCGGCTGCACCATGCGTTCGGCAAGCGTGCGCAACGGCCCGCGCAGAGCCGCGGTCATGCCGACGCTGAACATCCACGTCGGCTGATCACCCAAGCGATCAGCGTTGTTCCTGACAAAGCCTTCCGCAGCCGGCAGCCAAGCGCCGTCGTGGACCGCGCTGCCCAGCACAAGCGCACCGCTCTGCGAGGGCCACTGGTTGGAGGCCGAACGCAGCGCCAGGATCTCCACGGGGTGTCCGTTCAGGCGCAATCGCTTGCCGATCCGGTCGGCGATCTCCTGCGTGGAGTGATGCTCGGACGCGTAGAGGACTCGGACGGAGACCATGACACCTCCTCCGTGTCCCAGCGTCGCACCAGTCGTCGGCGGCCGCACCGTCTACGGCCTCGATGCGGGCACACCGATGCTCAGGCCCGGCCAGGTGCGCAGGGTCATCGCCTTCGAGGGCGTGCCGGCGTCAGGCGGTCAGTTCGCTCCGGACCGCACCACGGCGACCGGGCAGTGCGCGTGGTGCAGTACCGCCTGACTCACGGAGCCCAGAAGCAGCCCCGCGAAACCTCCGCGGCCACGGGCGCCGACGACCAGAAGCTGCGCGGCACTGCTCGCCTCGATGAGTGCCTCGCGGGTGGCACGGTGCACGGCCCGGAGCTCGACCGGGACGTCGGGGTGCCTCTCTCGATGGCCGGCGACCGCCTCGGCGAGCAGCCGCTCCTCGGACTGGGCGAGCATGCCCGGGCTGCTCGCGTACGGTTCGGCGGGATCCTGCGGCGGAGGCACCGGGGCGTTCCATGTGGTCCAGGCGTGGACGGCGAGGAGACCGGCGCCGCGCAGCTCGGCCTCTGCAAACGCGAAGTTCACCGCTGCCGCGCCGGCCAGGGAAGCGTCGACGCCCAGGAGGACCGGCCCGGTGGGCTCCGACTGCTCGCGGACGACGAGCACCGGACATCGGCTGTGCGCCGCAAGGTGCACCGCCGTGGAGCCCACCAGCAGCCCGACGAAGCCTCCCATGCCACGGGAGCCGACGACCGCCAGCTCCGCGGCACGCGACTGGGCTTCCAGCACCGTGAGTGGCTCGCCCGTCACCACGGTGTGCGTGACGTCCACCGACGGCGCCGTTGCCCTGGCCCGTTCCACTGCTTCCATGACCAGACCCTGCACGATCCTCCAGATCTCGTCCTCGTCCGGCGGCGGCACTGGCGGCCCCATCGGCATCTGCGTCGGCGGCCAGCGGAAGGCGTGGACGATGCGCAGCCCCGCACCGCGCCACCGTGCCTCCGTGGCGGCCGTCTCCACGGCGACGAGACTCGACGCCGAACCGTCCGCTCCCACGATCACCAGTCCGCTCACGGCTCTCCTTCGCTCAGCCCCTGCCTCCAGCCTCACCTCGATGCCGTCACCCGGCCAACCGGGGCAGGTCCCGCGGTGTGGTGGCGTCGCCCGACCGCCCCGCCACCTCTGCCACATACGACCGCTCCAGGCCCTCGCCGCATCATTCCGTGGTGGCCAGCGGCGACCGCCCCAGGAGCACGATGCCCGTCACGGCTGCCGCCGCGCCCAACGCCTGCACCGTCAGAGCCCATCCTGTGAGGGCGAGCTGCTCCCCGAAGACGGCGATACCGATCGCGACGGCGCCGATCGGCTCCAGAGTGTCGATGATGGGCAGACTGATGGCCAGGGAGCCGGCCTGGAACGCACTCTGCGACAGGACAAGACTCGTCACTCCGACCGCCATCAACGCGTATGGCTCCCAATGGAGGAGTACGTCGAAACCGCCGGTCCGGAACCGGCTGGCCGTGCTCTTGGTCAGGCCGTCGAGGAGCGCCAGCATCATTGCCGCGCTGACCGCGTACGCGGCCGTCCGAGCTCGCCCGGGGCGCCACGCTCCCATGGGCGCCAGCAGTGCCACGACACCGATCGCCGCCGCGAACGCGGGAGCCCAGTCATGCACCGCCGGAACAGCAGTTCCGGGAGAGAGCGGCAGCACTGTCAGGAACGCGGCCACACCCCCCGCGGTGCAGACGATCCCGGTCTTCTCCAGACGGGTCAGTGACTGCCGACGCCGCAAGGCCAGGAACGGCAGTGCGAAGACGAGGTCAGCGGCCGCCAGGGGCAGAACCAGGACCAAGGGGCCGAAAGCGAGCGCGAAGCCCAGGAAGGCGAAGGAGGAGACGGAGAGCACCAGCCCCACGAGCCATCTGGGCCGTCGCGCCAGATCGAGCAGGAGCTGCAGCCGAAGCGACTTCCGCATCGGCGCCTGCCGCGCCGCCTCGTGCTGCAGCACCGACCCGACTCCGAAACACACGGCGGCGAGCAAGGCACTCGACACCGCGATCACGATGTTCATGGACCGAGGCTCCTGACCGCCGCCGCTGGACAGCCCGCACGCGACACACGAGAGATCAGTCGGAGCGGGCACATCGCGCCCGCGAGCACTCCGGCCGCCGTGGCGGTGTGCGCGACGGGCCGCGACGGGGGCGTGATCCTGGCGGCGAACGCGTCAATCATGAGCGATGACGGCGACGGGCACGGGGCAGTGGTGCATCACGGCGTGGGTGACGGAGCCGATGTGGGCGCCCAGAGAGCCCCTGCGTACGCATCGGCCGACCACCACGAGGTCCGCGTTGTCCGCGGCGCGCAGCAGCAGCTGCGCCGGGCCTCCGACGGGCGTTCGTTCGACGACCCGCAGAGGAGGGAACTTGCGCCGCCATGGGCTCAGGGCGTCCGCAAGGCGCCGCGCGATGTCGGGCCCCATCTCCCGCTCGGCCGCCACGAGCGCCGAGGCGTCGCGGACCACAGGTCGAATCGACCACCCGTACAGGACGAGTACCCCGTCGCCCCGCGCCGCCGCCTCCTGGAAGGCGAAGTCGAGCAGGGGGGCGAAGAACTGGTCGATGTCCACGCCGACGACCACGTCTCGTGTACCACCGGCCAGGGCGGCCCCGTCCGGACCGTCCGACCACCTCGGTGCCCTTACGAGTACGACGGGTCGATCCGTGACACTGATCGTCGCCATGCCGACCGACCCGAGAAGGAAGCCCCGCACCCCGCCCAGCCCGCGTGAGCCGAGCACCAGGAGACCGGCCTCGGCCGCTTGGTCGGCCAGGACCTCGGCGGCACGGCCGGACACATGACGAGTCTCGATGTTCAGAGAGCGGTGCTCGAGCCGCACTGCCTCGGCGGCCTCGTCCAGCAGCTCTTGGACCCAGCGGCGTCGTGCTTCGGCGCTACCGGGCTGCACCGTCCCGGCACCCGGCCCCGGGTCCGCGTAGACGATACGCAGCCCGACTCCTCGCAGCACCGATTCCCGCGCGGCCCATGCGGCGGCAGCGACGCCCTCGGGCGCCCCGTCCACACCGACGATCACGGGACCGGACATATGGCGCGCTCCGTTCGGACATGGAGGCGCGAACCTTCTCCCCAGCCACGGGTTTCGGGCCCCGCGACACATCGCACGCCCGGGAAATGGAAGGCGACTCCCTTCACGGCCTCAGAAGTCCAGTATGCCCATGCGATGGCCAGGGGCACTTCGATCGAGGGGCTGATCCGTTGTGGGTGGAAACGTTCACCGGCCTGCGGGTGTGGCAGTTCGAGCGGCTACTGAAGGCGTCCGGGAGCGGGGCGGGGGCCGGCCGTGGCGCCGACCGCCGACGGCCGGGTGCCGCTGATAGCCGTGCGCTTGGCGCGAACCTCACCATGCGGCAGCTCGAGACTCGAAACCACCCCGCTACACTTGCAGAGTTATGCAATTTGCTAGTTCTGGATTCGGTGGATGGGATGCGGTGTGGCTCGTTTCGAGGAAGCGGCACTGGAGCGGGTCCGGATGGCGCGGGCTCGTGTCCGGGCCGCGAGGGAGGCTGACGACGTCTTTGAAGAGGCGCAGGCCGAGGAGGAGCTGGAGGACGCGCTGCGCGTGGCCCACGATCACGGCGTGGCCATCGGCGAAGATGTCCAGTGAATCGGATGGCGGCGCGGTCTCGTGCGAGGCCGCGTCCATGCCCCCGGCGCCTCTCGTCGCCAACCCCGTCCGCCGCGCCCACCAGTCCCCGGAAGCCGAGGTCACCCTCCAAGTGGCGACCACACGCCGCCGCCGTCCCAGAACTGGACCCGCGCCCCGTAACGCTGGCCGAGGCCGATCGGGCCGCTGGGCAGGGGCTGCGCACGGTGGCGGGCCTGGCACGGACCATCGGTGGCGATGTCCGTATCAAGCCGCCTCGGGCGGACGCGGCGAAACGGTCATCGTCCGCTTCGAGCACGTCGGCGAGCACGGCGTGAAGGTGCTCATCCGCCCGCACTCCCCAGCCCAGGACGAACCGACACTCGGATAGGAGATCAGCCGTCATGACGGACGACAAGCCCGTGGAGAGCGAGGAGGCGAGGCACGAGCGGTGGCTGGAAAAGGGCATCGCGCTGAGGGCCTTCTTCTACATCTTCGGCACGCACCTGTTCGCCGGCTTCGTGTGGCTGCTCTTCTACGTCGGCCAGCACGCCCAGAAGTGAGGGGCGGCCGTCACCCGGTGTCAGAAGCGCCTTGAACCCACGCTGACGGAGGTAGGCCGCCGAAGGCGAGGCGCGGGTCCGGTGAGACCTGCGCCCCATGGGCTGCCTAAGGTTGGCTGGTGGCGCGAAGGTCGGCGAGCAGTTCGGCCTGGCCCTGCAGGACGCCGGAGAGGATGCCGCGGGCGACCAGCAGCAGTTCGGCGATCTGCGGGTGGGTAAGCCTGTAGTACACCGTGGAGCCCTCCCGGCGGGTGACCACCAAGTTGGCCTTGCGCAGGACAGCCAGCTGCTGTGACAGGCTCGCGGCCTCCACTCCGACCTCCGGCAACATTTCGCCGACCGCGTGCTCGCGTGCGGCCAGGAGTTCGAGGACGCGGATGCGGACCGGGTGCCCCAGGGTCTTGAAGAACTCCGCCTTCAGCTGGTATAGCGGTGTGCTCACCTGCGTACCCCTGCCTTGAGTACCCATCTCATCCACCCAGAACCGTTCCTTCATAGGGCATCTGATCGCCCCTGTTCGCACCTTGTGACCTCCACAATTGCAGATCCCTGCAACTCCTGGGCCCGGTGGGCGGCCTTGATGACGCCCCGACCCCCGCGAGAGGGTGCTTCGCCGCTCAGACCTTCTTGAGGAACTCGCTCTTCAGGACCGGCTGTTGACCTTGGCGCTGTCGCTGGCGTTCAGGTGAGGGCGGGTGCGGCCGGATCGTTCGTGTCCGGCCAGTCATCGCTGCGCCACTGCTTGACCCTGACACGGGCGTCGTGGGAGGCCAGGGCGGTGGCGAGGTCGCAGTGCACGGCGACGGGAGGGCACGTGGCGTCCGGTACGAGAGATCCGTCCGCGGGTATGGCCGCGAGTTCCAGATGGCGGCCGTTCTCGACGAGGTGGCGCGCTGCCCGGGCGACGGCGATCTGCCCGTCGGCCGACCAGCCCAGGAGGCCGGTCAGGTCCAGGATGACCGGGCCGGTACCGCGGGCGAGCGCCCACCCGATGGCGCCGGTGAACCGGCCGGTGGCGTCCGCGCCGAGATATCCCGCCAGGGACAGCACGCCCACATGCTCATGGGCGGTGTACCGCCATTCGATCGTCATCGTCATTCCTCAGTTCCTCGGCTTCACAGGGGGAGAGTGATGTAGACGGCCTTGCCGCGCCCGTCCGCATCGGTGCGGACGACGGCTGTGCCGCCCAGCCCATCGTCAGCTCGACCACCAGGGCCGGGGCGCCGCCCGGGGCGGCCGCCACGACCTGAACATTCACTGTCCCGCCGCGGTGCGGGCGAGGCGGCACCCGGACACCGGGGTGCGGGCGTAGCAGAGAGCCGTCGTCCGCCCCCGCCGCACACGTGATGGAGTGGGGACGGCTCGCCGCCCGGGCCCCGTGCAAGCCGTCCGTCCCCGGATCCTGCGGGGAGCCACACGGCCTCGGTGCCGGAGACCTCGGTCCTGTGACGGTCGGCGGGGGATGTCATCGTGTGGCCTTCCGGGTGAGGTGCGGTCGGTGCCTCCCGGGCAGCAGCCCTGCCTGCTCCAGGTGTCTGCGGGCCCCGGCGATCGCCTCCGGGGTGGTGGCGTACTCGCGTCCCTCGTGCCGGAGCAGGTCCAGAGCGCCCACCGCGTCCAGGGCTTGGCGTTGGCCGGGCCGGATACCGGATGTCATGACGGCGATGTCCCGCCTGTGCAGCTTCTCCACGGCGTCTTTGAGGACGAGGGCGCCGGTGGCGTCCATCGTCGTGATCCTCGACATGCGCAGGATCACCACCTTCACGTCGGCGACCTCGGACAGCTCCAGGAGGAAGCGGTGCGCACCGGCGAAGAAGACCGGGCCGTCGATGCGGTACGCGACGATGTGCTCCGCCAGCAGGGCGTGTTCCTCCTCGCTGTGCTCGCCCGGCAGATCCGGCCGGAAGTCGACCTGTTCCATCCGTGCCTGGCCTGCCACCGCCTTCAGCGCGAGGGCTCCGGCGACGACCAGACCGATGATCACCGCGTAGACGAGGTCGAGAAGCAGTGTGGCAGCGGCTGTGAGGATCAGTACGACGGCGTCCGAGCGGGTCGCCTTCGCCATCGCCCGCAGCGAGCCGACCTCCACCATGCGGATCGCCGTCGCCAGCAGCACGCCTGCCAGCGCCGCCAGGGGGATCCTCGAAACAAGGGGGGCGGCGGCGAACACGATGACTGCGAGCACCGCTGCGTGGGTGAGCGCGGCCAGGCGGGAGGAGGCACCGGTACGGACGTTTACCGCGGTCCGCGCTATAGCGGCTGTGGCCGGGACGCCGCCGAACAGCGGGGCCGCCAGGTTTGCGATGCCCTGCCCGAACAGCTCCTTGTCCGGGTCGTGCTGCTGCCCCACCGTCATGCCGTCCGCGACCGTCGCGGACAGCAGCGACTCCAGAGCGGCCAGGGCGGCCACCGCGACGGCCGGGGCGAGCAACGAGCCGAGCGCGGAGACGTCGAGGAAGGCGAGAGAGGGGGCGGGCAGGCCCGAGGGCAGATCTCCGATCGGTTCCGTCCCGCCTAGGTGGAAGGCTTGTGCGAGCACCGTCGCGGCGATCACCGCGACGATCGAGAACGGGATCGTCGGCTTCCAGCGAGCTCCTGCGAGCATCACCGCCGCAACGCCGGCCGAGAGGCCGATCGCGGTCCAGTTCGGGGACGCCAAGAAGTCGTCGAGTGCCCGCCAGGCCACGAGCAGGACCTTCTCGCCCTCCGGCTTGGTCACCCCGAGCGCGTTGGGTACCTGTTGGAGACCGATCACGCACGCGATACCAAGGGTGAACCCCTCCACCACCGGCGCGGGCACATACCGCATGTACTGCCCGGCCCGCAGCAGCGCGAGGCCGGTCAGCAGGACACCGGCCATCAGCCCGACGGTCAGCACGCCGCCGGGCCCGTACTGGGCAACGATCGGCACCAGCACCACGGTCATCGCACCCGTGGGCCCGGACACCTGGAGGTTCGACCCTCCGAACAGTGCGGCGAGCGCGCCGGCGACCACGGCGGTGACCAGTCCGGCCTCGGCGCCGAGACCGGACGAGACCCCGAAGCCGAGCGCGAGCGGCAGAGCGACGATCGCCACGGTCAGTCCGGCCAGGAGATCTCGGCGGGGGCTGCGGCCCATGACCGCGAAGTCGCGCCGGGTCGGCAGCAGCGAGCGGACCCGCACGAGCAGGGAAGGAAGGAAGGTGTGGAGGGTCACGAGGCCGGGACCTCGGACTCCCGCAGCTCCTTCAGCAGCTCGTTCTGCCCCGCCAGGACCTCGGTCAAGATCCGCCGCGCATAGACCACGGTTGAACCGTCACGCACGGAGGTGACGATCCCCGAACGCCGCAGCACCGCCAGCTGCTGCGACAGCGTGGACGGTTCGACTTCGATCGCGGACAGCAGATCCCGTACCGGCATCGGCCCGTCCTGCACCAGCTCCAGGACCCGTATCCGCACGGGGTGCCCGAGCATCCGGAAGAACTCGGCCTTGGCCTGATACAGCGGAACCGGCACGGTCTCGCACCCTTCTCGCCACCCCGGGCGCCGGGGCTGACGTTTGGCGCCGTGCCCGCGGCTACCTGCGGACACAGCACCCACAGCATCTATGAAATTGCAAACTTATGCAATTCATGGATTCCGTGGGCCTCTCCTCACTCAGTGGACAGACCCGGCGCAGCCGGGGCTCGTCGGCATCGACCGCTGGGGTCATGTCACGCAATCCCGGCCGCCGTCACTACGGTCGGAGGCCGGGTCGATCGTCCAGAACGACGGTCCCCTGACCGTTCCGGCGGGAGAGGACGGGGCGGTGGAGCTCAGCGCCGGCCTGGGCACCCGCTCTCCGCGCTCGTGGACGCCGTCACCCAGGCGACGGTCTGCACCGGGATTGCCTTCCCGCCGGGTCGCAGCGGGTACCCGCACAGGTCGACCGCCTGCACCGCCGCCGGCGCAGAGCCTGTCGACCCTCCCCAAGGCTGTCCTGGCCGGCATCGCCCGCCCGCTGTCCGCCACCGTGCTCGCCGACCGGATCCCGGTTGTCGAGCAGTGGCACGACGGCGCACACATCTGGTGGACCCCGATCGCAGAGAAGCCGCTCGCGCGCTCTCCGGTGCCTGCGGTTGGGGCTGCCGCGTCGGCACACGGTGAGGATGCGCCACGCTTTGAGGTTTGCGAAGCCGTGTTCGACGGGGGCGCGGGCGGCGGCCAGGAGGCGGTTGGCCTGCTTCTGGCCGGGGGTGAGCTTTCTCGCCAGGGTGGCCTTGTAGCCGGTGACGATGACCAGGTCGTCGGGGTCGTCAGGCTTGTCGACGCCGTGGAAGCCGAGGTCGGCCAGGGCGCCGAGGCCGGCGGCCTTGAGGTGTTCGACGATCTTGTCGCGGCGGGCGGCGGTGGCGTCGTGGGTGCGTCGTGGGTGCGTCCCGGCCGGCAGGCGGAGGTCCAGATCAGTCTGTCGTTCTCGTCGGTCAGGGCGAGGAAGTGCAGGCCGTGGCGGTGGTGCTTGCCCGAGTAGTAGGGCCGGTCGTCTTTCCCGGTGCGGCGCACGGTGGGGATCAAGGTGCCGTCGATCAGCACCACCTCACCGCCCCGCTGGGCTATCTTGCGCAGGGCGCGGTCCAGCCGTTCGGCCTTCGCGGCGAGCAGACCGATCATCTCGTCGCGCCAGCGGCGCAGCGTGGACTCCGCGACGTTGTTGCCGCCGGCCAGATCCAGCAGGCGCTGGTCGTGCCGCAGCATCGCCAGCACGAGCACCGCGATCCGGCCCGGCGGCAGGATCCGAAACGGGGAGCGGACCGCCTTCAGACGAGTCCGTAACGGGTCGGCGAGGTGGACAACAGTGCTCGTGGACATGGGCAGGCGGCACTGATACACGAGGGAGACGGCGTCCCCGGGCGCGTTCTTTGTTATTGCTCACACGATCTCAACGACCGCCGGGGGGCACCGCAGTTACGTCCCACAACCGGCCATCCTCACCCGGGCCGGAGGGTCCGCGGCGCTGGTAGCTAATTGAGTACCGGCGGCCCCGCCTCGATGCGCCGCAGCACCGGAGCCAGGCAGTCCACATCGGGGCCGGGATCGAGTTGCCGTTCGTCCCACCAGGTGGCACCCGCGTCGCGCAGCGGGCCGATCACATCCTTGGCCTTGGCAGCGTCCGCCGGAGTGGCGCCGCCGACGACGAGGTCGAAGGGGCGCTGGGCGTCGCCTTCTCGATGATCGCGCACATAGGTGATCAACTCCCGCACGTCCTTGGGGTCCGGCGGGGTTCCGTGCAGGGCGTTCTTGAACAAAGGCACCGCGCCGTCCCACCGCGCGGCCCGTCGCATGGGCGGACGGTTCGGCCAGAATCCTCCGATCCACACCGGCGGCCGGGGCCGCTGCACGGTGGCGGGCTGCAGGCTCACGTTCCGCGCCTGGTAGTGCCGACCGTGATGGTCGACGGCCTCACCCGTCCAGAACCGCCCCAACAACTCAAGCCCTTCGTCCAGCCGCTCGGCGAGCACACGTCGATCGGTGGAGTCGCCGAAGCTGCCGTATTCGTCCTCGACCGGCCCACCCAGCCCCGCGGCGAAGACGACCCTGCCTCCGCTGAGGTTGTCCAGGGTGGCCACCTGCCGCGCGAGCTGCTGAGGCCGATAGCGAGCCACCGGAGTGAGCAGCGTCCCCACCCGGATCCGTGACGTCGCGAGCACGGCCGCGGTCAGCAGCATCCACGCGTCCCCGAAGGGCCGCCCCGAGTACCCCCGGTAATGGACGTGGTCCCAGACGAAGAGCCCGTCCCACCCGGACTCCTCGGCTGCCGCCGCGGCGGTTGCCACGTTTCGGGGGTCGGCGAAGTCGCCGAAGTTCGGGATATTGATCGAGAAACGCATCCGGGCATCGTGAGCTGTCCCCACCTGCCCAGGCAACGGATTATTAAAGGCGCACGGAGTACCGGCCGTCTGGCTGTTTGCGCAGCCAGCCCCGCTCGGCGAGCCGGGTCGCCAGAGGCGCCCCGGCCTGGCGGACCGCGGCCAGGATGCGCTGGTACTCCGGCGGCAGCACGGCCTCGTCCACGCCGCCCTCACGGTGTTGGACCAGCAACACCGCACGTCCCGCCACCTGCACCGCGGCCGGTGCGGCTGCCACCCGCTCGCCGGCGATCCGTTCGGCCATGCGCCGCCAGACCCGCTCGGCGACGGCGAGTTCGTCCCGCTCGTCCCGCACCTGATCAAGGTGCTTGACCAGCTGTTCTTCGAGTTCGTCCAGTTCCGCGCGGCGCGTGGCGATCCGTTCCGCGATCTCGGACTCCACCATGAAGCGGAGAGTAAGCGGCGCCGAGGCCGCGGCGCGGAGGAAACCGCAAAGTCCCCCCAGACACCCCGTCAAATGATGAAGACCGCAGACTCGCACTCACGGCCAGCGTGAGTACGCCCCACACCCCTCACGCCAGCCCCTCCGACCAGCACGTTCGAAGTTGGCGAAGGTTCACAGAACCTGGAGCGAGGACACGACCATCGCCTCCCACGAGACCCTGACCGCTCGGGCTGTGTTCGACCACGAAGCCCGCCGTCGCACCGACACCGCATGGACGATCTTCGAGTACGACGGGCCTGTCGGCGAACGGCTCTGGCTCGCCACCATACCCGCCGGCACGACCGTCCCCCTCGTCCACGCGGTTCTGCAGCACCTCGACTCGCCGCTCCCTCCGTGCGCCACGGAGCCGTACTCCGCGAAGCTGCGCGACGCCGGATGGCACCGGGCAAGCCACCCTGGCCGCACCGTCTGGCGAGCGCCGGACCGCACCCTCACCTTCGAGCACGTGCTTCACGACACGGACGCCCAGTGGGTCCTGTACGGAGGGAACCACCTGGACAGGGCGGCATGGGTCGTAGGTTTCTCCACCGGCGTCCCCCACGTGCTCCTCGGTCAGCTCGCCGACACGGCGGCGGTCCTGCACGGGACCGTCGTACAGCCGCCTGCTCGCCACCGGCAACCGGCGTCCGCCGCCCACATCACCGTTTCCGTTCCTGTTCCTCGCCCTCGTGTCCGATGACCAAGCTCCAGCGGTGCGGTTCCTGCTGGACGCGCGCCTCATCCTGCTCCTCGGGTCCTTCTGACGAAGGGCCCGGGGAGCGCAGATCAACCCGGCGACTTCTCCCGCCGCGCTCGCCGGCTCCCCTCGACTCCACAGGTGCTCCGCCCAGCGCAAGCGCAGCCGCCGCAGCGGAAACCAGGGCCAGCACAGCGAACAGGTGTGGGTACCCACCCAACGTTTGGGCGAGCGCTACACCGGCGAGCGGGGCGATGCCGGCCGGGGCGGTGAGCAGCGCTGAGGGGGCACAGCCCGCGCTCTCCCTAGCGGGGCTTGTCGCCGCGGCCCTCGCCGCCGTCCCGTTCCCGCCCTCGTTCGCCGACGAGTGGCTCCTCCTCGGAATCGGCATCGCCCTGCTGGTGCCCCCTCCATCCACAGGGATGGCCATCCCTACCCGCGCACCTCACCCACCGACCTCCCCCGCGAACAGGCCGTGTGCCTGCCGCGTGTCAGCGGACGGGCTGGGCCACTTGGGCGAGCAGCGCGCCGCTCTCCTCCGCCGCCAGAACGCGCTCCAGGACCAGGCCGCCGGTCATGCCGGGGAAGAACCTCCCGGCCAGCCAGCTCCGCTCGTACGAGGGCGGGTCGAGGACGACGAGGCGCGCCCCGTCCACGACCGGGATGTCGGCGGGGCAGCCCTCGTTCCAGATCCATTCGCCGTCCGCGCCGACCAGGTTGAACGACCCCGTGGTGGACGTCTGCCCTGGCAGGTCCCGGCACATGGCGACAGCCTCGGCCGAGGGTGCCCGGCCCGGGAGGTGTCCGCCACCGACAAGGGCGTCGGCGAGAAGCGTGTGCAGTTGGAAGTTGTCGCCGATGCCGGACGCGCGCAGCGCGAACCCGGCACCGGTGGCGCGGTCGATCGCGACGACGGGCTCGTCGTCGAGGACCGCGAGGGCGTACGCCAGGCACTTGAACGGATCACCCGACAGCTCCGAGACCCGCGCCACGGACGCCCGCAGCTCGGCCTTCCCGGGGGTGCTCCGTCGCACGACGGGCGAGTTCAGCATGGCCACACAGGCCATCTCGAACTGCGGGAGCGACTGCCAGGCCATGACCGGCTCGAAGCCGATCCGCTCGAAGTCCGCCTCCTCAAGGCCCTCGCCCTCGGGGTCGGGCAGCTCGCCACGGCCGGCCGCCGTCCACTTCTCGCAGAACACCGCAGCCGCGTCGAAGGCCCCACGCGCCTGTGCGAAGACGGCGGGGGCGCAGGCGGCCGCGTCCGCGCCCCGTTCGACACAGGCTCCGACCACCACGGCGATGATCCCGCGCGGACCGGGCGGGACCTCGGCCAGGACGGCCGCGAGACGCGGCCCGGCCGCATGGAGTTCCGCGTCCTTGGACTTGTCGACCGTCGCGGTCAGCCGCCCGAAGGCCTTCTCTGCGGCGTCGGCGTCCTGGGAACGGACCGCCGTCTCGAAAGCTGCCACGGCGGCCGGGAACCGCCCTCGTCCGAATATCATCCGCGCACCCTAGCGGAGGGGTCCGACAGGGCCCTTCGGGCCTGTTCCTGTGAAGGTTGGCGTCGTTCGTGTAGTGCGTGCGGTCAGTCCTGCTTCAAAGCCCTGACCTTGTCGCTGATGTGTTGGTCCTGGGCGGCGGTCAGGTCGCGAATGTCCCAGACCAGCCCGGCCACGTCGGCTGTCGCTGGATTCTGTGGCTGGGTCTGATCGAGCGGTTTGACGCCGGCCACGCTGCGCACGTGGAGGAAGCAGCCGAGTGGCCCGCCACCCCCGGTGCCGCCGTTCGTCCGGGCCGCGTCCTGATGTCGACCGCGTGTGACGAAGTGTCGGCGTGGCTTTGTTCACCGGTTTCGGTTCTGGCGCAACTTCTGTGACGCGACCACGCTGGGTGACGGCTGAGCTTCTCCGGGCAGTGCGTGAAGTCGCCCGAAAATCAGCCGTGGTCAAAGCAGCTGGGCTCACAGTTCGGGTCCGTGGAAGAGATCGTGCTCCGGTTGAAGGAGCTGTTGTTCCCGTCGATCGCGGATGTCGCGGTGCTGTCGGTGGACGTGAGCATCGCGATGGTGCGGGTCGACGCGGAATGCACTGGGAACGGTGCCGCTTGCCCGGCGTGCCGGGTCTGGTCGAACCGGGTTCATGGTTCCTACCTGCGGTTTCCCACTGATGTGCCGAGTGCCGGACGAAGTGTTGTTCTCCAGCTGAAGGTCCGCCGGTTTGCCTGCCGGAACTCGGAATGCACCCGCCGCACCTTCGTCGAGCAGATACCCGGCCTGACCCGTCGGCACGGTCAGCGGACCGAGCGGCTGCGCGCGACGCTGGCCTCGGTCGGTCTCGCCTTGGCGGGCCGCGCCGGCGCCCGTCTGAGCTCCGCGCTCGGGGTATGCGTCAGCCGGAGCACCGTCCTGCGCCTGGTCGACGCCCTGCCCGAGCCGGAAGTTCCCGCCCCGCGTGTGGTTGGCGTTGATGAGTACGCAACCCGCAAGGGCCGCCACTACGGCACCGTTCTCGTCGACGTCGAGACCCGCCGCCCTGTCGACCTGCTGCCCGACAGGGAGGCATCGAGCCTGGCGGCCTGGCTCGCCGATCGGCCCGGCGTCGAGGTCGTGTGCCGGGACCGGGCGCCGTTCTTCGCCGAGGGCGCCACCGCTGGTGCACCGCAGGCTGTCCAGGTCGCGGACCGGTGGCACCTCTGGCACAACCTCAGCGAGGCCGCCGAGCGGAGCGTCGCCCAGCACCGTCGCTGCCTCCGCGCGCTGGTTCCCACGGTTCCCGCTCCCGAACCCGAGGCCATCCTGGCAACGGACTCGCACGGTTCTCCTTGGCCGCGCGGGCACCGATTCGCCGATCGGACCCGGGAACGGCATGCCGCCGTCCACGCACTGCCGACAGCGGGACACAGCCAGCGCTCGGTGCAGCGGCAGCTCGGGATGACCTACCGCACCGTCAAGCAGCTCGCAGACGCCGCGATGCCGGAGGAGCCGTTCACCGGTCAGTGGCAGAACCGGCCCTCCGTCCTCGACGACTACAAGCCCTATCTGGACGACCGCTGGAGCGAGGGCTGTACCAACGCCTGGAAGCTGTGGGAGGAGATCGTGCCACTCCATTACAAGGGCAGCTACCAGCGCGTTCGCGCCTACCTGCACGACAAACGCACCTCACCGCAGCCGGTGAGCGCCCGGCCGCCCGCGCCCCGAACCGTCGCCGGATGGATCCTCCGCCGTCCGGACACCCTCACCGAACCCGAGCAACTCCAACTCAAGGCCGTCCGGACGCACTGCCCCGAAATCGACGCCCTCACCAGGCACGTCCGCTCCTTCGCGACCATGCTCACCGAGCGCCAGGGCGAGCGCCTGCCCGACTGGCTCGACGCCGTCCGGCAAGACGACCTGCCCAACCTCCACACCCTCGCCGCAGGCATCAGCCGCGACCGCGACGCCGTCATCGCCGGCCTGACTCTGCCCTGGAGCTCAGGTGTCGCGGAAGGGCACGTCAACCGGATCAAAATGCTCAAGCGCCAGATGTACGGCCGCGCCGGCTTCTCGCTGCTGCGCAAGCGAGTCCTCCTCGCTTCGTGAGGGCAGCTGCTGCTGTCAGCACCTCAACGGTTCGCGGCTCTGCGAATGGTGACCACGGACAAGAACGGGTCGGTAGGCGGCACCAGCTCCCTGGAGGAGACCTCTACAAGGTGCGCCGGAGCATCACCATGCTGCAAGGCGGTCACGTACTCGATGATCTGAGCGTGGGAGAGCACGGGCACTCTTTGGCGCAGGATGTGCATGGCATGAACCCTCCCACGAGCGCCTGCCACCGCCCGGACCTCATCATGCAGATCGTCCACTGCGGTCCGCGTGACCTGTCTTCGAACGCGGACTCGGTAGTCCGCCTCCCACGCGTCCGTTACTGCGGAGACGACACCGATCTGATGCAGGCTCCCGTCGACGCGGTCAACAAGGTACGGCCCATTCCCGGCCAGCGCGAAGTCCGGGTTTCGGGTGCGCAGGTACTCCTCAGATGTCCAGGAAATTATCCATACCAGCTCATGCTGCTCTACATGCGACACAGCCATGCGCATCGGGACAAGCCCAAGCGAAAGCTCTCGCTGGTAGTCGCGTTCCAGCTCTTCCTCAACGATCTGAACCGCGGCATCTCGTTCAATCACTTTGGCAGCATCTCGTACGGCCAGGATGGCTACCACCAAGTTTGCTGCTCGATTCACGCCTTGGCAGACCGCAGTGGACGCACGCGAACGGCGCCGACGCTGCTGATCCCCCGAGCTATGGGGCAACCAGACGGTCACTTACGGTGACATCGTCACAGAAGTTGTGCCAGAGCCCGTTCTGGCGGACAGAGCCAGTCGCCGGGAAGCCGGTCAGATGCGGTGATCGCGTAGGTAGGGTCGAGGCACACCGTCCTAGACAGTGTCTTCAAATGATCACCGCTGGTGGATCATGGTGTCGTGATACCTCGTCATGAACTGTCGGACGCTGAGTGGGAGTTCGTCCGGCCGCTGCTTCCCGAGTCGTTGCGGGGGCGGAAGCGGCTGGACGACCGCCGGGTCCTGAACGGGATCGTGTGGAAGTTCCGGACCGGGACGGCCTGGCGGGACGTGCCCGAGCGCTATGGTCCGTGGGCGGCGCTGCACACGCGTTTCCGCAGGTGGGCGGCGGACGCTACGTTCGACCGGATGCTGCGGGCCGCTCAGGCGAAGGCGGATGCGGCGGGCGATATCGAGTGGCTGGTGTCGGTCGACTCCACCGTCGTCCGGGCTCACCAGCATGCGGCCGGGGCTCGGAAAGGGGGCTCCGCGACCCGGCCCTCGGCCGGTCCCGAGACGGCCTGACCGGCAAAATCCACCTGGCCTGCGACGGCGGGGGCCGTCTGCTCGCCTTCGTCGTCACGGGCGGCAACACCAACGACTGCACCGGTTCACCACCGTGATGGAGGCGATCCAAATGCCCCGGATCGGACCGGGGCGGCCCCGGGTCCGGCCCGATCACGTCCTGGGCGACGTGTTCCTCTTCCCCCGCCCCCACATACCTGTGGCACCCGACGCCACACCAGCAGCTCGCAGGAACCGACGACATGGAGACAGCCGCACACACCGTGAACTCATCCCGCCCCGGAGTCCCCTCGCCGCTTCTCGGCGGAGCCTGGTACACCACCAACGATCTAGCGAGAATGCTGGGACTCGATCCCTCCACGCTGCGCCGCTGGCGTACCTCTCGACCGCCGCAAGGGCCACCCTTCGCCTGCGTCTCCGAACGCGTCGTCATGTACAGCGCGACCGACGTCGAAGAATGGCTGCACAGCCGCCGCACCGCCCCCAACGAGGCAGCTTGATGGCCCACATAGAGGCCGTTCCTGTCGGCGTACGCCTTACCACGGACGTCGAACACCGACCCGACAGAGCCAACCCGTACCGCGCCCGTGTCCGCTGGTTCGGCCCCGTGACCTAGCGTCGGAAGTACCTGTCCGAGGGAAAGGACAGCGAAGAAGAAGCCCAGGCTTGGATCCAGACCATCATCGAGGCTGCGCAGGCCGGCCTTCCCCCCTCGGTGACCACCATGAAACTCGCCGAATACGGTGCCACGAACATGGAACTCGCTCTACGCGGGCTGGAATTGAAGACGCGCGACCCGTATCTCGCAGGATGGCGAGTGCGCGTGGTGCCGTCCCTCGGGCACCTGCCGGTCCGGATGATCACCAACAGGGCCATCGACAGGACCGTCCAGTACTGCATCGCCGACGAGCACAGTCGCTCGACCGTCAAGCACACCATCGCCGTCCTGGTCCGCGTCATGGAGCAGGCAGTCCGGGACGGCATCATCAAGTTCAACCCGGCTCGCGTGACGGGCCGGCAGAAGCTCTACAAGAAGGCCGAGGACGAACTCCTCGACCCACGGGCACTCGCCCTCCCCGGCTGGGAGGCGCTCGTCGAGCTGGCCGAGGCACTCGTGGCCGCCTCCCATGACGAGTACCGAGGCTGGGGCGATGTCGTCCTCTTCGCCGCCTGCACGGCCGCGCGCATCGGCGAGGTCTCCGGCTGCCGGGTCGGGGACATCGACACCACCAACTGGATCTGGACCGTCCGGCGCCAGACCACCCCGGCTCCGGGCGGCCTCGTCGACAAGGGGACGAAGGGCAAGCGAGCCCGCAAGGTCCCCATCATCGAGGAGATCCGTCCCCTCGTCGCGCAGCACCTGCTGGCCGCCGGACCCGCTCCCGACGCGCGCATGTTCACCGGCCCCCGAGGAGGCCGCATCTCCACGGCGGTCCTGCGCGACGCCACCCACCGGGACGACGTCGTCCTGAAGCTCGGCTACGAGCACCTTCGCCGCCACGACCTCCGGCACACCGGACTCACCTGGTTCGCCGACGCCGGGGTCCAGGTGCACGTCCTCCGCAAGATCGCCGGCCATGGCTCGCTGACCACCACCCAGCGATACCTGCACCCCGACGTGCACAAGATCACCGCAGCCGGCGCCGCACTCTCGGCACAACTCAGCGTGCTCCGCGCGCCCCGGTCCCTGCCAAGCCCGATTGTGGTCGCCCGCTGACGCGGTCAAGGCGAGTTGGTCCCCAAGTGGTCCCCAAAAACGAGTCAGGGGTCGTTTCAGATTGCTCTGAAACGACCCCTGATCTGCGACTCTTTCGAGTCGGGACGACAGGATTTGAACCTGCGACCCCTTGACCCCCAGTCAAGTGCGCTACCAAGCTGCGCCACGTCCCGGTGCGCGTCTCCGCCGGGTTTCCCCTGCGTCGGCGTGCAGGGAAAACATTACCTCACTCCGGAGGGTGGGTTGACGCACGGGCTGTCACGGGTCGGCGGTGAGGGTGTCCGCGCCGCAGTCGGCGGCCAGGGACGTCGCTTCGGCGAGGGCGGCGGCCGAACCCGTCGCGTGGGCGAGGTCCCGGCGGGCGCGGGCCTCCTCGTAGCGGGCGGGGGACGCGGCCAGGTGTTCGACGGCCCGGGTGAGGAGCCGGCGGGACTCCTCGGGGTCCGCGAAGAGGGACAGGCAGCGGAGGGATTCGCCGAGCGCGGTGGGTGTGCCGAGGTGTTCCGCGTGGACGTGGGCCTCGACGGCGATACGGGCCGCCCGGTCCGGATCCTTCGGCGCCAGGGCGCGGGCCAGGTCGAAGGGCCAGGGGGCCCAGACGCCGTGGTGCCTGCCGCGGCCGGTCAGGGACTCGGCCGCCGCTTCGAGGGTGGCCACCGCCTCCTCGGTCCGGCCCTCGGCGAGCAGCAGCCGGCCGAGGACGCTGGGGCCGTCGGGCAGCACGATCGCGCCCGGCCAGGGCGGGCCGAAGGCGTAGCGGTCGGCGACCTGGCGGGCCTCGGCGGTACGGCCGCGGGCGAGCAGGGTGTCGACGAGGAGACAGGCCGTGTCCCAGTGGACGGGGAGTCCGGTGCCGACCCGGTCGGCGAGCCGCAGTCCCTCCTCCAGGTGGTGCTGCGCCCGGGGCAGGTTTCCGCGGCGCCGGTGGACCAGGCCGAGGAGGGTGTGGGCGAAGGCGAGGTGGGCGCCGCTCCAGCCGGAGATCTCGAAGGCCCGGACCGCCTCGCCGAAGAGGGCCTGGGCGCGGTCGGGACGGTCGGAGAACGCGTACGCGATGCCCGTGAGCGCCGGGATCTCGAAGCCCCAGGTGGTGTCGGTCCAGCCGAGGCCCCTGGCGGGTACGCCGTCGACGAGGGTGCGGTCGCAGAGGCGTACGACCTCGTCGGCCGGTTCGCCGCGCATCATGCCGTCGAAGGCCCGCACGGCGACGAGGGCCCGCTCGGAGTTGTCGGCGCAGGTGAAGTGTTCGGTGAGCTCGGCGAGGCGGCGGGAGCGGCCGGGGCCGTCCTCCTCGGAGGCCTGGAACCCCTCGAACATGAAGTGTGCGGCCTGGAGGCGGCGGCGGCCGATGCCGGACGGGGTCCTGGCGGCGGCGGCGCCGGCGGTCCTGGCCGCCTCCTGGAGCTGGTTGTCGTGGGCGAGGGCCTGGGCGAGCCGGTGGGTCGCGTCGATGCGCAGGGCGTCGTCGAGACCGGGCAGTTCGAGCGCGGAGCGCAGGTGGCGGACGGTGGCGCCGGGTGCGGTGAGCAGGGAGGCGCAGCCGAGTTCGTACAGGACGCGGGCGTACGTCTCCGGTCGGGGCGGTTCGGCGAGGGCGCGGCCCAGGCAGCGGCGGGCCGCGTCGGGGGCTCCGACGGCGAGGTGCTCGACGGCGGCGGCGCGCAGTTGCCTGACGACGTCCTCGTCGTCGTCAGGGTGGACTTCGAGGAGGTGTCGTGAGGCGGCGGCGGGGCCGTGTCCCGCCTCGGTGAGCGCCCAGGCGGCGCGCCCGTGGAGGGCGGTCCTGGTGGCCGGAGGGATCGATCCGTAGACGGCGGTCGCGATCAGCGGGTGGGTGAACTCCAGGGAGTCTGCGGCGGAGTCCGGGGCGGCGGGCCTGGTCTGGACGATCCTGGCGTCCCGGAGCCGTTCGGTGTGGTCGGCCACGTCTCCGGGGCGCAGGCCCGTGAGTTCCGCGAGGAGTTCCGGCGTGCTGTCCGCGTCGAGGACGGCGATCGCCCGCGCGAGCCGGGTCGGTCCGGCCCCGAGTTCCTCCAGGCGGCTGACGAGTCCACCGCCGCGGGCGCCCGCGCCGAGGTCGCGGAGCAGGCCGGCCGATCCGGCGACGGGTTCGAGCATCCGGTCGCGGGCCTTGGCGAGCAGCTCGACCGTCTCGTACGGGTTGCCGGAGGTCACGGTCCACAGCTCTTGGCAGAACGGCTCGTCCGCGTGTCCGCCGAGCACGTCGCGGGCCAGTGCCGTGGTGGCCTCGGTGGTGAGGGCGTGCAGGCCGAGGGTGAGGACGGCGCGGTCGCCGAGCGCGGCGAGGGTGGCGGGCGCGCCCGGTTCGCACGGTCCCGGCGGCAGGGGGCGGTGGGCGAGGACGACGAGGGCGGGCAGGCGTCGGTCGCGCCGGATCCGGGTGAAGGCGTCGAGCCAGGCCAGGGATTCGGCGTCGGCCCAGTGCGCGTCGTCGACGAGCAGCACCGGCGGCCGGTCCCGCAGCCGTTCCGCGAGGCGCTCCAGGAGCCGGGCGAGTCCGAGGAGTACGCCCTGCGGGTCGGCGGGTGCGTCCGTGGGCGGGGGCGCGAGCCCGAGCGCGGGGGCGAGGAGGTCGAAGTGTTCGCCGAAGAGGTGGTGGACGTCCTCGGCGCCGAAGGGGTCGAGGGCGGGCTGGAGGAGCTGTCGGGTGAGGTGGAAGGGGACCGAGGTGAGGGTCTCGCCGCCGCGGGCGGTCAGGACGGTGCACCGGTCCTGGGCGGTTCGGCGTATCTCGGCGAGGAGTGCGGTCTTCCCGATGCCGGGCTCTCCGCGGTAGACGAGGATGCCGCCCTGGGCGGGTCCGCCGGCCGCGGCTCCGGCCACGAGTTCGTCGACGGCGTGTGCCGCGGCGGCGAGTTCGGGGCCGCGTTCGAGCAGGGCGCCGTGGTCCTGGGCGACGGTGGCCGCCGGGTGTCCCTGACCGGGATGCGCCTCCGACGGCCTTGCAGGTGGCGACTGTTCCGCTTCCGACGACACCGGTCTCACTCCCCCACACGAGCAACTGCCATGACGTGACCCGCGCGACCCACGCGGACCAGTGAGGCGCTGGACCGACCAGCCTAGCGGTCCTGATCGTTCCGGGGGGCGACAATGGACGGGTGAAACGGACAGGGAACGACCGGGGCAGGGACCGTGACGACGAGGGGCGGGCCCGTAGCTCTCGTCCCCGGGACGGACTCGGCCGGCCGCTGCCGTACGGGGCGGAGGGGGTGCCACGGCAGCCCGAGGGGGTCGTGCGCGCCCCGGCCGAGACCCTGCGCGAGGCGCAGCGGCTGCTCGACGCGGGAATGCCGTTCCACGCGCACGAGGTCTTCGAGGACGCCTGGAAGTCCGGTCCGGCGTCGGAGCGGGACCTGTGGCAGGGCCTCGCGCAGCTCGCCGTGGGCCTGACGCACACGGCACGCGGCAACGCGGCGGGCGGGGCGCGGCTGCTGCGCCGCGGCGCGGACCGGCTCATGGCCGGGCGTGGCGCCGCCGAGGCGTACGGGATCGACGTGGACGGGCTCGTGGCCTGGGCGCGGGATCTGGCCGGCCGTGCGGGAGCGGTGGACCCCGCCGCGGTCGACGCGGTCGACGCGGTCGACGCGGCAGCCGAGGCGCCGGGGTTGCGCGGGGACAGAGCTTGACGGTCAGGGCCTGACGGTGGGCTTGACGGTCAGGGCCTGGTCCCGCGAGCCCGGTGTGATCCGGACGCCAGGCCCTACGTCGCCGGCCGGTCCAGTTCGCGGAGCAGTACCGAGGTGTGGCTGAGGGCCGGGTCCTTCGTGGCCGTGAGGAGGGTGACGGTGTCCTTGCTCGCGAGGTCGCGCAGCCGGTCGAGGGCCGCGGCGGCCTCGGGGGCGGCGAGTTCGGCCTCGTAGCGGCGGCGGAACTCCTCGTACTCGCCGTCCGGTCCGTGGTACCAGCGGCGGAGTTCGGTCGACGGGGTGAGCGCCTTGGGCCATTCGTCGATGCGGGCGTCCGTTCGGGCGAGTCCGCGCGGCCAGAGCCGGTCGACGAGGACCCGTACGCCGTCGTCGGGCGACGGGGTGTCGTAGACCCGGCGGACGCGGATCTCGGGAGTGCGTGTGGCCATGGCCCCAGGGTGCCGGACGACGCCCGCCCTAGGCGCGCAGCGCCGGGAGGAGGACGGCGTCGACGAAGGCCCGCATGGTGGAGGCGTCCGCGAAGCGTTCCTCGAAGAGGCGCTCGATGCGGAGCATGCCCATGAAGCAGGGGGCGACGAAACCGATCGCGGGGTTGCCGGCGTCGATCTCGCCGCGCTCGACGGCCCGGGCCACCACCGCGTCGATGGCCGCGACCTCGGGGGCGATGACGGTCTCGCGGAGCGCGGCGCGCAGGTCGGGGTGCTGGATGAAGGCCTGGGCGACGGCCTCCATGAGTTCGGCGTCGCGTTCGCGGTGGGAGGCGGCGACGCGGGCCGCCTCGCGCAGGTCGCCGGCGAGGGTGCCGGTGTCGATGCCGGCGAAGACGGTGCAGCGCCGCCGGGCGAGCGCGGCGGTGACGAGCTGCGGTTTGGTGCCCCACTGCCGGTAGAGCGTGGCCTTGCCGCACTTCGTGCGGGCCGCGACGCCCTCCATGGTCACGGAGTCGTAGCCGCCCTCGCGCAGCAGGCAGAGCACGGCGTCGTACAGCTCCGTCTCGCGCTCCGGCGTGATCTTGCTGCGCCGGGCCGCCGCGGTAGCCGCCTCTGTGGACATCGATCCCTCCAGGACCCCTCCGGGACACACCTCTGTCTGCACATACGAGAGTAGGGGGTGCACAATCGAGACGCAAACGTATCGAGACGTTTGCGTCTCGATGAAATCGGATCTACGCTCACTTCGTTTGTTGGCGGTTTGACTGCTTACCGATGCACTGACGAGAGGGCCGCACCATGGCTGCCGGGATACGCGAAAGCGGCGAGGGGGACGACGGCGAGACCGCCAGACCGCCCCTCCTGCGCGAACTCGCGCTCGTCACCGCCCTCTTCCTCGTCTACAAGTGCGGCCGGCTCTTCGCCAACGGCCACGAGACTCGTGCCTTCCGGAACGCCGACCGCGTCTGGGACGCCGAGCGCGCGATCCACCTGCCGAGCGAGGAAACGATCCAGCAGCTGCTGCTGCACGGCGAACCGCTCATCCGGGCCGCGAACACCTACTACGCGGCCGTGCACTTCCCGGCCACGCTCGCCTTCCTCGTCTGGCTCTACCTGCGGCGCCCCGCCCACTACGTGTGGTCGCGCCGCGTGCTCGCGCTCCTCACCGGCGCCGCGCTCGCCCTGCACCTGCTGATGCCGCTCGCGCCGCCGCGGCTGCTCGCCGCCGGCGGGCTCGTGGACACCGCCCGGATCTACGGCCCCTCGGTGTACGGGGCGACGCCGGAGACGGACTCGATGGCGAACCAGTTCGCGGCCATGCCCTCGCTGCACTTCGGCTGGGCCCTGATGGTCGCGATCGGCCTCATCGCCGCCACCCGGTCCCGCCTGCGGATCCTGTGGCTGCTGCACCCGCTGCTCACGCTGCTCGTCATCGTCGGCACCGCCAACCACTACTGGTTCGACGCGCTCGCCGCCGCCGCGCTCCTCGGCCTGGCGCTGCTCGCGGTCCGCACCCCGGGGCGCCGGACGACGCCCCCACCCGTACCCCGCACCCTCGGTACGGCACCTCTCCCAGTCGGAGCCCACCGATGAACCCCGCCGCCGGCACCGCCCTCGCGGTCCTCCTCTCGCTCGTGTCCGCCGCCGGGTACGCGCTCGCCGCCGTCGCCCAGTCCCGGCTCGCCGCCGCCTCCCCCGTCCAGGACGGGCGCGGGGCGCTGCGCGGGCTCTTCGCCCGCGGGCAGTGGTGGGCGGCGGTCGGCCTGAACGCCGCCGGAGCCCTCGCCCACGTGGCCGCCCTGCACTACGGCCCGCTGACCCTGGTCCAGCCGCTCGGCGCGCTGACGCTCGTGGCGGCGCTGCCGCTCGGCGCGTACTGCGCGGGGCGTCGCGTGACGCGGGCCGAGTGGCGCGGGGCCCTGTGGACCCTGGGCGGTCTCGTCGGACTTGTCGCCGTGACGGGACCGACGACGCCCGGCGAGGCGCTCAGCCTGCGCGAGTCCCTGATCGTCGCGGCGGCGACGGCGCTCCTCATCGCCGTACTCGCGTCGGGACGGCTGTACGGGCGCGAGCACGGCGCGGGTCAGGCCGCGACCGGGGGCAGGAGCGCCCGCGGGCTCGGTCACGCCACCGCCTCCGGCATCGCCTCGGGCGTCGCCTCCGCGCTCACCCAGACCCTGACGGCCGCGCTGGCACTCGAACTTCCCGGTGGCACCCCGGCCTGGTGGCAGACGACGCTGCTTGCGGTGCTGATCTCCGGCTTCGCGACCGGCGGGCTACTGCTCTCGCAGGCCGCCTACCAGGGTGGCCTCGCGGCGCCCCTCGCCGTGGTGAACCTCTCCAACCCGGCCGCCGCCGCGGTGATCGGGGTGGCGCTGCTCGGCGAGACGTTCCGGGCGGGCGCGTGGGGCTGGCCGGTCGCGGCTGGCGCCTCGCTGGTCGCGGCGCGGGGCGTCGTCCTGCTGACGAAGGGCAGCCCGCCGGCCGTTCCGGCGCCGGAGCCCGGCCCGGCCGGATCCACGCGCGCGCGTGCGGTCGCCCTGGAGACGCGGCCCGTACCGTCGCCGCGCGCCACCGGCCCGGCGTCCACCGACGCGGCGGCCCCCGCCCCCGCCACCCCGGCCCCCGCCACCCCGGCCCTCGCCGTACCGGGTCCGACCGGATTGGACCCGACCGGCTCAGGCCTCGCCTCCGCCCTCGCCGCCAGCGGGCGGGCGACCGCCTGAGGCTCGACGAGGTTTCCGAATTCGTCACCTTGACCAAAAGCCCCCCACCCCCCTATCGTCAATATGACGACAAGGGGGGTTCTCTCATGGCAGACATCACCCGGCGGGCCGGCTGGCGCCATCTGCGCTCCGCGCCCACCGCGCACATCCGCCACCAGCGCCGCGGCCGGCTCGTGCACGACGGCGAAGGGCTCAGCTTCTGGTTCCGGCCGCTCACCGCGGCCCTCTCCGAGGTCCCGGTGAACGACCGCGAGCTGGCGATGGCCTTCCACGCGCGTACCGCCGACTTCCAGGACGTCAGCGTCCAGTCCACCGTCACGTACCGGATCGGCGACCCGGCGGCCGCCGCCACCCGGCTCGACTTCTCCATCGACCCCGACACCGGCGCGTGGCGCGGCGCCCCGCTGGAGCAGATCGCCACCCTCCTCACCGAGACCGCGCAGCAGCACGCCCTCGACGTGCTCGCCCGCACCGCGCTCGCCGAGGCGCTCGTCGACGGCGTGGCGGCGGTACGGGACCGCGTCACGGCCGGGCTCGCGGCCGAGCCCCGGCTGCCGGACACCGGCATCGAGGTCGTCGCCGTCCGGGTGGTGGCGATCCGTCCCGAGCCCGAGGTGGAGCGCGCCCTGCGCACCCCCGCGCGCGAGCAGATCCAGCAGGAGGCCGACCGGGCCACGTACGAGCGCCGCGCGGTCGCCGTCGAACGCGAGCGGGCCATCGCCGAGAACGAACTCGCCAGCAAGATCGAGCTCGCCCGGCAGGAGGAACGGCTCGTCGAGCAGCGCGGCACCAACGCGCGCCGCGAGGCCGAGGAGAACGCCGCCGCCGACGCGGTGCGGGCCGAGGCCGAGGCCGTACGGAAGGTCCGCCTCGCACAGGCCGAGGCCGAGGCGGCACGCGAGGTCGGCGCGGCGCGCGCCGGGGCGCAGTCCGCGTGGCTGCGGGCGCACACGGAGGTGGATCCGGCCACCCTGCACGCCCTCGCCGTGACCACGGCCGCCGAGAACCTGCCCAGGATCGAGCACCTGACGCTCTCTCCCGACGTGCTGACGGGCCTGCTCGCCAAGCTGGGCGAGGGCGGGGCCCGGCCGTGAGCCTCGCGCCGCGCGCGGTGCTCGTGCACCGGACCACGGAGTACGAGGAGCTGCTCGCCCGGCACGGTACGCACGGCCAGGCCGCGTTCTTCCTCTCCGCGCGCGGCCGCTCGGTCGAGGCCGTGCGGGAGCGGCACGAGCGCGCCCACCGGGCGCTCGCCGAGGTGGCGGGCGCGGTGCCGCTGACATGGCGGCAGAGCCGGGTCGAGCGCGCCGATTTGGACCGGTTCCTGTTCGGGCCCGAGGACGTGGTCGTCGTGGTCGGACAGGACGGTCTGGTCGCCAACGCGGCGAAGTACCTGAGCGGGCAGCCCGTCATCGGGATCGACGCCGACCCCGGGCGCAATCCGGGCGTCCTGGTCCGCCACCGGGCGGACCGGGCGCGCCGGCTGCTGCCGTACGCGGTGGGGGCCGGGGCGGCGGTCGACGAGCTGACGATGGTGGAGGCCGTCACCGACGACGCGCAGCGGCTGCTCGCCCTGAACGAGATCTACGTCGGCCCGCGCGGTCACCAGACGGCGCGCTACACGCTCGACCTGGACGCGGCGGAGGCGCCGCCCGAGCCGCAGGCCTCGTCGGGCGTGCTGGTCGGCACCGGCACGGGGGCCACCGGCTGGCTGCGGTCCCTGTGGGAACAGCGCTCCAGCACGCTCACGCTGCCCGGGCCCGCGGACGCCCGGCTCGCCTGGTTCGTGCGCGAGGCCTGGCCGTCGCCGGCGACCGGAACGAGCCGGGTCGAGGGCCTCCTCGACCCGGGCCGGGCCCTGCGCCTCACCGTCGAGTCGGACCGTCTGGTCGCGTTCGGCGACGGTGTCGAATCGGACGCCCTGGAGCTGACATGGGGTCAGACCGTCAGCCTCTCGGTCGCGGGTCCGCGCCTGCGTCTCGTCCACTGAGGCCCCGGCGGTCGCCCGGGCGCCCGCGGCCGGAATCGTTCGGCCGCGGGTGGGAGCGGTCCCGCGCGGCGCTATGCTCACCGCGCCTCGTCCGGTAGGCAGTCGGCTGACCACCCGACCGACCGGCAGACCACCCGACCACCGACCACCGACCGACCATCCGGCCGACCGGTTCATCGGCTGACCACTCGACCGGCCATCCGACCGGCCATCCGGCCCCCTGACCACCGGCCGACCCGCCCGTGGCCGAACGCCCGCTCGCTCCCGGCTGTTGAAGGGACCCGCATGACCTCCGGCTCCTCCGGCTCGCTGTCCGTCTCCCGCGCCACGGAACGGGACTGGGAGCTCGTGCGCTCCTGGGCGGCCGAGGAGGGGTGGAATCCCGGCCTTTCCGACGCTCGGGCGTTCTTCGCGCAGGACCCCCGGGGCTTCTTCCTCGGCCGGCTGGACGGGGAGCCGGTCTCCGCCGTCTCCGTCGTCACCTATGACGACGCGTACGCCTTCCTCGGCTTCTATCTGGTACGTCCCGAACTCCGCGGCCTCGGGCACGGCCTGGCCACCTGGCAGGCCGCCCTCGCCCACGCCGGGACCCGCTCCGTCGGCCTCGACGGGGTGCCCGCGCAGCAGGACAACTACCGGCGCTCCGGCTTCTCCACGGCGTACCGCACGGCGCGCTACGTGGGCGAGGTGCCCGCCCCGGACGGACCGGTGGCCGGCGTGGTGGCCGCCGAGCAGGTCGATCCGGGCGCTCTGGCCGCGTACGACGCCGCCTGCCACCACGCGGACCGGCCGCGTTTCCTCGGCGCCTGGCTGACCACCCCCGGCCATCGTGCGCTGGTACGGGTCACCGAGGGGCGTTTGACCGGGTACGGGGTGGTACGTCCGGCCCAGGACGAGGCGCGGATCGGGCCGTTGTTCGCGGACACGCGGGCCGACGCCGCGGCCCTGCTCGACGCGCTCGCCGCCGAGGCGCGGCACTTCGGCGCGGACCGGATCGCGGTCGACATGCCGGAGTCGAATCCGGCGGCGGCGCGGCTTGCCGAAGAGCGGGGCCTGACGCCGACGTTCGAGACGGCCCGGATGTACACGGGTCCGGTCCGGCCCGTGGCACGCGAGCGCGTCTACGGTGTCACGACGCTCGAACTGGGCTGAGCGACCCTTTTCCCGCTTCCCCGCACGCGACAACCTTTGCCCTTCGGGCGGGACCCCCCACCCCTCGGGCGGCCCCTGCACCCTCGCGAGCTACCCTCGCGCCCTTCCGCGGCCCCCACCTCCCCCGGACGGGCCCGCCGACGGGCCCCGGCCGCCCGTCCGCGCGGCCGCGGTTCACGCTCCCCCTCACCGACCCCCCACCGCCCCCCGAGGGGTGACAAGGGTTTTCCCCGTATCGGGTTCATCCCCCCGTTCCCTACTGTCCTCCGCACCGGCAGATATCATCCCCCGAACGCACCCTGACAGGTGCATGAGGAGGGTGGCATCCGCCGGGGACGGCCTTGACCCGGGCCGTCGCGCCGGTGGCGGCGCACGGGCTCCCCAAGCCCAGGGACCGACGGACAGCGACCCCACTTGCCCCGTGTGTCCCGCGCCGCCGCCACTGCTCCGCAGTTACGTCGTACTCGAAAGGGCCACACCTTGAACGGTTCCAGGCGGAGAGTCATATCCGTGGTCGCGAGCGCCGCGATCCTCGGCGCCGCTGCCACGACCGGGGCGATCGCCGCCGCCCCGGGCGCTGCCACCCCGAAGCCCGCACCGGCTTCGCAGACGATGGGGGCGCTGCCCAGCGCCCCGGTCGAGAAGGTCATCGTGACCTACAAGAGCCAGGCCGCCGAGGCCGGCTCCAACACCGCCGCGAAGAGCGACACCGCCGAGAAGGCCGCGAAGACGGGCGAGCAGCTCTCCTTCGAGCGTCGCCTCGCCGGCGGCGGCGCCCTGGTCGACCTGGGCGACAGCGCCACCAAGCAGGACCTGACGGAGGTCATGGACGCGTTCCGCGCCGACCCGTCCGTCGCTTCGGTCGAGCCCGACATCCGCGCCTACGCGATGGCCGTCACGCCGAACGACACCGACTACGCCAAGCAGTGGGACCTCTTCGAGCCCACCGGTGGCATGAACGTTCCTGCAGCCTGGGACAAGACGACCGGCTCCGGCGTGACCGTCGCCGTCATCGACACCGGCTACGCCGCCCACTCGGACCTGGCGGCCAACACCGTCGCCGGTTACGACTTCATCTCCACCTCCTCCGACGCCCGCGACGGCAACGGCCGCGACGCGGACGCGAAGGACGAGGGCGACTGGAACGCGACCGACGGCGAGTGCGGCACCGGCTCCCGCGCCTCCAACTCCTCCTGGCACGGCACCCACGTGGCCGGCACCATCGGCGCCGTCACGAACAACACCAAGGGCATCGCGGGCATCGCGTACAACGCGAAGATCCAGCCCGTGCGGGTGCTCGGCAAGTGCGGCGGCTCGTCCGCCGACATCGCCGACGCCATCACCTGGGCGTCCGGCGGCTCCGTTCCGGGCGTCCCGGCCAACGCGACCCCGGCCAAGGTCATCAACCTGAGCCTGGGCGGCGCCAGCTCCACCTGCCCGAGCGTCTACCAGACCGCCATCAACGGCGCCGTCCAGCGCGGTACCACCGTCGTCGTCGCCGCGGGCAACAGCAACGCCAACGCCTCCGGCTTCACCCCCGCGAACTGCTCGAACGTCATCAACGTGGCGTCGACCAGCCGTGAGGGCAACCGGTCGTACTACTCCAACTACGGCACGATCATCGACGTGTCCGCGCCCGGTGGCGAGACCCGCCGCTCCACCGACACGCCCGGCACCGTCACCACCCCCGAGAACGGCATCTACTCCACGCTGAACTCGGGCACGACGACCCAGTCGGTCGAGAACTACAAGCCGTACCAGGGCACCTCGATGGCGGCGCCGCACATCGCCGGCCTCGCCGCCCTGCTGAAGTCGGCCAAGAGCACCCTCACCCCGGCCGAGATCGAGTCCGCGATCAAGACCAACGCCCGCGCGCTGCCCGGCACCTGCACCGGCGGCTGCGGCACCGGCATCGCGGACACCGCGAAGACCGTGGACGCCGTCACCGGCACCACCACGCCGCCGACCGGCACGGTCTTCTCCAACGCCACGAACGTGACGATCTCCGACAACACCACCGTGTCGTCCTCGATCGCCGTCACCGGCCGCACCGGCAACGCCCCCGCCGCCCTCAAGGTCGGCGTGGACATCAAGCACACCTGGCGCGGGGACCTGGTCATCGACCTGATCGCCCCCGACGGCACGGTGCGCAACCTCAAGGCGTCCTCCTCCTCGGACAGCGCCGACAACGTCCTGACCACGTACACGGTCGACGCGTCGAGCGAGCTCGCCAACGGCACCTGGAAGCTTCAGGTCCGCGATGTGGCCTCGGGTGACACCGGCTACATCGACTCGTGGAGCCTCACCTTCTAAGGCACCATAGTTCCACCCCCGAACCACCCCCCACAACAGCATCATTGCTGGTCAGCGGCGCGCTCGTGGTCTACACCACGGGCGCGTCCTGGTGTTCGGCCGCACCGCTCCGCCGGGGCGTCCTGTCCGTATGCCGGACAAGGGGCCTGGACTCCGCCGGATGGCTCCGTATTCTCTGCCCACGGGGCTCTTGGGCCGGGGCCCGGAGCGGCGGAGGTGGGTGGACAGTGACGACAGCTCCGTACGTCGCTCTGCGCCCTGCGGGCGCGGGGGCATCCCCGGCGCCGGTGGGGCGCGACGAACTCCTCGCCCGGCTGGAGCGCGCGCTGCACATCCGGGGCCGCGCCCTGCTCACCGGACCCGCCGGCGTCGGCAAGACCGAGGTCGCGCTGGCCGCCGCGGCCCGTGCCGAAGCACGCGGCGAGACCGTCCTGTGGCTGGCGACCCTGCCGTCCGACCGCGAGATACCGGGAGCGGCCGCGGCCGCGCTCGTGGCCTCGGTGGCGACGACGGCGACCTGGCCGGGACTCGGCGCCGACCGGCCCGAGACCTCCTGGGTCTTCGACGAGCTGCCCGGCCCCCAGCGCACCGCCGTCGCCATGCTCTGCCGCGAGGCGCCGATCGACGCGGGCGGGTGGGACCCCATCGCGCTCCGGCTCGGCATCGCGCAGATCCTGCGCACCCTGACCTGCCGGGGACCGGTCCTCCTCGTCGTCGACGGCGTCCAGCACGTCGACGCGGACAGCGCGGACCTGCTGCGGTTCGCCCTCCACCTCGCACCGCCCGCGCTGCGGGTGGTGGCCGTCGAGACGCCGGAGCCGTACGGAGAGGCCAAGGAGCCCGACCGGGAGCACCACCGTCCCGAGGACCCGCACGCCGCCCATCTCTGGGTGCCGTCCGAGGCTGACGTGCTGCTCGTGCCCCCGCTGCACGCCGACGAGATCGCCGAACTCCTCATCCACCACCGGCTCCCCTCCCGGATGGCCGGCCGCATCCACCGCGCCAGCGGCGGCAATCCGCGGCTCGCGCTCGCCGTGGGCCGCTCGCTCGCGGACGCGCGGACCCCCGTGCACCACGCGGAGGCGCTGACCCTCTCCGGGCGCGCCCGTGACCTCGCCCGCCAGCTCCTGGGTGCCGCGCCGCTCGCCGTCCGCGCGACGCTGCTGCTCGCCGCGCTCGCGCTGCGCCCGTCGTCGACCCTGGTGCGACGGGCCGGGCGGCCCAACGCCGAGGCGGACCTCGCGGCGGCGGAGCGGGCGGGCCTCGTGTCGCTCGCCGAGGACGGGTCCGTGACCTTCACCGCCGGGCTGCTGCCCTCCACGCTCGTGCACGACGCCTGTTGGGCCGAGCGCAGTGCCGGGCACGCGGCGCTCGCGGAGGTCGTGGACGACCCCGTGGAGGCGGTACGCCACCGGGCGCTCGCCACCGACAGCCCGGACGAGGACCTCGCCGCCGAGGTCGCGGCCGCCGCCGATCTGGCCCGGCGACGCGGCAACAGCGCGCTCGCTGCCGAACTCGCCCTGCTGGCCGCCGAGTCGACTCCGGGACGGCATGGCACGCGGCGCATCGCGCGGCTCGTCGACGCCGCGGAGGAGGCCGCCCGCGCCGCCCGCGCCGACCTCGCCATGCGGGCCGCCACCGATCTGCTCGCCCGGGACGCGGCACCCGCCGACCGGGTCAGGGCCCGGCTCGCCGTGCTCGACACCGCGGGCCAGGGACTGACCGGGCTCGACGAGATGTACGTCCACGCCATGGAGGACTCGGAGGGGGACACCGCCCTGCGCGCGGCCGTCCAGCTCCGGCTCGCCGTCAAGTACGTGCTCGCGGACGGCGACCCGGAACGCTCGCGCACGGCGGCCGTCGAATCGGCGGCGCTCGCCGCGTCCATGGGCGACCCGCGCACGGCGGCGCAGGCCCTGACCGTACAGGCGCGGATGGAACGCGCCCTCGGATCGCCGGACGCGGAGGCCGTGCTCGCGCAGGCCCGCGCCCTCGAACGGGCCGAGCGCCCGCTCGGGATCCGCAACGCGGCTCAGATCCTGACGATCCGTCACGCCCTGTTCGACGACCGGCTCACTGACGCCCGCGACGACGTCAACGCACTGCTGCCCCTGGTCCAGCGGCGCGGCTCCGTCGAGGACGCCATCGAGCTCTACGGCACCCTCGCCCAGATCGAGGCGCGGATCGGGCCCTGCGGGGCGGCGCTCGCGCACGCCGGGCAGTCCCTCGCGCTCACTCTGGAGGCGGGCCTCTCCCCCGGCCCCGCCTGGTACGCGCTCGCGCTGGCGGAGACGGCCGGCGGCAGCTTCGCACGGGCGGCGAGCTACGCCCGGCGCAGCGTCCAGGCCTCGGAGGAGGAGGGCGACCGGGTCTTCCTCTCCCGCAGCCGGTACGCGCTCGGCCGGGTCCAGCTCATCAACGGGGACGTCGCCGCGGCCCTGGAGACGCTGCGGCGGGTCCAGGCCGACGAACGCGCCCAGTCGACCGTGGACCCGTCGATGCTGCGCTGGCACGAGGAGCTGGCCGAGGCCCTGATCGCCCATGACGCGGGCGCCGAGGCCCTGGCCCTCCTGGACGAGGTACGGCCGGTGGCGTCCCGGCTCGGACGGTCCACGGTCCTGCTCGGCTGCGACCGGGCGTACGCCCTGTGGCTCGCGGCGGAGGGACGGACGGACGAGGCCGCGGAGCTTCTCACCGTCACGGCCGAGGCCTTCGGGTGTGCCGGGCTTCCCCTGGAGCGGGGCCGGGCACTGATCGCGCTCGCCCGGGTGGAGCGCCGCAGACGGCGCAGGTCGGCGGCGCAGGGCGCCCTGCACGCGGCGGCCGCGGTGTTCGAACGGGCCGGGGCGGCCCCCTGGCTGGCCCTGGCGAGCGAGACCCCGGCGGGCGCCGCGGGCGAGAGCGCCGGGGGCGGCTCGGGGGGCGAGGAGGCGCCGCCCGCGCTCTCCGCGCTGACGGAGGCGGAGCTGCGCCTCGCCCGCCTCGTGGGCCAGGGTGCCAGCAACCAGGAGGCCGCGGCGAAGCTGTACCTGAGCGTGAAGACGGTCGAGGCGCGGCTGACCCGGATCTACCAGAAGCTCGACGTCCGTTCCCGGGCCCAGCTGGCGACGGCCCTCAGGCCGTAGCCGGCGGCGGTGCCAGTGGCGGTGCCAGTGGCGGCGCCGGTGGCTCGTACGCGCGCCGCAGGAGCCACCGTGCCCCGCTCAGCCGGTGGTGGCCGCGCCGAACCACTCGCCGAGCCGGCCGAGCAGCTCCCGCTGGTCCCCGCCGACCCACACGACGTGGCCGTCCGGGCGCAACAGCACCGCGGGCACGTCCAGTTCCTCGCTGACGTCGACGACGTGGTCGACCCGGTCCGCCCAGCCCTCGACCGAGAGCCGGCCGGTCTGGTCGAGCAGCAGGCCCCGGCCGCCGCGCATCAGCTCGTAGAGCCGCCCCCGCTTCAGTACGACGTCCCGCATCCGCAGGCCGAGCAGCTCGTGGCCCTCGCCCAGGTCGTAGCGGACGTCGACGGCGGTGATCATCGCCGTCACGTACCGGTTGACCTCCTCGAAGTCCATCAGCTTCGAGAACAGCTCGCGCAGCGCGGTCGCACCCGCGTCCGTTCCGAGCAGCGTCATCTGCGCGCGGGTGTTCTCCACCACGCGCCTGCCCGCCGGGTGCCGTTCGGCCTCGTACGTGTCGAGCAGCCCCTCGGGCGCCCAGCCCGCCACCTCGGCGGCCAGCTTCCAGCCGAGGTTGAAGGCGTCCTGGATGCCGAGGTTGAGGCCCTGTCCGCCGGTCGGCGGGTGGATGTGCGCGGCGTCGCCCGCGAGGAACACCCGGCCGACGCGGTAACGCTCGGCCTGCCGGGTGGCATCGCCGAACCGGGAGAGCCAGCGCGGCGAGTGCACACCGAAGTCGGTGCCGGCGAAGGCCCGGAGCTGCTTCCTGAACTCGTCGAGGGTCGGCGCCGCACGGTCCTCGGCCACCCCGTCGGCGGGTACGACGATCCGGCAGACCCCGTTCTCCCCGGGGGTGACGCCGAACCGCAGCTGGGTCTTGCGGACCTCCTCCACGGCGGCGGCGATCGTCTCCGGGTCCGCGGTCACCTCCATGTCGCCGAGGAGCGTCTCGACGGTGGCGGGCTCGCCGGAGAAGTCGACTCCGATCAGCTTGCGCACCGCGCTGCGGCCGCCGTCGCATCCGACGAGGTAGCGGGAGCGCAGCTCCGTGCCGTCCGCGAGCTGGACGGTGACGCCGTCCTCGTCCTGGCGCAGCCCGACGACCTCGTGGCCGCGCCGGATCTCGGTGCCGAGTTCGAGGGCGTGCTCGCCGAGCAGCCGCTCGGTGACCGGCTGCGGGGCGGCGACGCCGTACGGGTGAGCGGTGTCCAGGCTCTCGGGCCACGGCTTCATGACGCCGCCGAAGAGTCCGCCGACCTGGAACTTCTCGCTGACCGCGAGGAACCGGTCGAGCATGCCGCGCTGGTCCATCATCTCGACGCTGCGGGCGTGGAGGCCCTGTCCGCGGGACTCGTCGGTCGGCTCGTCCCGCTTCTCGAGCACGAGCACGGCCACGTCGTGCAGCCGCAGCTCCGCCGCCAGCATCAGGCCGGTGGGTCCGCCGCCGGCCACGATCACGTCAAACATTCATACGCCCCGTTCGAAGAACTGCCTTGCAAGAACAGCCACAGTCACTGGCTACGAGCGGAGATTCTGCAGCACGACGGGGGCCTTGCGGCAAGGCCCCCTGTGCGCTATACCTTGAGAGTGGCAAGGAGCGGTCTACCTCCTTGCCTTTTGTCTTTCCCAGGACCTTCGCCGCCTCAGACCGTGAACGGCCGCTGGTTCAGGAACTCCTCGCTCGGTGCGCCGGTCACGTACAGGTTCGGGCTCTGGGTCGGGGGAAGCCGCCGCTGGATCGCCCGGTGGAAGTCGCGGTAGCCGCCCCGGAACGCGCCGTCCTCCCACACCTGCAACAAGGCACCGGTGAAAGCTCCGTTGACGTCGCCGTCGGCGGCGAACTGGTTGTCCTGACAGGCCGACACGAGGAGTGCGTCCCTGGCCGCGCCGTCGGTCGGCGCGTCCTTCGCCAGTGACCGCCGCAGCTCGTCGAAGAAGTCCCGGTCCCGCTCGTACAGCCGGTGCTGCTGGGGCTCGGGCAGATAGCGGGCCCTGACGCCGGCCGCCTCGCCGCCGGGGACCTCGATGCTGCTGCCGCTGTGGCAGCAGTCGAAGAAGGCGACGATCCGCACGTCGTCGGCGAAGGCGCGGAAGGTCCGCCTGACCTCGTCGTCGAGGAACTGGCGGTCGTAGAGGACCAGGGTCTCGTCGAGGGCGTCCGGCTCGTCGCCGGAGCCGGTGGCGTCGGGCAGCTGGCCGCCGTGGCCGGAGTAGCTGAGGAGCAGGATGTCGCCGGGGCCGAGCCGGGCGGCTGCCTCGCTGAGCACGGCCGTGACATTGGCGACGGTGCCGTCCGGGGTGAGCAGTACGGTGCTCTCGAATCCGGCGGTGCGGGCGAGGCGCTCCATGTCGTGGGCGTCGTTCTCGCAGGCGACCAGGGCGCCGTCCCAGCCTTCGTAGCGGGCGGGGTCGACCCGGTTGAGTCCGATGTGCAGGGCGAGTCCGGTGGCCATGGGTGCCTCCTGGCGGGTGTGCCTCCTGGCGGGAGCGGAGGGGACACCGGGGCGTCTGATCGAGTGGCCTGTGGTCCGGCGCCGAGCGCGGCCCTCTCCACGCGGTACCTACATCGTATGAACGCTTCCGATCCCCCGCTCCCCACGGGCGGCGCCGGCGCCGGCCGTGCCGCGCCCGCCGACCGCACCGGGTACGACGAGAGCTTCCTCGGCCCGGTCGTCCCGCTGCCGCTGCCCGCCCGGCCGACGGTCGGGACGGTGATCCTGCCGTACACCCACTTCACCGTGGTCTTCCGGCCCGACCGGCGCCTCGCCGCCTCGACGGCGGTGTGCGTCGAGGGGCGGGAACTGCGGGAGGACGTGCCGAGGAACGACGTCTGGCGGTTGGATCCCCGGCTGCCCGAGGAGCAGCAGGCGGGTGACGACGTCTACCGGAACAACAGTCTCGACCGCGGTCATCTGGTGCGCAGGCTCGATCCGGTCTGGGGGTCCCCCGCCGTGGCGCTCGCGGCCGACGCGGACACCTTCCACTTCACCAACGCCGCACCCCAGGCGGACGTCTTCAACCAGGGCAAGAAGATCTGGCAGGGCCTGGAGAACTACCTCCTCGACCACGCCGCCGCGTTCGACCGGAGGCTGACGGTGCTGACGGGTCCGGTGCTCCAGGACTCCGATCCTCCGTACCGGGGGATCCAGGTGCCGATGCGCTTCTGGAAGGTGGCCGCGTTCCTCCAGGACGGGGCGCTCGCCGCCGCCGGGTACGTCCTGGACCAGAGTCCCGACCTGAGCCGGGACGCGGAACGGGCGCTCGCGGGGGCGACGGCCGGAGCGCCGCCGCCGCTGGGCCCGTTCCGTACGTACCAGGTGCCGGTCGCGGACGTCGCGGAGATCACCGAGCTGGAGTTCGGGCCGCTGCCCGACGTGGACGTGATGCCTCCGACGCGGGCGCCCGACGAGCGCTGGCGGCGCCTGGAGTCGTTCGAGGACATCGTGCTGCACCCCTGAGGCCGAAGGGCCCGTCCCCGCCGCCGGCCCTTCCCGCAGGCGCCCGCTCGCGATTGCGGCCGCCTGGGGCCGGTGAAACGATGGAGGGGATCGGGTGCTGTTCTGACCCGGTCCGTCACGTCCCGGCGCCGGAGCGACCGGCGCTGCGCCGAGAGCGCCGGACAGGTGCGGAATGCCGCTCACCGAGACGGAGTGGGGGCTCGTAGCCCGTTGGGTGCGGGACCACCTCCTCGATACCCCCGACCCCCGCGAACGGCTGCTGCGCGCCGGTCTCCCGGCCGGTTTCGTCGAGGACCTGCCGCTCACCCCGGACGCCGAACGGAACGCCGCCCTCGTGGTGGAGGCCGCCCGCCGGGACATCGCCCATCAGCGACGGCTGCTCGCCGTCCTCGCCGGTCTCGACGCGCTGGCCGCCATCGACGACCCCCACGGCTACGAGCAGGGCGCGGAGGCCCGCAACCTGCTCACCCGGCTGCGCGAGGACGAAGGGCTGCGGCGTGCGCGGCGGGACCCGTTCGACAGTCAGCTCCTGAAGCACGGCACCGAGGTGTTCCTCGACCGGTCCGAGCTGCGCGAGAAGCTGAGGGGCTTCGTCGCCGACCCGGAGCAGACGGTCCTGATCGTCGACGGTCCCCCGGACAGCGGGCGCTCGTACACGTACGAACTCATCCGCCACCTCGGCCAGCACCTCGGCTTCCGTCCGGTCCGGGTGACCCTGTCCCGTACGTCGACGGCGGCGCGCCTGATGGAGCGGCTCGCGGCCTTCGTGGCGGGGCCGGAGGCCGACGGATTTCCGTTGAATCCCACACGGTTGAACGATCCACTGCCCGCGCTCGAGGACGCCGCCCACAAGATCGTCGCCCGTGCCACCGCCGCGGAGGACCGCTTCTGGCTCGTCCTCGACGACTGCGACCGGCTCGACCCGCACGCCGACGTGTGGGACGCCATCGGTGTGCTTGCGCGGGCGATCTACGAGCACACTCCGGTACGGGCCGAGACCGTGCCCCGGCTCGTACTGCTCGGCTACGCCGCGACCATGCGCCAACTCCCGTACGAGATCCGTAAGAACGAGTGCCGGGACACCGCCCGTCCGGCCGGCGCCGACGATCTCCGCCGTTTCTTCGAGGAGTTCTTCACCGACGCGGCCGACACCACCGCCCCCGGCTGGGAGGAGTCCGTCCGCGACCTGACGGAGACGGCCGTGAGCGAGGTGCTGCGCGCCGTCGGCTCCCCGCCCGACGGGGACAGTCACATGCGCAGGCTGTGCACGGCGGTGGAGGACGTCGTACGACTCCACCGGGCGCTGCCCCGGACGCCGGCGCCGCCCGGGGAGACGGCCCCGCTGCTGCGGGACACCCTGCGCGCGACCCTCTCCGCTCCCGCCGCCGCGCTGCCCGACCCGCGCCGCTCCTACCGCGAGGCCGCCTGCCTGCTCCAGGAGTTCGACCCCGCGCTGCTCCGGCTGCCCGGCGAGGAACGGTCCACCGGGCGCGCCGTCCTCGAACTCGTCGACGACTGCACCGCCCTGCCCTCCCCCGGCGCCCCGGTGTGGACGCTCAAGCCCGAGGTCCGCGACGCGACGCTCGCCGGGCTCGCCGGGCCCGGTGCCGCGCTGAGCGCCCTGCGGGCCAACATCGGCCTGCGCCCGGAGGGGTCCGGCCCCGAGCACACGGCCCTCGCCCTGCTCTCCGGCACCGGCCCCCCGCTCGCCCCCGCCCCCGGCGCTCCTCCGCCGGCGGGCGACGAGGTCGAGGAGCTGTCCGACACCCTTCAGGCCGTGCTCTGGCTGAGCCGGGTACCGGGCGTCACCGGGCTGCCTCCCGTCGACGTGATCCAGCACCGGCTGGAGGCGGCCCGGCTGCTCCAGCCGCTGCACCGGCTGATCCAGGGGACCTTCCACGGCCGCACCGCCGAACTCGACGACCTGCACGCCTATCTCGCGCTGCCCGAGGAGCCGGCGGAGCCCCCGGTGCTCCTGCACGGGGTCGGCGGCATCGGCAAGAGCACCCTGCTCGCCAAGTTCCTCGTCGACGCACTGGCCGCGTCCCCCACCGGATTCCCCTTCGTCTACATCGACTTCGCGCGCCCCACGCTCTCCGTCCACGAACCCGCCACCGTCATCGCTGAGATGGCCCGGCAGCTCGCCGTCCACCACGCCGGTCACCGGGCCGCCTTCGAGGCCCTCGCGGACGAGTGCGAGCGGACGGCGGCGGCCCAGCGGGGCGAACGCAACGAACTCGACGACCTCCACCGCCTCGCCGGCACCCGGGCCACGCTCGCCCGCGACTACACGTCCGACTTCCACGCCCGCGCCAGCGCCCGCGAGCAGGAACTCGCCCACCGGGTCGCGTCCCTGGTCGCCGAGGCCGTCCGGCCCGCGCCCGACGGGCAGGCACCCCCGCTGCTCGTCGTGATCGACTCCTTCGAGGAGGCCCAGTACCGGGGCTCCCCCGTCCTCGGCCGGATGTGGGCCATCTGGACGGCGCTGCGGGCGGCGTACTCGCGGCTGCGGTTCATCGTCTCCGGTCGGGCGCCGATCGACCACCCCGCCCGGGTCCTCGCGCCGCGCACCAGGGAGCTGACCGAGCTGGACCACGAGGCGTCCGTGGACCTCCTGATGTCGTCCGGGGTCCTCGACGAGGCGCTCGCGGAGGACCTCGCGGACCGGATCGGCGGTCATCCGCTGAGCCTGAGGCTGGCGGCCGGCACGGCGGTCGCCCTGGGCACCGACTCCCGTTCGCTGGGCTCCCTCGTGCGCGGACTGCCCTCCCGGCGGCGGTACTTCGACCGCCAGGTCGACCAGATGCTGATCCAGGGCACGCTGTACGACCGCATTCTCAAGCACATCGCGGAGGACGACGTCCGGGCCCTCGTCCAGGCGGGCCTCGCCCTCCGCTTCATCACCCCCGACCTGGTGAGGGAGGTGCTCGCCGGTCCCGCGGGGCTCCGCGTCGACTCCGCGGGCGAGGCCCGCCGGCTGTACGGGCTGCTCACCTCACGGGTCGACCTGATGGAGCCGGCGGGGCCCGAGGCCATCCGGCACAGGGCCGATCTGCGCGCCATCATGCTGCGGCTCTCGGACAGCGCGCGCACCGATCTGATGCGGGCGGTCGACCGCAGCGCCGTCGCGTACTACTCGGTCCGCGAGGGGACCCGGAACCGCGCCGAGGAGATCTACCACCGGCTCAGGCTCGGGGAGAACCCCCGTACGGTGGAGGCCCGTTGGGAACCGGGGGTCGACGCCTACCTGGGCGGGCAGACGCACCTGGAGATGGCGCACCGCCCGGCCGCGTTCCTCCTCGGCAGGATCGGCGGCCACGTGCCCGACCAGATCATGGCCGAGGCCGACCAGGAGGACTGGGAGCGGATCGCCGCACGCGAGGTCGAGGACCTCCTCACCCAGGGGTACGTGGAGGCCGCGGCGCAGCGCCTCGCGGAGCGGCGCCCGTGGACGCCGTGCAGCCGGCTCCACGCGCTGCTCGCCGAGACCCTCGCCCGGTCCGGCCGGACGGCGGAGGCGCGCGCGAGCGCCGGGCGGGCCGTGGACGGGGCGGCGGAGGCGGGCTGCGCGGAGACCCAGCTCGAACTGCTGCAGTTGTCGGCGCGGCTCGCGCAGGACGAGGGGGCCTTCGCGGACGCGGACCGGGACCTCCAGGAGGCGGAGGAGATCGCGGCGGGCCTCGGACTGCGGTACGAGTCCCTGGGCGTGCTCGTCGCCCGCTCGCGGCTCGCGTCGCTCGCGGACGTCGACGCCGCTCCGGCGCGGGAGCGGCTCGCCCGGACGCTGCGCGGCATGCCGGACGCCGACCTGGCCAGGCAGCCGTCCCTCGCCCGTACGGCGGCGGCCGCGGCCTGCCCGGCGGACCCCCGGCTCCTGGAGCACACGCTGCGGCTCGTGGGGCTGCCGGCGGACGAGGAGGCGGTGGTGACGGAGCTGGCCCACTGGATCGACACCACCCTCGGCGACGAGCCGGGGCTCCGCGGGCCGCTGGCCCGCATCCTGGAGGCGGCGGCCGGTGAGCCGTACCCCGGGGACGACCGTCTCGACCGTGCCCGGATCGAGCGGGACCTGCGGGAGGCACGGCGGCGCGGCACCCTGGACAGCGTCGCGCGGCAGGCGCTGACGCTCCGGGACGGCAGCGGCGACCTGCTGCTCGGGGTCGCCTCCGCGATGGACGCGGGCCCGCTGCCGCGCGGCGCGGCACGCCTGGCCGGAGCCGCACGTGGCGCGTCGTCGCGCGCTCGCGCGCCCGGGAGCGGGGAGCCCGACGTCTGGGCGGGCCCCCGCCCCCGCCACGGCGGTACGGGGCTGTGGACGCGCCCGCCGCCGACCGCCGCAGGGGCCGCGCTCCGCAAGGAGCCGTTCCTGCCGCAGCCCGAGCTCGTCAGGCTCCGCAACGCCGCCATGGAGGCCGGTCTCGCGGACCGGTCCCTGCGCCCCGCCCTGCTCGACGGCGTCCCCGGGCACTTCACGTCCACGCTCGAAGCGCTGGACGACCCCCGGGAGCAGGTGCACGCCGACCTCAACGCGATGAACCAGGTCGAGCGGCTGATCGACGGTCTGGTGCCGCTGGAGATCTGGCTGCACAACGCGATCGAACTGACCCGTGAACCGGGCCCGCGCGCCGTCCTGCAGGGCGCCCTCGACACCGTGGCCCGCGCGATCACGGGCGAGGCGGAGCTGCCCGCGGACATGATGCCCGGGGAGATGAAGGAGGAGGTCATCCTCCAGGACGACACCGTGCCGTACGAGTTCCTGCACGGCGGCATCCGGGCCGGGTCCTCGGTCGCCCTGCTGAGGATCCCGCCGTACGAGTCGGGCGCCCCGCTGCTGCCGTCCTATCCGCACGGCGGCACGGGCTGGATGATCGCTCCCGGCCTGCTGATCACCAACCACCATGTGGTGATGGCCCGTTCGTGGGAGTCGGGCGTCCGGCCGTACGTGAGCGACGAGGACCTGATGCTGCAGGCGCGCATGTCCCGTTCCCGCTTCGACTTCGTCGAGAACACGGCGGCCGCGCCGGAGGCGACGGCCGGTGAACTCGCCGCCTGGGACGCGACGCTCGACTACGCCATAGTGCGGCTCTCCTCCGACCAGGAGCGGCGCCCGACGCTCCGGGTCTCCACCCGGCCGCTCCTCGTCCGGGAACGGCAGCGCGTTCCCGTCAACATCATCCAGCACCCGGGAGGCCTGCCGAAGCGGGTCGCGCTGCGCAACAACCTGGTCTACCGGGCGGACGAGCACGACCTCCTGTACTTCACCGACACCCGCGGCGGCTCGTCCGGCTCACCGGTCTGCCTCGACGACTGGACGGTGGTGGGGCTGCACCGCGGGACACGGAAGGTGGACGAGGTCGAGTTCCAGGGTGCCAGGACCAGGTTCGTGAACGTCGGGACGCAGATGAGCGGCATCCTGGCCCATCTCAGTGAGTTCAGGCCGGAGTTGTACGGGGAGATCATGGCGGCCCAGTCGGGGCGGCCCGCCCCGGGGAACGTGACGAACGGAAGGCCGAGGTGAGTGACCATGCCGAACGGACCAGGGAGCGTGTCGCCGGTCGCGACCGCGACGGAGCGGATCTTCGGGGATCTGCGGGAGGTCGCCGCGCGGGTGCGGGGGGACCTGGAGGCGGAGATCGCCGAGTCCACCTTCGAGCTGCCTGCCGACGCGGCCCCGGCGGCCGAGATCTCGCGCTTCGCCCGCGAGGAGCGGGCCCGTGTCCTGGAGGCCGGTGTCAGCGGTCTGGAGAAGCTGGCCGCGCACCGGGAGGACGAGCTCGACGGGGACGAGAGCTTCGGCGTGGAGGCGATCGTCCTCCTGGAGGGCCGTCCCGCGATCCTGGTCCAGCGCCAGGACTTCGCCCCGCAGCGCGACGAGTGGGCGGTCCTGGACTCCCAACGGGTGGCGATCCGTGAGTCCTTGGCGCGGGTCGGCCGGGTCGAGGTCACCGGCCACCCGCGTCTCGACTGGGTCGGCACGGCCTTCGTCGTCGGGCCCGGCGTCGTGATGACGAACCGTCATGTGGCGGTGGAGTTCAGCCGTCTCCAGGGCGAGGGCGTCGACTGGACCTTCGAGTACGGGATGTCGGCGCGGGTCGACCCGGCGGAGGAGCTGCCGGTCGACGGCGATCCGCCGGGGGCCTCCGTCCCGTACGAGGTCACGGAGATCATCGGCATCCACCCGGACGTCGACATGGCCCTGCTGCGGGTCGAGCCCTCGGCGGACGGCGGCCTGCCCACCCCGCTGGCGGTCGCGGCGGACGCGCCCGCGAGCGTTCCCGGCCGCCCGGTGTACGTGGTCGGGTATCCGGCCTGGGACGGCCGGCGCAACGAACCCGAGTCGATGCGCCGGATCTTCATGGACGTCTACAACGTGAAGCGGCTCCAGCCGGGGGCGGCGACCGAGTTCACCCCGGGCGGTCTGGTGATGAAGCACGACTGCTCGACGCTCGGCGGCAACAGCGGCTCGCCGGTCTTCGACCTCACCGACCACCGCGTCCTCGGCCTCCACTTCGGCGGCCGCTACCGCACGGGCAACTTCGCCGTCCCGCTCTGGGAGCTGGTCGACGACCCGCTGCTCGCGGCGGCGGGAGTCAACTGGGTCTAGAGCGGGACCTCTCGGACGGGCGAAGGGCTATCCGTGGTCGGTGAAGGCGACGACGTACACGCCGCGGGCGGTGGTTCCGTCGGGGAGCCGCCACTCTCCGGTGACCTGCCCGACGATCCGGCCGTCGACCTGACCGGAGACCTGGTCCGCGTCCTGGTTCGTGTCCTCGTTCGCGCCGCCCGCGGCCCGGTCCGTTCCGGCACGCAGGACGCGCTGCAGCCGCAGCGTCAGCGGGGCGGCCCCGCCGGGCGTCCGTACCACCACGTCGGTGTGGTCGGGGCCTTCCGTGACCCGCACCAGGTCCACGTCGGCCGCGCCGCCCGCCGCGAGGGGCGAGACGACGACGGTGGGGTCGGGGGTGTCGGTCAGGGACTGGGACTGCGCCTGGGCGCGACCGGTGAGGAACGCGTACAACTGGGCGATCAGCACGGGGTCATGGGCGCCGTCGTGGACCCAGCGCTTGCCGAGGACGCTGTGCTCCATGGTCCCGATGAGGGCGTTCCCCGCCCCTTCTACCGGACCGGAGCGGTACGTCATGGGGACGAGGTACGTGACGGCCTCGTCGCCCTCGCCGTCGGCCACCGCCATGAACTCGATGCCGACCTCGCCCGCCGGGTCGTCGAGCCGGAAGCCCCCGGCCTTCTCCGGCGCGGCCTCCGCGCCGGAGGACCACTCCCGCGTGGGAAGCCACTCCGCGATCAGCTCCAGCTTGGTGGGCTTCATGGGCGTGTGGTGGATGACGGCCATCGCGCGGGTCTCCCTCTCGTCCGTGGTCCGGGCCCCGGCAACGTAACAGACCGTCCCTCGGGCCACCGTGCGAGCCGGTGCCGCCCGGCCTAGCCTGAAGACGGAGTGTTGTCCGCCGGCCGGCAGGAGGCCCGCCGTGATCAACCGGCACACACGGAACCGACGTGTCCGCGCGGCCCTGGCCGCTCTCGTCATCAGCGCGGCCCCGTTGGGCGCGGGCGCCGGGTTCGCCGCCGAACCGCCTTTCCCGGCACCGTACTTGGCGGCGGCCCCGGCGCAGGCCGACTTCCCCGAGCTGACCCCGGCCGTCGCCGCCCGCCTGGACAAGGCGATCAAGGACGTGATGAAGGAGGCGGGCGTCCCCGGAGTCACGGTCGCCCTCTCGGCGCCCGACAAGGGCACGTACATCCGCTCCTTCGGCGTCGCCGACAAGGCCACGGGCCGGCCCATGAACCCCGGCCTGTACATGCGGATCGGCAGCGAGACCAAGACCTTCACGGTGACGGCCCTGCTCGAACTCGTCGACCAGGGCAAGGTGGAACTCGACGACCCGATCTCCCAGTACGTCGACGACGTTCCGAACGGCGACAAGATCACCCTGCGCGACCTCGCCGCCATGCGCAGCGGCCTGTTCAACTACTCGGCGGACGAGGACTTCTACGAGGCCCTCACGTCCGACCCCGACCGGCAGTTCACCCCTCAGGAGCTGCTCGACTACGCGTTCAGCCACCCGGTGCAGTTCCCGCCGGGGTCCAGGTTCGACTACTGCAACACGAACACGATCCTGCTCGGGCTCGTCGTGGAGAAGGCCGGCGGCATGCCGCTGGACGAGTTCGTCCAGAAGAACGTGGTCGAGCCCGCGGGCCTGCGGCACACCCTCTTCCCTACCGACGCCTCCTTCCCGAGCCCGCACGCCCACGGCTACACCGACCAGACCGCGTCGGGCGGCGTCGAGGACGCCACGAACTGGAACCCCTCCTGGGGCTGGGCCGCCGGCGCGATGATCTCCGACCTCCGGGACATGCGCACCTGGGCCCGGGTGCTCGCCACCGGCACCCTGCTGACCCCGGAGACCCAGGCCGAACGCCTCAAGGTCTACCCGTCGGGCGCCCCCGGCAGCGGCTACGGCCTGGGGCTCTTCAACATCCAGGGCTGGATCGGCCACAACGGCTCCCTGCCGGGCTACCAGTCCCTGACGATCTACCTGCCGGAGGCCGAGGCCACCCTGGTGGTGCTGCTCAACACGGACATCGTCCACGAGAACAGCGCGCCCAGCACCCACTTCGGCCGGGCCATCACGCGCATCGTGACCCCGGACCACGTCTACGACATCCCCGCCCCGCCGCCCGCGACGAGCCCCGGCGCGAACTGACTCCGGTCAGGCCTCCAGTACGACGACGGCCTCGTCCGTGTACGTACGGAAGGTCAGGGTCTCCTGGAAGTACAGCTGCACGCTGGTCGCGTCGTGTGACGTGTAGCCGATCGCCAGGTCCTGGCCGAGGCGCAGCTCGAAGTCGCCGCCACGGGTGGACAGGACGAAGCCGCCGCTCAGCGCGGGCGCCCAGATCGGGGAGCCGTCGAGCATGCGCCCGAGGTGCGCCGCGATCGGGTACCCGTGGTCGGAGGTCTCGCTGACCGCCCGGTACTCCTCGGCTCCGAGGAGCAGCGCGTACGGGCCGTCGACGCCCGCGAGCCGCAGGGAGGTCAGCGCCCTGCTGACCGCGTCGGGGTAGTCGCGCGGTTCGGCGGGCAGCCGGACCACCGGGTTCGAGGACCGGGCGCGCAGCCCGTCGACGCCCGCCGCCCCGTACCCGTCGAAGATCGTCCGGTCCTCGACGAAGGCCATGGCGCGTGCCGCGTCCTTCACCGGCTGCCAGTCGGAGTCCTTCGCGCCCCGCTCGACGTCGTCGACGGCGGCCCGGTCCACGGTGAACGGCACCCGGAGTTCGACCAGGGGTGTGGCCTCGCGCAGTCGGGCCGAGACCCCGGGGGCGGGCGGGCTCATGTCGGTGAGGTGGCCCGTACCGACGGCGGCGAGTTCCGGTCCCACCGGGTCGGGGACGTCGACGACGCGGCGGCCCGCGACGTTGCGCCGGAACGTGCGGCGGGCCTCCTCCTCGATCTCGGCCCAGGCCGCCGGGGTGATCGGGGCGAGTTCGCGGTGCAGGTTGTTCGTGTCGGTGCCGCGGTACGGATCGCTCGGGGCGTCGGGGGTCGTCATGGAATCAGGCTCCTTTCAGGCCGCCGATGCCCAGGGAGTCCCCCCGGCCGGCGGCGGGCGGCGGCGCGGTGGGCGGGTCGTCGAGGAAGTCGGCGGTCGGCACGAAGAAGAGGCCGCCGGTGACGGCCCGGGAGAAGTCGAGGATGCGGTCGGTGTTGCCCGGCGGGTCCCCCAGGAACATGTTGCGCAGCATGAGCTCGGTCACGGCCGGGGTGCGCGCGTAGCCGATGAAGTACGTGCCGATCTCTCCGCTGCCCACCCGCCCGAACGGCATGTTCGCGCGGAGGATCTGCCGCTGGACACCGTCCTCGTCGACGACGGTGGTCAGTGCGACGTGCGAGTCCGCCGGCTGGACGTCGTCGGACATCTCGACGTTGGACGCCTTGGCCCGCCCGATGACGTGCTCCTGCTGCTCGACGGTGAGCGCGTCCCAGGCCGCCATGTCGTGGAGGTACTTCTGCACGACGACGTAGCTGCCGCCGCGGAACGGGGGGTCCTCGTCGCCGACGTGGACCGCCTCGGAGGCCACCTGGCCCGCCGGGTTCTCGCTGCCGTCGACGAAGCCGAGGAGGTCGCGCTCGTCGAAGTACGCGAAGCCGTGCACCTCGTCGACGACGGTCACCGCGCCCGCGAGCTGTTCCACGATCAGCCGGCCCAGCTCGAAGCAGAGGTCCATACGGCGGGCGCGCAGGTGGAAGAGCAGGTCACCGGGGGTCGCCGGGGCGCGGTGGCGGGGCCCTCGCAGGGCAGGGAAGGGGTGGAGTTCGCGGGGGCGCGGGCCGCCGACGAGCCGGTCCCAGCCCTCGGAGCCGATGCCGACGACGCAGCTGAGCCCGTCGTCGGGGTAGCGGAAGGACACCGACCGGGTCAGCCCCGTCAGCTCCTGGAGGGCCTCCGCCACCGTGGCCTCACCGCCGGGGTTGACGGTGGCCACCAGAAAGAGGGCCGCCCGCTCGGGGGGCACGACGACGGGCTGGACGACGACCATGGGACTCCCGCGAGAACCTTTACGGATAGAAAGCGCGAAAAGGACAGCGCCAGCCTAGGCGGGCATGATCCGATGCGCAGCCCGGCACCCACCCCGTGGCAGAGTCTGGGGTGAGGCCGAACGTCAGAGGAGTGAACATGGGGCGAGTGACCGCGCGGCGGCGCGTCCTGCGCGTACGCGAGGGGGACTCGTCCTACCGTCCGGACACGCTGGCCGCCGAGGAGCCGATGGAGATCCGGGTCGGCGGGCGCCCGCTGACGGTGACCATGCGTACCCCCGGCGACGATTTCGACCTCGCGGTCGGCTTCCTGGTCAGCGAAGGCGTCGTCCACACCGCCGACGACGTGGCGGGCATCCGTTACTGCGCGGGCGCCACCGCCGACGGAGGCAACACGTACAACGTGGTCGACGTCGGTCTGGCCCCTCACGTGGCCGCCCCGGACGCCTCCCTGGAGCGGAACTTCTACACCACGTCCTCCTGCGGGCTGTGCGGCAAGGCCAGCCTCGACGCGGTGCGTACGACGGCCGCCTGGACCGTGGCCGAGGACCCGCTGCGCATCGGGACGGACACCCTCGCCGGTCTGCCGGACAGGCTGCGTGCGGCCCAGCGGGTGTTCGACTCGACCGGTGGCCTGCACGCCGCCGGCCTCTTCGGCCCCGACGGCGAGCTCCTGGTCGTCCGCGAGGACGTCGGCCGGCACAACGCCGTCGACAAGGTCGTCGGCCACGCCCTGCGCGAAGGGCTGCTCCCGCTGCGGGGCACCGTACTGATGGTCAGCGGCCGGGCCTCCTTCGAGCTCGTGCAGAAGGCCGTCATGGCCGGCGTCCCCGTGCTCGCCGCGGTCTCCGCCCCCTCGTCGCTCGCCGTCGACCTCGCCGCCGAGAGCGGACTCACCCTCGTCGGCTTCCTGCGCGGGGCGTCGATGAACGTCTACTGCGGCGACGAACGGATCGACCTCCCCGACCGCCGGCCGTGACCGGGCGGTGAGCCGGGCCGTCGTGACGACGGCCCGGAAGAGACCCGCGGAGCGATCCGGTCTACTCGTCCTCGTCCCACGGCGGCTCGGACTCGTCCATGTCGAAGGGCGGCTCCTCGTCGTACGACGGCGGAGCGTCGGGCGCCGGGGCGGCGGGCACGCGGGCTCCCGCGGCGACCGCACCGGCCGCCGCGGGAGCCGGTCCGGCTCCTGAACCGGCACCCGTACCGGCGCCGCCGGACTCGGCCAGCGTCTCCAGGACCCCCTCGGCGTACTTGGTGAGCTTGGCCTCGCCGACGCCGCCGACGGTGCCCAGCTCCGCGACCGTCGTGGGGAGCCGCGTCGCGATCTCCCGCAGGGTGGCGTCGTGGAAGACGACGTACGCCGGTACGCCCTGTTCCTTGGCCGTCGCGGCACGCCAGGCGCGGAGCGCCTCGAAGACCGGCACGGCGGCGGCCGGAAGGTCGACCGGCACGCGGGCGCCCTTCGCCGAGCGACCCCCGGACTCCTTGCGGGACGGGGCGGCCGGCGCCTTCTCCTTGCGCATCGTGACGGTGCGGCGCCCACCGAGCACCTCGCCGCTGTCCTCCGTGAGCACGAGCGTGCCGTAGTCGCCCTCCACCGCGAGGAGCCCCAGTGCGAGGAGCTGACGGACGACGCCGCGCCACTCCGCGGTCCCCAGGTCCGCGCCGACGCCGAACACCGACAGCCCGTCGTGGTCGAACTGGATGACCTTGGCCGTCCTCTTGCCCTGGAGGATGTCGATGATCTGCCCGGCACCGAACTTCTGGCGCCGCTCCTTGGCCAGCCGCCACACGGTGGACAGCAGCTTCTGCGCCGGGACCGTGCCGTCCCACGACTCCGCCGGGGTCAGGCACGTGTCGCAGTTGCCGCAGGGCTCGCCCTTCTGCCCGAAGTAGGCGAGCAGCCGCACCCGACGACAGTCGACCGTCTCGCAGAGCGCCAGCATGGCTTCCAGGTGCATCGCGAGGGAGCGCCGGTGCTGCTCGTCGCCCTCGGAGCCGTCGATCATCTTGCGCTGCTGGACGACGTCCTGGAGTCCGTACGCCAGCCATGCCGTGGCCGGCTCCCCGTCGCGGCCCGCGCGGCCGGTCTCCTGGTAGTAGCCCTCGACCGACTTCGGCAGGTCGAGGTGGGCCACGAAGCGCACGTCCGGCTTGTCGATGCCCATGCCGAAGGCGATCGTCGCCACCACGACGACCCCGTCCTCCCGCAGGAAGCGGGCCTGGTTCGCGGCGCGCGTGCGGGCGTCCATGCCGGCGTGGTACGGCACGGCGTCGATGCCGTTCTCCGCGAGGAGGGCCGCGGTCTTCTCCACCGAGGCCCGTGAGAGGCAGTAGACGACTCCGGCGTCGCCTTCGTGCTCGGTCCTGATGAGTTCCAGCAGCTGCTTGTGCGGGCTGTTCTTCGGGACGATGCGGTACTGGATGTTCGGCCGGTCGAAGCCCGCGACGAAGTGCCGGGCGTCCTCCAGACCTAGCCGTGCCGCGATCTCCTTGTGCGTGGCCTCCGTGGCCGTCGCCGTCAGCGCGATCCGCGGCACCTTGGGCCAGCGCTCGTGCAGCATGGACAGGGCGAGGTAGTCGGGCCGGAAGTCGTGGCCCCACTGGGCCACGCAGTGCGCCTCGTCGATCGCGAAGAGCGACACCTTGCCCCGGTCGAGGAGCCGCTGGGTGCCCTCGGTGCGCAGGCGCTCCGGAGCCAGGTAGAGCAGGTCGAGCTCGTCGGCGAGGAAGGCCTGCTCCACGGCCTGCCGCTCGTACGTGTCCTGGGTCGAATTGAGGAATCCGGCCCGCACCCCGAGGGCCCTGAGCGCGTCCACCTGGTCCTGCATCAGGGCGATGAGCGGCGAGATCACCACGCCCGTGCCCTCTCTGACCAGGGCCGGGATCTGGTAGCAGAGCGACTTGCCGCCACCCGTGGGCATCAGTACGAGGGCGTCGCCGCCGTCGACGACCTGCTCGATGATCTCCCGCTGCTCCCCTCGGAAGGAGCTGTAGCCGAAGACGCGGTGGAGGACTTCCGCCGCGTCGGAGATCACGGCGGAACCGTCGGAAAGGACCATTCACCCACCCTATCGGGCCCCACGGACACCCCGGTCGCGTCCGGTGGAACCTGTGGACAACCCCCTGGCGGCTCCGCCCCGCCCCGGAGGAGAGTGCGCGGTGACAGGCCGGAGGCAACGTGCGGGGCGAACCCGGCGTCCTTCCGTACAGGGACGCAGCGGCCGACACGACGGCCCCGGCCACAGGGAACAGGGAACAGGACACAGCATGAGCGACAAGGCCCGCACTCTCTTCGACGCGCTCGACCTGGACCACGACGGGACCCTGACACGGGTCGAGGTCATCAACGCCCTGCGGGAGAAGGGACCGACCCTCGCAGCCCGGGGAGTGATCCCCTTCTGGGCCGTGGGAACCGCCGACGAGGCCTCCGCCCTGTTCGACGCGGCCGACCAGAACGGCGACCGCGTCCTGTCGTTCGAGGAGTTCGCCACCGTCGTGGACCGGCGCTTCGGCTGGTGACGCGCGCCCCGGCAGGAGCCGGTGCCATGGGGCCCGGCTCGGCCGGTGACTGCGGCCGCCGTGCATGACGGAGCCGGCAGGGTGCGGTCGGTCGCACGCTGCCGGCTCGTCCTGGCGGTGGATCGGTCAGGCGGTGTCGGTCAGGTGGAGATCTCCGGCAGCAGCCCGGTGGCCGGCGCGGCCAGGTCGGTGAGCTGGTGGATCTGGTTCAGGTCGTTCACACGGTTGAGGCCGCCCAGCTGACCGGCGATGCCGGGGAACTGCGCGCGGGACTCCTCGGGAATCCCGGTCATGGTGAGGGCGTCGAGCTCGCTGACCGGGTTCACCGGCGGTCCGAGCGGGCCGACGGGGGCGGCGGCCTGCGCCGCGGTGCCGCCGAGGCACGAGAACGCGGCGGCGACGGCGAGGAGTGAGGAGATGCGTCGGGTTGAGGTCACACCCTCACAACGGGCCGCGGCCCGGACGGACACGCTCACTCACCTGTACCGGTCACTGGAACGGTCAGTGGAAGTCGGCGGCGCGGCCGTCTCCCCCGCCTCAGCAGCTGTCCAGTCCGTCGCGCGCCAGACCGAAGGCGTGGGGATGGTCGGTGGCCCCCGACAGGGACTGAGCCGTACGGAACTCCCGCCGCGCCTCGGTGCGGCGGCCGACCGCCGCGTAGCTCTGGCCGAGGCGGGTGCGGATCTGCATCTCCAGCCAGGTGCTCGTGCGCTCGGTGAGGGCCGACAGGGCCTCGTGGTGGGTGTCGACGGCCGCGCGCGGGTCGCCCTGGGCGTGTTCGGCGGCGCCGAGGCGGGACAGGGCGTTGGCGCGCAGGGCCGCGTCGCCCGCCTCCTGGGCCAGGTCCACCGCCCGTCGCAGCAGGCTCGTGGCCTCCTCGGGGCGGCCGAGGGTCAGGTGGGCGTCGGCCACGAAGCACAGGGCAGCGCTGATCGTCCCCGGCCGGCCGTTCTTCTCCGCCACGGAGAGCGCGGTGCGGTAGTGCCCCAGGGCCTCCTCGTGCCGTCCGTCCGTGGCGTGGATGGCGCCGAGGTTGCAGGTCACGGTGGCCACCAGCCAGCCGTCGTCGAGCCGGCCCGCCAGCTCAAGGGCTTCGCTCAGGTGGGCGACCGCTTCGTCGACGTGTCCCAGCGGCCACCGGGCGACACCCATCCCGGCCATGGCCCGGGCCCGGTCCCACGGCTCCCCCTGAACGCGGCTCAGGCGCAGCGCGTCGGCGAACCAGGCGTGCGCCTGACGGAACCTGCCCCGGTGGACGTCGACGAGACCGACGCAGTTGCGCAGTGAAGCGGGCATCCGCCTGTCACCGGCCATGTCCGCGCAGCTCAGGGCCGTCTCCAGGGCGGTACGGGCCTCCTGGTGATGGCCCTGGCGGACCAGGTGGTCGGCCAGGGCCTCGGCGATCCAGCAGGCGTGGTCGTACTCCCCGGCCTCGGCCGCGTACGCCACCACGTCGACGAGTTCGCCGCCCGCGGCGTCCAGCCACGCGGTGGCCTCCCGCCAGTCGGCGAAGGGCGCCGCGGTGACCTCGGGGCCCGTCGGGAAGGCCTCGGAGCCCCAGCCGCCCGCGATGCGGCCCGCCGCCGTGTAGAGGCCCAGGACGGCGGCCCGGTCCGCGGCGGCCTGCGCGGGGGACTCGGCGGCGAGGTGCCGCGCGTGGGCCCGTACGAGGTCGTGCAGCCGGTAGCGGCCGGGCTGCGGCTGGTTCAGCAGGCTCGCGTCGACCAGGTCCTCCAGGAGGTCGTCGGCGTCTTCACGGGAACGGCCCAGCATGACGGCGAGGGTCAGGCCGTCGAAACGGGCCGTCGGGGACTGGCCCACGGCCCGGAAGCCACGCCTCAGTTCGGGGGCGAGCTGGTCGTACGACATCCGGAACGCGGCCGCCATGCTGCGGTCCTCGGCCTTCAGCCCGCCGAGGCCGCGCGCGTCGTCGGACATCCGGGCGGCCAGGTGCTCCAGCGTCCAGGACGGGCGGTTCTGCAGCCGGGCGCCCACGATGCGCAGCGCAAGGGGCAGACCGCCGCAGCGCCGGGCGAGTGCGCGGGCGGCCTCGGGCTCGCGGTCCGCCCGCTCCGGGCCGAGCAGCGTGCGCAGCAGGCCGACGGAACCGACCGTGTCCAGGGGCTCCACGGTGAGCCGCACATCGGCGTCGAGACCGGGCAGCCGCTGCCGGCCCGCGACCAGGACCCGGCTCCCCGGGCCGGCGGGCAGCAGCGGCCGTACCTGTTCGGCGCTGCGGGCGTCGTCCACCACCAGGAGCAGCCGGAGGGCGCTGGTGGCCGCCCGCCAGGCCGTCACGAGCTCGGCCAGTTCGTCGGGGCCGTGTTCCGGCAGGCCGTCGCCGGTGCCGCGGACCGCGCGCAGAAGCCGGCGCAGGGCCCGCCGCGGGTCGACGCGCTCGTGGCCGGCTCCGTGCGCGCGCAGGTCCACGTACAGGGAGCCGTCGGGATAGGCGTCGCCGAGCGTCCAGGCGGCGCGCACCACCAGGGCGCTCTTGCCGACGCCGGCGGTGCCGTCGACGACCGCCACGGACACCGCCCCGGGCGGCACGGGGGCCGTGAGCAGGGCGAGTTCGGCTTCGCGGCCGACGAGACAGGCGGTGTCGCCGGGGAGTTCGTTGTGGCGGGGACGGCCGGATCGGGGGGTGAGGCCGCGGGGCGGGGAATCCAGCTGGTCCCGGCGCAGGGCGCCCTCGTTCCCCGTGACCTCGTTCCCCGTGACCTCGTTCCTGGCGTCCGCGTTCCCGGCGTGCACGTTCCCGGCGTCTCGTGGAGCGGTCACGGCGGCCCTGGCCGCGCGCGGTCCGCGCGGTGCGCCCGGTCCGCCCGGCCGGCCCAGGAGCACCCGGTCGTCGCGGCGCAGGACGGCCTGATGGATCCGGCGCAGTTCCTCACCGGGCTCCACGCCCAGCTCGTCGAGGAGTCGCCCGCGCGTCTCCCCGTACACGGCGAGCGCCTCCGCCTGCCGGCCGCTGCCGTACAGCGCGCGCATCCGCAGTGCGGCGAGGGGCTCGTCGTGCGGCCGGGCCAGGGGCACCGCCATGAGCTCGTCCAGGGCCTCCGAGTGGCGCCCGAGCAGGACGAGGCACTCGACCCGGTCCTGGTGCAGGGCGCGCCGCTGCCGTGAGAGCCGTCGGCGTTCGGAGTCGGCGAGCGGCCCGGGCAGGCCGGTCAGCGGCTCGCCGCGGAACAGGCCGAGGGCCCGGCCGGCGTGCCCCAGCGCGGCGTCGTGGTCACCGGCGGCCTTCGCCCGCCGGGCGAGCAGGGCCGCGTCCGCGAGGTCGTCGAGGTCGGTGGCGGCGGAGCCGGCCGCGAAGCGGTAGCCGCCGCGCCCGCCGACGATCACCGACCGGGCGGGCCCCGCGCCCGCCGTGTCGAGCGCCTTGCGCAGCGGGTAGACGTAGCTCGGCAGGACGCGGTGGCCGGTGCCCGGGAGTTCGCTTCCCCATACGTCGTCCAGGAGTTGCCCGTACGTCACCAGGTCGGGACCGCGCAGGACGAGGGCCGCGAGGAACGCCTGCCGTCGCACCGGACCGAGAGACAGCGGCGCTTCGTCCCTGCGTGCCCGGACCGGACCGAGCAGGTCGATCGTCAGCCGCCCGGTATTCGCATCCGTGTCCGTATCCGCCGGATCCATGCCCACGTCGAAGTCCCCACGTCCCCCGCGCGTGCCCCGTGACCGCGCGGTTCTCAACAGCTTGCTTCAGCAGGATTTCATCGGCATCGCAGCACCACGCGACAGAGTCTGCCAAGTCATGCCGGGATCCGGCCAACCTCGTCGCCCGCGAGCGAGAACCGTACGAGAAGAAGAGAGGGCTGCCCCGTGAGCGAGACCCCGCCCGTGGACCCCCGGCAGGGCTTCGGCGACCGTCCCACCCAGCCTTTCGGACAGGCCGATCCGAGCTGGCGCCCCGCGGCCCAGGGCCCCGGCGAGGGCCCGGCCCCAGTGCCCGGCCAGGCCCCGCCGCCGGTCCCGCCGCACGCCCCGCCGCCGGTGCCGCCGCAGGCGCCCTCGGCCTGGGCGCAGCCGGTTCCCGCGGGTCCCGGCGCAGGGCCGCGCGGCGGTGCGCGGGTGTGGCTGATCGCCGGCGCGGCGGCGCTCGCCGTGGCCGTGACCGTCGGTGTGGTCGTTGCCCTGTCGGGTGGCGACGACAAGGGCACGGCGTCCGGACCGCCGTCCGCAGGCAAGCCGGGCGGCGCGGGAAAGGCCGAGGAGCCGGCGGAGAAGGCGTTCACCAACGTGCCCAAGGGGTGCGAGCTGGTCAAGGCGTCCACGGTCGAGGCGATCATCCCGGGTGCCGCGTGCACGCCGGGGCTGTTCGACGACAAGGACCTGGCGTCGATGATCACCAGGGGCCCGAGCTGGGAGAGGCCGGGCCATGACGGTCCGTTCCAGAACCTGGACGTGCACCTGACGGTCGGGGTGGCGGCCAAGGGCAACTACGACATGAAGAAGGAAGTCGCCCTCAAGGACATGGGCACCCTGCGCAAGGTGATGGACTCCAAGCCCGTCAGCGGGCTCGGCCAGGAGGCCTTCGTCGTGTACGCGGGGGACTCCGACGGGTCCCTCACCCAGGCGCAGGTGATCGTCCGCGAGGGCAACGCCGTGGTCACCTCGGAGTACACCTTCAGCCGGAAGGACTCCACCACGACGCAGAAGCAGGCCGAGGACGCCGCCGTCGCCGTCGCCCGTGACGTCCTCGGTTCGCTGAGCTGAACCGCCCCGACGACGTGCGTACACCCTCCTCCGGGGGCGCCGAGCCCACGGCCGGGCAGCCTCCGTTCACCACGGTGCGGCGGGCGCCGGACCCGGCCACCCGACCGTTCACCGCCGTCCCCGCGCCTTCGCACGGCCAGGTCCCCCAGCAGCCGGGCCCTGCCCGTATCGGCCCCTACGAGATCTTCCAGCTCCTGGGCGAGGGCGGCATGGGCAGGGTCTTCCTCGCCAGGTCTCCGGGATCGCGTCTGGTCGCCCTGAAGGTGATCCGGCCCGAGTACGCCGAGACGCCGGACTTCCGTGGGCGTTTCAGGCGCGAGGCCGAAGCCGCCCGCAGCGTGAGCGGGTTCTTCACCCCGCCGGTGCTCGACGCGGACGCCGACGCCCCCCAGCCCTGGCTGGCCACCGCCTACGTCCCCGCGCCCTCGCTGCACGAGGTCGTCCGCCGCTTCGGCGTGCTGCCCGAGCCCGCCCTTCGCGCCCTCGGCACCGGCCTCGCCGAGGCACTGCTCGCCATCCACGAGGCGGGCATCGTCCACCGCGACCTCAAGCCGGGCAACGTGCTCGTGGCCGAGGACGGGCCCCGCGTCATCGACTTCGGCATCAGCAGGGCCGTGGACGCGACCCAGGTGACCCGGACGGGCTCGGTGATGGGGACGCCGGGCTTCATGGCGCCCGAGCAGATCGTGTCGAGCCGCGAGGCGGGACCGGCGGCCGACGTCTTCTCCCTCGGCTGTGTCCTGGTCTTCGCGGCCACGGGGCAGGGCCCCTTCGGCGCCGGAGGGACGGCCGAGATCCTCTACCGGGCCGTCCACCATCCTCCTCGACTCGGAGGCCTCCCCCCGGCGTTGGGCCCGCTGATCGGCGCCTGCCTGGACAAGGACCCCGCCCGCCGGCCGCCCGCCGCCTCGGTCCTCGCCACGCTGGGGGCCGCCGATCCGGCCGCGCTGCTCACCGAGGGCCTGCGGCAGGACCTGGCGCGGCGGGCGGCGCACGCCGCCGTCCTGGTGACCGCACCGCCCGTCCCCGAGGCACCCCTGGCGGCGACCCCCGTCCCCGCCGGGGCGAAGGGGCCGAGCCGCCGGGCCTTCCTGTGGATCGCCGCGGGCGGCACCACCGCCGTGGCGGCGGGGGGCTCCGCAGCGCTGACCGCATGGCGGTCCCGGACCGGCGAGGACCCGGCCCGGTCCGGCGGCGGCACGGGCACGGGCGGCGGGGCGGGCACCACCGGACTCGCCGAGCCCAAGGTCCCGGCGGGACCGAAGCCACGTTGGACGGCCCCGCTCAAGAAGCTGGAGAGCGGGCAACTCCGGCTTGTCGGAAACACCTTGGTGCACTGGGACACGACCCACGCCTTCGGTTACGACGCGGCGACCGGGAAGCAGCGCTGGACGGGTTCGCTCCGGCCGCCCTCCGAGGTCACGAGTACGCCGAAGTGGCTGGGCGTCCAGGGTTCGACGCTGTTCGCCGAGGGCTGGAGCGGTGAGAGCGGCTATCTGTTCGGTGTCGACGCCACGGGCAGGCAGAAGTTCGCGTACGCGGTCACCCGGGCGGGCGCCGACGGCCGCGTGCCCTACGTCCAGAGCGTCCAGTCCGTGGCCGGTTCGATCGCCGTCCTCGCCTTCAGTGGTGACGACGGCTACGGAATCGTCGCGGTCGACCTGACCTCGGGCAGGGTCCTGTGGTCGCGTCGCGGGATCCGCGGCAGCGACTTCCAGGCACACGCCGTCGGACGCCACTGCTTCCTGCAGGACAACGGCACCCTCCGGGGCCTCGACCTGCGCTCCGGCGCCGAGCGGTGGAGCGTCCCGGACGTCATCGAACCGGGCGCCTACCCGCGCCTGGCCTCCGACGGGACGACGCTGCTCGTCGTCAGCGTCAAGGTGCAGGCCTTCAGCGCCTCCGACGGCGCGAAACTGTGGACCGCCGTCAACGAGACGACCAACATCAGCCCGGCCACGGTCCGCGGCGGACGGGCCTATGTGTTCGACGGTCAGGACACGGTGTTCGCCCTGGACATGAAGAGCGGCGAGCAGAAGTGGCACACCGCGAGCCCGCTGAACCTGACGACCTCCGGCGGTGCGATGTCCCCAGGCCCTGTCGTCTCCTCGTCCGTGGTGGCCGTCCCCACGTTCGCCACCGGCGAGGTCCCCGGCTTCGTCGTCCTGCGCGCCTCGGACGGCAAGCTGCTCTGGGCGCACCAGCCCGGCGGCAGCGAGAGCGGGCGCAAGGACAGCTGGCACCTGCAGACCTCCGGCGAGACCCTCTTCGCCGCGTCCGAGACCACCCTCTACGCCTTCCGGAGCACCACGTCGTGACCACGCAGCCCACGCCCCCCACCCCGCCACCGCCGCCCTCGGCCCCGCCACCCCCGCACGCCGGCTCCACCGGCGCGTACATCGGTCCGTACCGGATCATCCGCGAACTGGGTGCGGGCGGGATGGGGCGCGTCCACCTCGCCGCCTCGCGCAGCGGCCGTGCGGTGGCCGTCAAGGTCGTACGCCAGGAGCTGGCGGCCGACCCGGACTTCCGGAGGCGCTTCAGGGCAGAGGTGGACGCCGCCCGCGCGGTCTCGGGTGCCTTCACCGCGCCGGTCGTCGACGCCGATCCCGAGGGGGCGCAGCCCTGGCTGGCCACCGCCTACATCCCCGGCCCGTCGCTGTCCGACGCCCTGGCCGCCCACGGTCCCATGCCCGAGGCCACGCTGCGCGTGCTCGGCGGCGGACTGGCCGAGGCGCTGGCCGCGATCCACCGCGCGGGGCTCGTCCACCGCGACCTGAAGCCGTCCAACATCCTGCTCACCCTCGACGGGCCCCGGGTGATCGACTTCGGCATCAGCCGGGCCGTCGACGGCACCGTCCTCACCGCCGAGGGCCAGGTCGCCGGCTCGCCCGGCTTCATGTCGCCCGAGCAGTCGCAGGGCGCCCCCCTCACGGGCGCCAGCGACGTGTTCGCGTTCGGCGCCGTGCTCGCCTTCGCCGCCACCGGCATACCGCCGTTCGGCACCGGTGCGGCCCATGCCCTGCTCTACCGGGTCGCCTACGAGGAACCGCAGCTGCACGGCGTTCCGCAGGGCCTGCTCGGGATCGTCACGGCGTGCCTCGCCAAGGACCCGGCCCGTCGCCCCAGCGTCGGACAACTGCAGTCGTGGCTCCGGCCGGAGACCACGGCGGGCTGGCTCGGCGCGGTCGAGCTCCAGGTGACCGAGGACGAACGCACCCTGCGCGACGCGGTACGCCCCCCGCTGCTCAGCCGCCGTCGGCTGCTGATCGGCGGCGGGGTGCTCGCCGTGGCCGCGGCGGGCGCCGGCTCGGCCTGGTTCCTGCGCCCGGACGGCGGCCGGGGCACGGGTGCCCTCCCCGTACTCGACTGGACCCGTGACCTTCCTGGTCCCGGCATGTCCCTCGGCGCGGTGACCCGGACCACGCTGCTGTGCACCCGGCAGACCTCCGGGGCCGCGTTCGACCGGGCCACGGGCGCGCTGCTGTGGCAGGACTCCGGCGGGCAGAACACCGACGCGCTCACCGACGACGAACGCGTCTACACGGTACGTACCGACGGCAAGGTGCACGCCTTCGACGGCAGGACCGGAAAGGAGCTGTGGAGCGCGGCCCCCGACGAGAACGACGCGCCCCGGCTCGAGTTCAGCGACGGCACGCTGGTCGTCACGACGAGCGGCGGCCGTCTCCAGGCGCTCGACGCGCCGACCGGCACGGTGCGCTGGACGTCGTCCGCCGTGAAGAACGCCCTGTCGGTCATCGGCAGCACCCGGGAGGGTGCCGTGATCGCCTGGGGCAGTTCCTCGACGACGGATCCGGCCGCGAGCACCAGCGGGTACGCCGTCCTCGCCGCGGAATCGGGCGAGCGCGTGTGGGCGAAGGACCTCGTCATGCTCTACCCGCCGGACGACGGCAAGGTGCTCTACGCCGTCGACGGCAGGATGAACCTGCTCGCCCTCGACCCGGTGGACGGCGGGACGCTGTGGAGCGCGCCCACGAAGCTTCCGCCGACGAACAGCGAGATCCTCCTCTGGGGACACTCTTTGAGCCTGCTCGAAGGAACCCTGTTCTGCTACCCGGGCACGGGGGCCAACGGCTCGACGCGCGGCCTGCTCGTCGCGTTCGACCCGGAGAACGGCAAGACCCTGTGGACCGTACGGACCGCCGCCCGCGGCAACCGCGGCTTCGCACGCTCCGGGGCGACCGTCTGCCTTCTGGACGAGAAGGTCCTGCACGGCGTCGACGCCGGGACCGGCGCGGAGCGCTGGACGGCCGGCTCCGGTCTCGGCGACCCGGAACTCCTGGGCGCCCTGGGCGGCTTCTTCCTCGTCTCGGGCGAGAAGGGCCTGTACGCGTTCCGTGCCGAGACCGGCGAACAGGTCTGGCATCACGCGGTCGACGGCGGCTCCGGCTCCTGGTCGACCCACATCGCCGGTGATCACCTCTACGCCACGTGGTCGGGCAGGCTGCTCCGCTTCTCGGTGCGGAAGAGCTGAGGGCCGCGCGGCCTCGCGCCCGCGGAAGGCGCTCGGCTAACGTGCCGACGCATGAGCGCTGAACTGGAACGACCTCCCCTCGTCGGGGACGAACGCACCACCCTGCTCGGCTGGCTGGAGCTCCAGCGCCGGATCCTCCGGTGGAAGTGCGAGGGACTGAGCGATCAGGACGCGCACCGGGTCGTACTGCCGACCTCGCCCCTGATGACGATGGCCGGGCTCATATCGCACATGCGGTGGGTCGAACACACCTGGCTGGAGGTGCTGTTCCTGGGCGGGGACAAGACGAAGAACCCCTCCTTCGACGAGGAGGACAGGGACGCCGACTGGCGGGTCGGGGGCCGGTCCCTGGCGGAGCTGCTCGCCGAGTACGAGACGCAGTGCGAACGGAGCGACGAGATCGTCGCCGCCGCGAGCCTGGACGACGTCGGACGTGACACCGAGTTCCGGTCGGGCGGAGCCAGTCTCCGCTGGATGCTGGTCCACCTCGTCGAGGAGACCGGCCGGCACGCGGGTCACGCGGACATCGTCAGGGAGCTCCTCGACGGGACGAAGGGCTACTCCTGACGGGGCAGCCCGCCGCGGGCCATGACCGAGGGCCCGTCGGCCGTAGGCGCGGACACGTCGGGGGCGCCGTCGAGGAAGCCGCCCGACTGGTGCTGCCACAGCTTGGCGTAGGCGCCTTCCGCGGCGAGCAGCTCGTGGTGGGTGCCCTGTTCGACGATGCGCCCGCTGTCGAGGACGACGAGCTGGTCCATGGTGGCGACCGTGCTGAGCCGGTGGGCCACGACGAGGGCCGTCCGCCCGTCCATGAGGCGCCAGAGCGCGTCCTGTACGAGGATCTCGCTCTCGGAGTCCAGCGCGCTGGTCGCCTCGTCGAGCAGCAGGATCGGCGCGTCGCGCAGGATCGCCCGTGCGAGGGCGACCCGCTGCCGCTGGCCGCCGGACAGCTTCACTCCGCGCTCGCCCACCATCGTGTCGAAGCCTCGGGGTAGCGTCTCGACGAACTCCGTGACGTGCGCGGCCTCGGCCGCCCGCCGGATGTCGGCGTCGGTGGCGTCCGGCCGGGCGAAGGCGATGTTCTCCCGCAGCGTGCGGTGGAACATCGCCGGGTCCTGCGGCACGTAGGCGATGAGGCTGCGCAGTTCGGCCTGGCGCAGTCGGCTGATGTCCTGTCCGCCGATCGTGATCCGGCCGCCGTCGATGTCCGTCATCCGCAGCAGCAGGCGGGTGAGGGTGGTCTTGCCGCCGCCGGACCTGCCGACGAATCCCACCTTCGCCCCGCTGGACACGGTCAGGTCGAGACCTTCGAAGAGGGGCTTCGCGCCCGCGTGGGCGAAGGTCACCTTCTCGAAGCGCACGTCCGCGTCCCGGGACCGGAGCGGCTCCGGCACGGCCGGATCCCGTACGGTCGGCGGGGTGCGGAGCAATTCGGTGAACTGCGCGGCCTCGGTCATCGAGCTCTCCAGACGCCGGTAGATCTGGTTGAACTCGAACATGATCCGGGTGGCGTTGGAGTAGTAGGTGAAGGCGACGACGACGGCCTCGACTCCGCGTTCCCCCGCGCCGAGCGAGAGGGCGAGCAGCAGTCCGAGGACGTTGGTGAGCACGGACATCGGCGCGACGAGGGTGTCGATGCGCAGGTTGCCGTAGTCCCAGGACCGCAGCGTGAGGCGGCGCGACTCCGCGACGCGGGCCCGGTGTTCGGCGGCCTCGCGTTCCTCGGCGGCGAACGAGCGGACCGTGTCCATGTTCATCAGGCTGTCGGCGACATGGCCCGACACCCGGGCGATCGCCTCCTCCCGCTGCCCGACGAGCTTCTGGCGGCGACGGATCAGGGGCCCTACGCACAGGCCCGTCACCGCGATCATCACCAGCAGCCCGACGACGAGCAGGGGTTCGTACGTCCAGAGGACCACCGACGCGAACACCAGGGGGACGAAGCTGCCCATGACCGAGAAGGTGAGCGTGTCGACGAACTCCTCGAACCGGGAGGCGAAGCTCAGGACCCGCTTGGTCAGCGAGCCGGCGAAGTTGTCCTGGAAGAAGGCGGCGTCCTTGGCGAACAGCTCGTCCATGCCGATCACGTACAGGTGCTCGATGCCGAGGGCGTCGAGGCGGTTCAGACAGTGCAGTCCGACGCGCCACAGCGCCTCGGCGAGGAGCAGCACTCCCGCGAAGCCGAGGACGTAGGGCAGCATCGGGCCGAAGCCGCCGCCCGGGTCCCCGGCGATGTGCCCGACGAGCTTCGCCACGACCAGCGGCACGATGTAGAAGATTCCGATGTTGCCCAGTGCCGGAAGCAGCATCGCCGGCACGGTCAGTCGTTTGAGCCGGGCCAACTCCCGTGCGTAGTAGCGGAGGGCGAGGAGTACGGGACCCCTGCCAGGTGAACGTTCGCGCGATTCAGGCGTTCCCATCCCAACCCTGTCTTGTCGTATCGAACGGGGACAGGGTCGACAGTGTTCCGCCCGGGAACGCGAGCCGTCCAAGGGTTTTTTCCGGCCTCTCCCCCCGAGTGGTTTCACGAGAGCGACGAGACGTCTGAGGCGTATTGTCCGGCCATTTGACAGATGATCATTCGACAGGTCGATAATCCCGGTGCCGCCGAGTCCACGACGACCGCTCGGCGACCTGCGGAGTCCACAGAGGCGAAAGGTTTCTTCATTCCATGTTCCTCCTTGAATTCGATCCCGACTCGGTCCGGGAGCCTTCCGAGAAGGAGGCCGCCGAATTGGCGGAAACGAGTGAGATGAACCTGCGCTACGCCTATTTCGGGACGCGGGTGTCCATGACGGCAGCGGGTTTTGAACCCGAGCGGCTGAGGGTTCCGCTGCTCGACTTCGCGCACTGCGTGCTCCTGGCGGCACGAGCCGTCTCGGACGGGCGGCCGGGCCGTATCGGTTTCACCGACAGCAGCATGCTCATCGAATTCGTTCCGGCGGGCGCAGGACTGGAGGTCCTGCGGTCATGGGACCCCGTTCCCGGTGTGTGCGGAACGGCCGAGTTCCTGGAGAGCGCGTACCGCTTCTCCCTCGACGCGCTCCACAGCGTCGCGGAGCGGTATCCCGCATTCCGGAAGAACGCCTACCACGGGGTCCTGGGCGGCATGATCGAGGCGATCGACCGGGCGGAACAGTGAGAACAGCAAGAACTGTGAGAACAGCGAGAACTGTGAGAACGGTCTTCCGGATACTGGGGGCGTCGGGGCTGGTCCTGGCGGTGGGAGCGGTCGTGCACGTCGGCGCCGGGTACACGACCGCCAAGGTGTCGAGCGACGCCATGCGGCCGACGTACACGCCCGGCGACCGTGTCCTCCTGGAGCGCACCGAGGCCGGATCGGTCCGGCGGGGCGATGTGGTGCTCCAGCGGACCGCCGGGCGTTACGGCGGCCTGGCCGTGCTCCAGCGGGTGGTCGGCGTCGGCGGTGACCGGGTCGCACAGCGGCCCGGGGGGCCGGTGACCGTGAACGGGGAGCCGCTGACCGAGCCGTACCTGAACGGCGGCGACCCGTCGGGGCCGGCCCCCGCCTATGACGTGGTGGTCCCTGAGGGACGGCTCTTCCTCCTGGGCGACCACCGGGCGAACTCCAACGACTCCCGGTACTTCCTCGACGACCGGTCGGGCACCGTCGCGGAGGGCGCGGTCCTGGCGCGCGCCCTCGACGACCGCTCCGGCCTTCTCGGGGCCGGGCTGACGGCACTGCTCGGGTCGGCCCTCGTCCTCGGCTCGATCGCCACGGAGATCATCCTGGGCAGGAAGCGCCCCGTCCGGTGACAACCACCCGTTGACGGCCGCTCGCCGACAGCCGGTCGGCCGCCCGTTCGGCCGGCCCCGAGAACGGACAAGGGGCCGTTTCAGATCACTCTGAAACGGCCCCTTGTCAACGACTCTTTCGAGTCGGGACGACAGGATTTGAACCTGCGACCCCTTGACCCCCAGTCAAGTGCGCTACCAAGCTGCGCCACGTCCCGCTGCCCGTCTGACCTGGGGTTTCCCCTGGCTGGACGCGCATGAGAACAATACCGCACTTTCCCTGATGGTCACGAACCCTTTCCCCGCGCCCGGGAGGGGGCGTGCTCCCGCAGCGGGTCGCTCACTCTGTGTGATGCGCCTGCGCGCCGGTGGGTGCGCCCGCGCGCCTCCCCCGGGAGCCCGAACGGAGCGTTCCGGGGGCGCAGCGCGGCTCCACCTGGGCAGGAACGGGACCGGAGAGCTTCCGGCATGCCGACCCTTTGGGGAGGAAGGTGCGCATGTGGTGAACCAGGCCACCTCATAGCCATATGCCCACGACTTCGTTGCCGTTGGCATGTGGCAGAAAGATGCACAGGGGGAATGTCCTGCGGATCGGGCCGAGCAGGGCAAGACCACACGAAACACAGACAGATTCAATCGTCAACCGCTCGAATTTCGGACAAAGTTGGTGGCGATATTGCTCCGTCCCGGAAAGATCAACACCATGAAGTGGTCGGCCTGTTCGGGACGGGACCACTGCCGATGCACCACCTGACCGGACAACCGATCAGGCGTTTCGCAGGGGAGGACTCGTATGGACGGCTATTTCAGCAGCCGGCTGCATCATCAGCTCAGGGAGACGGTCCGTGACTTCGCAGAGCGTGAGGTCCGGCCACGGATAGCCGAGATGGAGGCATCCCGCACGGTCCACCACGAGCTGTCCCGGCTGATCGCCGTGCAGGGCTGGCTCGGCGCGACCATCGGCCAGGAATACGGCGGCATGGGCGCAGGTCATCTGGCCAAGACCATCATCATCGAGGAGCTCTCCCGGGTCTCCGGCGCCATGGGCGCCATGGTCCAGGCCTCGCAGCTGGGCACCGCCAAGATCGTGCACTTCGGCAGTGACGAGCAGCGGAAGACCTGGCTTCCGGCCATCGCGGCCGGCGAGTGCCTGCCGACCATCGCGGTCACAGAACCCGAATCCGGTGGCCACGTCCTGGGGATGAGCGCCAGCGCGGTACGCGACGGCGACGACTACATCCTCAACGGGAGCAAGGTCTTCGTCGGCAACAGCCATGTCGGCGATCTGCACGGCGTCGTGGTCAGGACCGGTCCCGGGTCGAAGGGGCTCACCGCGTTGCTGGTCGAATCCGATCGCCCGGGGTTCAGGACCGGTCCTCAGCAGCAGGCCATGGGTCTCCACGGCTTCAGCTTCGGCGAGCTCATCTTCGAGAACTGCCGGGTGCCGGCCTCCAACCGGCTCGGTGACGAGGGCGACGGCCTCTCCGTCGCGTACTCCTCCAGCGTGCTCTACGGACGGGCCAACCTCACCGCCGTCTCGCTCGGCATCCACCAGGCGATCCTGGAGGAGACCACCCGGTTCGCATCCGAGCGCATCCGGTACGGCAAGCCGCTCCACGACCTGCCCACGGTCAAGCTGAAGCTGGGGCAGATGCAGTCCCGGCTGATGACCGCCCGGCTGGCCGCGTACCACGCGGTGCACCTGCTCGACCAGGGCCTGTCCTGCGACGCCGAGCTGATGAACGCCAAGCTCGTCAACGTCGAGTCGGCGATCGACTCCGGGCGCAACGCCATGGAGATCCACGCCGCCGCCGGTCTCTTCACGGACCGGGCCATCGAGCGGTACCTCCGGGACGCCCACCACATCTTCGCCCCGGCTGGCACCTCCGACATCCAGCTCCTGCGGCTGGCCGAGGTCGCCCTCGGCCAGGACAAGGGCAGCTGGTCGGAACGCCTGTCCGAACTGGTCCGCACGCCCGAAACCGAGCCGGTGCACGCCTGACGCCCCGGACGCCGGGAGCCCCGGTACGGCTGTCGGCCGTACCGGGGCTCCCGGCGTTCCTGCGGGTGGCGGCGGTCAGAACCTGCCGTCCTCACGACGGTTGATCTGCTCCATCAGCTGGGCCGCCATCGCCTTGATCGTCTCCAGGCCCGCGCGTCCCCACGGCCGGACGTCGGTGTCGACCACGCAGATGGTGCCGAGGGCCACTCCCGTACGGTCGATCAGCGGAGCGCCCATGTAGGAGCGGATGCCGATCTCGTCCACGACCGGGTTGCCCGCGAACCGCGGGTAGTCGCAGACGTCCTCCAGGACGAGCGCCTTGCGCCGCACCACCACGTGCGGGCAGTAGCCGTGGTCACGGGCCATGAAACGGCTCACGCCGCCCGCGCCCGCGGCGGCCGCGCCCAGGTCGCTGCCCGAGTGGGTGCCCTCGGGGGTGTGCAGCCCCGCGAAGAACTGCCGGTTCTCGTCGATGAAGTTGACCATCGAGAACGGGGCCCCGGTCACGTCGGCGAGGCGGTGCGCGAACTCGTCGAACGCCGGCTCCGGCCGCTCCCCGAGACCGAGTTCACGCAGCCGCTCCACGCGGGCGGGCGCGTCCTTGTCGACGGGGGTGAGCAGGAGGTGACCGGTGGGGTCGTACGTCATGGCGTGGCTCCGTAGCTCGGCACGGTGGCCGGGATGGTGGTGATCAGATGCTGTACGAGGGTCAGCAGGGTGCGGATGCCGGAGCTGGAGATCCGGGCGTCGCAGAGGACGACCGGTACCTCCGGCTTGAGGTCGAGCGCTGCCCGTACCTCGTCCGGTTCGTAGCGGTAGGCACCGTCGAACTCGTTGACCGCCACGACGAACCGGATGCCCCGCCGCTCGAAGAAGTCCACGGCGGAGAAGCACTCCTGGAGCCTGCGGGTGTCGGCGAGGACGACCGCCCCGAGCGCGCCCTCGGAGAGTTCGTCCCACATGAACCAGAAGCGTTCCTGGCCCGGGGTGCCGAAGAGATAGAGCACATGGCGGTCGTCGAGCGTGATGCGGCCGAAGTCCATGGCGACGGTGGTCGTGGTCTTGGACTCCACTCCCACGAGGCTGTCGGTGCCCGCGCTGACCGAGGTCAGCAGCTCTTCGGTGCTCAGCGGCTCGATCTCGCTGACCGCGCCCACCAGGGTCGTCTTGCCCACGCCGAATCCCCCCGCCACCAGGATCTTGAGCGCGGTGGGGAACGGGTCGGTGGCGAAACTGTCGTTGCGCTCAGAGCCGTTGTCGTAGGCCATCGAGCACTGCCTCCAGCAAGGAACGGTCGGTTGGATTGGCGTGGAACCGGGGAGCGCGGGCGGTGAGCGCCCCGCAGTCCACGAGGTCGGAGAGCAGGACCTTGGTGACCACGGCCGGGAGCCGTAAGTGTGCCGCGATCTCGGCCACCGAGGTGGGGCCGTCGCACAGCCCGAGGGCCAGGCTGTGTTCGGGACCCATGTGCGCCTGGGGCGACGACCCGGTCGCCATCACCATGGACAGCAGGTCGAGGGCGGTGGTCGGCTTGGTCCTGCCACCGCTGACGGTGTACGGGCGGATCAGCCGGCCGGCGGCGTCGTCGAGCCAGGGCCCTTCCTGGGAGGACGTCACGGTCACTGCCCAGTGCCACCGACCGCGCCGGCGGCCTGCCGGGCGGGGGTGACCAGGTACGGGCGGACGCTCTTCACGAGCATCGCCATCTCGTACCCGAGGACCGCGGCGTCCGCCTCGCGTCCGGCGAGGACCGCCAGACAGGTGCCGGATCCGGCGGTGGAGACGAAGAGGAGCGTCGAGTCGAGCTCGACGACCACCTGCCGGACCTCACCGCCGTCGCCGAACCGGGCGCCCGCGCTGCGGCCGAGCGAGTAGAGCCCGGAGGCGAGGGCCGCCATGTGGTCGGCCGCGTCGGGGTCGAGGCCGTGGACGGACTTGACGAGGCCGTCGGAGGAGAGCAGAACCGCGTTGCGGGTGTACGGGACCCGCTGGACCAGACCGCTCAGCAGCCAGTCGAGATCCGAGGAATGGCCGGTCGGCACATTGCTCGCCATGGTGCATCTACTCCTTGTGCGCGTCGCCTGGACGCAGCGATTCATGGGGGGCGGGCTGGGACTCGGCGAGACCGATGCCGCGCTGGAAGGCGGCCATCAAGCCGGGGTCGTGCAGGGTGTGCTCCTCGGGCCTGCGGGCCGCGGGCTCGTCGCGCAGCTGCGGGACGAGGTGCTCCTGGGCGCGCCGTTTGGGAAGCAGGGGCCTGCCGTTGGCCTCGGGCGCCGGGGGGAGCGGCGTCATGAGGGAGGCCGGCGGGCCCGTGTGTTCGGCGCCGGCCGACCGGGCCGGTATCGCGGGGGTGCGACCGGAGTCCGCGTACCCGTCCGACCGCTCGCTCGTACGGGGAGGGGCGTACGGGCCGGAGGCGGGGGTCTCCTCGTGACGGACGGCGGCCCGCTCCGGGGAGGGCGCGGGCTGCGGTACGAACGCGGGGGCGACCGCGCTCATGGCGGCGGGCACGGGCGGCTGGGGGTGGGCGGGTGCCGTCGTGGGGGCCGGCATGGGGGCCGGGGCGGTGACGGGGGCGGTGACCGCGGGTGCGGGCTGCGGCGGCGTGTGGTGCTGCGGCTGCCCGGTCTGCTGGGGCTGCATCTGTACCTGGTTCGGCGGTACCGCGGCGGAACCCGCGGTCGCGGCGGCCTGGCGCTCGTGCTGGGCGAGACCCTCGGGGTCGGCGCCCAGGAGGCCCTGCGGGAGCACGAGGACGGCCTGGACTCCGCCGTAGATGTTCGACTGCAGTCGTACGGCGATGCCGTGCCGTCGGGCGAGCGCCGAGACGACGAAGAGGCCGATGCGGCCGTCCTGGAGCAGGTGCGCGACGTTGACCTGGTCGGGGTCGGCGAGCAGGGCGTTCATCTTGTTCTGCTCGGTGACGGGCATGCCGAGACCGCGGTCCTCGACCTCGATGGCGAGGCCTGCCGTGACGTACTGCGCGCGGAGCAGCACCGTGGTGTGCGGCGCGGAGAACAGCGTCGCGTTCTCGACGAGTTCGGCGAGGAGGTGGATGACGTCGGCCACGGCATGACCCCGGAGCGTACCGTCGATCGGCGGTACGAGTTTCACGCGCGGGTACTGCTCGACCTCGGCGATGGAGGAGCGCAGCACCTCCGTCATGGTGACCGGGTTGGACCACTGGCGGCGGGAGATGGCGCCGCCGAGCACGGCGAGGTTCTCGGCGTGCCGGCGGATGCGGGTGGCCAGGTGGTCGACGTGGAACAGGCCCTTGAGCAGCTCCGGGTCCTCGACCTCGTTCTCCAGCTCGTCGAGGAGCTGGATCTCGCGGTGGACGAGGGACTGCAGGCGCCGGGCGAGGTTGACGAAGACCTCGACCTTCTGTTCGTTGCCGACGCTGCTGGAGAGCCGGGAGGCCTGCACGACGGCCGCGACGGCGGCCTCGTGCGAGCGCGTCAGCTCGTGGGAGAGCAGGTCGAACTCGTCGCCGGAGGCGGCGCCGGCCGGCAGCGCGGGGCGGGGCGGCAGCCCCTCTCCCCTGCGCAACTGTTCGACGACCGTACGCAGTTCGCTCTGGCCGCGGGCGCTGGTGCGGCGCAGGGCGTTGCAGCGGTCGAGCACCGCCTTCGCGGCCCGGTCCGCGCCGAGCGTCGCGGCCGTCACCGAGGCGACGGTCAGGGCCGCGGCGCCGGTGAGCGCGGCCCAGAGGCCGGGGGTGGGGGTGGCGCCGGTGGAGCGGATGGTGAAGAGGACGGCCGCGGCCCCGCCCAGTGCCACCGCGACGGCGGGGAGCACGGAGGTGCGCAGGAGTTGGGGGCGTATGCGGGCTTCCGTCGTGTGCTGCGCGGAGGACTGCGCCGGGGGTTTGGTTCCGCCGCCGGGAGCGGAGCGGGTGCCTGACCGGCCGTGCCGCCCGCCCTCGCGTCGATCTGGCCGCGAGGCGGGTGCGCGAAGTTGAGACATGAGTGTCCTTGGTACGTGCCCAGGAATCGGCGTACTGCGGTGCGTTCGGGGGGTGTGGACGACGAGGGTGCGATGAGGGTGCGATGAGCCTACCGATGATCAGCAACCACACACTGTAGTCGTCAACCGTTCATGTGCGGCGCGCAGTTGGCAAACTTACCCGGAGATCGGCCCGGTCTGGTATTGCCCTCGTACGGCAGGCCGAGAGGCTTTGGCCGAAACCCGATGTCAGGACGTGGGAGGGTACTCGGACCTCCGGAACGGAAGAAGGCGGAGGCGTCTCCACGCCTCCGTCCTCCAGAGAAACGGTCCCCGACCGGAATCCCCCGGAGGGGTGCCGATCGCGCGGCCCGCTCATGACGCCACGGCTTCCACGATGCCTCGCGGGCTCCTCGTGACCGTCGGTGAGAGAGCCGGTCAGGTACGCCACAGCCCCCATCCGGCGCTTCCGCAGGCGAGCTGCAGTGCCTGTTCCATGTCGCCGCCGCCCTCACGCACCGCTACGCACTTGGCGCTGTTGCGGCTGACCAACTGCCAGGCGCGGTGGGAACCGTCGTAGCGGAACGTCCAGAACTGGTCGGCGAAGAGTCCGTTCTCGTTCCCGCACAGGTACTGGGTGACCAGCGCGCCCTCCTGCTTGCGGGCCGCGTCGACGGACATGCACTGACCGCTGGCGCCGTTGCGGAGCGAGTAGACCGTCCCGCTGCCGCCGCTCTCCTTCGTGAGCTCCCAGAACTGCTCGGGTCCGCCGTTGCACCGGGCCTGGACAAGGCCCTCGGCCGCCTGCGTGCTGCCGTCGGGCACGGCCAGGCACATGCGGCTCGCCGCGTTCGTGAGCCGGATCCATCCGGTCGGCAGCGGAGGCGGCTGGGGTGCCGCCGTCCGAGTCGGAGTGGGCACGGGCTCCGGCGTGGGCGTGGGCGTGGGCTTCGGTCGCGGCGCCGAGGTGGCCGGCCGCTCCGAGGGCGCCGGCGGTGCGCCGGTGCTCGCGCTCGCCGACGGCGAGGCGGTGACGCCGGGCCCGGTGGAGGACGGCGCGGCGGAGGACGGTCCGGCCGGGGGCGGTGCGACGGAGGATGGCGCGTTCGTGCCGGTCGTGGCGCTGTCCGGCGTCCTGGCCGCATGGCCCGCACCGGCCCCGGCGAACGGCGCCAGCTGCCAGACCGAGACGGCGATCACGGGCACGGCGAGCGCCGCCACCGCACCGGACACGAGGGTCCTGCGTCTTCGCCGGGGCGGAGTCGGAGCGACCGCGTCCGACGCGGCCGTGCCGGTCACCGTCGCGGCCGCCGCCGTGGCGCGGATAGACCGCAGCCGGCGGGCGACCTCCCGCGCGTGGTCCGGCCGGTCCGCGGGGGCCTTGGCCAGCAGCTCCGCGACCAGCGTGTCCAGTGCCGCCGGAAGCCCGGGCCTGAGCGCGCTCGGGACCGGCGGTTCGGCCGTGGTGTGCCGTACGCACAGCTCCTGCCACTCCTCCCCCGGGAAGGGCAGGTGCCCCGTGCACAGTTCAAGGAGCATGCAGCCCAGCGCGTACAGGTCGGCCCGTCCGTCGACCCCCTTGTCGGTCCAGCGCTCGGGCGCCATGTAGTGCAGCGAGCCGATGATCGTGTGCTCGCTGGTCAACCGCGGCGCACCGGGCTGCTCGACCTGCTCGCGGGCGATGCCGAAGTCGAGGACCTTGGCGACGTCGGACGGCGTGATCATCACGTTCGCCGGCTTGATGTCCCGGTGGATCACCCCCGCGTCGTGCGCGGTGGCCAGTGCGTCGCAGACCTGCGCGGCCCACGCCAGCGCGGTGTCCAGCGGCGGCGGCCCCTGCTCGAGGACGCCGGACAGCGGCGCTCCTTCGATCAGCTCCATGACCAGGTAGAGCGTGCGCTCCCCGTCGCGGTCCGTCTCGCCGAAGTCGTACACCGTCGCGATGTTCGGATGCGGGAGGTTGCCGTTGAGCCTGGCCTCCCGGACCATCCGCAGGCCCTCGGCGGACGACCGCGGCACGCCCAGCTTCACGGCGACGTCGCGCTGGACCTGCGGGTCGTACGCCCGCCAGACCACTCCGAATCCCCCGGCGCCGATCCGTTCCTCCAGGCGGTACCGACCCGCCAGGACCTCACCCCGTCGCATACCGCCCCCCAGCGATTGACGTGGCGTCAGCATACGCGGCGAGGTCGGTCGTTCGTGCGACCCGGTAGCCTGCCGCCGTACGCGACGGCGTGACCAGTGTGGCGGGTGTGACAGGCGTGACAGGTTCCTCGCCGTGTTGCGCGTGTGAGGCGCAGGGCACGTGGGCAGTGAATGATCGTTCGAGTGAAGAGTGTCTGTTCCGTGGGAGAAACCTTGAGTGTGTGCGTGATCGGTGCGGGGCTGTCGGGACTGGCGGCCGCACACGCTCTGGCGGCCAGGGGGATCGACTTCGTCTGCCTTGAGCGGGCGGCCGACGTCGGCGGGATCTGGCGGCAGCCGGGGGCCGGTGAGCCGGGGCCCGGATATCAGTCGCTGCACCTCAACACCGCGAAGCAGCTGACGGGGTACACCGAGTTCCCGATGCCCGACGCGTACCCCCTCTACCCGCGGCACAGCGAGGTCGCGGCCTATCTGCGCTCCTTCGCCGAATGGGCGGGGGTGCTGGACCGCGTCGAGTTCGGCGTCGAGGTCGTGTCGGTGCGGGAGCCGGCGGGCGAGGAGGGCGACGACGCGTCCTGGACGGTCGTCAGCCGGGGGGCGGACGGGGCCCTGCGGTCGCGGCGGTTCGCCCATGTCGTCGTCGCCTCGGGGCACAACACGGTGCCGACGCTGCCGAAGCCCGCGCCGGCCGGTGCGGACGGGTTCGGCGGCAGGATCCTGCATGCCGTCGACTACCAGAAGGGCTCCGACTTCGCCGGGCAGCGCGTCGTCGTCGTGGGCCTCGGAGCGTCGGCGGTGGACATCTCCACGGACCTCTCCCGGCATGCCGCGCGCACCGTGCTCTCGGTGCGCCGGGGGCTCCATATCGTCCCCAAGCAGCTCTACGGCATGTCGGTCGACGAGATGGCCGAGGTGCCGTGGTTCACCGCCATGTCCCTGCCCGAGCAGGTCGAGTTCGCCGAGAACGCCCTGCGGGTCGCGCGGGGCAAGCTGTCCGACTACGGCCTGCCCGAGCCGGACCACCCGCTCTTCTCCTCCCCCGTGACCATCTCGGACGAGATCCTCAGCCGCATACGGCACGGCGCGGTGACGCCCAGGCCGGCGATCGACCACCTCGACGGCAGGCGGGTGGTCTTCACCGACGGGACCTCCGAGGAGGCCGACGCGATCGTCTACTGCACCGGCTACCGCATGGACTTCCCGTTCCTGCCCCAGGGATGCCCGGTCGGACCCGGCGGGTCGGTCGAGCTGTACCGGCGGGTCGTCGCTCCCGGCCGGCCGGGGCTGTACTTCGTCGGCCTGGTCCGCCCGATGGGCGCGATCACCCGGCTCGTGGAGGGCCAGACGCACTGGGTCGCGCGCATCATCGGCGGCGAGGTCGCCCTGCCGGACGCGGACGCGATGCGCGAGGAGATCGACACGTACCTGGGCGGCATCTCCGCGCGTTACGGGACGGCGGAGGGCGGCACCTCCATCCAGGTCGACGTCGGTCCCTACCTCCAGGAGATGCGCGGGCTCCAGAGCGTCTGAGGGGCGCGGCACCGGACTCCCGGCCCGGCGGCCCCGACGGTGAAGCCCTGATGGTGAAGCCCCCGGCGGATGTCCGCCGGGGGCTTCACCATCAGGGCTTCACCGTCGGGGTGGCGTCAGCGCTCCGCCCCGACCTCCGCCGCCGCGCGGCGCCCCTGCTCCGCAGGCGGCCGGACGGCGTAGGCCTCCGACGAGAGGTACGCGGTCACCCGGGGCGGATGGCCCTGCTGGTGGGCGAGCGCGAGGTAGGCGATGAGGCCCACCCCGTCCTCGGGCCGCCGCGTGGTGAGCGCGGACAGCGAGCCGACCAGCGGGGCGGGGTCCATGCCGTGGGTCCGCAGGACGTCCACCGCCCGTTCGAGGACCTCACCGTCGTCGCGGGCGTAGTCGCGCACCGGGATGTGGACGGTGAAGCCGCTGGGGCGGCCGGTCTCCGTCTCGGTGAAGGAGTGGCAGGACAGGCCCGGCCGCCGGTCGAGGTCGTCGGTGGCGGCGGTGGCCCGGAAGAACTCCTGGATCTCCGCAGGCCCCGGGCCGGAGCCCGTACGGGACAGGCCGCCCGCCTCGGCGGCCGACAGGTCGAGGTGCCGGGCGTAGACCTTCACCCGCGGCGTCTCCCACCGGCCCAGGTCCAGGGCGAGGAAGGGGTGGCCGTCGGCCTTGGGCAGCGCCGCGTACGCCCGCTTGTGACCGAGTCGGCGCAGGGCCTTCCTCACGGTCTTGGCGGAACGTTTCGCCCCTGACGCGGCCGGATTCAGGTACACCTTGACCTTGGGCACGCCGCCGGGCACCAGCTCCAGCGCGATCCAGAGGGCCAGCGGACCTTTCGGCCGGGCCGGGAAGAACAGGTCCTCGATCTCGTCGAGCCGCTCGGTGGAGAAGTCCCAGCGCCGGGCCATCGCCCGGACGACGTCCAGACCGATCCGGCCGTTCTCCACCCGGGTGTCCGCGCCGCAGCCCGGTTCCACGAGCACGCGCAGCACCGGGGCCCGGCCGGGGCTGAAGGAGAGCGAGTACTCGACGGGGGTGTGGTCGTCGGACAGGAAGGTCCGCGTCGGGGGCGGCAGGGTCAACGACCGCTCGGCGGCCGGGCCGAGCGCCTCCACCAGCGTCCGCGCGTACGCCTCCGTGTCGGCCGGAGAAAGCCCCACGACCTCGCAGAGGCGTACCAGCTGAGCGCGGGTGAAGGCGCCGAGCGTGCCGGCCGGCGGATCCGGGGTGATGTCGGGCAGCAAGCCGGTCACCGGCTCCCCGCCAGAAATCGGGGTGCGCATGAAGATACCCGCCGGCAAGGGCGGGTATCCCGGTGCGCGTCGACGCCGGATGGTGGCTCTGACCAAGCGGTGTCGGTGGATATGTGGTCCACGACAGCTCCTCTGCCTCTTACGCAACACTGATACCGCGGAGATCACTACCCGCGTGATCGAACAGGTATGCAGAGGAGAAGGAGGCGATGGAGGTTTTGTGGATCAGTTGGTGAGCCAGGACAGGAACTGGCTCCATCGGCCCTTCCGTTCGCCCTTGCCGTCCCCGTCCGCCTGGTCGGCGAACGCGCCGGACGCCGGGCCGGCCGGGCCGGTCCTCGCCTCGCCGCGTACCGAGGAGGGTACGGGGGTGAACTTGGCGGGCAGCGCGGCCAGGGCCCGGTTGAAGGGACCCGGACGCCAGCTCAGACTGTCTTCGGGAACGGCGAGTTCGACGTCCGGCAGCCGGTTGAGCAGGTGCTCGATGGCCGTGACGGTGATGTGCCGGGCCGGCTCCTTGGACGGGCAGCCGTGCGGTCCGGCGCTCCACGCCAGGTGGGACCGGTTGTTGCCGGCCGTACGGGCGGCCGTGAGCGCGAGGCCCGAGTTGGCGGCGGCGAAGCTCACCAGCATCAGGTCCCCCGCCCGCACCTTCTCGCCCGCGAACTCCATGTCCGACGCCGCGTAGTGGGGCGCGTAGTTCGACATCGGCGGGTTGCCCCACAGCGTGTCGTCGAGCGCCTCCCCGATGAGTCCGCCGCCGTCGGCGTAGCGGTCGTCGGTGAGCAGCCGGTGCAGGGTGTTGCCGAGGAGGTTGCGCAGGGGTTCCGCGCCCGCCCCGAGGAGCAGGGAGAGCTGGTCGACCATCTCCTGGTCGCTGAGGTTGGCGTGATGCTGCATCAACCACGAGGTGACGTCGTCGCCCGGCCGGCTCCGCTTGAGCGTGACCAGTTCCTGCACGGCGCCGAACAGTACGGCGGTCGCCTTCTCGGCGTTCACGCCGTCGAACATCCCGGTGATGCCGAACAGCACCCGGTCGCCGACGCCGGCCGGGCAGCCGAAGAGTTCGTTGAAGACGAACAGCGGGAGCTGCTTGGCGTAGTCGCCGAGCAGGTCGGCCGAGCCGCGGGAGCCGAACTGGGAGATCAGGTACTCCGAGATCCGCTCGGTGCTCCGGGCCAGCCGGTGCGAGTCGACCCGGGCCATGCTGTCCGTGATCGCCTGGCGCAGCCGCAGGTGTTCACCGCCGTCACTGAACATGCAGTTCTGGCGGTATGCGAGGAGGGGTACGACGGGGCTGTCCCGAGGGACCCGGCCCTCGTTGAAGTCCCGCCACAGGCGCGCGTCCTTGCGGAAGGACGCGGAGTCCTGGAGCAGGTGGAGGGCCGTCGCGTAGTCGGTGACGAGGGTGGCCTCCACGCCGGGGGCGAGCTCCACGGGCGCGGTGGGCCCGAAGTGGCGCAGGTAGCTGTAGTACGCCTGGGGGTCCGCGGCGAACTCCGGTCCGTGCAGCGGGACGCGGGCGCCCGAGGCGTGGGCGGGGCAGCCGGGCGGGGGCACCGGGGCGGGGGTCTGGGTGTCCATGTCGGCTTACTGCTCCTGTCGGGCGCGGTCCAGCAAGAAGCGGACCAGGGTGGTCAGTGCGGCGGCGGACGACTTCTCGTCGCGCGCGTCGCAGGTGACGACGGGGGTGTCGTCGAGCAGGTCCAGCGCCTCGCGCAGCGCCGCCTCGTCCCGCAGGGGCGAGCCGTCGAAGTGGTTGACGGCGATGGCGTATTCGAGGCCGTACTGCTCGATCAGGTCGATGACCCCGAAGGAGTCCGCGAGCCGCTCGGGGTCGACGAGGACCAGCGCGCCGAGGGCCCCGCGCGCGAGGTCCTGCCACATCTGCACGAACCGCTGCTGGCCGGGGGTGCCGAACAGGTACAGCACGATGCGGTCGCTGATGGTCAGCCGGCCGAAGTCCATGGCCACCGTGGTGGTGGTCTTGCTGCGGACGCCCTTGAGGTCGTCGACGTGCTCGGCGGCCTGCGTCATCCGCTCCTCGGTGGTCAGCGGCTCGATCTCGGAGATCGAGCCGATGAACGTGGTCTTGCCCACCGCGAAGTGCCCGACGACGAGGATCTTCACCGGGATCTGCGAAGCCCCACCGCGTACGTAGTCCTGCTCACCCAAACTTGGAGCGGAGACCATTCAGCACCTCCTCCAGGATTTCCCGGTCGGCGAGGACGGCCCGGCGCACCGGCGAACGGGTGACGAGGTAGCCGCCCTCGGCGAGGGCGGCGAGGAGGATCTTCACCACGCCGAGCGGCAGCCGGGTGTGGCCCGCGATCTCGGCGACCGACAGGTAGCCGGCGGCGCAGATGTCGAGGAGCCGCTGCTCCTCGGGGGAGAGCCGGGTGGGCCGCTGGCCCTCCTCCGGCGCCACCGTCACCAGCGTGATCAGGGAGAGCTGCTCCTCGTCGGGCAGGCCGCGTCCCTTGGTGATGACGTACGGCCGGACCAGCTCGGCGGCCTCCGGCTCCCAGTCCTCGCGTCCCGTCATGAGCGCGTGCCGAGGTTCTCGCGCGGCGGCGTCATGAGCACCTTGCCGAGCTGGCCGACGAGCTGCTGCATCCGGAAGGTGATGTCCGCCATGTCCACGTCCGGGGAGGCGGAGACGCCGAGGTAGGCGCCCTCACCGGCGGAGATCAGGAAGACCCAGCCACCGTCGAACTCGACCAGGGTCTGCCGCCACTGCGCGCGCGGGTCCTCGCAGAAGAAGGCGAGGGAGCGGCTCAGCGACTGCACGCCGCTCATCGCGGCCGCGACGCGGTCGGCGTTGTCCTTGTCGTAGTCGTTCGACCGGGCCATCAGAAGGCCGTCGGCGGATATCAGGACCGCGTGCAGCGCCCCGGGAATCTCCAGGGCGCTGTCGAGCATCCATGACAGATCGTCGTTCACGAGACCTCATGTCCTTCGCTGCTTGCACGAGATGTGCTGCTCGTCCGGTCCGGTGCCTCCGGGTAGGAGGCGCGGCCGGACTGCGTGCCTCGCTGGAAGGCACCCATGATCGCCGCCGCTTCGGCGTCGGAGCGGCTCGGAGCCTGTGCGGGCGTATCGCTGGGAACGATGGCCATCGGCCGCTTGCGGCGCCGCTTCGGCAGGCCGTCGCTGGTCGAGGCGGGCACGGGCACGGCTTCGGGCCCGGCCGGGTGCGGTACGGCGGGAGTGGTCACCGGCGGCGCCGCCGGCTTCTGCACCGGCACGCTGGTGAGCAGCTCGTGCGGCAGCAGGACGACCGCGCGGACGCCGCCGTAGGGGGAGGAGGAGTCCACGGACACCTCGAAGCCGAAGCGCTCGCACAGTACGCCGATCACGGCGAAGCCGAACTGCGGCGGGTTGCCGAGTCCGGAGACGCCGGTGACGCGGTTGCTGGCGAGCAGGCCCTCGGCGCGGGTCCGCTCCTCGTCGCTCATGCCGACACCCGCGTCGTCGACGACGATGCACACACCCTTGGGCACGGTGCGGGTGTTGATCTCGACGACGGTGTCCGGGCTGGAGTAGCTGGTGGCGTTGTCGAGGAGCTCGGCGAGCGCCAGTGCCACGGGTTCCACGGCGCGGCTGGTGATGCCGAAGTCGACGCGGGAGAGGATCTCCACGCGACCGAAGTGGCGGATCCGGCCCTGGGCGCTGCGGACCACGTCGTACACGGACGCCGCGTCGCGGTGTCGGCCGAGCCAGCCGTCGCAGAGCACGGCGATGGACTGCGCGCGCCGGCCGAACTGGGAGTTGGTGTGGTCGATCTCGAGCAGGTCCTGGAGCATGGCGGACTCGCCGTACTTGCTCTGCAGCCGGGAGACGACCAGCTGCTGTTCGGCGGCGAGGCCCTGAAGCGTCCGCATCGCGGACTTCAGGACGGTCTTCGTCGCCTCTTCGGCCTGTTCCTGCGCCGTCTCGACGGACTGTGTGTAGTGGTTCTCCAGGTCGGAGTAATGGCTCCGGAGCCCACCGATCTGCCGCTTCAACGCCTGGGCCGCCTTGCGCTGGCGGACGATGACGGCGATGGCGGCGAGAACGAGAAGCGACAGAGCCCAGAGCACCGGGTTCTGTATGTATTCCGTCATAAGACTCTCTTCAGGCGACCGACGGTCAGTTGCTGAATTCCCGTCAATTGGGTGCACCGGCGGATCGCCCGCATCGGGACGCGTGCCCGGGACACCCCTGAAGTCCGAGGTGTCGTCCTGCGCTCATCCGCCCGCCCCGCTTGCGCGCAGATCGTATCACTGTGCGATTAAGTGATTGCCCGTCAATAGACGCGCGGACCAGTCCAGTCGGACGCCTGAGCACCACAGCGAGGCGGACTTACTCCTTCCGGTTGACGGGAACCGCCTCACCGTCACGCCTGCCTCCCCGCACCGTTAGGCAGGGGCACTCATTCAGCCAGGCCCGGGACCACCGGGCCGTGAACGACAGGTGACAGACATGCGAACCGAGGCCGCCAAGCGGGTCGAGCTGGTCTTCTCCCTCTTCGACGCCAACGGCAACGGAGTCATCGACTCCGATGACTTCGACCTCATGACGGGCCGTGTTCTGGAGGCGGCCGTCGCGTCGGACGACGGTGCCAAGGCCGCCATCCGGGCCGCGTTCCGCCGCTGGTGGACGACGCTGGCCATGGAACTGGACACCGACGGCGACGGCGTGATCACCCTCGACGAGTTCCGTCCGTTCGTGCTCGACCCCGAGCGCTTCGGCCCCACGATCACCCAGTTCGCCGAGGCGCTCGCCGCACTCGGCGACCCCGACGGGGACGGTCTGATCGAGCGCCCGCTCTTCGTGTCGCTGATGACGGCGATCGGCTTCGAGGTGGAGAACATCCACGCGCTCTTCGACGCCTTCGAACCGGACGCCGAGGACCGCATCCTCGTCACCACGTGGGCCACCGGCATCCAGGACTACTACGCGCCGGACATGGCCGGGATCCCGGGCGACCGGCTGGTGACCGCCCGGGCCGTCTGACGCGCCGCGGCCGTCACGGCCGCGGCTTGTGCGCGAACACCCACCGGTTCCCCTCCAGCGCGTCGTTCGGCTCGGGGAGGGGGCCGCGTCGGTGCAGGCGGCTGAAGTCGAAGGGCGTACGCATCGAGGTGGACCAACCCCTGGCCGCCAGGGCGCCGGCGGAGTCGGGTCGTGGGCCCAGGTCGAAGAGGTCGAGCAGGTCGATGCCGATCTGCTCGCGCGTCGCCGTGTAGAGCGGGCTGTCACGGTACGCCAGCAGGTCCTTCTCCAGCTTGGCCTCGAAGGCCAGCGCGCTGCCTCCGGTCGTCAGTCGGTCCACCGTGTCGACGAGGTACGTCTCGGCGGCGCCCGGCAGGTAGAAGAGGAGCCCCTCGGCCAGCCAGACGCTGGGCACGGCCGGGTCGAAGCCGGCGGTGGTCAGCGCGGTGACCCAGTCCGCGCGCAGGTCGACCGGCACGGGGACGCGCTTCACCTTCGGGGCGGCCGGCAGACCGGTGAGCACCCGCTGTTTGAAGGCCAGCACGCCCGCCCTGTCGATCTCGAAGACCACCAGGTCGGACGGCCAGTCCAGCCGGAACGCGCGCGTGTCCAGGCCCGCGCCGAGGAGGACCACCTGCCGGGCGTCCGTACGCACCGCCCGGAGGAGGAAGTCGTCGAGGACCCTGGTCCGCAGGCCGAAGTAGCGGGCGAACCTGCCCCACAGCGGGTTGCCGTCGCCCTCCGGGACCTGCTCGATGCGTACCGGCCAGCCCGCGCACGCCGGGGCGGCGCGCACGAAGTGTTCCGCGTAGAGGTCCTGGGCGAGGCTGTCGTGGCGGTGGGTCTCGATCGCCCGTGCGGCGGCGACCAGGAGGGCGGTGAGTCCCACGCCTCCGTCCACACCTTCCACGTCCGTCTGCTCAGGCGCCGTGCCGGCCATGTGTCCTCCGTGGGCGGGAGTGAGAATGTCGGGGTGTCCGCTGGTCGGACGGGGTGGTCCGGTGCTGTCGCGCGCCTCGCTCATCGGCTCTTCCTCTCCGGCAGCAGGACGGGCTTGACCACGCGGCCGGCGCCGCAGTCGCGTTCGGCCTCGTTGATGTCGGCCAGCGGGTAGGTGCGGATCAGCTGGTCGAAGGGGAAGCGGCCGGCCTGCCACAGCCGGGTCAGCCGGGGTATCAGGAGCCCCGGTACGGCGTCCCCCTCGCAGATGTGGCGGATGCTGCGGCCCCGGTCGAGCGTGCCGGGTTCGAACGACAGCGCGGTGTGGAGGCGGGCCACCAGGCCGAGGCTGCCGGTGGGGCGCAGCGCCAGGAGCGCGTCGTTGATGAGCGGGGCCGAGGCCGTGGTGTCCAGGGCGTACTGCGCGCCGCCGTCCGTCAGCCGTCGGATCCGTTCGGGCAGCCCGGCCGTTCCTGCGGGCAGCGGGATCGCGCCGAACCGTTCGGCCAGGGCGAGCCGCTGGGGATGCCGGTCGACGGCCACGGTCAGGACGCCGGCGGCGGTGGCCGCCATCACCGCGGCCAGGCCCACGGCTCCGGCGCCGAGGACCGCCAGGGTGTCGCCGGGGCCCGCTCCGAAGGTGTTCAGCACGGCTCCGGCGCCGGTGAGGAAGCCGCAGCCGAGGGGCCCGAGCAGGTCGAGCGGAAGTGCCGGGTCGACCCGGACGGCGTTACGGGCCGGGACGAGCGCGTACTCGGCGAACGAGGACTGGCCGAACCACCGGGGGGCCAGCGCCTTCCCCGCCGCGTCGGTGAGCCGCGGCTCCTCCTCCTCGCGTCCTCCGAAGAGGTTGAGGGAGGCGAAGGAGTCGCAGTAGGCGGGGGCCGCGCCGAGGCAGTTCCGGCAGTGCCCGCAGGAGTCGAAGCTCAGCACGACGTGGTCACCCACGTCGATCGCGGCGTCGGGGCCGCCGCCCGTCCGCACCACGACCCCGGCGCCCTCGTGACCGAGGACGGCCGGCAGCGGGCTGCGGCCGGCGGAGCGCCGGACCGCGAGATCGGTCCGGCACATGCCCGCGCCCGCTATCTCGACCAGGATCTCGCCGTCGGTGGGTTCCGTCCGCAGGGCCACCTCCTCGACCGCGAACGGACTGTCGTACGAGCGCAGTACGGCCGCCTGGAACCTCATCGTCACTCCTCCTCCGGGCGGTGGACGACGAACGGCCGGAGGTTGCCGTAGAGCCCCCACGGTCCGCCCGCGACACCGACCCCGCTGTCCTTGACGCCTGCGAAGGGCTGGTGGAGGGAGAGTTCGGCGTGGTGGTTGATCCAGGCCGTTCCGCATTCCAGCCGGTCGGCCACCTCCTCCGCCCGGTCGAGATCGGTGCCCCACACGGAGCCGCCGAGGCCGAAGCCGGTCCCGTTGGCCGCGTCGACGGCCTCGTCGAGGCCGCGGTACGGCAGCACCGGCAGCACCGGTCCGAACTGTTCCCCGGTCACCACAGGGCTGCCGGGCGGGACGTCGGTGAGGATCGTGGGGGCGAAGAAGTATCCGGGCCCGTCCAGCCGGTGGCCGCCGGACGCCGCCCGGGCGCCGGCCGCCAGGGCCTGCTCCGTGATCTGTTCGACCCTGGCCAGCTGGGGGGCGTTGTTGACCGGCCCAAGGCGGGTTCCGGGGTCGAGGCCGGGCCCGACGGCGACGGCCTTCGCGCGCTGGGCGAGGGCTTCGACGACCTGGGCGTGGAGCCGGGCCGGGGCGTAGACGCGTTTGACCGCCATGCAGACCTGCCCGCAGTTGCGGAAGGCCGCCCAGAAGAGCCGGTCCGCGATCCCGTCCACGTCGACGTCGTCGAGGAGGACGGCGGCGTCGTTGCCGCCCAGCTCCAGGGTGACCCGGGCGAGCGAGGCCGCCGCCGCTCCGGCGACGGCCCGCCCGGTGGGCACCGAGCCGGTGAAGGTGACGTGGCGGATGCCCGGGTGCGACGCGAGCCGGGCACCGAGGGGTTCGCGGCCGGTGACGACGGTCAGTACGTCCTCCGGCAGGGCGGTGGCGAGGACGGAGCCGAGCAACCGGGTGGCGAGCGGGGTGAACGGCGACGGTTTCAGGACCATGGTGTTGCCCGCCGCGAGCGCGGGGGCGAACTTCGCCGCCGCGAGCTGGAGGGGGAAGTTCCACGGCACGATGGCGGCGACGGGGCCGAGGGAGCGCCAGCGGATCTCGCTGCGCACGGGCCGGCCGTCGTCGATCCGGCGGGTCCGGGGGGCCAGCTCGGCGAAGTAGCGCAGGCGGGCCGTCGTACGGGCGACCTCCGCGTACGACTCGGCGAGGGGCTTGCCCTGTTCGCGGGTGAGCAGCCGGGCGAGGTCGTCGCCGGCCGCGTCCACGGCGTCGGCCGCGGCGAGCAGGGCGCTGGTGCGGGCGGCCGGCTCGGCGCGCCAGCCGCCCCAGGCCCGCCGGGCGCGGGCGACCACCTCGTCCAGCTCGTCCGGCTGCTGGTCGGGGGACTCGTCGAAGGTCTCCCCGGTGGCCGGGTCGACGACGGGGAAGCGTGAGGACCGGCGTCCGGGGACGCCGTCGGCCTCGGGCGTCGGCATGCCGGCGGTCAGTTCACGACGGGGGCGCCGGCGGCGTGCTCCCTGGCCTGCCGGTCCATCTCCGCCCGGAAGGCGGCCACCAGGTGCGGCTGGATCCGGCCGGCGTTGCGGTCGCCGCCCTCGCAGACCGCTCCCCGCACGCCCACGATGTCCGTGCCCATGCGGGTCAGCGGACCGAGGTCGGCCTGGGTGACGCTGCCCGCGAGGGCCGCGAGCAGACCGGAGGCGTGGGCCAGCCGCACGAACTCGGCGCAGACCTCCGGAGGAACGTGGTCGAACAGCCGCGTCCCGTCCTTGACGGCGGTGTCCAGCATGGCCGCGTCGGCACCGGAGCGGGCGGCGATGTCGGGCACGGCGAGCGGGTTGACGCAGCCGATGCGGTGGGCGTCGGCGTAACCGGAGGCGACGACGAGCGCGTCGGGGCGGTGGTCCTTCACCGCGCGGACGACTCCGCTCATGACCTCGATGGCCTGGTCGGGCGTCGTGCAGCCGTAGAGGCCGACCTTGATGTACGTGGCGCCGGAGACGACCGCGCCGAGCGCGGCCTGGGCCACCGTGCCGGGCTTGTACGGGACGTCACCCACGGTGGCGGACACCGGCTTGTCCGCCGGTACGGCGTCGCGGATCTCCCTGATCACCCAGGGGAAGTTGGCGCCGAGCGAGCCCTCGTCGGGCTTCTTGACGTCGACGATGTCGAGGTGCTCCGCCGCCTTCGCGCAGTCGCGGGCTTCCTCGACGCTGTCCGGGGAGATGAGAAGCAACACCATGAGCTCCTTCCGCCGCGTGCCCTGCCCGGGGGACGGGGATGCGGATCGCCTGGTTCATGTGCGGTGCAGGTATGGCGCAGGTGCGTTGCCTGTGTGGCGCAGGTGCGTTGCCTTGTGTGGTGCACGCGGGGTGCAGATGCTCGGTGCGCTCATCATTTCCCGCCCCCGTGGACGCCGGTAGGGCGCGCGGAGATCCCATGGGCGCTCAGGACCGCCACACCGTGCGCCGTACATACCGGGGCGAACCGCCCTCTCGCTCAGGGTCGGTCGGGCTCGGACTCCCCCGTCAGCTTCTCCAGCGTCGCCGGGTAGTTCTCCCTGAGCATCTGGAGCAGGGCCGCGCCCGAGACCGGACCGCAGAACCGCCGCGCCCTCAGCAGGATCTCGCGGCTCTCGAGGAACTGCTCGTACACCTCGAAGTGCAGCGCGTTCTGCAGGTACGCGTTCGAGTTCCGGGCCAGTCCTTCGACGAAGTCGAAGCAGTGGCCGAGGAGTTCCGGGTCGGGCGTCTCCTCTCTCAGGGCGGGGAGCAGGACCGGGCGCATGAACGCCATGGGGAGGAAGTCGAAGAGATCCGTCTCCTCCTCGGGCCATGCCTCGAAACTCGATCGCTGCGGCTCGGGAACGTCCCGCAGCACCTCGCCGGCGTGCGGCACCGTCCGGAGATACGCCTGCACGACGTCCGCGAACTCGATCTTCTCCAACTGAATCTCTCCACAGGTGCTGATCGTCTGATGGCGCGGGGAACGGGGCCGCAAGGGGCGGGGCCCACCACGCCGGATACGTGATGGGCCCCACTCGATGTGTCCGCGTCCCTGTCTACGCCTGGCAGTAGATGCCGCGCGGGCCGCAGGGCCCGGTGTCCTCAGGATAGAACGGATCGACCATGTCGTCCGTCCCGCCGAGGGGGTCGAAGACGTCCTTGAACAACTCCCAGGCGCCTCGCTTCCAGCCGTACTGGCGCACGTAACTGGGCGTCTGCGCGACGCTCGCCACGCCTCCGGCGACACCGAAGGCCTTGTACCCGCCGCTCAGCTTCGTCGGCTCGCCGACCGGCCTCGGAGCGGCCTTGGGATGGTTCTGCTGGAAGGACTGGCCCGTGAGATCCGCCATGGCGACGGACTTGATGATCTCCTCACGGTTCTTCGTGATGGCCTTCAGCGTCTCCGGGTGGGACTGCACGTGCGCGGTCGCCGCACCCGCGACGTCCCGCGCGTTGAGCGCGTTCCACAGGTCGGCCGCCTCCGCCTTGGCCACCTTGAGGTCGGAGTCCGAGAGCAGGCCGTTGCCGCCGCCCACCCGGGCCTTCCTGTCCCGCTCCAGCAGGCCCGCGAGGCCCTTGAGCTTGTTGGAGGCCTTCTCCGCGTGCCATTTGCCCACTGGCTTGCCGGTGTTGTATTCGTGGATCAGTGCCGTGGCGGTCCGCCCGTCGCCCTTGACGTCGGAGTCCTCGACGATGTCCCGCGCGTAGAGCTCCGTGACGATGTTCTTCAGGTCACCGTTCTCCACCGCGGGCATATGCGCCCGGGGCTTGTCCATACCCGGGTTGGCGTTCTGCAGGCAGACGGAGCACCAGGCACCTGCCCCGGTCGCACCCCCGCCGCAGACGTCCATGATCCCCTCGGCGCACGGGGCGTGCCCGTCGATCTCCACGAAGCTCGTCGGGTTGCCGCCCGCGAAGGCGTACCGGTTGCCGGTGAAGGGGTCCATGCCGAGGTTCATGTCGGCGAGGGCGCCGCTGTACATGTCCCGGCTGGTGAAGCGGTTCAGGCCCGGGTCGTAGTTCCGGAATCCCATGTCGTACGTGCCGGACTGGGCGTCCCAGCGCTTGGAGTTGTAGCGGTACGCGTTGTACGCCTCCTTCGTGGGATCGGCCGCGGACGGCTTGTCGATGCCGGTGAACTCGGCCTCGTCGTCCTTTCCGTACGCGGTGTATCCGTACGTCGCCTTCGTGTCGCCGCCGCTGTCGGTCAGGGTCTCGACGTCGGTGTGGCTGTTGTATCCGTAGTAGCCGTCCTCCGTCGTGCCGTCGCTGTTGTGCTTGACCTGCGACAGGCGCTTGCCCCCGGGGCCGTACTGGTACGACTTGGTCACGACGTCCGCGACCTTCTCGTCCAGGACCTCGGACGACAGACCCCGGTAGGCGAAGTCCGTCGTCTTGCCGTCGGCCGTCTTGGAGGTGGTCCGGTCGAGCGGGTCGAACGTGTACGTGGTGGACTTCAGCGCGCCCGTGTCGCCCATCTTCTGGGACTCGACGAGACGGTCGAAGCCGTCGTACACGCTCCGCTCGATGACCTGTCCGTCCGAGGTGACGGACTCCTGCCGGCCGAAGGGATCGTAGTTGTACGAGAAGGAGGCGTTCGGCGTCGCCATGGACAGCAGACGGTTGCGGTCGTACCCGTAGGTGCTGGTGACGTTGTCGACGGTCTGGCTGACGACGTTGGCGTTGTCGTCGTGGACGTAGGTGTCCGTGCCGGCGCCGTTGCCCGTCTTCACCGACTTCGCCAGCCGTCCGGCCGGGTCGTAGGTGTAGTCGGTGGTCGATTCGAGGTATGCCGCGTGGTTGTCGGCATTCATCTTCTTCGCGACGTCCTGCGCCTTGCTGCCGTTCGGGTCGTAGGCGTAGGCGTGAGAGGAGACCAGCGTGCCGTTGGCCTTCTTCTCCGTGACCGACTTCAGCGCCGCGTCGAGGTAGTACGTGTGGTCGACGGTGTTCCCGTTGGCCTTCGTCTCCCGCAGCGGCAGGCCCCGGTCGTCGTACGTGTACGACGTCACCTTGGGCGACGGGTCCGTGGACGTCTTGCCGACGGACACCGTCTTCACCAGGTCACGCAGGTCGTACGTGTACTTCGAGAACTGGGCGGGGTGCGCCACCGTCTCCGCCTGGCCGTTGGCGTCGTACGTGTACGACGTCGACTTCTGCTCCTGGCCGGACAGCGCCTCGGTGACCTTCTCGATCTGGTTGAGGCCGGTGTAGGTGACGGTGTAGCCGTCGACCGACGCTCCGGACGACGTGTCGTCCACCTTGGTCATGTTGCCGTTGACGTCGTAGGAGTAGACGAGCGTCTTCTTCTCCGTGTCCGCCGGCTCGCCCGTCGTGTCGCGGACGAGCTTCACGCCGTCGGCGACCGCGATCCCGCCGCTGTTCTGGAACAGCCGCAGCTTGCCGGCGTTGCCCCGCTGGAAGGCGTGGGAGCCCAGCGCGACCCAGGTGCCGGCGTTCGACGCCTGGTCGACCGTCTTGTCGGACGTGCCGCTCGCGTGGGTGAGCGTGTACTTCGCCGTGGTCGCCGCGCCCGTGACCTTCGGGTAGCGCACGTACACGGCGTACGTACCGTCCGCCGGAATGTTCAGCGTCCAGGTGAAGGCGTCCGTACCCGTGCCCGCCGCGTGGCGGGAGTGGTCGTAGCCCTGCTGGCCGGTGACGTCGCCCTTCGTCCAGGTGCCGGTCGAGGAGGTGTTCTGGGTGTCGGAGTTGTCCGCCAGGACGACGGACCTGCCGACCGGGACGCCGTCGTCCGAGCGGGACTTCAGCGCGCCGTCCGGGTAGTACGACCACGACATGGTGCGGTTCGAGGAACCGCCCGCCGAGGTGAGGGTGCGCGCGGTCTGTTGACCCAGCTTGTCGTAGTCGTAGGTGGTGACGATGTCCCAGGGGTCCGTCGCCGACTTCACCAGGCCGTGGTCGAAGTAGCCGTAGGTGGTGTCGTTGCGGACCGTCTCACCGTTCGACGGCGGCAGCGAGGTCTTCGCGACCCTGCCCACCGCGTCGTACGAGGTCTCCCGGTACACGTCCGCCTTGTTGTAGCGGGCGTCGTTCGGGTCGTACGGCTGGTACTGCCGGACCGGCCTGTTCAGCGCGTCGTACGTCGTGCGCGAGGCGAAGGCCTCCGTGCTGCCGGCCGCCGTCGTCCGGGGAGTGAGGACCTTGGTGACGTTGCCGACCTGGTCGTACTCGTACTTCGTCGTGCGGTACGTGATCGACGTGGTGCCCGTGTGCGGGACCTTCACCTCGGTCTGCTTGCCGCGCTCGTCGTAGGTGATGGTGGTGACGTTGTTCTCGGGGTCGGTGGTCGAGACGACCAGCGAGTCCTTGTCGTAGGCCCGCGTCGCCGTCTTGCCCGCCGCGTCCGAGGCGGCGGTGACCCGGTGGTTGAGGTCGTAGGTCGACCTGCTCGTGTAGTCGGTGGTGTCGGCGGTCTGGTTCTTCTTGGGGTCGATGACTTTGGTGACGTTGCCGACGTTGTCGTACTCGTACGAGAGCTTGGCGCCCTCCGCGTTGACCACGGAGGTGAGCTGGTCGATCTCGTCGTAGTGGCTCGTCGTGACGTAGTCGGTCGCGACGGAGGTCGTCAGCGTGCCCTTGGGCTCGGTGAGCGTCTTGAGATTGCCCACCTTGTCGTACGTGTAGGACGTCGTGCGGGGAGCGGTCTGGTTGTTGGCCGGCGCGGTCGCCGAGGTGATCTGGTCCGTGTCGTCGTACACCGCGGTGGACACGGCGCCGTCGGGGGAGCTCGTCCTCGTGACGTTGTCGTTGGCGTCGTACTCCGGCGCCGGGATGGTGATCAGGTCACCGGCGGCCTGGTCCTTCGGCACGGTCCTGGACAGCGGGCGGCCGAACGTGTCGTACGACTGCGTGGTCTTCTTGCCCAGCGCGTCGGTCACCTGGGTGACCTGCCCGCGCTCGTCGTAGAGGAAGGCCGTCGACTTGTTCAGGGCGTCGGTGATCGTGGCCGGGTAGCCGGTCGGCCCGAAGTCGCTGTTCGACGTCGGGTTCCCGTTGGCGTCGACCGCCCTGGTCAGCAAACCGTGGGTGTCGTACTCGTACGACGTGGTGTAGTCACCCGCCGTCGCGGTGGCGACGCCCTTGGGGTCGGTGACGGTCTTGAGGTTGCCGAAGCCGTCGTAGCCGAACTGCCACGTGCGGCCCTCCGGGGAGGCCTTGGCGACCAGGTCGGCGGCGTATCCGTCGGCGCGGGTCTGGTACGTGTACGTCGCCGCGTTCGCCGGATACCGGCCGGGAGCGCACTCGGACGCCGGCGGGACGCCCGCCTTGTTGTTCTCCGCGCTGCGCTGCCAGAGCGGGAAGCCCGTCTTCTGGTCGTAGCAGTAGGCGCTCTTGGCGCCGTTGGCCTCCTCCAGGTACGTGACGTTGTTGTCCGCGTCCCAGCTCATCCTGGTCGTCTGGGACTTGGCGTTGGTGGTCTGCACCGGGCGGCCGAAGTCGTCCGTTACATGGGCGGTGGCCCGGTTCTCGGCGTCGGTGACCCGGGTCGCGGTGAACGCGGGGTTCGTCGCGTCGGCCGCGTACGTGAAGCCGGTGGTGCCGTCGAGACGGTCGGTGATCGTCTTGGTCCACCAGTGGTACTTCGGGTCGTCACCGGTCTGCGGCGCGTTGTACGCCATGCCGGTGGCGTTGCCGCGCGGGTCGGTGATCGCGACCAGCTTGACGTTCTTGTTGCCCTGCGTGGCGTCGTAGGTGAACCGGAAGTCCTTCTGCCGGCCGGAACCCGCGCCGTCGGTGAACTGGCCCAGCAGGCCCTTCGACGTGTAGAAGAAGGCGAGCTTCCGCCCGGAGATGTCCGTGACGGACTTGATGTGGTCGTAGATCTTGGAGTTGGTCAGGTTGGTACCGCTGACCTTGACGCCCGAGTCGTTGATGTACTCGTAGGTGGCGTCGCCCTTGTTGTAGTAGTCGACGGTGAGCGACTGACGGCCGGCGGGGTCCGTGATGTAGCGCAGGAACTTCGTCGGCTTGTTGTTGGACTTGCGCTCGACGTAGGTGTACGTCTGCGTGTTGCCGTTCTGGTCGACCGCCGACGTCATGTAGCCGTCACAGCCGAACACGAACCGGGTGCCGTCGGGCCGGGTCATCGTCCAGGCGTCGGGGACCGGGTCCTTCAGCGGCGTGCAGTCGAGACCGGGCTTGGCGGCCAGCTTGTAGTGGACGCCCGCGGGGGCCTTCCAGGAGCCGTCCGCCTGCTGGCGGAAGACGTGGGTGGTGCCGTCGCCGTCCGGGAGGCGGATCTCCGTCGGGTGCGGCTTCGGGTGGAACTCCAGCGGCGCCCCGAGGCGGATGGGTCCGGCCGCCTGACCGGACCAGCCGTGGCCCAGCACCGTGTCGGACGTGTCCAGCGAGTTGTAGGCGAACCGGAAGAAGGTGTTGAGACCGCGTCCCGGGTTGGTGAAGGCGTTGTACTGCCAGACGGCGTTACCGGCGGCCAGGTTGTTCATGACGGCGGAACCGGCGCCGGTGTTCTTGCCCGTGTAGGAGTAGAACTTCTCCAGGCCGAGCTGGTTGGAGGTGGGGTCCTCCACGGCCACGTTCTGCTTCAGGCCGGGGATGCCGGAGGTGCCGGACGTCCAGGTGCCGGTGGTCTTGTTGTAGACGTCCCAGGTCAGGACGTAGTCGGTCCGCTTGTTGCCGTTGTCCGAGTTGATCGGGGTCTTCACCACGGCCCGCAGATCGACGCTGTCACCGGGCGCGACGGTCGACGGCAGAGCCGTCTGGACCTGGTTGCCCCCGGTCGTCACGTCCGTGCCGTCGGGCAGCGTCCACTTGTAGCTGAGGACGTGATCCGTCGCGTTCCACGCGCCCGTGGTGGTGTTGGTGAGGGTGAAGTCGACCGTGTAGTCGGTGTTCGGCGTCATCCGCGCAGGGGTCTGCGGCGCGAAGTACGTCGACTCGGTCGTCGAATCGATGTACGTGACCACGATGCGCGGACGCAGCCGCTGCTCGGTGCCCTCGGAGGACAGGAACAGCGTCCGCTCCTGCGAAGCGGCCTCGTCCGCCATCTTGAGGAGCACGCCCTGCTGGGTGGCGGGGGCGCTCACCCAGGACTGGGCGAGGGAGGTGACGCTCCAGTCGTGGCGGGCGGGGTCGTTGGTCTTGGCCCCGGTGTCGCCCGCGACAGCACCGAAGTCGCCGCCCGCGGCCGTCCAGTTGGTGGTGGCGTCGGCCTTCACCCACGTGGCCGCGGCCTCGTCGAAGTCACGGCTCAGCGGCCGGAGTTCGTAGACCGCACCCGTGGTGTCCTGGGCGGTCTGGGTGGACCAGAGGCGTACCTTGGCGTCCAGGACCCGGGCGGTGGTGGGGATGCCGAGGGCGGGGAACTTCAGGACCGCGCGGGTGTCGCCGTAGGTGGCGGAGTTGTTGCCGACGCTCAGCCAGTTCTTGGGGCCGCCGTCGTCGATGGTGTCGTGCGTGGTGGTGGTGCGGGCGGAGGACAGGGTGGTGTCCTGCGTCGCGTCCAGGACCTTCGTCGTACGGCCGGCCTTCGGTAGACGCACGAGCTGCGTCGGGGCGGCGACGACCTGGCCGTCCTTCGTCTTGACCGCGACCATGTAGTAGTACGCGCGGCCGAACGGATCGGGGTCGTCACCCTTCGTCGGCGTGGCGGAGGAGTCGGTGAACGCCGTCGTCCCCGGCGCGACCGGCGCGACCAGAGTCGCGGCCGACGGGGTGAAGGTCTGGCTGATGGAGCGGTGGACCTGGTACTCGACCAGATCGTCACCGGTGGCGACCGGGTCCTTGTCCTGGTACGTGGACCAGTTCAGCTCCGCGCCCGTGTCATGAATGGTGGTCGGAGCGGCAAGCTCGACACCCTGACGGCCATACGTCAGAACAAGTCGCGGGTAGTTGGCGACCTCGCCGCCGTACCCGAACTCACTGCCCTCGTAACGGGGTCCGCCCTTGGGGCCGCCCGCGGACTCGTCACCGGCCTTGATGACGAAACCGTTGTTGGCGTAAGTGCCGTCGATCCACTGCTGGACCGTCTTGGTCACCGGGAAGGAGTGCCAGGCGTTCAGCTCGCCGGGCTGCTTGGTGACCACACCGCCCTTGGTGAACCGCACCGCATCCGCGATCACGGACGTGGCGGTCGTGACGGGCCCGTCACCCAGGACGACCTTGCCGAGCGTGCCCGCCTTGAACGGATGCGAACCGAGCGTCTTCCACACACCGCCCGTACCGGCCTGCTGGTTGACCGTGTACGCCTTCGACCCACCGTCATACGTCACGGTGTACGGAGCGTTCGCCGCACGGTCGGACGCCGGGATGTAATGCGTCTCGACCTGGTACGTGCCGTCCTCGGGCAGGCTCGGCTGCCAGGAGTACGTGTCGCCCGCGACCGCGTCCTTGTTGTACATGTACGTCTGGTTCACCGCGTACTGCGTGTACGCCGTGTTCCCCGACGCCGGCCACGCACCCACCGCCGCCGTACGCCCGGCCTCACCGTTGTCCACGACGACCGACGTACCCGACAGCTCACCGGTGAACGTGCTCGCGCTGTTCCACGTCGCGCTCTCCTCGGTCCACGCACTGGTGGCACGGTGCGCCTCCAGCTGGACCTCGGAGTCACCCGTCGTATGGAACTGATCGAAGTACAGCTTCAGATCAGCCGAATCGATCTTCGTCCCGGCCGGAATACCGCCCACAGGGAACCGCAGCAGCGCACGCGAAGCACCCGTGCTGGTGTTACCGACCGACAGACGCCAGTTGTCCTTGTAATTCGTCGTCGGACCGTCCGACGAGATCATCACGTCCTGCGCCGTCGACGGCGTCGGAGCGATCGAGATCGTCGGATCGATCGTGACCGGATATTGCCGCTCAGGCGCCGCAAGCCACTTCGCGTCCGGAGTCACCGTCAGCGTCCAGCCCCCACCGGCCTTCGCCAGCTTCTGCCGCACGGCCGAGCTGTAACCGGAACCGAACGGCAAGGAGGCGTCCTTCCTCGCGTCCGTCATGAACGCCGCAGGAATCACAAGGACCGGATCCGCACCCTCACCGAAGAACGATATGGAACCGTCCTTGTTCGCCTTCGGCGTCAGCCCACCGGCATCAAGGGTGAAGGTAAAGGACACCGGACCGGACGGCTTCGCGTCCAGGACGATGTTCTCCTTCACACGCCCAGGCCCGACCACATACGACAGATCCGCACCGCGGACCGCGTCCTTGTACGTGACCGTGTCACCCTTGGCCACCGGAGCGAGCTTCCCCGCACCCACCAGACCCAGAGTCACCGTGTGACCGCCGGCCTCGAACCGCAGCAACCGACCGGCATCCGCACCGAAGGAACTACGGGCAGCGTTCGTCGTGTTGGAGAACGCGAAACCCTCGGCATCGGAGGTGACGACCGTCGGGTCGATGTCCTTCCAGGACTTCCCCGCCCGGTAACCGGTCGGCACGGCCGACACCTCGGCCTGCACCCGCCCGTCGGACAGCATCCAGTACCGCGCGTTCGCCGAACGCTTCCCCGTCAGCTCGGCAACCCGCTTCGGCTTCGCCGCCGCCTTACCGGCCGGCAGCTTCTCCCGGCTGGCTATCTCCGGCCTGTCGTCCGACGGCGGCTTCGCGTCCTGCCGTTCGTCGTCGTCCGAGAACCAGCCCAGAGCCGTTTCGAAGACGCCCTTGCCGTCGTCCTGACCGGGCGGCCCGGGGGGTGGTGCCGCATACGCGACCTGCGGCAGTAGCGTTCCCGCCACCGCCGACACCACGAGACAGGAGACGTACCTCCTGTAGGAGCTCTGCACCTCAATGCCTTTCCGTGCGGCAGGCCGGATCCCGCGTATGCGAAAGGTCCCTCCGCACGGAAAACGGCACGCCGAATGAGCCCGCCGGAGGATTCCGACGCGCCTGGAACAGTGCCGTGCGGACAGGCCCGTACCCACGTGAGTACGAGCTGACAGCAACGGCGCACGGATAGTGATCGTTCAGATGATCATCTGTCAACTGGGGTGACATTCAGTCGCATTGAGCACTAGAAGGCGACGAACTGGAACGGAGCCCACTCCGGCGTGGCCCGGCTGTGGCCGGAGGTCACCCTCCTGGTGCCCGGCCGCAATCTCGGCGCTCCGGGCCGGAATCTGGGCGTACGCCACGCGCGTACGCCGTACGTGGCGTTCAGCGACGACGATTCCTGGTGGGAGGCGGGCTCTTTGGCGCGTGCAGCGGATCTGCTGGACCGGCACACGCGCCTCGGACTGATCGCCGCCTGCGTCCACGTGGGTCCTGATGCCGACCCCGATTTACTGAACGGCCCGATCGCCCCCGCTCGGCGGACGTGTCGAGGGCGGAGAGAGTACTCGGAGCGGTGGAACGTGCCCCGGCCCGCGCTGTCGAGTTGGGGCGGCGGACAGCCGGTCTTGGAGGTGGACCACGTCGTCGAGCCGGCGGCCGGCGGCCGCGACCACCCCGAACAGAATGGCAGCACGGCGCCACGAAGACCTGACCCGAGAAGACGAATGAACCGCATCTTGCGGTGCCCGGCCAGGGAGCGCGTGGGTTGGCGGGGGAGACCCCGCCAACCTCGGATCAGCAACCGGCGATGTGCGCTCCGAGCACTACTCGCGACGATCCCTTCGGAGGCGGCAACGGTCCGAACCCGCTGAGCGGCGACCTCCCGACCGACGTCACCGCTCGCCCGCCAGGTCGAGATCGTCGCTGCGCGTCTCCTCGGCCGCGACCTCGCCGCCCCGGGGGCGGCGCCACGGGCGTGCGGCCGGGTGGGACACCCGCTGCCACCACGGCTCTCCAGGCAGCTTGCCCGCGGGTTCGAACGGCTCACCGGGACGGGGGAACGCCACCGCCTGGCCCGCCTCCTCCGCCGCGTCCTTCGTCCACTCCCCCGGCTCCGCCCACGCGTGAGGAGCCAGGTTGAAGGTGCCCCAGTGGATCGGCAGCAGGACCCCGCCGGGACCGCCGCCCTGCAGGTCGAGATGGGACTGCAGGCCCTCCGCCGGCGTCATGTGGATATCGGTCCAGAACTCCGAGTACGCGCCGATCTGGATCATCGTGGCGTCGAAGGGCCCGTGGGCCGCGCCGATGTCCTTGAAGCCGGAGAAATAGCCGGTGTCACCGCTGTGGAAGATCCGGTGGGCGGGTCCCGTCACCACCCAGGAGGCCCACAGGGTCATCTGCCGGTTGCGCAGGCCGCGGCCGCAGAAGTGCCGGGCCGGGGTCGCGGTGAGCCGCAGGTCGCCGATCTCGGTGGACTCGTTCCAGTCCAGCTCGCGCAGCCGGGACGCGGGTACGCCCCAGCGCTCCAGGTGCGCCCCGACGCCCAGCGGCACCGCGAAGACGGTGTCGGTGGTGGCGAGCGCCTTGATCGTCGGCAGGTCGAGGTGGTCGTAGTGGTCGTGCGAGATCACGACGACGTCGACCGGGCCGAGGGCGGCGAGCGACACCGGTACGGGGTGGAGGCGCTTGGGCCCCACGAAGGGGAACGGGGAGCAGCGCTCGCCCCACACAGGGTCGAAGAGCACCCGGTGGCCGTCGATCTCGGCCAGGACGCCGGAGTGCCCCATCCAGGTCAGCCGCAGCCCGGTGGCCGGGGGCCTGGCCAGATCGGCGACGGTGGTGGGGTGGACGGGGATCGTGCCGGTGGGGGCTCGGCGCGACCGCCCTTCCTTGTCGAAGTAGATCTTGGCGAACTCCATGCCGGAGCCCGAGGGGCCGCGTCGCGCCGGTTCGGGGTTCTGGAAGATCCCGTCCGCGAAGTTCGGCGAGCGGTGGATGCGGGCGAGGCGCTCGCCCGTGGGATCCGCGCCGAAGGACTCGGGGCGCAGTTCGCGCAGCCGGGCCCGCGGCGATCGGTCGGAGCCGGTACCGGTCACAGGACCTCCTGATCTCTGGGGGTCGTTCCATTATGGGCGGCCCGCGCCCCGAACGGTCGGGACGGTCGGCCATACTGAACCGCCGTTCAGTACGACCGCCGGTCCGCCCGGCCTTTTCACGGGTCCGCCGCCCTTTCCGAGGAGACGCACGATGACTGCTGCCGCACCCCTGCTCGCCGTCGGCTGGACCGACCACGTGACCGGTCACCGGGGCCACCTGGTGGTCGACCGGCTGGTCCGCGGGGTGGCCAGCGGCGGCCTCCGGATGCGGGAGGGCTGCACGGCGGAGGAGGTGGCCGGGCTCGCGCGGGGCATGACCATGAAGGAGGCCCTGCACTACGACCCGCGGGCCCGGTACGTCCCGCTGGGCGGCGCCAAGGGCGGCATCGACTGCGATCCCCGCTCCCCCGAGGCGTACGGCGTCCTGGTGCGCTATCTGCGGGCGATGCGCCCGTACGTGGAGCGCTTCTGGACCACCGGCGAGGACCTGGGGCTCACCCAGGACCTGGTGGACCGGGCCGTGGCCGAGGCGGGGCTCGTCTCCTCGATCCAGGCCGTGTACCCGCTGCTCGACGACGAGGCGTCCGCCCGGAAGCGGCTCGCCGACGCCTTCGCGATCGAGGTCGACGGCATCGGCCTCGACGAGCTGGTCGGTGGCCTCGGGGTCGCCGAGTCCGTGCTCGTCGCCCTCGACCGGGCCGGCCGGGAGTACGCCGGGACCCGGGTGTCGATGCAGGGGCTCGGCACGATGGGCGCGGCGACGGCCCGCTTCCTGGCGCGGGCCGGACTGCGCGTGGTGGCCGTCGCCGACGTCCTGGGCACGATCGTGAACCCCGGCGGACTCGACGTCGAGGCTCTGCTCGCGTCCCGCGACGCCCACGGCACCGTCGACCGCTCCGCGCTGCGCCCCGGCGACCGGGAGGAGCCGGGGGACGCCTGGCTCACGGCGGAGGCGGAGGTACTGGTCCCCGCGGCCGTCTCGTACGCGGTCGACGCCGGGAACCAGGGGCTGATCACGGCCCGCTGGATCGCCGAGGCCGCCAACATGCCGGTCCTGCCGGAGGCCGAGGAGGCGCTCGCCGCCCGCGGAGTGACCGTGCTGCCCGACGTGGTCGTGAACTCGTGCACGAACGCCTGGTGGTGGTGGACGCTCTTCGGCGACATCGAGGCCGACGCCGAGCAGGCCTTCGACCGGGTCCGCCGGGCCATGCGGACGCTCGTCGGCGGGATGCTCGACCGGGCGGAGGCGGACGGTACAAGCCCGCGCGCCGCGGCGCACGCGCTGGTGGCGGAGCGGCTGCCGCTGATCGCGGAGCGTCACGGCTGGTACTGAGCAGGCCCGCCGTAGACCGCGACCTGTGACGATCATGCCCTTGTCATGTGCTGTGTAGGCTGCACGGCGTGGCGAGAGTGCGGTTGAGTGTGGCCGAGCGGCGGGAGCACCTGCTGCGGGCCGCCGTCGAACAGATCGAGGCGCGCGGTGTGGCGGCTGTCCGGATCTCCGACGTGGCCGCCGCCCTCGGGGTGAGCAACGCCCTGGTGCTCTACCACTTCTCCACCAAGGAACAGCTGGTCGCCGCGGCCTTCGCGCACGCCGCCGAGGCCGACCTCAACCGGCTGCGACGGATCCTCGGGCGCCGCTCCACAGCGGTGCGACGGCTGCGCGCGGCGGTGCGCTGGTACGCGCCGACCGGGCGGGCCAAGGGCTGGCGGCTGTGGATCGAGGGCTGGGCGGCCTCCCTGCGCGACCCAGAACTGCGCCGGGTCGCCGCCTCCCTCGACCAGGAGTGGAAGACCGCGCTGGCCCGGGTGATCGCGGAGGGGGCCGCCGCCGGCGAGTTCCGCTGCGCGGACCCGGCCGGGGCGGCATGGCGCCTCACCGCCTTCCTCGACGGTCTCGCGGTCCAGACGACCGCCTACGCCGGATCCCTCTCCCGTACCGCGATGCTGCGCTGGGCGGACGCCGCCCTCGTCCGGGAGCTGAACCTGCCGAATGAGACCGGCGACGGCGACGGAGACGAGGACGACGGCGAAGACGGCCGCGAAGGCGAGGGCCGGGAGCCGGGTCAGGGCTGACCCCGCCCACCGGTCGGAGCGAGACCGTCCCGCGCGACCCCTCAGAGCAGTTCGAACACCGCCGAGACCGTGACCTGCTCCTCGATCTCGCCCGGAGCCAGCGGGACGCTCGCCCCGTCGGCGGAGACGCCCGGGGCGGCACCGGGGCCGGGGCGCACGGACTCCCCCTCGCTGAGCGAGACGAGCCGGCCCAGACGGTGGCCGCTGAGCCGGGCGTGCTGCGCCGCCTTGTCGTACGCGTCCCGGTAGGCGCCCTCCCGCGCCTGCACCCGCAGGGCCGATGGGTCGGCGACGTCGAAGACGACGCCGTTGATCCGGCCCGCGTCTCCCGTGGCGTCGTTGACGCCACCGATGACCTGCCCGGTCCTGTCGATGTCCCTGACCTTGACCGAGAAGGACTGCCCGGCCTGATACCCGTTCACCTTGCTCTCTCCCTGGGCGTTCTGGGTGTAGACCGGCGAGAGCGAGAGGCTGTCCGTACGGATGTCGCGTTCGGCGATGCCCTGCTTGTTCAGGACCGCGAGGAGGGCCTCGGCGGCGGTGTTCTGCGCGGCCATCGCCTCCTTGGCGGTCTTGCGGGTGGCCTCGACCCCGACGGAGAGGATCGCGAGATCGGGCGCGGCGGCGGCCCGGCCGTTGCCGCTGACGGTGACCGTCGCGGGCGCCTCCGCCAGGACGGCACCGCGCAGGGCGACCCGCTCAGGCGCGGCGGCCAGGGCGGGGGCCGCCGTGCCGGCGAGGAGGCCGCCGAGCAGGGCGGTGGCGGCGAGCAGACGGGCGGTGCGGGCGGCGCTGGGCCGGCGGATCGTCACAGGCGGTCCCTTCGGTGCTGGGTGCCGGGGCTCCGGCGGGCACATCCCAGCACCCGTCGCAGCCGCCTCCCGTACGCCACTCCTGACCGGCGGCTCCCTTCACCTCTCCGTACCATCCCGGCCGCCGCTCCGGGCGCCCCGAGGCCCCTCGGGCCCGTCGCTCAGGTCTGGACGAGCGGTTCGTACGCGTCGGGGTGCAGCCCGAAGGTCCAGGCGACGCCCTCCCGCGCGGTGCTGGTCCCCGGGGGCACCCGGAGCCAGTACGTGCGGTGGGTGCCGTCCGGCTCGGGCGTGGAGTTGACGACCTCGACCATCACCACGTCCTCGTCGTCGGCCAGCTCGATGCGCCAGAGCACACCCGTCTCGTCACGGTGCTCGTGCCGGGCTCCCGAGGCGGCGAGATAGCGCTCGTAGCCGTAGTACTCCAGCATCACGCGCCGCAGTTCGGCGTTCTCCTCGTCCCGGATCCGCTCCGGGGTGAGGCCGGCGAGACCGGCGAGGAAGTCGGCGGGCACGGGCATGCCCCGCCAGGCGTGCAGGGCGAATCCGTCGGCGAAGGCGAGCGCGGGACCGTCCCCCCGGTCGAGCCGCCCCGCCTCGTCCCGGTGGAGCTCGACCGGCCGCTCGCAGACCACCACGACGTTCTCGTACGGCCACCACCAGCCGGCGTGCTCGGCCACGGCGGAGAGACCGGCCAGCCGGTCGCCGTGGCCGTCGAACGCGGCCAGCCAGGCGGCGTCGTGCTGGCCGAGCACCGCGTCGAGCAGCACGAGCCGCACGGCGGTCGCCTCGGGACCGGCACCGTCCCCCGTTCCCGTCACGGCCTCCGTCACCCCGGCCCGTATCCGGTAGGCGAGGCTCCGGGTGAGGTCCCAGAGGTGGGCCCCCGTCGACTGCCAGTGGGCCGCCCAGCCCGCGGGCCCGAGGGCGTCGTGGAGGCGGCGGCGCTCGTCGGCCCACGGCCGGGTGCGCACCGCGTCCCGTACCGAACGCCCCTGGTCCTTCAGGCCCCGTACGACTGTGACGGCCGAGAGCGGCGAGTCGGTCCAGAGCACGCGCCCGGGTTCGGCGAGACCGGCCTCGCGGTAGGCGAGCCGGACGCCCTCCTCGGCAGCGGTACGGTCGGCGGGCCCGGTGGCCGCGGCGACGGACCGCCACTTCTCCTGCGCGGTGGTCTCTTTCATGACCCGGCCCGAATCGGCCCGGCCCGAATCAGCCCGGACCGTATCGGCCCGACCCGTGTCGGCGTGCTTCGTGTCGGCGTGGTTCATCAGCTGTCCCCCAGGTCTCTCTCGGTCAGTCCGCGACGATCCGGTACGCGCCCGGCAGGTACTCCCGCTGGCGCACCACCCGGTACCAGCCCTTGGGCAGCGGTATCGGGGCGTGCTCCTCGTGCACCACCCGGCCGCCCTCGGGGAGTTCGAGCAGGAACGGGCCGAAGGGACCCGGCTCCCGCACGAGCCGGCCGGGCCCCGGGATCGCGTGGGCGTGCCCGGTGACCTCGCCGAGGGCGAGGACCAGGCGTCCCCTGGCGTCCCTCGGCTCCCCCGCCGCCGTCTTCGCCCGCGCCGGAACGGCCGTCTCCTCGACGGGCGCGATCAGTACGTCTCCCTGCCGGTACATGGCTCTCCCCTTCCCGTTCGGCGCGGTACGGCCGAACAGGAACGACGCTAGGGGGCGGGTCTGACAATCGGCCTCCGGCACCTCGGGGACCGACCCGGCGCGGTGCGCTGTCGGTGCCGCTTGGTAGAACTCTTGGCATCAGCCGATCAACGCCGTTCGTCGTCCGGGAGCGCAGTCATGACCGTTGGCCACCACATGCGGGAGTTCCACGACCTGCCCGTGTTCGAGTTCCCGGCCGAGGACGCCCGCGTGGAGCTGCCCGACGCGGCGGCCGTCGCCTGGCGGCTCTCCGCGCCGACGTACTCCGAGCCCGAGGACGAGCTGTGGGAGCCGCTCTTCGAGCGGTTCCTGAAGACGGTCGACACGGGGCGGGTGCGCGCCGTGGTCGTCGGCGGCTGGGACGAGGCGTACGAGAACTCGTCGGCCGACATCGTCACGGCGCTCATCGGCGCCAACAACCGGCTCACCGGCCTGGAGGCGGTCTTCCTCGGGGACATGGACTCCGAGGACTGCGAGATCTCCTGGATCATCCAGTCCGATGTGACACCGCTGCTGGCCGCCTACCCGGCGCTGCGGGAGTTCGGTGTGCGCGGAGGCTCCCAGCTCGCCTTCCCCTCCATCCGGCACACGGGCCTCGAGACCCTGGTCGTGGAGACGGGCGGTCTCGGTGCCGACGTCGTACGCGGGATCGCGGGCAGTGACCTGCCCGCCCTGGAGAACCTGGAACTCTGGCTCGGCACCGACACCTACGGCGCGGACAGCACGCCGGAGGACCTGGCTCCGCTGCTCTCCGGGGCGTCCTTCCCCGCGCTGCGCAGCCTCGGCCTGTGCAACAGCGTGATCCAGGACGAGATCGCCGCCGCCGTGGCGAGCGCCCCCGTCGTCGCCCGGATCGAGCGGCTGAACCTGTCGATGGGCGTGCTCACCGACGAGGGGGCCGCCGCCCTGCTCGACGGTCAGCCGCTGACGCATCTCGCCCACCTCGACCTCTCCCACCACTTCCTGTCGGAGGCGATGCGGGAGCGGGTCCTCGCCGCGCTCGCCCCGCACGGTGTGACCGTCGTCCTGGACGACGCGCAGGAGCCGGAGGAGTACAACGGCGTGGTCTACCGGTTCGTCGCGGTCGCCGAATGACACCCGCCCCGCGTCTCGCGGTCGTCGGCGATCCGGCGGGCCGCCGCGTCGCGTTCTTCCAGGACGCGCTGCGGACCGCCGGGCTGCCCGGGGCGCGGGTGGTGTCCTGGCCCGAAGTGCTGCGCGGGAGCGCGCGGTTCGCGTCGGGCGAGACCGTACGGATCGACTCGCCCGGCGAGGACGCCGAGGCCGACCGGCTGCTGCGGGACGTCGACGACCCCGCCAGGGTCGAGGGGACGGGCCTCTGGTACGAGCGGTTCACCGGCGCCGTGGCGGGTCTCGCCCGGTCCGTGGCCGAGGCGGGAGCCTCCCTCGTCGACGACCCGGCCGAGCTGGCGGGCCTGTTCGACAAGCGGCTGAGCCACGGCCTGCTGCACGCGGCCGGGGTGCCGGTGCCCCCGTCGCCGACCTCCGGTCCTTCCGCCCCAGTGGTGCGCGGGTGGGAGCACCTCTGGGCGCTGATGGCGGAGGCCGGCATGCGCCGGGTCTTCGTGAAGCCGGCGCACGGCTCCTCCGCCTCGGGGGTGCTCGCTCTGGAGACCAACGGCGCCGGCCGGGTTCAGGCGACCACGTCGGTGGAGCGCGGGCCCGACGGGCGTCTCTTCAACTCCCTGCGGGTGCGGCGCTACACGAGCGAGCGGGAGGTCGCCGCGCTCGTGGACGTCCTCGCCCCCGACGGCCTGCACGTCGAGCGGTGGCTGCCGAAGGCCACCCAGGACGGCAGGGCCGCCGACCTGAGGGTGGTGGTGATCGACGGCCGGGCCACCCACGCCGTGCTGCGCACCAGCCGCTCCCCCATGACCAATCTCCATCTGGGCGGCGCCCGGGGCGATCTGGACGCGGCCCGCGCCGCGATCGCCGCGTCCGGCGGGCGGTGGAGGGACGCGCTCGACGTGTGCGAGCGGGCCGCCGCCGCCTTCCCCGGCACCCGTTGTGTGGGCGTCGACCTGCTGCCGGCCGCCGGCTGGCGCCGCTTCGCGGTCGGCGAGGTCAACGCCTTCGGCGATCTGCTGCCCGGCCTCATGGGCCTACCGGGGAGTGGCGCGGAAGGCCTCGACACGTACGGGGCCCAGGTCGCCGCGCAGTTCCCCGAAGCCCGGAAGCATCACCACGACTCCCCCCGCACCACAGGAACGAGCACCACGTGAACCAGCCCGACATGAACGCGATCGTCGGCAGCCACGACCTGCTCCTGGTCACGCTCGACACGCTGCGGTACGACGTGGCGGTGGAGCTCGCCGCCGCCGGCCGCATCCCGAACCTGGCGCGGCATCTGCCCGGCGGTGTCTGGGAGCGGCGCCACGCGCCCGGGAGCTTCACGTACGCCTCTCACCAGGCGATGTTCGCGGGCTTCCTGCCGACCCCGGCCGCACCGGGGCCGCACCCGCGTCTGTTCGCGGCCCGCTTCGCGGGCAGCGAGTCGACGGCCGACGGCACCTACGTCCATGACACCCCCGACTTGGTGTCCGCGCTCGCGGGCGAGGGCTACCGCACGGTCTGCGTCGGCGGTGTCGGCTTCTTCAACCGGCGGCCGCCCCTCGGCACCGTGCTCCCCGGCCTGTTCCAGGAGAGCCACTGGGAGCCCGCCTTCGGCGTCGCCTCCCCGACCTCCTTCGAGTCCCAGGTCGCGCGCGCCGAGGAGGTCGTCGCCGGACTCCCCCGCGAGCGGCGGCTCTTCCTCTTCGTCAACGTGTCGGCGCTGCACCAGCCCAACTGGTTCCATCTGCCGGGTGCCACCCGCGAGACGGGGGACTCCCGGGCCACCCACGCGGCGGCCCTGGAGTACGTCGACCGGCAGATCGGGCGGCTCTTCGCCGCGATGAGCAGCCGCCGCCCTTGCTTCGCGATCGTCTGTTCGGACCATGGCACGGCGTACGGGGAGGACGGCCACACCGGGCACCGGCTCGGCCACGAGGTCGTCTGGACCGTCCCGTACGCGCAGTTCGTCCTCACGGGCCCGGAGCGGGAGGCCGCGGCATGAGCGACGGCACGCCCCGCCCGTACCGCAGCTACGTCTACGCGTACCCGCACAAGACGGCGTACCGGCCGCTCCCCGACCCGGCGCCGACGCTGGCCGGGCTCTGGAGGAACGAGCCGAAGGACGCGCTTTCCCTGTACGCGCACATACCGTTCTGCGAGGTCCGCTGCGGCTTCTGCAACCTCTTCACCCGGATCGGCGCCCCCGACGAGCTGACCAGCCGCTACCTCGACGCCCTCGACCGCCAGGCGACGGCCGTCCGCGAGGCCCTCGGGGACGAGGAGCCGGTGCGGTTCGCGACGGCCGCGTTCGGCGGTGGCACGCCGACGTTCCTCACGGCGGCCGAGCTGGAGCGGCTCTGCGACATCGCCGAGAAGCGGATGGGGGTGGATCTGCGGGCGGTGCCGCTCTCCGTGGAGACCTCGCCGGCGACGGCGACCGCCGACCGGCTCGCGCTCCTCGCCGAGCGGGGCGCGACCCGGCTGAGCATCGGCGTGCAGAGCTTCGTGGAGGCCGAGGCGCGGGCGGCCGTCCGGCCGCAGCGCCGCGCGGACGTCGAGGCCGCGCTCGGCCGGATCCGGGACACTGGCGTCCCCGTGCTCAACATCGACCTGATCTACGGGATCGACGGCCAGACCGAGGACTCGTGGCGCTCCTCGCTCGACGCGGCCCTGGCCTGGCGCCCGGAGGAGCTGTACCTCTACCCGCTGTACGTCCGCCCGCTCACCGGTCTCGGCCGGATCTCCCCCGCCGAGCGGCGGCGGGCCGACCGGGAGTGGGACGAGCTACGGCTGCGGCTGTACCGGTACGGCCGTGACCACCTCCTCGGACAGGGCTACGAGCAGGTGTCGATGCGGATGTTCCGGCGGGCGGACGCCGTCCCGCTCGGCCCCGACGACCACGCCTGCCAGACGGACGGGATGATCGGCCTGGGCTGTGGGGCCCGCTCGTACACCTCGGCCCTCCACTACTCCTTCGACTACGCGGTCGACATGCGGGAGATCCGCTCGATCATCGACACGTACACGGAGACCGAGGACTTCTCACGCGCCGAGGTGGGCCGCGCGGTGGACGAGGACGAAGCCCGGCGGCGCCATCTGCTCCAGTCGCTCCTGCAGGCCGCCGGCATGCCGCTCGCCGGGTACGAGGAGCGGTTCGGTTCCTCTCCGTTCGCGGACTTCTCCGAGGAACTGGGCCGGTTCGAGGCCCTCGGCTGGCTGGACGGGGACGCCCCGGCGGACCTGCTGAGGCTGTCGCCGGAGGGGCTCGCCCACTCGGACGGCCTCGGCCCCGAGCTGTTCTCCCCCTCGGTACGGGCCGCGATGGCCGCGTACGAGCCGAAGTAGGGGGTAGCCATGGACCTGAGACAGGGCATGGACCTGACGCTGCTCTACCGGGGGCCGCTCTCCTCCTGCGACTTCGACTGCCCGTACTGCCCCTTCGCCAAGCGCCGGGACAGCCGTGAGCAGCTGCGCGCGGACCGGGCGGCGCTCGAACGGTTCACCGGGTGGGCCGCCGGGCAGACCGGCGACCGGCTGCGGATCCTGTTCACCCCGTGGGGCGAGGGCCTGGTGCGCTCCTGGTACCGGCGCGCCCTGGTCGAGCTCTCCCGGCTGCCGCACGTCGAGCGGGTGGCGATCCAGACCAATCTGAGCTGCCGGACCGACTGGCTGGCGGAGGCGGATCCGGAGCGCGTGGCGCTCTGGTGCACGTACCACCCCGGGCAGACTCCGTACGAGCGCTTCCTCGCCAAGTGCGGGGAGCTTACGGAGCGGGGCGTCCGGTTCAGTGTCGGTGTGGTCGGTCTGCCGGAGCACGCGGAGCACGCCCGCAGGCTGCGGGCCGCGCTGCCGGCGCACGTCTACCTGTGGGTGAACGCGGCGGACGGGCACACGTACACCGACGCGGAGGCCGAGGAGTGGACGCGGATCGACCCGCTCTTCCCGTACAGCCGCCACCCGCACCGCTCGGCGGGGCTGCCCTGCAGGACCGGGGAGTCGGTGATCTCGGTGGACGGCGAGGGGACGGTACGGCGCTGCCACTTCGTCAAGGCCGAGCTGGGGAACCTGTACGACGGTTCGTACCGCGCCGCCCTGCGTCCCCGCGCCTGTCCCCTCGCCCTCTGCGACTGCCACATCGGCTACGTCCATCTGGAGACGCTTCCGCTGTACGACGTGTTCGCCGGCGGGGTCCTGGAGCGGATCCCGGCCGGCGGTACGTCCGTGCCCCTGAGGCTCAGAGGGGCATGAGGTCGGGGCGCTTGGCCTCGACGTGGTCGCCCGAGCTCTCGCCGCGCAGCCGTCGCCCGATCCAGGGCACCAGGTACTCCCTCGCCCACTGGATGTCGTCGCGGCGCACCTCCAGGGTGCCCCGCGGGGGAACCGGCGGCCAGGTCTGGTCCGGGTCGGCGGGCACCGGCAGGCCGAGGACCTGGGCGGCGCGCAGGGCCACCCGGGTGTGTCCCTCGGCCGAGAGGTGCAGCCGGTCGTCGTCCCAGGCGCGCCGGTCCTGCACGGACTTCAGGGACCACAGGTCGAGGACCGGGCAGTCGTAGCGGTCCGCGATGGCCCGGACGTGGGCGGTGTAGGTGGCGATCTTGCCGCGGAGGTGCCGGAGCACGGGCACGTCGCGGGTGTCGAAGCCGGTGGTCACCATGACGGTGCCGACGGCGGAGGTCAGTTCGGCGACGGCGCGCTCGAAGCGCTCGGCCACGTCGTCGGGGTCCGTGCCGGGGCGGATGATGTCGTTGCCGCCGGCGCAGAAGGTCACCAGGTCGGGGGCGAGTTCCTTCGCCCGGGGGACCTGTTCCGCCACGATCTGGTCGAGGAGGCGCCCGCGTACGGCCAGGTTGGCGTAGCGGAAGGCGTCCTGCTCCGGCAGCTGGTCGGCGAGCAGGACCGCGAAACGGTCCGCCCAGCCGACGTACGCCCCGTCGGGCCCGGGGTCTCCGACACCTTCGGTGAAGCTGTCACCGATCGCCGCGTACGACCCGAATGCGTTCTTGTCTCTTGATCTCGAATCGTCTGCCACGGGAGCACATCCTTCCCTTTCGGATGTGACCTACGCGACCGTAAGGAGGGGTTGACGACGGGTGATATATGCCACCGATAAAGAATTTGCCAAGCCGGAATAGAAGGGGGACGGGAACACACCGGTGGCCCGGCACAGGAGTGCCGGGCCACACGGGAGTTGACGCGCGCGCGTCGGGAGGACCCGTCGGCGTCAGATGGAGACGCCGTGCTGGCGGAGGTAGCCCAGCGGGTCGATGTCCGAGCCGTAGCTCGGCGAGGTGCGGATCTCGAAGTGCAGGTGCGGGCCGGTGGAGTTGCCGGTCGAGCCGGAGAGGCCGATCTGCTGTCCACCGGTCACGGCCTGGCCGGACGAGACGGCGAGGGAGGAGAGGTGGGCGTACTGGGAGTAGTTGCCGTCGGCGTGCTGGATGACGACCTCGTTGCCGTAGGCGCCGCTCCAGCCGGCCGAGACGACCGTGCCGGCGCCGACGGCGCGGACGGTGGTGCCGGAGGAGGCGATGAAGTCGGCACCGGTGTGGTAGCCGGAGGACCACATGGAGCCGGAGGCGCGGTACGGGGTGGAGACGCCGCCGCTGACCGGGGCGACCCAGCCGGAGGAGGTCGACTCGCCGGCGGAGCCGGAGGAGGTCGAGGCGGCGGGGGCCGAGGACTCCGTGGTGGCGGCGGGGGCGGCGGGGCGCTCGCTGCCGCGGGAGGCGCGCGGGGTGTCGCCGTTCTTGGCGGAGGACCCGGCGGAGCTCTTCTGGGTGCTCTTCGGAGCGGCGGCCTTCTTGGGCGCGGCGTTCTTCGGGGCGGCGGTGCTCTTGGCGCCGAGCGTGAGCTTCATGCCCGGCAGGATGAGCGAGGGGTCATCGCCGACGACCTGGCGGTTGTCGGCGTACAGCTTCTGCCAGCCGCCGGTGACGTCGTGCTCGGCGGCGATCTTCGACAGGTAGTCGCCGGGCACGACGGAGTACGTCTTCGGCGCGGCCTTCGCGGCGGCGGGCGCGGCCTGGACGGCGGCGGGGGCCGCGACCTGGACGGCGGCGGTGACGGCCTGGCCGGGAGTGGCGGCCGGGGCGGCGTGGGCCCCGGTGGCACCGAGGAGCGGGAGGGCGACGACGGCGCCTCCCGTACCGGCGGCGGCGATTCCGCGGGTCAGACGGTTGGACGTGGTGCGGCGGTGCTTACCCTTCGCGGGCATGGCGAATTCCTCTCCGGCGCCTGCGAGGTGAGCTGTCGGGTTCGGACTGGAGATGCCCGGCCGCGTTCTCACGCGGCTTCACCCCGAGCCGTCCTGCGTCGCGGGACCGGCGTACTTCCGTGGGTCCCCCGCTCCTGCCACGCATGGGATGAGTGGAATTCCGGACGGTGGCAGGATTCGGCGGTCCGACCGGATTGACGGTGACGCTAGACGAGCGGGGTCGGCACGAACAAGCCGCTGTTTTCCACCGGCTTTCCCCGCCCCGACTTTCGCCCCGAATTCCGGTCACCCTCCGTGGATGACGGTCCTTCGATTTCCCTTTTCCGCACGGCAATTGGTCCGGGCCTTCGGCCACGATCCGTCACCTTTATGACCCTGCTCACGCGCCGGGGCTCATCTCGCCTGTAAACAGGGCGCGTTATACCCAAGGCCTCAATACGGACAGATCGCCCATTCCCGTCCAGGGGGGTGCGCCGTCGCCGCCCCGCCTGGATGATTGCCCCCGGAACCGATCTCACGTCGGGACACCCGAACGTCGACCACCCAGGAGCATCCGTGACGCAGCAGCTGCCGCCCGTCGAACTGAACGAACCCGAGCTCGCCGAGGTCCGCAACTTCCGGGACGTGGGCGGCCTGCCGACGACGGACGGGCGCGCCGTGCGCCCCGGACGCCTCTTCCGCAGCGGCCACCTCGCCCACGCGACCGAGACGGACGCCGCCTTCCTGGACTCGCTCGGCCTGCACACCGTCTTCGACTTCCGGAACGCGGCCGACCGCAGGATCGAGGGCCCCGACGTCGAGCTGCCCGGCGTGCGGAACGTGAACATCCCGCTCAACGATCCGGCCGACGGCAAGGAGTTCTGGAAGCTGGTCCGCGACGGCGACATCGAGCAGCTGCGGGGGATCCTCGGCGACGGCAAGGCCGCGGCCCGGATGTCCGACTCGTACCGGAAGATGGTGGTCGAGCGGACCGCGGAGCACAGCCGGATCCTGCACTCCATGGCGGAGGACAGCCTGCCCGCCCTGATGCACTGCGCGGCCGGCAAGGACCGCGCCGGGCTCTCCATAGCGATCACCCTGCTCGCCCTCGGGGTCGAGCGGGAGGCGATCGAGGCCGACTACGTGAAGTCGAACGACCCGCACCGCCGCTACAAGGTGCGCCGCAGCTCCACCGCGCCGGACGCGATGTCGCCCGAGGTGATGGAGCTGCTGAGCCCGCTCTTCGACGCGCGGGTCGAGTACCTGCGGGGCGCCTTCGAGACGATCGAGGCGACCTGGGGCTCGGTGGACACCTACCTCGCGGAGGGCCTGAAGCTGGCCCCCGAGACCCTTGAGCGCCTCCGGGAGCGCCTGCTCACCGAGGCGTGAGCGGGCCGCCCACCAGGTCGCCCTCCGGGCCGGGCGCCCCTACGGCTCCGCCCGGCCCGCCCCCCTCCCCGTCCTACTGGTTCTGCCCGCCCAGCATGAAGAGCAGGTAGAGGAACCCGGCGAAGAGGTGCCCTGCGACCAGGTAGGCGAACAGCCGGAGCACCAGCCCCCTGGGGAACTTGCCCTCCCCGCGCTCCTCACCGGTGGCCGGTCGCGACTTGTCGGAGATCTCGGACATATCGATCCTTTCGAAGGAATGCAGGGCCACGGGGCTCAGCGCCGGTGCGGGGTCCCGTCGCCGAGGCACAGCTCAGCCGCGGGACTCTGCATCAGGGTGTGCACGAACAGCAGCTCCGCCCCGCCCGGGGTGGCGGCGCCGATCCGGTGCGGGGTGAGCGAGTCGAAGTGCGCGCTGTCGCCGGGGTCGAGGACGTGGACGGTCTCGCCGAGCGCGAGCCGCACCCGGCCCTCCAGGACATGGATCCACTCCTCCCCCGGGTGGACGCGCACGATGTCGGCCCGGGTGGCGTGCGGCACGTGGACCCGCAGGCACTGAAGGGCGCGCCCCGCGCCGCCCACCTGGCGGTAGATCCAGCCGTCGGCCTCGACGGGTTCGGAGCGGCCGGCCCGGACGACGGGGTCGCGCTCGGGGAGCGCCTCGCCGAGCAGCTCGGAGACCGTCGTACCGTAGACGCGGGCGAGGCCGAGCAGCATGGGCAGCGAGGGCTGGCGGTTCCCGGTCTCAAGCCGCGACAGATGGGCCGGCGAGAGGCCGGCCCGCTGGGCCGCGGCCTCCAGGGTGAGTCCCCGCCGCCGGCGCAGGGCCCGCAGCTGCGGGGCGACGTCGGGCAGGTCGGCGGGGGTGGCAGGGTCCGGGGAAAGGGCCCCGGGGACGTGGTCCATGCGTCCATTCCGCCAGCTTCGTGCCTCTGAGGCAAGTTTCTTGCCTCAGAGGCAAAAGCCGTCGGAAAAGCGGTCAGCGCTGCGCGACCGCCTGCTTGACCAGTGTCCTCCCGAAGTCCCACATCAGCCCGCCGCCGCCGTGGGCCTCGTCCATGACCGCGGTGAAGGCGGTGACGAAACGGTCCACGTCCGCCTCGTCGATGATCAGCGGCGGGATCAGCTTGATGACCTCCAGGTGGTCCCCGGAGACCTGGGTGAGGATGTGGTGCCGCTGGAGCAGCGGCACCACGACCATCTGGGCGAAGAGACCCTTGCGGGCCGCCTGGAGCATCGTCCAGCGCCCGCGGAGCCCCAGCGAGGACGGCCGGCCGAACTCGATGCCGATCATCAGGCCGCGGCCGCGGATCTCGTGCAGGAGTTCGTACCGGGGCACGAGCTCCTTCAGCCGGTCCGAGAGCAGGTCGCCGATCCGGCGGGCGTGTGCGACCGTCCCCTCGTTCTCCATGACCGACAGGACGGCGAGTCCCGCGGTCATGGCCTGGGCGTTGGCGCCGAAGCTCGCCGAGTGGACGAGCACCCGGTCCATCGACGAGTAGACCTTCTTGAAGATCCAGTCCTTGCCGAGGGTGGCGCCGACCGGCACGTACCCGCCGGAGAGCGCCTTGGCGACGCAGACCAGGTCCGGTTCGACACCCTCCTCGTGCTGGTACGCGTAGAAGTCGCCGGTCCTGCCGAGCCCGGTCTGCACCTCGTCGGCGATCAGCAGCGCCCCGTGCCGGTGCAGCAGCTCCTGGGCGGCGCGCAGGAAGCCCGGCGGGGCCTCGTGGACCCCCTTGCCCTGGATGGGTTCGACGACGAAGGCGGCCACGTCGCCCCCGCGCAGCTCCCGCTCCAGGGCGTCGAGGTCGCCGAGCTCGATCGCCGTGTCGGGCAGCAGCGGGGCGAAGCCGTCCCGGAAGCCCTTCTCGCCGTTGACCGAGAGGGAGCCGGTGGTCAGGCCGTGGAACGCGTGGGAGCAGTAGAGGACCCTGGGCCGCCCGGTGGCGTACCGGGCGAACTTGAGGGCGGTCTCCACGGCCTCCGTGCCGCTGTTGCCGAAGAAGACCCGGTCGAGGTGCGGGCTGTGGGCGAGGAGCCGCTCCGCGAGGAGTCCGGGCAGCGGCTGGCAGTCGAAGCGGGTGAGGTCGGCGAGCTGGGCGTCGAGGACGTCGTGGAGGGCCTTGCGGACGACAGGGTGGTGCCGTCCGAGGCCCATCACGCCGAAGCCGGCGAGCATGTCGAGGTGGTCGACGCCGTCGGCGTCCCAGAAGTGGGCACCCTCGGCCCGCTCGTACACCTTGTCGAAACCGATGGTATGGAGCATGCGCGGCAGCTGGTGGTTGAGGTACCTGGCGTGCAGCTCGTACCGCTCGCCGCCGCGCTCGGCGAGCAGCGCCCGCACGTCGAACTCACCCTTCACGAGACGCCCGTCCTCACCCTTCACGAGGCACTCACCCGTTGTTCCCCGAGACGGTCTCCCTGACCGCGCGCAGGGATTCCTTGAGGGAGCCCATGGTGGCGAGGACGGCGGTGGGCTCGTAGCCGCAGTGCGCCATGCAGTTGGCGCAGCGGGGGTCCTTGCCGCGGCCGTACTTGTCCCAGTCGGTCTCCTCGATGAGTTCGCGGTACGTGGGCACGTATCCGTCGCTCATCAGATAGCAGGGGCGCTGCCAGCCGAAGAGCGAGTAGTTCGGAATGGCCCAGGCGGTGCACGGGAAGTCCGCCTTTCCTTCCAGGAAGTCCAGGAAGAGCGGCGAGTGGTTGAGCCGCCAGCGGCGCCGGTTTCCGCCGGCGAAGGCCTTCCTGAACAGTTCGCGGGTCTGTTCGACGCCGAGGAAGTGCTCCTGGTCGGGGGCCTTCTCGTACGCGTACGCGGGCGAGATCATCATCTCGTCGACCTGGAGGTCGTCGTTGAGGAAATTGAGCACCTCGATGATGGTCTGCGGGGTGTCGGTGTTGAAGAAGGTGGAATTGGTGGTGACGCGGAAGCCGCGTCGCTTGGCCTCCTTGATGGCCGCCACCGCCTCGTCGAACACGCCTTCCTTGGCGACGGATTCGTCGTGCCGCTCGCGCAGGCCGTCGATGTGCACGGCGAAGGCGAAGTACGGGGACGGGGTGAAGTCCGCCAGCTTCTTGCGGAGCAGCATGGCGTTGGTGCAGAGGAAGACGTACTTGCGCTTGGCGACCAACTGGCGCACGATCTCGTCGATCTGCGGGTGCATCAACGGCTCGCCGCCGGCGATGGACACCATGGGGGCGCCGGACTCCAGGACGGCGCCGACCGCCTGGGCGACCGGCATGCGCTGCTTGAGGACACCCGCGGGGTGCTGGATCTTGCCGCAGCCCTCGCACTTGAGGTTGCAGGCGAAGAGCGGTTCGAGCTCGACGATCAGCGGGAACTTCTCCCGCTTGCGGAGCTTCTGTTCGAAGAGATAGGTCCCGACCCGGATGGACTGACGGAGCGGCATGGCCATAACTCGTTCACCTCCTGGGGAGCAGCAAAGAACGGTGCCATTCGAAGAATGCGGGAAGGACGGCACGAAGGACACGGAAGGCCGATATTCCCCCGCGTACCGTGCCGATCCGGACCAGCTCATGTTCTGGAGCGTCCACGACCACCCGGACGGCCGCAACCGGGCGGGCATCCGGCCCCGCGCCGGCGCCCGGGAGGGCTCCCCGTGCCGTGCGCAGTGTCGCCGCGGACTCCATGTCGACGGCGATCGCCCCGGTGGCCCGCAGGGCGGCCCGCTCGGGGCCGCGCACCACGTGGTCGGAGCCGGTCAGCGGCCCGGTGTGGACGGCCCGCCCCGGTACCGCCTTGACCAGGGCCTTCACCAGGAGCTCCGTGCCGCTGCAGGAGGTCGTGCCGTCGGGGCCGCGGGTCTCGTCCGCGACGACCAGGTCCCCCGGGTGCATGCCGGGGGCGAGCCCCGCGCAGAAGCCGGAGGCGATGACGGCGGCGTCCCGCCACCGCTCCTCGCCGAGCGTCCGGGTGACCGCCCGGCGGGCCCGGTCGGGTCCCATGCCCGTACGGAGCACGGTGACCGCCCCGGGGGCGCCGCCACGGTCGCCGCTGCGCAAAGCGAGCTGCTCGATGCCGAGCGCGCAGGCGATGAGCAGCGGCGGCGGGGCGGCGGGGTCCGGCTCGCGGCCCATCAGCGCTCCTTGCCGGGCGAGGGTTCCCCGTACACGTAGCGTCCGAGCGCCGTGAGGGGGAAGACCTGCCGGTAGAGGTGGTAGTTGATGGAGAAGTCCCAGGGGAAGCCGGTGCCGGTGAAGTACGACTCGTCCCAGGAGCCGTCCTCGCGCTGGGTCGCGGCGAGCCAGGCGACGCCCCGCCGCACCGGCTCGGAGTCGCGCTCGCCGGCCGCGAGGAGGGCGATCAGCGCCCAGCCGGTCTGGGAGGCGGTGGAGGCGCCGCGCCCGATCCACCCCGGGTCGCTGTAGGAGCGGAGGTCCTCGCCCCAGCCGCCGTCCTCGTTCTGCACGGACCCGAGCCAGCCGACGGCCCGGCGGACGGCGGGATGGGAGACGGGCAGTCCCGCGGCGGTCAGCGCGGGCAGCACGGAGCCCGTGCCGTACACGTGGTTGACGCCCCAGCGGCCGAACCAGGCGCCGTTCGGCTCCTGTTCGGCGAGCAGCCACTCGACTCCCCTGCGGGTACGGGGGTCCTGGGCGAGGCCCTCGTACGCCAGCATCTCCACCACGTGGGCGGTGACGTCGGCGGAGGGCGGGTCGATCACCTCGCCGAAGTCGCAGAACGGCAGCTTGTTCGGGAAGACACTGGTGTTGTCGGCGTCGAACGCGCCCCAGGCGCCACCCCGTGACTGCATGCCGAGCGTCCAGCGGGTGCCCCGGGCGACGGCCGCCTCCACCCGTGCGGGCTCTGGGTGCCGGACCCTGCGCAGGGCGAGCACCACCTCCGCGGTGTCGTCGATGTCGGGGTAGTTGTCGTTGTGGAACTCGAACGCCCAGCCGCCCGGCGGCAGTTCGGGCCGCCGCACGGCCCAGTCGCCGGTCCTGGTGATCTCCTCGTCGAGCATCCAGTCGACGGCCTTCACCAGGGCCGGGTGGTCCGGCGGGAGTCCCGCGTCGGCGAGCGCGATCGTGGCGAGGCAGGTGTCCCAGACGGGCGACTGACAGGCCTCGATCATCCGGGAGCCGTCGTCGCGCCACACGGCGAACCGGTCGAGCGAGGCGAGACCGGCGCGCATCACGGGGTGCCCGAGGTCGTAGCCGAGGAGGTGGAGGGCGATGACGGAGTAGACGGCGGGGGGCTGGATGCCGCCCCAGCAGCCGTCGTTCTCCTGGCGTTCGACGATCCAGCGCGCGGCGACGTTCATGGCGGTCCTGCGCAGGGCGCGGGGCGCCACCCGGTGATAGGCGTGCAGCGCCTTGTCGAGACGCTGGAAGATCCCGTCCCAGCCGGTCGCCGGGGCGAGGGGCCGGGGCGGGTTCGGCCGGGCCGGGTCGGTGTGCAGCTCGTCGAGCGGGAAGGGCGCGGGGCGGACCGGGCGCTTCGCGGAGACGACGGTGAGCGGCACGATCGTCTGCCGGGCCCAGCAGCCGAAGTCGTAGATGTTGAGCGGGAACCACTTCGGCAGGAAGATCAGTTCCGGGGGCAGTTCCGGCAGGTCCTCCCAGCGCCACCAGCCGAAGAGGGCGAGCCAGATCCTGGTGAAGACCCGGGCGGCGGCGATGCCGCCCCTGGCACGGACCCAGGCGGCGGCGCGTGCCATGTGCGGGGCCTCGGGCAGGTCTCCGGCGAGCCGCAGGGCCACATAGGCCTCGACGGTGGCGGAGACCTCGCCGGGCCCGCCGTAGAAGGTGGCCCAGGCGCCGTCCTCGCGCTGTTCGCGGCGGATGTGGAGGGCGGCGGCGCGGGTGGTGTCGGCGTCGAGGATGCCCAGGAACTGGCGGAGGAGGAGGTCCTCGGCGTCCATGGTGACGTTGGTCTCCAGGTCGCCCTTCCACCAGCCCTCGGGATCCTGTCGGGCGAGCAGGTGCTCGACGGCCCGTTCCGCGGCGCGCGCGGCGGTCCCGTCGAGGTCCGACGCGATGGCGCCACCACGTCTGGGCTCGTGCGTCGTGCTGGCCGCGGCTGCCCCGGGGCTCGCGGCCCCGGGGTTCCCGTCGGTCGTCGCTGTCATGGCTTCCCCTTTGGCAGTCGGTGTCTTCTGCTTCTGCGGGTCTGCCGTCGGCCGGCGCCGGAGGGCACCGGCCGGCGACCGCGAACTCATATCAGGGTGATGGTGATCATCTCTTCCGTACGACCACGAAGTCGGCGAGCGCGGTGAGCTGCGCCCGTACGCGGGCGGGCATGTCCACCTCGTCCAGGGCCGCGATCGCGACGGCGTGCTGGCGGCGGGCCTCCTGGGAGGTCCACTCGCGTCCTCCGGCCTCCTCGATGAGGGCCGCCCGGAAGGCGAACTCCTCCTCGGAGAAGCCGTCGAGGTCGTTGGACTTGGCGTCCGCCGCGAGCAGCTCGCCGAGCCGCTCGGAGGCGTCGCCGCCGGCGGCGAGGGCCGCGACGACCGGCAGGGACTTCTTGCGCTGGCGCAGGTCGCTCCAGGTCTGCTTGCCGGTGGCCTCCGGGTCGCCCCAGATGCCGAGCAGGTCGTCCACGGCCTGGAAGGCCAGGCCCAGGTGGTACCCGTACTCCTCCAGCTTGTCGGCGGTGCGGTCGTCGGCCCCGCCGAGCACGGCGCCGATGGAGACGGCGCAGGCGAGCAGGGCGCCCGTCTTGTTGCCCTCCATCTCCAGGCACTCCTCGACGGTGACCCGCTCGCGGTGCTCGTAGGAGATGTCCTGGGCCTGCCCGTCGATGAGCTTCCGGCTGGCGGTGGTGAGCCTGCGGGTCGCGCGGCCCGCCTCGACCGTGCCGAGTTCGAGGAGGATCTCGTTGGCGAGCGCGAACAGGGCGTCGCCGACGAGGATGGCCTGCGCGGGGCCGTGCACCTTCCACACGGTGTCGCGGTGGCGGCGCTGCTCGTCGCCGTCCATCAGGTCGTCGTGGAGCAGCGAGAAGTTGTGGACGAGTTCCACGGCGACGGCGCCGGGGATTCCGACCTCGGGCGCGGCGCCCGCGGCCTCGGCCGACAGCAGGGCGAGCGCGGGGCGGACGGCCTTGCCGCCGTCGCCGTCCGCGGGCCTGCCGTGGGCGTCGATCCAGCCGAAGTGGTAGGCGGCCACGGTGTCCATGGGCGGCGCGAGGCGGTCGACGGCCGCCCGCAGTACGGGGGTGGACAGGGTCCGCCCCCGCTCCAGCAGTGCGGACACGTCCGCGGTGTCGACGGCCGGATTACCCGGCGGCGCAGTCGGCACGGTCTCTCCTCTTGTTCCGGTACTCACACTCATACCGCCTCCTGCAGCGGATGGTCATGGCGGCGGCCGAGGGTGGAGAGCACGGCGCCCGCGGCGCTGAAACCGCTGCGGACGGCACCCTCCATGGTCGCGGGCCAGCCTGTGGCGGTCCAGGCCCCGGCCAGATACAGCCCCGGGGCCCGGGTGCGGGCGCCGGGGCGCAGCCGGCCGACGCCCGGGGTGGGGGCGAACGTCGCCGTCCGCTCCCTGGTGACGAAGAAGTCGCGGATCCCGGCGCCGCGGGCGGCGGGCAGCAGCCGCTCCAGCTCGGGGAGGTACTTCGCGCGCAGGGCGGCGACGGGTTCGTCGATCTCGTCCTGGGCGGCGGACTGGGAGACGGCGAGGTACTGGCCGCCGCCGGTGAGCCCGGATGAGTCGGTGCGGTCGAAGACCCACTGCACCGGGGAGCCGAGAGTGGTGAAGAAGGGCCGCTTCAGGACCTTGCGGTCGTAGACGACGTGCAGGTTGAGAATGGGCGCGGTCGCGATGTCGAGGAGCCGGTCGGGGTCGTCGAGGGCGCCCTCGGGCAGCAGTCCGTGGGTCTCCTGCTGCGGTACGGCGAGGACGACGGCGTCGGCGTCGAGCGTCTCCCCCGCCACCTCGACGGCCCAACGACCTTCGTCCGTACGGGAGATCCGGTCGGCCTTGGTGCGGAGCAGGGTGCGGACGCCGAGGGCGTCGAGCTCCTTCCCGGCCCGGGTGTCGTGGAGTTCGCCGAGCGGGACGTGGGCCCAGCCGATGTCGGCGGCACCGGGCTCGGAGAGCAGACCGGTCTTGAAGACCATCGCGGCGAGGCCCATGGAGGCCTGCGGGGCGGGGGCGTTGAGGGTGGGGATGCCGACGAGGTCCCAGAGGGCCTCGACGGCCCGCGGGGACTGCCCGTGGCGGCCGAGCCAGGTGGCGAAGTCGACGCCGTCGAGCGCCGGGTCTGCGGGGTCGAGCTTCTTCAGGGCGAGCGCGGCCCGGCCGACGGAGGCACGCTCGGCGAGCGAGAGGTGCGGGTACGTGGCGAGGCTGCGCGCGAGGTGCAGCGGTACGGGGAGGTTGTCGCGGCGGATGCGGCCGAGCCGGGGTCCGCGGGGGTGGCCGACGTCGAGGACGGGCACGTCGAGGCGGTCCTGGACGGGGGCGAGCCGGGCGGCGTCGATCCGGTCGAGGAACCAGCGGTAGGCGGTGCAGCAGCGCAGGTAGACGTGCTGGCCGTTGTCGACGGTGAGGTCGCCCCGGCGGAAGGAGAAGGCGAGGCCTCCGAGCCGGGGCCTGCCTTCGAGCAGGGTGACGCCGACGCCGGCCTCGGCGAGCTGGAGCGCGGCGGTGATCCCGGCGAGCCCGCCGCCGACGACGACGGCGTGGGGCTGCCGGGCGTCGCGCTCGGTTCCTTCGTGGGTCACGCGGCCTCCGTTCGGGTCGTCGCGGGCAGGGACGCCGGGACGGCGTCCGGGGTTGCCCGGCGGGCGGGGGCGGACGGAACGATCATGCACGCCTCCTGACCGTACGGCGGGCGATGTGGCGGGTGTCGAGGCCGGAGAGGCCGCGCACCGCGACGTACGCCTTCTCGCGGCCCGGCAGCGAGACCCGGCCGCGCAGCACGGCCCCGGGGTCGCGTTCGATCCGGTCCAGGAGGCGGCGGTAGATGCCGGCCATGGCGGCGACGCAGGCGCCGCTGCGCCGGTCGAGCATGGGCAGCAGCCGGTAGCCCTCGGCGAACAGGGCGCGGGCGCGCCGCACTTCGAAGTGGACGAGGCCGTCGAAGTCGGCGCCGGCGGGCGGGGTCTCGGCGCCGAAGCCCTCGCCGCAGCCGAACTTGGCGAGGTCGTCGGCCGGCAGGTAGGTCCGGCCGTTCTCCGCGTCCTCGCGTACGTCCCTGAGGATGTTGGTGAGTTGGAGCGCGAGGCCCAGGGTGTCGGCGTACTCGGGGGCGCGGTCGGCGCCGTGGGCGCCGGGTGCGGTGCCGAAGACGCCGAGGGAGAGCCTGCCGATCGCCCCGGCGACGCAGCGGCAGTAGACCTTGAGGTCGTCCCAGGTCTCGAAGGTGGCGCCGTGGACGTCCATGAGGACGCCGTCGATGAGTTCGTCGAGGCCGTCGAGCGGGATCGGGAAGCGGCGGGCCGAGTCGGCGAGGGCGACGGCGACGGGGTCGGTGTCGTCCTCCTCGACCCCTCCGGCGCGGATCCGGCCGAGCAGGGCGCGGGTGGCCTCCAGGCGCTCCCGCTTGACCTCGGGCGCGAGCGTGCCGTCGCCGATGTCGTCGACGCGCCGGGAGAAGGCGTACAGGGCGGACATCGCCTGGCGCTTCTCGGCCGGCAGCAGCCGGATCCCGTAGGCGAAGTTGCGCGCCTGCTGTCCGGTGACCGCCTCGCAGTAGCTGTAGGCGGCCTGTACCGGTGCGGACGACTGGGGGTGTCCCTCCACGGTCGCGCTCACCCCTCTCTCCGCGCGCGGAGCAGAACCGCTCCCGCCTGGCGCATCAGGTTCGGCTTGGTGGACTTCGGTGGGCCGGTCAGTACGTCGAACCCGGCGTCGGTGATCGCGTCGAGCGCCGCGAGTCCTCCGGCGGTGAATCCCGCGAGGAGGAGGCGGAGCCGGCCGTGGACGCTGCCGACGAGCGGGATGCCCGCGTGCAGCAGTGCGCGGGCCCGCTCGGCCTCGAAGGCGATCAGGGCGCGGACGGAGGCGCCGGCGGTGGGCTCGGCGAGGTCGGCCTCGGTGACGTGGAACCGCTTCAGGTCCTCGGCGGGGAGGTAGATCCGGTCGCGTCCGAGGTCCTCGGCGACGTCCTGGAGGTGCTCGACGATCTGCAGGGCGGTGCAGATCTCGTCGGAGCGCCTGATCCGCTCGGGGGTGTCGGTGCCGGTGATCCCGAGGACGAGCCGGCCGACGGGGTTGGCCGAGAGTTCGCAGTACGCGAGGAGGTCGTCGTACGTCTCGTAGCGGCCGACCCGCTGGTCCTGGCGGTTGGCGGCGACGAGGCCGAGGAAGGGCTCGGGGGTGAGACCGCACCGCCGGACGGTCGGCTGGAGGTCCCGCAGCAGGGGGTGGCGCGGGCTGCCGTCGAAGACGCGGCGGAGGTCGGCCTCGAAGGCGTCGAGGAAGGCGAGCCGGTCCTCGGCGGTCTCCGGGTCGAGGCCGAGGTGGATGGCGTCGGCGCCGCCGGGGGCGAGGTCGCCGTCGCCGATGTCGTCGACGAGGCGGGCGAAGCCGTAGACGGCCATCAGGTCGTCGCGCCAGGCACGGGGCAGGAAGAAGGGGGCCACGGGGAAGTTCTCGTCCGCGGCCTTGCCGAGTGTGGCGTGCGAGGAGGCGTCGGGGCGCGCCTGCCTGGTGTCCGTCACAGGTCACTGCCCGCCGGAGGGACGGCGACACCCTCGTGGAGCTGGAGATTCTGCGTCATGGCCGTCACGTCTCCCGTTCTACACTGCCGATCCAATCCATCCCATTTCGGACACGCCGCCGACCCCCGCCCATAGGGCTGCCGCCTGGGGGCTCATTGGCCGTGGGGTATCGCCCTACTTGCCGCGAAACAGACCGCTCCAGCTTACGTTGTACGACGTCCGTCGGCGTTACGGGGTGCCGGGCGGCGGCAACCTCACCCGTACGGGTCATCAACCCGCCAGCGGGGCAAGGAAGTTCGACCTGAGGCGGGCTCAGAGGGCGCGCGCGCCCGAGACCACCATGGCGAGGGTCGTCTCGACGACGGCGTTCCTGCGCTGCACGGGAAGGCGGCGGAGGGGCCCGTCGACCAGGAGGAGTGACAGTCCGTGCACGGCCGACCACGCGGCGGCCCCGGTGGCGGGGCGGGTGCCGGGCCGGGCGGCGCCGGACCGGGCGAGCGTCTCCAGCGCCTCCCTCAGCAGGGTGAAGGCACGGATCTCGGGCTCGGTCTGCGGACGCTCCTGCGCCGGTTCTTCCATGGTGGCGGGGCGGGGGACGCAGAACGCGGCCCGGTAGAGGCCGGGCTGCTCCACGGCGAAGCCGACGTACCCCCGGCAGAGGGCGGCGACCCGGCGCTCGGCCGCCAGGGCGGGGGCGTCGGCGCCCGGCTCGCGGGCGGCGGCCCGCTCCATGGAGTCGGCGAGTTCGCGCCGGGCGTGGGTCCTGACGGTGCGCAGCAGTTCGCCGCGTCCGTCGAAGTGCCGGTAGGCGGCGGTGGGCGAGACGCCGACCCGGCGGGCCGCCTCGCGCAGGACGACCCGCTCGGGGCCGCCCTCGGTGGCGAGGGCGACGGCCGCGCAGATCAGCGCGTTGCGCAGATCGCCGTGATGATAGGTGTTTCCCCCCGGGATCGCTGCCATGGACTCATCCTGCCCGATGTTGACCGCATGAACATTCCAGGTGGCGGCGCGACGCGCGAAAAAGGAAGAGCCCCTACCGGATGATTCCGGCAGGGGCTCCTCGCGGGACCGGACGACACGACCTAGCGAGCGGTCTCGCGCTCGTACGCCTTGAGCACCTCGTCCGTGGGGCCGTCCATCAGGAGCTGCCCCTTCTCCAGCCAGAGCACCCGGTCGCAGGTGTCCCGGATGGACTTGTTGCTGTGGCTCACCAGGAAGACCGTGCCGGCCTCCTTGCGGAGCTCGCGGATGCGCTCCTCGGAGCGGATCTGGAACTTGCGGTCGCCGGTCGCGAGCGCCTCGTCGATGAGGAGGACGTCGTGGTTCTTGGCGGCCGCGATGGCGAAGCGGAGCCGGGCGCCCATGCCGGAGGAGTACGTGCGCATGGGCAGGCTGATGAAGTCGCCCTTCTCGTTGATGCCGGAGAACTCGACGATCCCCTCGTACCGCGAGCGGACCTCCTCGCGGCTCATGCCCATGGCGAGGCCGCCCAGGATCACGTTGCGCTCACCGGTGAGGTCGTTCATGAGCGCCGCGTTGACGCCCAGGAGCGAGGGCTGCCCGTCGGTGTAGACCTTGCCGCTCTCGGTGGGGAGCAGACCGGCGACGGCGCGGAGCAGGGTGGACTTGCCGGAGCCGTTGGAGCCGATGAGGCCGATGGCCTCGCCCCGGTAGGCGGTGAAGGTGACGCCGCGGACCGCGTGGACCTTGCGGACGCCCCGGGTGACCTCGGCCTTGCCGCGGCCGACGATCCGGCTGAGCGCCGCCGTGGCGCTGCCCTTGCCGCCGCCTCCGGCGTTGACCCGGTAGACGATGTGGACGTCGTCGCAGATGACGGTGGGAACGTCGGACCGGTCGGTGTTCGTGTTCGTATCAGCCACGGCCGTACCTCTCCTCGGCCTTCCAGAAGTAGACGAAGCCGCCGATGCCGAACGCCAGCGCCCAGCCGAGCGCGGTCATCCAGACGTGCGCCGGCAGGTTCTCCGCGCCGTAGCCCTCGATGAGGGAGAAGCGGATCAGGTCCATGTAGACGGCCGCCGGGTTGTACATGAGGACGTCGGCGATCCAGGCCGGCTTGTCGGCGAGCATCACCGGGATCGAGAACATCACGCCGGAGGCGTACATCCAGGTGCGCATGACGAACGGCATCAGCTGGGCGAGGTCGGGCGTCTTGGAGCCCATCCTCGCCACGATCATGGCGAGTCCGACGTTGAAGACGAACTGCAGGAAAAGCGCCGGGATCAGCAGCAGCCAGCGGAGCGAGGGGTAGCTGCCGAAGGCGATCGCGACCGCCACGAGCACGATCATCGAGAACATCAGCTGCTGGAGCTGCTGCAGGGAGAACGAGATGGGCAGCGTGGCCCGGGGGAAGTGCAGGGCCCGGACGAGGCCGAGGTTGCCCGAGATCGCCCGGACGCCGGCCATGACGGAGCTCTGGGTGAAGGTGAACACGAAGATGCCGGTGACCAGGAAGGGGATGTAGACCCCCTTGGTCATGCCGCGGCCGGCGTCCAGGATGAGCCCGAAGATCAGGTAGTAGACGAGGGCGTTCAGGAGCGGGGTCGCCACCTGCCACACCTGGCCCAGCTTCGCCTGGCTGTACTGGGCGGTCAGCTTCGCCGAGGAGAAGGCCAGGATGAAGTGGCGGCGGCTCCACAGCTCACGGACGTACTCGACGAGGCCGGGCCTGGCGCCGCTGACCGAGAGGCCGTACTTCGCGGCCAGCGCGGCCGGCGTCAGGCCCTCGTCGACGGACGGGGGCGCGCTCGTCGCGACCGCCCCGCCCTGCTGTGTGTCACTCACAAGTCGAAACTTTCGTGTTCAAGATGCGCGGCACGTCGGTACCACGATGTCAGACGACCGGGGGGCGACCCAGCCGGGTCAGCCGCCACACCGTACGCCACCTCATGGGGCGGCGCGGTCCGCAGGGGGTCGTCCAGCCCTCGCGGAATCCGCCGAACCACGCCTTCAGCGCGGGGAGCGAGGGCCGCCGGACCAGGGTGAGCAGGAGCCAGACGCCGAGATAGACCGGCACCAGGGGCGCGGGCAGATTGCGACGTGCGAGCCACACTCGGTTGCGGGCCACGTTGAAGTGGTACGAGGCGTGCCGGGACGGGGCTGTGGTGGGGTGCAACAGCACCATGTCGGAACGGTAGTCGATCATCCAGTCGGCGTCGAGCGCGCGCCAGGCGAGGTCGGTCTCCTCGTGCGCGTAGAAGAACTCGCCCGGCAGGAGACCCACTTCGGCGAAGACCTTGGTGCGTACCGCGTTGGCGCCGCCGAGGAAGGTGGTCACCCGGGAGGAGCGCATCGGATCGGAGGCGCGCAGCCTCGGCACGTGCCGGCGCTGGGTGGCCCCGGTGTCCGGGTCGGCGATCCGGAAGGTGATGATGCCGAGGCGCGGGTCCGCGGTGAAGGCCTGGCGGACGAGTTCGGCGGTGTCCGCGTGGGCGAGCAGTCCGTCGTCGTCGAGGAAGAGCAGGACGTCGACGTCGGTGCCGCCGGGGCCGAAGGCCTCGATGCCGACGTTCCGGCCGGCGGGGATGCCGACGTTCTCCGGGAGGTCCACGGTCCGCACCCAGGCGGGCACCCCGGTGACCGGGGTGCCCTGTCCGACGACGACGACCTCGACGGGGTCACCCTCCTGCTTGGCGACCGAGTCGATCAGCGCGCGCAGGTCGTCGGGGCGGTTGCCCATCGTGATGACGACGGCTCCCACCTTGAGCGGCGAACTCACGGCCGGCCTCACTTCAGCCTGCTGGAGACCATGATCGACACCAGGTGCAGCACGGTCTGGAGCAGCGCGATGCCGGCGAGGACCGCGACACCGACCCGGGTGTAGAACAGGTCGCCGCGGACCTGGTCGACGATCGCCAGGACCACGATGAGCAGCGAGGCCTCGATGCCGAGGACGAGCCGGTGGAACTTGAGCGCCGCGGCGGCCCTGCGGGCCAGCGCCATGCCGGAGGAGCGCGGCTCGGACGCCGCCTCCTTGACCGGCGGCAGTCCGCCCTGGTGGCGGGCGACGCCGACGAGGTCGGTCTCGGCCTTGATCAGGATGGCGCCGAGCGCGGCGAGCGTGCCGAGGAAGGCCCACAGCCAGTCGATCCGGCCCGTGCCCCACAGGTCGGCGGCGCGCAGGCCGAAGCCGACGAGGACGGCCGCGTCGCAGAGGTAGGCGCCGACCCGGTCCAGGTACACCCCGCCCAGGGAGAACTGCTTCTTCCAGCGGGCCACCTCGCCGTCGACGCAGTCGAGCAGCAGGTAGAGCTGGACCATGAGCGCGCCGAGCAGCGCCCCGGGGATCCCGGGCACCAGCAGGGCGGGGGCCGCGAGGACGCCCGCGACGGTCATGACGTACGTGAGCTGGTTCGGCGTGATCCTGGTGCCGACGAGCTGCCGGGTGATCCTGAGGGAGATCTCCCGCATGTACAGGCGGCCGCCCCAGTGCTCTCCGCTGCGCCGGTCCTTGACGCCCGGGGGGTGGACGACCGGGCGGAGCTCAGCTACGGATGGCTTTGGCATAGTCGGCGTACGCGTCCCTGATCTCGTCGTCGGACAGGTCGAGGTGTTCGAGGATGGTGAAGCGGCCCGGCCGGGTCTGCGGGGCGAAGGACACCGCCTGGACGAACTCGTCCACGGTGAAGCCCATCTCCTCCGGCCGGACGGGCAGACCGTGCCGGCGCAGCGTCTCGACCATCTGCGCGGACCCGTCGTGGGCGCCGCGCAGGTGCATCGCGAAGGCCGCGCCGACGCCGCACTGCTCGCCGTGGCTGGCGGCGCGGGCCGGGAAGAGCAGGTCGAAGGCGTGGCTGATCTCGTGGCAGGCGCCCGAGGAGGGGCGGCTGTCGCCGCTGATCGACATGGCGATGCCGGACATCACCAGGCCCTCGGAGAGGGTGACGAGGAAGTCGTCGTCGCCGACGCCGCCGGGGTGGCGGAGCACGGCCTCTCCGGCGCTGCGGGCCATGGCGGCCGCGAGGCCGTCGACGGGCTCGCCCGTCACCTGGTGGGAGAGCTCCCAGTCGGCGATGGCGGAGAGGTTGGAGATCGCGTCGCCGATGCCGGAGCGGACGAAGCGGACCGGCGCCTCCCTGATCACGTCCAGGTCGACGACCAGGGCGATCGGGGTGGGGACACCGTAGGAGCCCCGGCCGTTGTCGTTGTCCAGGGTGGAGATCGGCGAGCAGATGCCGTCGTGCGACAGGTTGGTGGCGATGGCCACCAGCGGCAGCCCGACCCGGGCCGCCGCGTACTTGGTCACGTCGATGATCTTGCCGCCGCCGAGGGCGACCACGGCGTCGTACCGCTTGCCGCGCATGGCGTCGGCGAGCTTCACGGCCTCGTCGATGGTGCCGCCCGCGACCGGGTACCAGTCGGCACCCGGCAGCTCGGGGGCGAAGTGGTCACGCAGCTTGAGGCCCGAGCCGCCGCTGATGGCGACGGCGATCTTGCCGTTGCTGGAGATCCGCTGGTCCGCGAGGAGCGCGGACAGGTCGTCCAGCGCTCCCCTGCGGATGTCGACGACGACCGGCGAGGGGATCAGCCGGGTCAGTACTGGCACGCGATCTCACGGCCCTTCGCGAGGTCGTCGTGGTTGTCGATCTCGACCCACTTGACGTCGCCGATGGGGGCCACGTCGATCGTGAAGCCGTCGTCGACGAGCTTCTGGTAGCCGTCCTCGTAGTACAGGTCGGGGTCGCGCTCGAAGGTGGCCTTGAGGGCGTCGGCGAGGGCCTCGGCGGCCTCGGGCTCGATCAGCGTGACGCCGATGTACTCGCCGGTGGCGGTGGCCGGGTCCATGAGCTTGGTGATGCGCTGGACGCCCTTGTCCTCGGCGGTGATGACCTTCATCTCCTCGTCGGCGAGGTTCTTCACCGTGTCGAGGGCGAGGATGATCTTCTGGCCCTTGCCGCGGGCGGCGAGCAGGGTCTTCTCGACGGAGACCGGGTGGACGGTGTCGCCGTTGGCGAGGATCACACCGCGCTTGAGGACCTCACGGGCGCACCAGAGGGAGTAGGCGTTGTTCCACTCCTCGGCCTTGTCGTTGTCGACGAGGGTGATCTTGAGGCCGTACTTGGCCTCCAGGGCGTCCTTGCGGTCGTAGACGGCCTCCTTGCGGTAGCCGACGACGATCGCGACCTCGGTGAGGCCGATCTCGGCGAAGTTCTTCAGCGTTCCGTCGAGGATCGTGGTCTCGCCGTCCACAGGCACGAGGGCCTTCGGAAGGGTGTCGGTGTAGGGGCGCAGACGGCGTCCGGCACCGGCTGCCAGTACGAGGCCGATCATGCTGTTTCTCCTTCGTCGTGAACGGCGGGTGCTCCGGAGGAGACCCAGAAGCGGATGGACTCCACGAGCACCACCAGCGCGACGGCGACCGCCAGCGCGGTCAGTGCCAGGGTGAAGTCGTCACCGCGGTCCGCCAGCAGGGCGGCGAGGACGGTCACCAGGAGCGTGCGCCCCTCGTGTCCGCCGGTGACGCGCACCAGCCACGCGGGCGGCGCGCCGGTGCCGCCGCGGATGCGGTACACCGTGTCGTAGTGATGGTAGGCGACCGCCGCCACCAGCCCGAATGCGGCGGGGAGGGCGTGCGGGGAGTCGGAGCGGGCCGCGAGGACGAGGATGGTGGTGTACTCGGCGGCGCGGAAGAGCGGGGGTACGAGCCAGTCGAGGGCGCCCTTGAGGGGGCGGGCGACGGCCGCGCCCGCGAGGACCACGTAGAGGACCGCGACGACGACGGTCTGCCGGTCCCCGAAGGGTCGGGCCAGGACGCCGGCGAGCAGCGCGCCGGTCGCGATGGCGGCGAGGACGACGCCGGGGGCGAGCCGGCCGGTACGGCCGAGCGCGCGGCCGACGACGCCGGCGAGCGGGCCGGAGTCCGCGAGGTCGGCGAGGGCCTGGGCGGCCCGGTCGGTGCGCTTCGCCTTGCGGGTCAGGGAGCGCAGGACGCGGCCCGCCGTGGTGTAGCAGGCGCCGAACGCGCAGCCGATGATCAGCGCCCAGAAGACGATCCGGGGGTCGGTGAGGGCGGTGAGGACGGCGATCATCGCCCAGCGCTCGCCGATCGGCAGGATGATCATGCGGCGGGCCCAGACGGTCCAGCCGAGGCTGTCGAGCCGGTCGGAGAGGGCGAGGCCGGTCTTGGCGGTGGCGCCCGTGCTTTCGGCGTTCGCCTCGTTGAACGAGAAGTCCACGACGTGCCGGCAGGTCATGAGGACCATCGCACCGAGCGCCAGGGCCCAGACGTCGTCGCCGTTGCGGGCGGCGCCGAGGGCGAGGCCCGCGTAGAAGGCGTACTCCTTGGCGCGGTCGAAGGTGGCGTCGAGCCAGGCGCCCATCGTCGAGTACTTCAGCGCGTACCGGGCGAGCTGCCCGTCGGTGCAGTCCAGGACGAAGGAGACGAGGAGGAGGACGCCGGCGGCGATGTAGCCGCCGCGCTCGCCGGTCGCCGCGCAGCCGGCCGCGACCAGGGCGGTGAGCAGCGAGGCGGTGGTGACCTGGTTGGGGGTCAGTCCGCGGCGCGCGCACCAGCGGGCGATGTAGCGCGAGTACGGGCTGACGAAGAAGGTGGTGAAGAAGCCGTCGTGGGCCTTGACGGCCGAGCGCAGGCGTACGGCCTCGTCGTCGACGGCGTCGACGGCGGCGCGCGCCCGGTGGCGGGCCTCGGCGTCGGTGGGCACGGCGGCGACGAGCGTGCCGAGCTGGGGCCGGTGCACGGCGACGCCGTCGGCGTCGAGGGCGTCGGCGACGGTGCCGGTGAGGTCGTCGGCGCCGTCGGCCCCTGCGGCGGTCAGGGCGCGGACGAGCGCGGGGCGGGCCCCGCTCTGCGCGGTGAGCGCGCCGGGTGCGGCGGCCGCGGGGAACCGCGGGTCGGTGAGGGTGAGGCGCAGTGCGTGCAGGTGACCGACGAACCGGGGGTCGACGAGCGCGACGCGCTCCCCCGCCGGGACGGTGGCAAGGAGGGCTCCGGCCTCATCGGCGTCCGAGGCGGTCCGGACGTCGAAACCGAGCGACCTCAGATCTCCGTCGAGCGAGGATCCGGGTGCCGGCGGGCCGGTGAGGATGGCGGTCGACAGGCGAACTCACTCCTTGGAGCTGACGGAGGGGCCGGCGGGGCCCATGGCGGCCCCGGGCGCGGCGGTGCGGCCCGGCACGGGGCGGCGACACGTCGGCTGAGGCTATCGGATGAACGGAAGTGCGAGTTCACCGAGGCTTCGCGGGCAGGACTCCCCCGGGCCCACCCGTGTCCTCATGGGTGCGCCTCGTCCTGACGGTGATCATCATGGGCGATCGTCGGCCCGCCCCACAAACCCCGTCCGCAGCCGGCCGCCGCAGCCCGCGCGGCCGACTTCTGGCCACGGCCGGTCCTGATGTAATCACCGCAGGTCAGAGCATATGACAACGGTGTTCAGTACCGTGTTGCGCATACCCCCCACCCGTAGTTCACTTGCCCCGTCGGCGACCACCGGGCGGACACACGCGACTCGATCTGGAGGCCATTCCATGGGGGCTGGACACGACCACGGGCACAGCCACGGCGGCCCGCCGCCGACCGGCACCGCCGGGGCCGCGTACAAGAACCGGTTGCGGATCGCGCTCGGCATCACGCTCTCCGTGATGGTGATCGAGATCGTCGGCGGCCTGCTCGCCGACTCGCTCGCCCTGATCGCCGACGCCGCGCACATGGCGACCGACGCGGTCGGCCTCGCGATGGCGCTGCTCGCGATCCACTTCGCCAACCGGCCGCCCTCGGGGAACCGCACCTTCGGGTTCGCGCGGGCCGAGATCCTGGCCGCGCTCGCCAACTGTCTGCTGCTGCTCGGCGTCGGCGGCTACGTGCTGTACGAGGCGATCCAGCGGTTCATGGAACCCGCCGAGACCAAGGGCGGCCTGACGATCACGTTCGCGGTCATCGGCCTCGTCGCCAACGTGATCTCGCTCTCGCTGCTCATGCGCGGCCAGAAGGACAGCCTCAACGTGCGCGGGGCGTATCTGGAGGTCCTCGCGGACGCCCTGGGGTCGGTCACCGTGATCATCGCGGCCGGCGTCATCCTGACCACGGGCTGGCAGTACGCCGACCCGATCGCCTCGATCGTGATCGGCCTGATGATCGTCCCCCGTACGGTCAAGCTGCTGCGCGAGACCCTGGACGTGCTCCTGGAGGCGGCCCCCAAGGGCGTCGACATGGCGGAGGTACGGGCACACATCCTTGCCCTGCCGGGGGTCGAGGACGTGCACGACCTGCACGCCTGGACGATCACCTCGGGGATGCCGGTGCTCTCGGCGCACGTGGTCGTGGACCAGGGCGCGCTGGACTCGGTCGGCCACGAGAAGATGCTGCACGCCCTCCAGGGATGCCTGGGCTCCCACTTCGACGTGGAGCACTGCACCTTCCAGCTGGAGCCCGCCGGGCACGCGGAGCACGAGGCGAAACTCTGCCTCTGATCACCGGGGGGCTGTTAATCTCTTCGTACGAACGTGTGGAGAGAGGAGCTGAGGTTGATGACCGTCGCGATGGAGGCTGCCCGCAGCGGCAGCGCCCGGTCGTCCCTCAGCCTCCGGGTCTCCGGCTGACCTGATCCCGGTCTTCCCACCGGTCCTTCACGTCGTCGGCCGGAGCCCTCTCACAAAGGGTTTCCCACGTTGTCCGACAACGCCTTGCACGACTCCTTCTTCGCCCTGCACCACGGTCTTCCGCGGCAGGGCCCCGGCTCCGACACCACCACCCGGCGGCTCCTCGCGCTCGCGGGGAAGCTGCCGGAGCGTCCGCGCGTCCTCGACCTGGGCTGCGGCCCCGGCCGTTCCGCGCTGCTCCTGGCCGCCGAGGCGGGCGCGGAGGTGACCGCGGTCGACACCCACGAGCCGTTCCTCGCGGAACTGCGGCGGTCCGCCGCCGACCGCGGGCTCGACGGCTCGATCCACACCCTCCGCGCCGACATGGGCGCACTGCCGTTCCCCGACGGCTCCTTCGACCTGGTCTGGGCCGAGAGTTCGGTCTTCGTCCTCGGCTTCGACCGGGCGCTCGCCGAATGGCGCAGGCTCCTCGCACCCGGGGGCACGCTGGTGCTCACCGAGTGCGTCTGGACCACCGAGGAGCCGGGCCCGGTGCCCCGCGCCTTCTGGGAGGAGCACTACCCGCTCCGTACCGTCGCCGGGAACGCGGCGGCGGCCGTCGGGGCCGGCTACCACGTCCTCGGTACCGTCCCGCAGCCGGAGAGCGACTGGAACGAGTACTACGGTCCGCTCGCCGCCCACGCCGACGCGGCCGACACCACCGTGCCCGGCATGGCCGAGGCGGTGGCGGGCGCGCGCACCGAGATCGCGCTCCGGCACGAGCACGGCTCCGACTACGGATACGCCGGTTTCGCGCTGCGTCCGGCCGATCCGCGCTGGCACACCCGTCCGGAGACTCCCGGGGACGCCGAGGCGATCCGGCGGGTCGTGGCGACGGCCTTCGGTTCGGAGGCCGCGGTCTCCGAGAGCGAGGCGGATCTGGTCGACGCGCTCCGCCGTGACCCCGACGCCTGGCTGCCCGGCCTCTCGTACGTGGCCGAGGCACCGGACGGCACGATCGCCGCGCACGCCCTGATCACCCGCTGCCGGGTCGGCGACGCCCCCGCGGCGGCGCTCGCCCCGGTGTCGGTCGCGCCCGCGTACCAGCGGACGGGGGCCGGGCAGGCCGTCGTCCGGGCGGTGCTCGACGCGGCCCGGCTTCGGGGTGAGCCGCTCGTCCTGGTCCTGGGCCATCCGGAGTACTACCCGAGGTTCGGGTTCGTACGTGCGTCCGCGTACGGAATCAAGCCAGGTTTCGAGGCTCCGGACGAGGCGATGATGGCGCTCGTCCTCGACGACTCCGTCCCCGTTCCGCCGGGCACGCTCGTCTATCCGGCGGCTTTCGGGGTCTAGGCGTACCCCGGTTCTCCTCGCGTCGTCCCTCCGCTCCCGCCGCGCCGGTGTACTCCGGTGCGGCGGGAGCGGCCACGTCCGGCCGCCGAAGTACGGACAAGCCGGTTTCGTGCGGCAGACTGAGGTGGCCCCACCGGGCCGAGGACCGATGCGAAGGATGGGTATGCCGATCACACCAGCCACCGCGGCTCAGATCTCGCCGGAGATCATGTCGAACGGTGTCCAGCCGTCCGGAATCGCGGCGCCGATCATGCTCGAACTGGTCGACGAGGACGGGACGACGATCGGGACGGCCGAGAAGCTCGCCGCCCACCAGGCGCCCGGCCTGCTCCACCGCGCCTTCTCCGTCTTCCTCTTCGACGAGTCGGGCCGCCTGCTGCTCCAGCGCCGGGCGCTCGGCAAGTACCACTCCCCCGGCGTCTGGTCGAACACCTGCTGCGGCCACCCCTACCCGGACGAGGCGCCGTTCGCGGCGGCGGCCCGGCGGACGTTCGAGGAGCTGGGCGTCTCCCCCACCCTGCTCGCGGAGGCGGGCACCGTCCGCTACAACCACCCGGACCCGGCCTCGGGCCTGGTGGAGCAGGAGTTCAACCACCTCTTCGTCGGCCTCGTGCAGGGCGAACCGCGCCCCGACCCGGAGGAGATCGGGGACACCGCCTTCGTGACCGCCGACGAGCTCGCCGAGCGCCACGCCGCCGCACCCTTCTCCGCCTGGTTCATGACGGTGCTCGACGCGGCGCGCCCGGCGATCAGGGAGCTGACGGGTCCGTCCGGGGGCTGGTGATCGCCGGCAGCGTGGGCGCGCCCCCCGGCCCCGGTGCCATCGGGGCCAGGGGCAGCGCCGCCCAAATGATTTTTCCGCCGCTCGCGGTGTGCTCGACGTCGCAGGCGCCGCCGGCCTCCTGGGCGATCTCGCGGACCAGGAGCAGTCCCCGGCCGCCCGTCTGCCCGTAGTCCGCCTCAAGGGCCTTGGGGCGGTACGGGTGATTGTCCTCGACGGACACGCGGATCCACTCGGGGCCGATGGCCACCTCCACCGCTATCTCCGGGGACAGCAGCGCCGCGTGCCGCACGGCGTTGGTGACCAGTTCGGAGACGATCAGCAGCAGGCCGTCCATGATCTCCTCATGGAGGGGGACGCCCTGGCGGACCAGCAGGTCGCGTACGGCGTGCCGGGCCTGCGGGACGGAGACGTCGACCGCGGCAGCGGTGAAGCGCCAGACTCCTTCGTAGGACGGTTGCCGGGCGGGGCCACCTCCGTGGGTGTCCACGGTACGGTTCCCACCCTCGTGCTCGATTCTCGCCACGGATCGAGTCTTGGCAATGCACAGGGGCGGACCGGCCTACTGACCAGAAGTCGACACGTATCGGCCGCTTTCTGATCGGTTGATTATGCCCATGTCAGTTGTTCGACTGATCCAGCGCGCTTTCTGACGACTCCGGGGGCATCCCGGAACCCGGCTCCGGTGTCACCATGCTGACGATCCGTCGCCCGCCCACGCCGATCGCGATCAGGCCCAGGCCGTCGAAGAGCAGCGCGAGCGAGAAGAAGACCCCGAGCACGTACCGACTGCTGTCCGGCCAGTCGAAGAGGACGAGCAGACCGAGCAGCAGGCCGAAGGCCCCCTGCAGGAGGGTCCAGCCGAACTGCGGCCCCCGCACCACGACACTGCAGCAGCAGCCAGCCGAAGAGCAGCATCGAGGTCAGGGTGGCGAGGCCCGTGTAGACCAGACCGACGACACCGCCGATCACGAGCAGGATGCCGAGCGCGGCCAGCCAGCCGAAGCTGCGGTTGAGCCGCTTCCCCTCGCGTGCCATGTCCCGGAGCGGGTCCGGGTCCTCGTGCGTCTCGCGGCTGTCCCTGGCCATGCGGTGCCTCCTCGGGGCGGCCCCCTCCTGATCGTACGTGCGGGTACCACGGATAGCATCCGGCCCATGGAGCCCCAGCTGAAGGACGGCGTCAAGGACGGGATCGCCACCGTCGTCATCGCCAACCCGGCCAAGCGCAACGCGATGAGCGCCGGCATGTGGCGCGACCTGCCCGGCGTACTGGACCGGCTCGCCGCCGACCCCGCGGTGCGGGTCCTGGTCCTGACGGGCGAGGGCGACACCTTCTGCGCCGGGGCGGACATCTCGGCCCTGCGGGAGCCCGGGGACGAGCAGCAGGCGCTCGCGGTACGGGCCGAGGAGGCCCTCGCCGCCTTCCCCAAGCCGACCCTGGCGGCCGTCCGGGGCTTCTGCGTCGGAGGCGGCAGCCAGCTCGCCGCCGCCTGCGACCTGCGGTTCGCCGAGGAGGGTGCCCGCTTCGGGATCACCCCCTCGAAGCTCGGCATCGTCTACCCGTCCTCCTCGACCCGCAGGCTCACCGCCCTCGTGGGGCCCTCGGCCGCCAAGTACCTGCTCTTCTCCGGCGAGTTGATCGACGCCGAGCGGGCGCTGCGGACCGGGTTCGTGGACGAGCTGCACCCGGTGGGCGCACTGGACGAGCGGGTGGCCGCGTTCGCCCGGGTGCTGGCCTCCCGCTCCCTGCTCACCCAGGCCGCGGCCAAGGAGTTCGCCGACGGGCGCCTGGACCGGGACGCCCACTGGGCCGAACAGGCACGCGGCAGCGGCGACACCGCGGAGGGGGTCGCCGCCTTCCTGGAACGCCGCGCGCCCCGCTTCACGTACGGGCTCTGAGCGTCAGTCCTCCCGGACGAGCGACTCGGTGGGCCGTCCACGCCACCGTGCGACGATCTCGGCCGGGGCCTTCTCCGGGGAGCCCGCGTCGTACGGGGGCTGCGGGTCGTACTCGGTGAGCAGCTGGATCGTCTGGGCGGCCTCGTCGCCGGCGATCCGGCCGATCAGGTGCAGTGCCATGTCGATGCCGGAGGAGACCCCGGCCGCCGTGACGTACTTGCCGTCGAAGACGACCCGCTCGCCGGTGGGCTCGACGCCGAGCGCCCTGAGCTCCTCGTAGGCCAGCCAGTGGGTGGTGGCGCGACGGCCGTCGAGGACTCCGGCGGCGGCCAGCAGCAGGGAACCCGTGCAGACCGAGGTGGTCCAGGTGCTGGTCCCGTCGGCGGTACGGAGCCAGGCCTGGATCTCCGGGTCGTTCATGGCCTGCCGGGAGTCGGGCCCGCCGGGCACCAGGACGATGTCCGGGCGCGGGACCTCGGCGAGGGTCTTGTCCGCGACAAGGGCGAGGCTGCCCTGGTCGTTGCGGACCGGCCCGGTCTCCTTGGCCACGAAGACGGTCTCGGCTCCCGGGATGCGGGCGAGGAGCTCGTACGGCCCGACGGCGTCGAGCGTGGTGAAGCCCGGATAGAGGAGGACGGCGATCTGCACGGTGGTCCCTTTCAGTCGTTTCGCTTGACGGGTGAGTGGAAGCGGCGGCGGTACTCCGCCGGGGCGGTCCCCAGGGCTCTGAGGAAGGCGCGGCGCATCGCCTCTGGGGTGCCGTAGCCCGAGGCGCGGGCGACCTCCTCGACACCCCGCGAGGTCTCCTCCAGGAGCCGGCGGGCGTGTTCGAGCCTGACCAGGTCGACGTAGCGGCCGGGCGGGGTGCCGGTCTCCTCGTGGAAGGCGCGGGCGAAGTGGCGGGGCGAGAGCCGTGCGCGGGCGGCGAGCGCCTCGACGGAGAGGTCCGCCCCGGGGTGCTCGTTGATCCACTGCTGGAGGTCGCGCAGCGGCTCCCGGCGGGCGGTCTGGGCGGACAGCTGGGCGCTGAACTGGGCTTGGTTGCCGGGGCGGCGCAGGAAGACGACCAGGTGGCGGGCGACGGTGAGGGCCACGTCCCGGCCGAGGTCCTCCTCGACGAGGGCGAGTGCCAGGTCGATGCCCGACGTGACCCCGGCGGAGGTGGAGAGCCGTCCTTCCCGCACGAAGATGGGGTCCGGGTCCACCTCGACCTCGGGGTGGCGGCGGGCGAGGTGCTCGCAGGCGGCCCAGTGGGTCGTGGCCCGGTGCCCGTCGAGGAGCCCCGCCTCGGCGAGGAGCAGCGCGCCGGTGCAGACGGAGACCAGGCGCTCGGCGCGCGGGGCGTGGGCGCGCAGCCAGTCGATCAGGGCGGGGTCGGGCCGGCGGGTGCCCTCGCCGCCGGGCACGACGAGGGTGTGCGGGGCGCCGTCGGCGACGGCTTCGGCGAGCGTGGTGTCGGGGAGGAGGCGCAGCCCGCTGTGCGTACGGACCGGCCCGCCGTCCAGGGAGGCGGTGCGGAGCCGGTACGCGGACGGATCCCCCGCGGCACGGGCGGCACCGGCGAACACCTCGAAGGGGCCGGTGACGTCGAGGCTCTGGACGTCGTCGAAGAGGACGACGAGAACGGGTCGCTGCGTCATGCCTCCATCCTTCGCGGCGGCGGGGGCGTCCGCAATGACGGGGAACCCACCTTTCCTGCCATCGCGGCCGGCCGTCGAGGACCCTCCTGTTCCCGTCGTACCGACCAGTCGGTAACGTTCGGGCCCATGACGACCTCTCTCCCCCCGCGCGCCGGACGCCGTTGCCACAACGTCGTCAACACGGTGCACTCCACGCTCTACTTCTCGCCCGACCTCGACCGCGAGTTCGGCGCCCTCGGCATCACCGACCCCACCGCGGCGCGACTCTCCGCGCGCAGCGCCGCCCTCGGCGCGGTCGGCGCCGGCACCGTCGCCGCGACCTTCTACAACTACAACCACGAGCTGCTCGCCCGGCACCTCCCCGCCGTCTGGGAGACCGCCTCCCCCGGCGCCGTCCTCGACGCGCGGCTGCGCGCCGTCGACGCGACCCTGCGCCGGCTGCTCGGCGAGGAGACGGTCGCCTCCGCGGAGATGGCCGAGGCCGCCGAGCTCGCCCTGCGCGCCGCCGAGGCCTGCACCCGGCACGCCCGCCCCCTCTACTCGGCCAACGCCGACCTGCCCGTGCCGGACGCCCCCCACCTCGCCTACTGGCACGCCGCGACCCTGCTGCGCGAACACCGGGGCGACGGCCACCTCACGGCCCTGCTCTCGCTGGGCCTCGACCCGGTCGAGGCGGTCGTCTCGCACACGGCGACCGGCAAGGCCATGAGCCCGCGCTGGTTCCTGAGCAGCCGCGGCTGGCGGCGCGCCGACTGGGACGCGGCGGCAGGACGGCTGCGCGAGCGCGGCCTGCTCGACGCCGAGGGCGAGCTGACGGAGGCGGGCACCCGGCTGCGGGAGGAGCTGGAGGAGATCACGGACCGGCTGGACACCACCCCGTACGAGCACCTCGGAGCGGCGGGGGTCGAGCGGCTCACCGGGCTGGCGCGCGACTTCGCCGTCTCGGCGGCCGGCGCGGGCGCCTTCCCCGCGGACCTGATCAGCAAGGGCTGAGCCGAGCCGACCGGCGCGAGCCGGGGCGCGCGGCAACCGGCGGCGAACGCCCGGGGACGCGCGCGGGACGGGTCGGTTACCGCGTACGGGTGACCGACCCGGCACAATGCACTCGCAAGCTTGAGGCACGAGAAGGCGAGTCGGGACACCGTGACGACGTCCATCGAAGCAAGGATCGCCGAGGAACTCGGCGTACGCGAGCGACAGGTGAAGGCAGCCGTCGAGCTGCTCGACGGCGGTTCGACCGTGCCGTTCATCGCGCGCTACCGCAAGGAAGCGACGGAGATGCTCGACGACGCGCAGCTGCGCACGCTCGAGGAGCGGCTGCGCTATCTGCGAGAGCTGGAGGACCGCCGGTCGGCGGTCCTCGACTCCGTACGCGAGCAGGGAAAGCTGACGGAGGAGCTGGAAGCCCGGATCCGGGCCGCCGACACCAAGGCGCGCCTCGAGGACATCTACCTGCCCTTCAAGCCGAAGCGGCGGACCAAGGCCCAGATCGCCCGCGAGGCCGGTCTCGAACCGCTGGCCGAGGGGCTGCTCGCCGACCCGTCGGTGGAGCCCGCGGCCGCCGCCGCGGCCTTCGTGTCCGCGGACAGGGGCGTCGCGGACGCCGCCGCGGCGCTTGAGGGCGCGCGGGCGATCCTCGCCGAGAAGTTCTCCGAGGACGCCGACCTCATCGGCGACCTGCGTGAGCGCATGTGGGACAGGGGCCGGCTGGTGGCCAAGGTGCGGGACGGCCAGGAGGAGGCGGGGTCGAAGTTCGCCGACTACTTCGACTTCGCCGAGCCCTTCACCGCCCTGCCCTCCCACCGGGTGCTCGCCATGCTGCGCGGCGAGAAGGAGGACGTGCTCAGCCTGGATCTGGAGCCGGAGGAACCCACCGAGGGGCCTTCCTCGTACGAGGGGATCGTCGCGCACCGCTTCGGGGTCGCGGACCGGGGGCGCCCCGGCGACAAGTGGCTCCAGGACACGGTCCGCTGGGCCTGGCGGACCCGCATCCTCGTCCACCTCGGGATCGACCTGCGGCTGCGGCTGCGGACGGCGGCGGAGGACGAGGCGGTCCGGGTCTTCGCGGCGAACCTGCGCGATCTGCTGCTCGCCGCGCCGGCCGGCACCCGGGCGACGCTGGGCCTCGACCCCGGCTTCCGTACGGGCGTGAAGGTCGCTGTGGTCGACGCGACCGGCAAGGTCGTGGCCACCGACACGATCTATCCGCACGTGCCGGCCAACAAGTGGGACCAGGCGCTGGAGAAGCTGGCGCGGCTGGCGAAGGAGCACGCGGTCGAGCTGGTCGCGATCGGCAACGGCACGGCCTCCCGCGAGACCGACAAGCTGGCGGCCGAGCTCCTGGCCAGGCATCCCGAGTTGAACCTGACCAAGGTGATGGTCTCGGAGGCGGGCGCCTCGGTCTACTCGGCCTCCGCCTTCGCCTCGCAGGAACTCCCGGACCTCGACGTGTCGTTGCGCGGCGCCGTGTCCATCGCCCGGCGGCTCCAGGACCCGCTCGCGGAGCTGGTGAAGATCGACCCGAAGTCCATCGGCGTCGGCCAGTACCAGCACGACCTGGCCGAGGTGAAGCTCTCGCGCTCCCTCGACGCGGTCGTCGAGGACTGTGTGAACGGCGTCGGCGTCGACGTCAACACGGCCTCCACGCCGCTGCTGTCCCGGGTCTCCGGCATCAGCTCCGGTCTCGCGGAGAACATCGTCGCGCACCGGGACGCCAACGGCCCCTTCCGTTCCCGCCGGGCGCTCAAGGACGTGGCCCGGCTCGGTCCGAAGGCGTACGAGCAGTGCGCGGGCTTCCTGCGCATCCGGGACGGCGACGACCCGCTCGACTCCTCGTCGGTGCACCCGGAGGCGTACCCGGTGGTGCGCCGGATGGTGAAGGCGACGGGCGGCGAGGTCGCGGCGCTGATCGGCGACACGGGCAGGCTGCGCTCGCTGCGGGCGGACGACTTCGTCGACGAGACCTTCGGCCTGCCGACGGTGACGGACATCCTGCGCGAGCTGGAGAAGCCGGGCCGTGACCCGCGTCCCGCGTTCAGGACGGCCACCTTCAAGGAGGGCGTCGAGAAGATCGGCGACCTGGAGCCCGGCATGATCCTCGAAGGGGTCGTCACCAACGTGGCCGCCTTCGGGGCTTTCGTGGACATCGGCGTGCACCAGGACGGCCTGGTGCACGTGTCGGCGATGTCCAGGACGTTCGTCAAGGACCCGCGCGACGTGGTGAAGCCCGGCGACGTGGTCAGGGTGAAGGTCCAGGAGGTGGACATCCCGCGCAAGCGGATCTCGCTGACGCTGCGGCTCGACGACGAGACGGGCGCCGACGGCCAGGGCGGCGTGCCCAAGCGCGAGCGGGGCGAGCGGGGCGGCGACCGCTCCGGGCGGCCGCCGCAGCAGCGCCAGGGCGGTGCCGGCCGGGGTGGCCAGAACAGCCAGGGCGGACGGAACAGCCAGGGCGGCCAGGGTGGACAGAGCGGCCGGGGCGACCGTGCCGGCCAGGGCGCCGGCGCCGGCCGGGGCGGGCAGTCCGACCGGGGCGGCCGGGACCGCTCCCCCGCCGCCGCGCCCGCCAACAGCGCGATGGCCGACGCCCTGCGCAAGGCCGGCCTGCTGGGCGAGGGCGGGGGCAAGCGCCGATAAGGACGCACGGGTCGGAGGCGACATCCGACCGGACTGCCTGAGTCGTCCCCGTACGCCCCGACAGGGCGACGGGGACGACTTGCTGTGAACGGGTCATCGCGCGGAGTCGCCCGTTTTACCCATTGACGCGCACAGGACAAGCCACCATGATCATCTTCGGCCTCCACGGGGGAGGCGCACGGTGTTCCTGCTCCTGGAGGTTCCAGCAACCATGAAGCGCGCCCTCGCAAAGATGGCGACGGTCTCGGCCGCCGCCATGACCATCGCCCTCGTCCCGCTCGCGGGCACCTCGTACGCCGCCGGCTGCTACGGCGCCGGCTGCGACAACCTCGGCCCCGTCTCCCAGAGCTGCGACGGCGACGCCGTCACCAAGGCGACCGCCTACGCCGACGGCAGCCTCAAGGCCGAGCTGCGCTGGTCGCCCGCGTGTCAGGCGGCCTGGGTACGCGTCACCGACCCGTCGGGCCCCAACGCCTGGTGGCCCAAGTACGGCTACATCGAGAAGTGGTCGGGCGCCGGCAGCGGCTTCATACGCAGCCTCAGTGTCACCTTCCCCGACCCGGGCAGCGACTGGTCGAACATGCTCGGCGGCAGCAGCTACTACTACCGCGTCTGCATCAAGGACTCCGGTACGAACCACGTCGACTGCAGCACCTTCTGGTAGACCGCCGACCCCGCGTCCGCGTAGCCACTTCTCACCCCCGGAAGAAGAGAGACACCAGATGAAGCGCATGATCGCGAAGATGGCCACGGTCTCGGCCGCCGCGATGACCATGGCCCTGGTCCCGCTCGCGGGCACCTCGTACGCCGCCGGCTGCTCCGGCTCCGGCTGCGACAACCTCGGCCCCGTCTCGCAGGGCTGCGACGCCGGCGCCGTGACGTATCGGACCGCCACCGCCGACGGCGGCCTCAAGGCCGAGCTGCGCTGGTCCTCCACGTGCCAGGCCGGCTGGGTCCGCGTCACCGACTCGTCCGGCGGCCAGTGGTGGCCCAAGTACGGCTACATCGAGAAGTGGTCAGGCGCCGGCACCGGCTTCATACGCAGCCTCAGTGTCACCTTCCCCAACCCGGGCAGCGACTGGTCGAACATGCTCGGCGGCAGCAGCTACTACTACCGCGTCTGCATCAAGGACTCCGGTACGAACCACGTCGACTGCAGCACCTTCTGGTAGACCGCCGACCCCGCGTCCGCGTGAACGAGGCCACAGCCCACCGGGCCGTGGCCTCTTCGCGTCGGCCTCTTCGCGTACGTACCGGCTACGGCAGGAAGCGCAGCGCCCAGTCGGCCCGGTTGGCGACGGAGAGGTCGTCGTCCTCCGTGAGCGGCTGGAGGAGGCCGCGGGCCGTCCCGGGGTCCGCCTGGACCAGGTCGACGATCTCGGCCGCCAGGCCGTCCTGGTCGTCACCGAGATCGACGGCGGAGGCGCGGATCAGGGTGGGGAGGGCGTCCGGGCCGCCGATGGCGGCGACGACCCCGCCGAGGAGCTCCCTGGCGTAGGCGTTCCGTTCGGTGAGGGCGCGGTCCAGCTCGGCCTGGAGGCGGGGCAGGAGACCGGCGTCGCCCGAGGCCGCGATCTCGTCGGCGAGGTCGATCGTCTCGTCGACGTCCGCGTCGAGATCGTCGAGCATCTCGGTCAGCCGGGTCAGTAGGTCGGTCATGGTGCCTCCTGGAAAGCGCCGTCCACGAGAACGGGGACGGTCGTCGAGCTGTCGACCTCGGCGGCCACGGTCACGTCCTGGGGAAAGCCGTACTCGTACAGTTCACGGCCCGAGTCACAGCCGTGCAAGGCGGCGACCGGGTCCTCGGTCGCCGTCCACAGCGTGGCCGCCGCGGTCGCCTCCGGGGTCAGGGTGTGCGTCCCGGCGAGGGCGGACAGCACCGCTCCCGCGCCCAGCAGGTCTTCGAGGGCCGGGCGCAGCGATCCGTCGGGCCACCGCTCGCCGGAGGCGACGACGGCGAGCGGGCGGTCCGCCGTGCCGTAGCCCCGGTCGGCAAGCAGCCGGGTGACGGCCGTGTGGTTGCGCAGGGAGGCCGCGACGACGGTCGCGCCGTACGAGGCGGCCCCGGCCGCGATCGTGGAGCCGTTCGGGGACGGCAGGACCAGTCGCTCCGGCATCGGGGCGGTGCGCAGCGCGGCCGGGGAGAGCGTCCAGGGATGCTCGGGGGTCGCCTCACGGCGGCCCACGGCGAGTACGGCTCCGACGCTCTCCGCGTACGCGAGGGCCGTCGCGTCCCGCCACCGGTACGGGTGCACGGCCGCGCCGGCCTCGACGGCGACGCCCACTGCCGTGGTGAAGGACAGCACGTCCACCACGACCACGCAGGCGGCCCGCGCGGCGAGGACCTCCGCCTCCACGGGGCCCCAGCCGAAGGAGACCGTCATCAGAGTTCGGTCACCTTTCCGTCCGCGACCTCGATGCGGCGGGTGGTGCGGACCGCGTCCAGCATCCGCCGGTCGTGGGTGACGAGCAGCAGCGTGCCGGTGTACGAGTCGAGCGCGGACTCCAGCTGCTCGATGGCCGGCAGGTCCAGGTGGTTGGTCGGCTCGTCGAGCACGAGCAGGTTCACGCCGCGGCCCTGGAGCAGGGCGAGTGCGGCGCGGGTCCGCTCTCCCGGGGACAGCGTGGTCGCGGGCCGCATCACGTGGACGGCCTTGAGGCCGAACTTGGCGAGCAGGGTGCGGACCTCGGCGGGCTCCGTCTCGGGCACGGCCGCGCAGAACGCCTCCAGGAGCGTCTCCGTGCCGTGGAAGAGCTTGCGGGCCTGGTCGACCTCGCCGACGACGACGCCCGAGCCGAGGAACGCGTCACCGGAGTCCAGCGGCAGCCGGCCGAGCAGGGCGGCGAGCAGCGTCGACTTGCCCGCACCGTTGGCACCGGTGACGGCGACCCGGTCGGCCCAGTCGATCTGGAGGGTGGCGGGGCCGAAGGAGAAGTCGCCGCGGCGCACCGCGGCCTCGCGCAGGGTCGCGACGACCGAGCCGGAGCGCGGCGCGGCGGCGATCTCCATGCGCAGCTCCCACTCCTTGCGGGGTTCGTCGACGACGTCGAGGCGTTCGATCATGCGCTGGGTCTGGCGGGCCTTCGCGGCCTGCTTCTCGCTGGCCTCGCTGCGCGCGTTGCGTCCGAGCTTGTCCCCGTCGGTGGCCTTGCGGCGGGCGTTCTTGACGCCCTTGTCCATCCAGGACCGCTGCATGTGGCCGCGCGCTTCGAGGGCCGCCTTCTTGCCCGCGAACTCCTCGAAGTCCTCGCGGGCGTGCCGCCTGGCCCTGTCCCGCTCCTCCAGGTACGCGTCGTAACCGCCGCCGTACAGGGTGATCTGCTGCTGGGCGAGGTCGAGTTCGAGGACCTTGGTGACGGTACGGGTGAGGAACTCGCGGTCGTGGCTGATGACGACCGTCCCGGCCCGCAGTCCCTTCACGAAGGATTCGAGGCGTTCCAGGCCTTCGAGGTCCAGGTCGTTCGTGGGCTCGTCGAGCAGGAAGACGTCGTAGCGGGAGAGGAGGAGCGAGGCGAGACCGGCGCGGGCGGCCTGGCCGCCGGAGAGGGAGGTCATCGGCTGGTCGAGGCCGACGGTGAGGCCGAGGGAGTCGGCGACCTCCTCGGCGCGCTCGTCCAGGTCGGCGCCGCCGAGGTTGAGCCAGCTCTCCAGGGTGAGGGCGTACGCGTCGTCGGCGCCGGGGGTGCCGTCGACGAGGCCCTGGGTGGCCTCGTCCATGGCCGCCTGCGCGGCGGCGACACCGGTCCTGCGGGCGAGGAACTCGCGCACGGTCTCGCCCGCGCGGCGCTCCGGCTCCTGCGGGAGGTGGCCGACGGCGGCGGTGGGCGGGGAGAGCCGGAGCTCTCCCTCCTCCGGGGCGTCGATGCCGGCGAGCAGCCGCAGCAGTGTCGACTTGCCGGCGCCGTTGACGCCGACGAGGCCGATGACGTCGCCGGGGGCGACGACCAGGTCGAGCCCGGCGAAGAGGGTGCGTTCGCCGTGGCCGGCGGCGAGGTCCTTGGCGACGAGGGTTGCAGTCATCAGGGTACGAATCCTAGGCGACGGGAGGACCTGCCCACGGGCCCGGGGCGCGGGGCGCGGGGCCGGGGCCGGGCGGGGGCCGGGTGGGGGGCCGGGCCTCAGCCGGAGCTCCGGTCGCGTGGCGTCAGGAACCCGCGGCGAGGCGCAGCAGGACGGCGCGGTAGGCGGGGCCGTGGAAGCGGTACGGACCGACGCCGGGGTAGCCCTCGCGGGACGGGTCCGCGGTGGGGCCGGTCTGCCAGGCGAAGTCGCGCCAGACGATGCTCCCGCCGTCGTCACCGTCCTCGCCTCCGCTCCCGTTCTCGTCGTCGCGCTCGACGACGGCCGTGACGGCTCCGCAGCCGAGGTCGTCGCAGTCGGGGCAGGAGTAGATCACCTGGCGGCCGTCCGCGAGCGAGGGCGCCGGGTCGAGGAGCCGGCGGACGTGCGCGGCGCGCAGGGCGGGCGGCAGGTCGGCCGCCAGGGGCGAGACCACGTCGGCGCCGTCGGCCTCGTCGAGCCGGTGGAGCAACGGCCTGCCGTCGACGACGAGGTCGAGGGCGCCGGAGCGGGGATGGGCGAGGCCCCCTGGCGGGGTGCCGCCGGGGAGGGCGGCGGGGGCGAGGTCGAGAGTCGTGTACGCGGCCGGCATGCAGCCAAGCATTCCCCGGTCAGGGGCCCTGTTCCATGGCTGAGCCGTACCGGATATGTCCCGGTCCCGGTACGGTCCTCGCATGGGGAGCGACGTGATCGTGGTGGGTGGCGGGGTCGTCGGTCTGACGACGGCGGTGACCCTCGCGGAGCGAGGGCTGCGGGTACGGGTCTGGTCGCGGGACGAGGTGACGGCGACGACCTCGGCCGTGGCGGGGGCGCTGTGGTGGCCGTACCGGATCGAGCCGGAGGCCGACGCCGGGACGTGGGCGCTGGCCTCGCTGCGCGTGTACGGGGAGCTGGCCGCCGAGCCGGAGCGGACGGGGGTGCGGTGGGTGGCCGGGATCCACGCGGACACCGCCCTGGATCGTCTGGGCTCCTGGGCCCGGGAGGTGCCGGGCCTTCGGCAGCTGGCGGCGGATGAGGTGCCGGGCCCCTACGACGTGGGTTTGGCGGCGCGCCTGCCGCTGATCGACATGCCGGTCCATCTGGCGTGGCTGCGGGAACGGTTCCTGGCGGCGGGCGGGGTCTTCGAGCGCCGGACGGTCACCGGCTTCGACGCTGCGGCGGCCCTGGCGCGGGTGGTCGTCGACTGCACCGGTGCGGCTGCCCGGGAGCTCGTACCGGATCCCGGCCTCCGGCCGGTGCGGGGGCAGTTGGTGATCGTGGAGAACCCGGGGATCGAGGAGTGGTTCACCTCGGCGGACGCCGGGTCGAGCGAGACGACGTACTTCTTCCCGCAGCCGGGGCGGCTGGTGCTCGGCGGGACGGCCGAGGAGGACGACGAACGGCTCGCGCCCGATGAGGCGACGGCGGCGGCGATCGTGGCGCGGTGCGCGCGGGTGCGTCCCGAGATAGCGCGGGCGCGGGTGCTCGGGCACCGGGTGGGGCTGCGGCCCGCGCGGGTGGGCGGGGTGCGGATCGAGGCGGTGCCGCTGCCGGGCGGCGGGCGCCTGGTGCACCACTACGGGCACGGGGGCGCGGGGGTGACGGTGGCCTGGGGCTGCGCGGCACGGGCGGCGGAGCTGGTGGAGGCCTGCTGAACCGCGGGTGGGGCCCAGGGGGACGAACGGGGCGGGACGCCGCGGGGCGGGTGTGGTCCCTTTCGGACCGCACCCGCCCCGCACGTGTGGCTACTTCCAGAGCGGCGGGCGGTTGTTGTTGTCCGCGTCGGCGCACTGGCGGGCGCGCCGCTCCAGGGCGTCGGCGCGGGCGAGGGCCTTGCGCGCCTCCGTCGTGGCACCGAGGCGCTTGAGCTGGGCGGCCCGGTTGCGCTCCTTGTGGGCGTCGCTCCGGAGCTTCTCGATGTTGCAGGTGATGGTGCCGGCGGCCGCCGGTTCGGCGGTCACCGTCTGGCCGATCAGCACGCTTCCGGCAAGCAGCGTGGTGGCGATCAGGGCCGGCAGGACGCGGCGTACGGACTTCGTGTGGCGCATGGTGGTTCTCCAACTTCCAGGCCGTGGGGACCTGTTCGAGGCATGGTCAGTACCAGTGGGTAACTTTACACCGGCAAACCACTGCTTCCCGCCAAGCGGCCCCCACGGCACGGGGGCGTCAACACTCCTTCACAGGACTCCCACTGACGAGGTGATAGGTGGCCCGCGCGTCCAGGAGCAGCGCGACGAGCGCGCGCCGTGACTGGCCCAGCGGTACGAACGCACCCGCGCCCTCCCGCCGGACGGTGACGCCGTGCAGGGCCAGTTCGTCCGCCGTCTCGGCGTACTGCGCCGCGTCCAGACGGTAGCCGCACGGCGGGTCGGCGATGATCTCCCCGGGCTCCGGCGGATCGTTGTCGGCGCCGCCGAGGAACACCGGTCCCCGGTCGGCGAATCCGGCGCTCCTGGCCGCTGCGGTGGCCGCCGTGAGGGGGCCGCGGCGCTCCTCGACGTAGGCGAAGGCGCCTTCCAGGGCGGCCCGCTGGGTGGCGACCCGGCGCCGGTGGTTGCGTGCGGGATCGTTCTGCTCGGCCTCGTCGAGCGCGTCCACCCGGGTCTCGACGAGCAGGCCGGCGGAGTGCTTGATCCCCGCCGTGTTGCGCAGGATCCGCTCCTGGCCGTCGCCCGCGACCTGCTTGAGGGGGCGGCCGGTGAGGGGATCGGTCCAGATGCCGTAGATGCCGCTGCTGTAGCCGGCGAGCGCGGCGGTGGGGCGGACGTAGGTCTCGGAGAGGGTCCGGGACTCGTCGTGGACGTGCGGGTCGGCGTCGAGGGTGCGCGGCCAGAGGGCGAGCAGGTCCTTGTCGTAGTAGCGGGGTGTGGCACCGTACTCGTGCAGGTCGTAGACGAGTTCGGGCCGCTGGTCACGGATGACGGCGGCGACCGCCCGCGCCTCGGCGGTCCGCAGGGCGATGTGGTCGCGGTTGACGTCGACGCCGTCGCCGTTGCCCCGGGTGTCGGCCTCCCGGCCGTCGGGGTTGGCGGTGGGAACGACGAGCACGGTGGTCCGGGCGAGGAAGTGCCGGGTCTCCGGGTCCTGGGCGTGGGCGAGGTCCCGCAGCACGCTCAGACAGGCCTCACGGCCCGCGGGCTCGTCCCCGTGCTGGCTGCAGACGAGCAGCACGGTGGTGCGGCCCGTCCCGAGTGTGGCGAGGCGCAGCGGACGGCCTTGCGCGGTGGTGCCGATGACCCGCAGCGACACCCGCTCGCTCGCCCGGTCGACGGCCGCGAGGAAGTCCCGCTCCTCGGTCTCGGTGGTCCACCGGGCGCCCCCGCTCACCTCGAATCCGGTGCGCGGGAGGGGCTTCACGGGGGCGCTGCCTGCCGCCCCGGCGGGGACGGCCACGAGCGGCAGGGCGAGGGCGGCGGCACCCGCCACGAGGGCGAGGGCGCGGCGCGAACCGCGGTGCGCGGTACGGGGAGTCGACGGGCGGCTCATCGGGCTGCTCCTGATCCGGGGAGGCGGGGGCCTGCGACGCCGGCCGGCGGTGCGGCGCCGTTCAGGGACGGCACGGCGGTGGTGGGCGGCAGGGCCGGGTAGTGGCCCGATGTGGCCTTGCCGAAGGCGGCGCCGCCGCCGACCAGCGGCACCCGCGCCCAGGTCCTGGTGAGGTCGAGGGTCAGGGTCGGGGTGGTCGAGGGAGGGTCGAGCAGGTCCTTGTCCGTACCGCCGACGATCAGGGCGAGCCGGTGCCCGGCGGGGACGACGTGGTCGGTGGCGGCCAGGTCGAGGGTCATCGTGTACGCCCTGCCGGGGGTCAGCGGGCGCTCCCGGCCCGGGTCGGCCCAGGTGCCGAGATCGGCCCAGCCCCGGCTGACGACCGTGTGTCCGACGGCGGTCGTGCGGGCCTCGGTCTCCTTGAAGCAGGCGCTGTCCCCTGGCGTGCTCGCACCCCAGCAGCTGCGGTCGGTGAGGGTGGTGATGCCTTCGCCGGGTGCGCCGTAGTCGCGGATCGTGTCGGGTCCGAGGTCGACGAGGACGGCGGAGAGATGTGCGGTGGCGGTCGTCGGGGTGGCGGTCACGGTCACCTTCGAGGAGCCGGAGATCCGCAGATCACGGGAGAGGGGGCGGGTGACGAACCCGGCCTTCTCCGGGGTGGCGCTGTCGATCCGGGCCGCCCAGTCGAGCTCGCCGAGGCCCGGGTCGTCGGCGAAGGTCGCGGTGGAGCCGGGCGCCGCCGGGGCGCGGCCGAGGACGCCGGGTCCCGCCGCGGCCCCGGGGGCGGGGCGCAGGGTGGTGGTCGCTGTGGTGGCCGGCGGCCAGTGCCGGTCGGTGGTCCAGCGGTTCGGGGCGCGCTCGATGTCGGCGACCGGCTCGCGGTCGATGCCGTTGTCGTAGCCGAGGAGGTAGTGGTCGAACCAGCGGTGCAGGGTACGTACCCAGTCGGCGCGCCGGAAGTCGAAGGGGTCGACGTGGCCGGTCTGGGAGAGCCAGATCTTCCGCTCGACGCCGTGGGCGGCGAGGGCGTCCCACCACTGGCCGAAGTGGTTGGCGCGCACGTTGAGGTCCTGCTGACCGTGCACGACGAAGACGCTCGCCCTGACCTTGGCCGCGTTCCGCACGTGGTCGCGCTCGGTCCAGGCCGCGGTCCGGTCGCCGCTGTACGGGGTGCCCGCGGTGATGCGGTCCTGGACGGCGCCGCAGCGGGCCCGCGCCTCGGTGCTGTTGACGTAGTCGGAGAGCCAGCTCGGGTCGGCGTCGTAGAGCGGCGCGCCCTGGGAGTGGAAGTAGTCGTACCAGGAGGAGATGGCGCCAATGGGGACGATGGTCTTCAGGCCCTCGACGCCGGTGGCGGCGACGCCGTTGGCGACGGTGCCGTCCCAGCTCTTGCCGATCATGCCGACGTTCCCCGTGCTCCAGGTGGTGGCGCGGGACGGGGCGCTGCCCGTACGGGAGGTGTAGCCCCGGGCGCGGCCGTTCAGCCAGTCGACGACGGCCTTGGCCGACTGGACGTCGGAGCGGCCGCCGACGTCGTCGCAGCCGTCGGAGCGGTTGGTGCCGGCGAGGTCGACGGCGACGAAGGCGTAGCCGCGCGGGACGAAGAAGTTGTCGTAGAACAGCGGGAACTGGACGGGGTTCCCTTCGGCGTCGTAGGTCTTCTTCTGTCCTTCGTTGCCGCGTCCGCAGCAGGCGTAGTACGGACTGGCGTCCATGACGACCGGGATCCTCCGCCCGGCCGCGGCGGTCTCCCGCGGGCGCACGATGTCGACGGCGACCCGGTCCGTGCGCCCGTCGCCGTCACCGTCGAGACCGGTGTCGACCCAGACGGACTCGCGGATGGCGCCGGCGTACGAGTGGACGGGCAGGGACTCCCGCGCGGCGGCGGTGGCGGGTGCGGCGGCCCGTGACGGCGCGGCCGGTTCCGGCTGTCCGACGGCGGGCGGGACCAGGGTCGCGAGCAGGGCGGCGGTGGCCGCGGCCAGGAGGGTTCCGTACGGCAGTCGGGCTCCGCGGGTTCTCCGCGTTCGCATCGGCATGGGCGGGAACGTACCCCGGTCAACTCCGGTGCAAAAGAGCGCCGGAGGGAATCAGGGGTGATTCGGGGTGATCCCAGGGACGGACGGGTTCGTGTCGGCCGAATGGCGATCGTGTGACAGGGGGTCCTCTGGACGTGACGGTGCGTCGGGTGCTGAATAGGGTCCGAACTAAGGACCGACGACCACCCGCGCGTCTTACCTGTCCTACGTGTCTCATGACTTGGGGAGTTCCTGTGCACCGCAGAATCATCGTTCCGAGCGCCCTCGCGGCCTCCCTGCTGCTGGCGATCCCGGCATCGGCGGCCGACTTCGTGCCCGGGGCCCCCGGCATCGGCGACTCCTACTACCCCACCAGCGGCAACGGCGGCTACGACGTCTCCCACTACGACCTGCGTCTGAAGTACCAGCCCGCCACCGACCTGCTCGAAGGCACGGCGACGATCCTCGCCACGACGAAGCAGAACCTGTCCCGGTTCAACCTCGACCTCGGTCTGAAGGTCAGTGAGGTACGGGTCAACGGCCGGCTCGCGAAGTTCACCGCCACGGGCGACCACGAGCTGGAGGTCACCCCGGCCACCCCGCTGGAGAGGAACAAGCCGATCTCGGTCGTCGTCCGTTACGCGGGCAAGCCCTCCGAGGTGAAGGTCGACGGCTGGACCGCCTGGGCCCGTACCCCGGACGGCGGCGTCGCCGCGCAGGAACCGGATTCGGCCGTCTGGTGGTTCCCGTCCAACGACCACCCGCTCGACAAGGCCACCTTCGACGTCTCGGTGTCGGTGCCGGACGGCCACCAGGCCATCAGCAACGGCGTGTTGCAGTCGCAGTCCTCGCGCCTGGGCTGGACCCGCTTCAACTGGCGCTCCAACAGGCCGCAGGCGACCTATCTGGCCACGCTCGCCGTCGGCAGGTTCGACATCACGACGGACAAGACGGCGAACGGGCTGCCGGTCCTCAACGCGTACAGCAAGGACCTCGGCGACAACGCGGGTGCCGCGCGCGCCTCGATCGAGCGCACGACCGAGGTCGCGGAGTGGCTGGAGTCGATCTTCGGGCCCTACCCCTTCGACTCGCTCGGCGGCTACGTGCCCAACGTGACCAGCGGTTTCGCCCTGGAGACGCAGACCCGGCCGTTCTACAGCCCGCGGCAGTTCGCCAACGGCGCGAACGTGTCCGTCGTCGTCCACGAGCTGGCGCACCAGTGGTACGGCGACAGCGTGTCCGTGCAGGACTGGAAGGACATCTGGGTCAACGAGGGCTTCGCCCGCTACAGCCAGTGGCTCTGGTCGGAGAAGGAGGGCGAGGGCACCGCACAGGAGCTGGCGGACTACGTGTACGCCACCCGGGCGGCCGAGGACCCGTTCTGGACGGTGAAGCCGGGTGACCCGGGTGCCGAGAACCAGTTCCACATCGCCGTCTACGACCGGGGCGCGCTGGCGCTCCAGGCGTTGCGCAACGAGATCGGCGACGAGGACTTCTTCGCGATCCTGAAGGGCTGGCCGCAGGAGTTCGCCTATGGCAACGCGCGGGTCGCCGACTTCGTCCGGTACGCGGAGCGGGTCTCCGGCAAGCCTCTGGCCGGGCTCTTCGACACCTGGCTGTACCAGCCCTCGAAGCCGTCCGCGCCGACGGTGGCGGCGGCCGAGGCCGGAGCCGCGGCCGCCGCGGGCACGGCGGCCGCGCCGAAGACCACGCAGCCGAAGGGCGCGCGGTCGAAGCAGGTGCAGCCCAAGTCGTGGAAGAAGATCGCGGCGACCAACACGGTCCACGAGACCGGGGAGCACGGCCACACGCACTGAGCGGTCCGGTGACCGGGGCCGTCCGTCAGCGCTTCGCGCGGCGGGCGGCCTCGCGGGCCTTCCGGGCGAGCGGCAGATAGCGCAGCCGCTCCGGCAGGACCGGAACCACGACCCTGACCACCCGGGCGAACCGGCGCAGGGTGCGCTCCTGCGCGTCCGTCCACTCCAGCCCGATGGCCTCCCGGGCGTCCGGCGGCATCAGGCCCACGGTGAGGAACGCGCGCAGCCGCAGGAACGGCCGGCGCAGGACGGGCCAGAGCAGCCGGAGGGCGAGCCGCAGCGCCAGCGGGCCCCGGTCGGGGGCCGGCACCGGCTGGTCGGGGTCGAGCAGCTCCCGGACGACGACGGTCGCCTCCAGCTCCTCGGCGAGGACCTTGCGGTAGTACGGCCAGAACTCCTCGATCGTCGGGGGCATGTCCCGGTCGTGGATGCCGAGGATCCGTCCGACCTGGAGCCACTCGGCGTACAGCTGCCGCTCCTGCGCCTCGGTGAGGGGGCGGGCGAGGAGGCGCAGGCCCCAGGTGTACACGGGGAAGCCGGTCGCGTGCACCCAGGAGTAGTAGGCGGGGGTGAGGGCGTGGTAGCGGCGGCCGTGGGCGTCGGTGCCCTGGATGGTGCGGTGCAGTTCCCGCAGACGGCGTCCTTCGCTTGCGGCCTCCTCGCCGCCGTAGATCCACAGCTGGAGCGAGCGCAGAGAGCGTTCGCCGCGGCCCCAGGGGTCGGTCCTGAAGACGGAGTGCGCGTCCACGCCGGCGCCGATCGCGGGATGGGCGACCTGCATCGTGAGGGCGGCGGGCAGCATCAGGAGCGCCCGGATGTCGCCGGCGACGGTCCACAGCACTCCGCCGACGGGCGGCGGCACCGGATCGGCGCGGTCGACCGCCTCGACGGGATCGACGGGATCCACTGGGTTCACCGGGTTCACGCGTTCCATGGGGCTTCTCCTCACACTCCAGGCTGCCACCCACGACGAAGGGGCCGTCACCCGGGCGCTGCGGCCCTGGTGACGGCCCCTTCCGGGGAGTACGGGTCAGGCGCGGTCGGCGCCGACCGGCTCGCCGACGATGCGGGCGGCGAGGGCGTGGGCCCAGGCGTCGACGTCCGCGGTGAGCTCGCGCTCGGCGGCGGCGCGCTCGGTGGCGATCTTCTCGGCACCGGCCGCGAGGATGGCCTCCCGCTCGGCGTTGCCCTCGGCGCGGGCGGCGGCGATGGCGACCGAGCCCTCCTCGACGGCCTTGGAGCGGATACGGGCGGCCTCGTGACGCGCCTCGGCGAGCTCGGCCTCGTACTGCTCACGGATCTGGGTGGCCTCGGCGCGCAGGTCGTCGGCGCGCCCGGTGCCACCGTCGATGGCGTCCTCGCGCTCGTCGAGGGTGCGACGGATCTTCGGCAGGATGCCCTTCGCCATGATGAGGAAGGTGAGTCCGAACAGCACCAGGCCGAGGATGAGCTCGGCCCAGACGGGGTTGAGCGGACCGAGGTCCATCTTGAAGATCGTTGAGTTGCTCGCGAGGGTCATGCGCGCATTCTACCTGGATCAAAACGATCCAAATCAGACAGCGGGAAGAGAGTTGGCGCGCTTGTGCGGACCCGGCAAGATTCCCGGCACCCAAAGGCTACCGGAAGGTAACCACGGCTGATTGTATGTGCGGCGCCAGGTCAACCCCCCACACCCTCATGGGAGTTCACGTGCCGTTCGCCGCGCTCCGCCGTACCCCCGGCGCCGTCCTTTCGCTCGCGCTCGCCGCCGCCACCCTGGCCGCGACCGCGCCGGGCGCGACCGCCGCCTCCAGCACGGCCGCCGAGACCCCGCGGCTGAAGGTCCTCGCGTACAACACGTTCCTGTTCTCCAAGACGCTCTACCCGAACTGGGGCCAGGACCACCGGGCCCGGGCGATCCCCGCCGCCTCCTTCTTCCAGGGTCAGGACGTGGTCGTCCTCCAGGAGGCCTTCGACAACTCCTCCTCCGAGGCGCTCAAGGCGAACGCCGCCGCGCAGTACCCGCACCAGACCCCGGTCATGGGCCGCAGCAAGACGGGCTGGGACGCCACCGGCGGCGCCTACTCCGCGACCACGCCCGAGGACGGCGGCGTGACGATCCTCAGCAAGTGGCCGATCGTCCGCAAGGAGCAGTACGTCTACAAGGACGCCTGCGGCGCCGACTGGTACTCGAACAAGGGCTTCGTCTACAGCGTCCTGGACGTGAACGGCAGCCGGGTCCACGTCGTCGGCACCCACGCCCAGTCCACCGACCCGGGCTGCTCGGCGGGCGAGGCGGCGCAGATGCGCAGCCGCCAGTTCAAGGCGATGGACGCCTTCCTCGACGCCAAGAACATCCCGGCGAACGAGCAGGTGATCGTCGCCGGCGACATGAACGTCGACTCGCGCACGGCCGAGTACGCCACGATGCTCGCCGACGCGGGCCTGGCCGGGGCCGACGCCCGCACCGGCCACCCGTACTCCTTCGACACCGAGCTGAACTCGATCGCCTCCGAGCGCTACCCGGACGACCCGCGCGAGGACCTCGACTACGTCCTCTTCCGGGCCGGGAACGCCCGCCCCGCCGGCTGGACCAACCACGTGGTCCTGGAGCAGAGCGCTCCCTGGTCGGTCTCCAGCTGGGGCACGCGCTACACGTACACCAACCTCTCCGACCACTACCCCGTCACCGGTTTCTAGCCGGGCGGCGGCGGGCGCGGCTCAGTACCCGGACCTGCCGAAGAGGCTGTAGAGCCAGACACCGAACACCCCGGCGACACAGAGCAGCACGACGAAGGAGCCCAGGCTCGTGTGCCGCTCCTTACGGGGCCGGCCGGGTCGGGCGGCACGCGCCGCCCGGTCCGGCCTCTCCTGCTTCCTCCCGGCCACCTGCCGCCGCCCCGACGGTGCGGGGGCCGGCTCGGCGGCCGCGGCCACATCGGCGAGGAGGCTGCGGCAGACCGCCGCCAGCTCGGTCGTCCCCGCGGTCAGGTCGACGACCACCTCGGTCCTGGCCGGGGCGGTGGTCCCGCCGTCGAGGAGCCGCCCGGCGCGCAGCAGCGCCTGGTCCTTGCCCCCGGTGGGACCGAGACTGATCCAGCGGCCCACGTGCTCGCCGCGGATCACCACACCGCCGCCCCGCTCCCGGTAGACGGTGTGCTCCCGCCACAGGAGTCGGGCCAATTCCGTGGCCGTCTCCCTGAGTTGCGTGTACATCTGACTCCCCTGTTCCCCTGCCCCGCTCCGAACAGCGGCAGACTCTAGCTCCAGCCCTCCGCGGGCCCCACCACACCCCACCCCTGCGCCCCTTACGCGCCGAAGTCGTACACGGTGACCGGTATCCCCCGGTCCACCAGGCGCCCGACGACCAGGGGCTCGACCCGGTCCCAGCGCCCTCCCGCGAGCCCGCAGCCGATGCGCGGCATGTGCACGGAGGCCCCCAGTCCGGTCGCCCTGTCGGCGAGCAGCCCGAGCGCGGCGTCGATCGCCTCGTACCGCACGGGCACTCCGGAGCTCCGCCCGGTGCGCATGCCCCGCTGCCCCACCAGGTTGGCCACCCAGACGTACGGCTCGACCCGCACCAGCTGGACGGCCCCGAGGCCGAAGTCGTTGCGCGCCCGCTCCCGGTGCCAGCGGCGGTAGGCCGCCTCCGGCTCGGGCCAGCGGCGGGAGACCGCCACGACGAACCCCTTGCCCCAGCCGCCGAGGTCGTTGCAGACATGCGCGATGATCTTGACACCCTTGCCGCGCGGCGAGGTCGCGTCCCCCTGGACGTAGGTGATCCCGTTCATGTCGATCACGCTACGCGCCGCCACCGACAACACCGCCACTCTTTTACACGGCTGGTGAGACAGCAATACTGTTCAAGCGATCCGGACCGGCGGGTCGGTGGCAGGGAAGTGAGGCACCTCGGATGGGCGTCGGGAGTGGCGAGGGGGACGGGACCAGTCTCACCGTCGACGAGCTGGCCGCGCGGGCCGGGGTCACGGTGCGGACCGTGCGGTTCTACGGGACCCGGGGGCTGCTGCCGCCGCCCGTGATCGGCGCGCGGCGGGTCGGGCACTACGGACAGGACCACCTCTCCCGGCTGGCGCTGATCGAGGAGCTCCAGCGGCAGGGGATGACGCTCGCGGCGATCGAGCGGTACTTCGAGCAGCTGCCGGCCGACCTCAGCGCCCAGGACCTCGCGGTCCACCGCGCCCTGGTGGCCTCCTGGGCGCCCGAGTCCGCCGAGTCCATCACGCGGCGCGAGCTGGAGCGGCGGGCCGGGCGGGCGCTGACCGAGCGGGACGTGGACCGGCTGGCCGCCATGGGGGTGCTCGACCGGACCGCCGACGAGGACACGTACCGCCTCGACGGGGCGCTGCTGCGGCTCGGCGTCGAGCTGCTCGACGTGCCCATCGAGCACGAGACGATCCTCGCCTCCCGCACCGTTCTCCTGGAGCACGCGCGCGCTGCCGCCCAGGAGCTGTCCCGGCTCTTCCGGGACGAGGTGTGGAGCCCGTACCGGGAGAGCGGGGAGGACCCGGACCACCTGAGCGCGATGAAGTCGCTCTCGGCCCACATGCAGCCGATGGTGGTCCAGGCCCTCCTCACGGCCTTCCAGCGCTCGCTGAGCGAGGAGCTGAGGACGGCGTTCAGGAGCCGGTGAAGACCTCGCCCCGCTCGGCCTTCTCCACCAGGAGGGCCGGCGGAGTGAAGCGCTCGCCGTATGTCTGCGCCAGCTCACGCGCGCGTGCCGCGAATCCGGCGACACCACCCTCGTATCCGTTGACGTACTGCAGCACGCCGCCGGTCCAGGCCGGGAAGCCGATGCCCATGATGGAGCCGATGTTGGCGTCGGCGACCGAGGTCAGGACGCCTTCCTCCAGGAGCCGGACGGTGTCCAGGGCCTCGGCGAAGAGCATCCGCTCCTGCATGTCCCGGAACGGGATCTCGTACCCGGGCTTGGCGAAGTGCTCGCGCAGACCGGGCCAGAGCTTGCCGCGCCTGCCGTCCTCCCCGTACTCGTAGAAGCCCGCGCCGCCACTCCGTCCGGGGCGCCCGAACTCGTCGACCATGCGGTCGATGACGGCCTCGCCCGGGTGCGTGGTCCAGGTCCCGCCGGCCTCCTCGACGGCCCGCTTGCTCTCGTTGCGGATCTTGCGCGGGAGGGTGAGGGTCAGCTCGTCCATGAGGGAGAGGACCTTGGCGGGGTAGCCGGCCTGGGCGGCGGCCTGCTCGATCGAGGCGGGCTCGATGCCCTCGCCGAGCATGGCGACGCCCTCGTTGATGAAGTGGCCGATCACCCGGGAGGTGAAGAAGCCGCGCGAGTCGTTGACGACGATCGGCGTCTTGTTGATCTGCCGGACGAGGTCGAAGGCGCGGGCCAGGGCCGCGTCGCCGGTCCGCTCGCCCTTGATGATCTCGACGAGCGGCATCTTGTCGACGGGCGAGAAGAAGTGCAGGCCGATGAAGTCGCTCTGGCGCTCCACGCCCTCGGCGAGGACGGAGATCGGCAGGGTGGAGGTGTTGGAGCAGAGCAGCGCGTCGGGCGCGACGACGCCCTGGATCTCCTGGAACACCTTGTGCTTGAGCGCGGTGTCCTCGAAGACCGCCTCGATGACGGCGTCGCAGCCCGCCAGGTCCGCCGCCTCGGAGGTCGGGGTGATCCGGGCGAGGAGCGCGTCGGCCTTGGCCTGGGTGGTGCGGCCGCGGGAGACGGCCTTGGCGCAGAGCGCCTCGGAGTACGCCTTGCCCTTGGCGGCGGACTCGGCGGAGACGTCCTTGAGGACGACGTCGATGCCGGCGCGGGCGCAGGAGTACGCGATGCCGGCGCCCATCATTCCGGCACCGAGGACGGCGACCCTGCGGACCGGCCGGGCCTCGACGCCCTGGGGGCGGCTGGCGCCGGAGTTGACGGCCTGGAGGTCGAAGAAGAACGCCTGGATCATGTTCTTCGCGGTCTGGCCGATGACCAGCTCGGTGAAGTAGCGGGACTCGATGGTCAGGGCGGTCTCGAAGTCGACCTGGGAGCCCTCGACGGCGGCGGCCATGATGGCGCGGGGCGCCGGGTAGGGCGCGCCGTTCAGCTGCTTGCGCAGGTTGGCCGGGAAGGCGGGCAGGTTGGCGGCGAACTTGGGGTTCGACGGCGTGCCGCCGGGGATCTTGTACCCGGGGACGTCCCAGGGCTGGCGGGACTCGGGGTGCGCGTCGATGAAGGCGATGGCCTTGGCCATCATCTCCTCGGGGGTGGCGGCCACCTCGTGGACGAGGCCGCTGTCCAGGGCGCGCTTCGGCGCGTACTGGGTGCCCTGGAGCAGCACCTTGAGCAGGGCGTCGGTGATGCCCATGAGGCGTACGGTACGGGCGATACCGCCGCCGCCGGGGAGCAGGCCGAGGGTGACCTCGGGCAGGCCGATCTTGGAGCCGGGGGCGTCGAGCGCGACCCGGTGGTGGGAGGAGAGGGCGATCTCGTAGCCGCCGCCGAGCGCGGCGCCGTTGATCGCGGCGACGACCGGCTTGCCGAGGGTCTCGATGCGGCGCAGCGCGTTCTTCATCTCCCGGCCGGCCTCGAAGATGTCCCGGGCGTGCTCGGGGCCCGCCTGGATCATGTCCTTGAGGTCGCCGCCCGCGAAGAAGGTCTTCTTGGCGGAGGTGTAGATGATGCCGCGGATGGAGTCCTTCTCGGCCTCCACGCGGTCGGCGACGGCGCTGATGGAGGCCCGGAAGGCCTGGTTCATGGTGTTGGCGGACTGGTTGGGGTCGTCGAGGACGAGGGTGACGATCCCGGTCTCGTCCTGTTCCCAGCGGATGGTGGTGCTCTCGCTCATGGCTGCTGCTTCTCCGTAAGAGGGGTGCGGACGGGACGGTCAGACGCGCTCGACGACGGTGGCGATGCCCATGCCGCCGCCCACGCAGAGGGTGGCCAGGCCGTAGCGCTTGTCCTGCCGCTCCAGCTCGTCGACGAGGGTGCCGAGGATCATCGCGCCGGTGGCGCCGAGCGGGTGGCCGAGCGCGATGGCGCCGCCGTTGACGTTGACCTTGTCCAGGGTGATCCCCATGTCCTTGACGAAGCGCAGCACGACCGCGGCGAACGCCTCGTTGATCTCGATCAGGTCGATGTCGTCGATGGTGAGGCCGGCCTTGGCCAGCGCCTTGCGGGCCGCGGGGGCGGGGCCGGTGAGCATGATCGTCGGCTCGGAGCCGGAGACGGCGGCCGCCACGATCCGCGCGCGGGGGGTCAGGCCGTTGCGCTCGCCGACCTCCTTGGAGCCGATGGCGACGAGCGAGGCGCCGTCGACGATGCCGGAGGAGTTGCCCGCGTGGTGGACGTGGTCGATCTCCTCGACCCAGTGGTACTTCTGCAGCGCGACGGCGTCGAAGCCGCCGAGTTCGCCGATGTCGGCGAAGGAGGGCTTGAGGCGGGCGAGGGAGTCGGCGGTGGTGCCGGGGCGCAGGAACTCGTCGTGGTCGAGGACGGTGAGGCCCGCACGGTCCTTGACGGGCACGATCGAGCGGGCGAAGCGGCCGTCCTTGACGGCGGCGGCGGCGCGCTCCTGGGAGAGGGCGGCGTACTCGTCGACATCCCGGCGGCTGAAGCCCTCGATCGTGGCGATGAGGTCGGCGCCGATGCCCTGGGGGACGAAGTTGGTCTCCAGGTTGGTCATCGGGTCGGCGAACCAGGCGCCGCCGTCGGAGGCCATCGGGACGCGGGACATGGACTCGACTCCACCGGCGAGGACGAGGTCCTCCCAGCCGGAGCGGATCTTCATCGCGGCCATGTTGACCGCTTCGAGGCCGGAGGCGCAGAAGCGGTTCTCCTGGACGCCCGCGACGGTGTCGGGAAGCCCGGCGGCGATGGCCGCGATGCGGGCGATGTCGGAGCCCTGGTCGCCGACCGGGCCGACGACGCCGAGGACGATGTCGTCGATGGCCGCCGGGTCGAGGCCGGGGTTGCGGGCCTGGATCTCCCTGATGAGGCCGACGACCAGGTCGATCGGCTTGGTGCCGTGCAGGGAGCCGTTGGCCTTGCCGCGTCCGCGCGGGGTGCGGATCGCGTCGTACACGTACGCTTCGGTGCTCACGGAAAGCCTTTCGCGATGAGGGTGGTGTTCGTGGGGCGGCGGGAGGTCAGCCGAGGAGGGATCGGCCGATGATCTCCTTCATGATCTCGGTGGTACCGCCGTAGATGGTCTGGATCCGGCCGTCGGTGTAGGCGCGCGCGACCGGGAATTCGCTCATGTAGCCGTATCCGCCGTGCAGTTGCAGGCACCGGTCGGCGACCCGCTTCTGGAGTTCGGTCGCCCACCACTTGGCCATGGAGGCGTGGACGGCGTCGAGCCCTCCGTCGTCGTGCTCGCTGACGCACCGGTCGACGAAGGTCCGGGTGACGGCGCACTCGGTGGCCATCTCGGCGATCTCGAAGCGGATGTGCTGGAGCCGCGCGAGCGGGCGGCCGAAGGCCTCGCGCTCCTTGACGTACCGGGTGGTGATCTCCAGGAGGTGCTCGGCGCCCGCGATGCCGGCGACGGCGATGGCGAGGCGTTCCTGGGCGAGGTTGGTCATGAGGTGGACGAAGGCGCCGTTGAGCTCGCCGAGGAGGTTCTCCTTGGGGACGCGGACGTCCTTGAAGAACAGCTCGGCGGTGTCCTGGGACTTCTGGCCGATCTTGTCCAGGTTCCGGCCGCGCTCGAATCCCTCCGCGCCGCGCTCGACGACGAGCAGGGAGAGGCCGTGCGCGCCGCCCTCGGGGGTGGTGCGGGCGACGACGACCACGAGGTCGGCGAGGATGCCGTTGGAGATGAAGGTCTTGGAGCCATTGAGGATCCAGTGGTCGCCGTGGTCCTCGGCCGTCGTACGGATGCCCTGGAGGTCGGAGCCCGCCCCGGGTTCGGTCATGGCGATGGCGGTGACGGTCTCGCCCGAGCAGAAGCCGGGCAGCCAGCGCCGCTTCTGCTCCTCGGTGCCGAGCGAGGTGAGGTAGGGGCCGATGATGTCGTTGTGCAGGCCGATGGCGAGCCCGGGGGCGCCGGCCCGGGTGAACTCCTCGGCGAGGACGGCGCTGTAACGGAAGTCGGCGTTGCCGCCGCCCCCGTACTCCTCGTCGACGGCGAGGCCGAGCAGCCCCTGGCGTCCCGCGGCGAGCCAGACCTCACGGGAGACGATGCCGTCCTTCTCCCACTGCTCGTAGTGGGGCAGCACCTCCTTCTCCAGGAAGGTGCGGACCGTGGACCGGAAGGCCTCGTGGTCGGCGGTGTAGAGCTGACGCTTCATACTTCGGTCTCCTGGGTCTTCTGCCGGCTCTCCAGAGCGGGTACCGCCCAGTCGCGGGCGACGGCGGCGGTGTGGGCGCCGGGCCGGGCGGGGCCCGTCCGCAGGGTGCCGGGGGTGGCGGAGAAACGGGGTGCGGGGGCGGGCTGGGCGATCCCGTCCCGCTCGGTGAAGGTGCCGCGGGCGGCGAGGTGCGGGTGGGACGGGGCCTCGCTCAGGGAGAGGACGGGCGCGACGCAGGCGTCGCTGCCGTCGAAGACGGCGGTCCACTCCTCGCGGGTACGGCTCCGGAAACGGTCCGCGACGGCCTTGCGCAGTTCCGGCCAGCGCGCAAGGTCACGGCGGGCGGGGGCGGCCTCCTCGACGCCGAGGAGGCGGACGAACTCCGCGTAGAACTGCTCCTCGAGCGCCCCGACCGCCATGTGGCCGCCGTCGGAGGTCTCGTAGACCCCGTAGAACGGGCAGCCGCCGTCGAGGAGGTTGACGCCCCGCCGGTCCTGCCAGCCGCCGGCCGCGAGCATGCCGTGGATCATGGTGGTGAGGTGCGCGGTGCCGTCGACGATGGCGGCGTCCACGACCTGGCCCTCGCCGTGCGCGCGGGCGTGCTGGAGGGCGGCGAGGGCGCCGATGACGAGGTAGAGGGAGCCGCCCGCGTAGTCGCCGACGAGATTGGCGGGGACGGTGGGCGGGCCGTCCGGATCCGGGCCGATCATGCCGAGGGCGCCGGTGATCGCGATGTAGCCGATGTCGTGTCCCGCGGTCGCGGCGAGCGGACCGTCCTGGCCCCAGCCGGTCATCCGTCCGTAGACGAGGCGCGGGTTGCGGGCGAGGCAGGCGCCGGGTCCGACGCCGAGGCGCTCGGCGACGCCGGGCCGGTAGCCCTCGATCAGGATGTCGGCACGCTCGACCAGGTCGAGGACGGTGGCCGGGCCGCCGTCGGCCTTGAGGTCGACGAGGACGGAGCGCTTGTTGCGGTTGGTGAGGTCGCGGGCCGGGTCGATGCCGAGGCCGGGACCGCCCGGGCGGTCGACGCGGACGACGTCGGCGCCGAGATCGGCGAGGAGCATCGCGGCGAACGGGCCGGGGCCGATGCCGGCGAGTTCCACCACGCGTACCCCGGTGAGCGGGCCGTTCCCGGCGGTGTGCGTCGTGGTCATCGAGCCCCCAGGCGTGTGTGACACCAATGATGTAACACCGGAGATGCTAGGAACGTGTTCCACTCGGCACAAGCCCCCCGGCCGAGCAAGCGCTTGGAAATTACGGCGGCCGGGGTGGGGCGGGGACCGGGCCGGGACCCGCTATCCTCCGCCGACGACGACAACCGCGCGCGGCGGCGCGGTACGGCCGAAACGAGGGGCTGGATGGACACAGGGGCGGGCATGGGGCGCGGCGGCGACAGCGGCGCGGGTACGGGACCCGGGGCGGGAGGCGGGGTCGGGCCCGAGGCTGCGAGTGGGGCCGAGGCCGTGACCGAGGCCCGTCGCGACCCGAGCGGCAGGCCGTACGACCTGGTCCTGTTCGGGGCGACCGGCTTCGTGGGGGAACTCACCGCCGCGTACCTGGCCCAGCACGCCCCCGCCGGGTGCCGCTGGGCGCTCGCCGGCCGCAACGCGGCCGGGCTCGGCTCCCTGCGCGAACGCCTCGCCGCCCGCTGGCCGCACTGCGCCACGCTCCCGCTCGTCGTCGCCGACGCCGCCGACCCCGGCTCGCTGCGCGAACTCGCCGAGTCCACCCGGGTCGTGGCCACCACCGTCGGCCCGTACGTCTGGTACGGCGACGGGCTCGTCGCCGCCTGCGCCGAGGCGGGCACGGACTGTGTCGACCTCACCGGTGAGGCGGAGTTCGTCGACCTGACGTACGTCCGGCACGACGCCCGCGCCCGGGAGACCGGTGCCCGTATCGTGCACGCCTGCGGCTTCGACTCCGTCCCGCACGACCTGGGCGTGTACTTCACCGTGCGGCAGCTCCCGGAGGGCGTACCGCTCACCGTGGACGGCTTCGTGCGGGCCGGTGCGACCTTCTCCGGCGGCACCTTCGCCTCCGCCCTGACCGCGCTCGGCCGGGGCCGGGAGATCCTCCGGGCCGCGCACGAACGGCGCCTGCACGAACCGCGGTTGGTGGGCCGACGCGCCCGCGCACCGCTGGGCGTGCCGAGGTTCAGCCGGGAGACCGGGACCTGGGCGCTGCCGCTGCCGACGCTCGACCCGCAGGTGGTGGCCCGCTCGGCCGCGGCCCTCGAACGGTACGGACCTGACTTCCGCTACCGGCACTACGCCTCCGTGAAGACGCTCCCGATGGCGGTCGGGGGCGCGGCGGCCGTCGGCGCCAGCGTGGCGGCGGCCCAAGTCCCGCCCGTACGGGGGTGGCTGATGGAGCGTTACCGGGCCGGCCAGGGGCCCTCCGCCGAGCGGCGCGCCCGCAGCTGGTTCTCGGTGCGCTTCGTCGGCGAGGGCGGCGGACGCCGGGTCTTCACCGAGGTCTCGGGCGGTGACCCGGGGTACGACGAGACGGCCAAGATGCTTGCCGAGTCGGCCCTCTGCCTCGCGTTCGACCCGCTGCCGAAGACGGCAGGGCAGGTGACGACGGCGGTGGCGATGGGCGACGCGCTCACGACCCGGCTGACGGCGGCGGGCATCCGCTTCAGGGTGGCGCACCGCGGCTGACCGGGGCTGAGCGGGGCTCGGCGAGCGGGGCGGTCGGGCGGCGACGTGACGGATATGGCGGTGTGACGGATGTGACGGATCAGGGCCGTACGAGACGGAACGGGTGCCCGGCCGGGTCCGCGTAGACGCGCCAGGCCGGGTCGCCTCCCCCGTCGTCGACCCCTCCGCTGCCCAGCGGTACGGCCCCGAGCGCCAGGACGGACTCGTGGGCGACGTCCAGGTCGTCGACCCGCACGTCGAGATGGAACTGCTGCTCGGGCGCGCCCCAGACGGGCGGACGGTGGTCGGCCACGCCCTGGAAGGCGAGGGCCTGGCCGCCGTCCCCGCGCAGCACGGCGGAACCCTCGCCGACGGCCCACCGGGGGTCGGGGCTCTCCACCTCTCCGCCGATCAACTGCCGGTAGAACTGGGCGAGTCGCTCGGCGTCCGGGCAGTCGAGGACGAGGCAGCGCAGCCGCCCGATCACGACAGGGTCCAGACGAGGAGGACGTAGGACATGGCGCAGACCCAGCCCAGGGCGAGCAGCCCGGCCCCGGCGAGGACCAGGTTCAGGCCACGCCCGTGGGAACGTGCCGGAGCGGAGAGGGGTGTTGTCATGGGCCCCACCTTTCCAAGCGGGAGCACGGCCCGGTATCCGTACAGATACTCAGCTTGCCCCCGCCGTCCGGGCGCCGCCCTCGCCCCGCCCGGGACGCTCACTCCTCCCCTAGGGGGTGTCTTGTCGATCAGGCCGGGCTCGCGGGGTCTGGCCCGACCTACAAGACACCCCCTAGCGCCCTGTTCAGCGCGCGGCGGCACAGGGAGTCGGCGTGGCGGGTGGTTTCGGGGAGGCGGTAGCGCGGGGTGAGGTGGAGGGTGTGGGCGCAGGCGTTGGCGAGGGAGACCCGGTGGCCGACGGAGACGAACACCGGCTTCACCCCGTCGCGGGTGCGCAGCGCCCGACCGACCTCCTCGCCGCCGGCCAGGAGCGGGGCGAAGTCGCCGCGCGCGGAGCCGGGTTGCTCGTACGTGAAGGTGAAGGGGTTCTTCGCGACGCCGATGGAGGGCCGGCCGGTGAGCACCCCGAGGTGGCTGGCGAGGCCGAAGCGGCGGGGGTGGGCGAGGCCGTAGCCGTCGCAGACGAGAAGGCCGGGGTCGACGGTCAGGCGGTCGAGCGCGGCGAGGACCGTCGGGATCTCACGGAAGGCGAGGAGCCCGGGCACGTAGGGGAAGGAGACCCTGCCGACCGCCGTGGCCTCCTGCACCACCCGCAGGGTCCGCGCGTCGAGGACGACGGCCGCCGCCGCGACGAGATCGCGCTCGTCGTCGTAGGCCACGTCGAGCCCCGTGACGTGTCCCTCGCCGGCCTCGGGCCCCTCCTCGTCGCGTACGAGGCGCCCGCGCAGCTCCTGCTGGACGGCCCGGGCGGCGGTCTCGTCGACGGGCCAGCCCGCCGGAATCTCGATGATCGTCATGATGCGGGCCACCCTACGGTCGCCCGTGGAGGGGCTCCCAGCCCCGGGTCGCGGAAATCGGGGACCGCGCGGGGAGTGCGGCGGTCCCAGGGGTCGGGACGCCCCCGGCCCGGGGCGGGGGCACCGGGTAGCCTGGCGATCATGTTCGTACTGGAATTGACCTACACCGCGCCCGTCGAGCGGGCCGACGCCCTGCTCGCCGCCCATGTCGAGTGGCTCGACGCGCAGTACGCCGCCGGTGTGTTCATCGCCTCGGGTCGCAAGAACCCGCGCGACGGCGGGGTGATCCTGGCCGCCGGGGTCGACCGCGCGGAGATCGAGAGGATCGCGGCGGCCGACCCGTTCAGCGTCGAGGGCGTGTGCGCGTACCGGATCACGGAGTTCTACGCGACCAAGACGGCCGAGGAACTCGCCCCGTACCGGGAGCAGTTGCCTTCCTAGTCCGTGACCCGGACGGCTCTACCGTCGCGGCGCCACGGCGATCCGGCCCTTCTCTCCCGAGGCCCAGCAGGAGCCGTCGGGTGTGCAGTCCACGGTGTCGTACGAGCCGGTGTCGACCGTGCGCCAGGTGTTGCCGCCGTCGGTGGTGAGGTCCGTGCCGGTCGGCCCGACGGCGAGTGCCGCGCTCCTGCTGTGCGGGAGCCAGGCGACGCCCGAGCGGTACGCGGGCGGGGGCGTGGCCGAGGCGCGCCAGGTGCGGCCCCCGTCGCCGGTGACCGCCGCGGCCTGCGGGGACGGTTGGTCCTTGCGGTAGTCGCCGCCGACGGCGATGCCGTGCGCCCGGTCACGGAAGGCGAGCCCGAAGACTCCGCGCGCCAGGTCGCCTGCGGGGACGGGCGTGACGGTGGCGGTCCAGGTCAGCCCGCGGTCGCCGGAGTGGAGCACGCGCGCGGTGGCCCCGCCGCCCGTCGCCAGCCACACGTCACGGGGACCGGCCGAGACCAGGCACTGGCCGCTCGCCGCGAAGCCCGCCTCCCCGGGGAGGGCGTCCGGCATCCCGGCGCTCGGCAGCACCTGCCAGGAACGGCCGCCGTCGCGGGTGGAGAGGATGCGGTACTTCCCGTCGACGGGGTCGCTCATGGCGAGTCCGTGACGGCGGTCGAAGAACGTCATGCAGTCGTAGAAGGCGCGCGGGTCGGTGTTGCGGAAGGACTCGGTCCAGGTGGCTCCGCCGTCCTCGGTCCGCAGCACGCGCGAGGCCTCGCCCTCTCCGATGGCGAGGACGACGGCCCGGCGGGCGTCGAAGGCCTCCACGTCACGGAACTCCAGCTCGGCCGCGCCGGGCGGCGAGACGTTGCGCCAGCTCCGGCCGCCGTCGGTGGTGCGCAGCACCGTGCCCCTGGAGCCGGCGGCCCAGGCGGTGCGGCGGTCGACCGCGGCGAGGCCCCGGAAGCGGGCGTCGGTACCGGTCGGGGTCAACTGCCAGCCGACTCCGGTCGCTTCGGCTTCTGGTTCGCGAAGGTTCGTGGTCGCCGTCGTGTCGGTCCCTCCGTCGTGACGGCTCGCGGTCGCCGCCGTGTCCTTCGGTGTCGCCCGCCGGTCGTGCGCGGCCGTGGGGGTCTCCCCGGCCCGCGCCGGAGCGGCCAGGGTCAGCGCCAACGCCGCCCCGACCAGCCCCACCGACATCATTCGTCTCGTCTTCCCCATGGACGTCATGGCGCCGGAAGCTAGTCCCCCGGGCGGCTCCCCGTCCAGGGTGCGTCCCCCTCGGCACCAGCCGTACCGCGCCCGCTCCGGGCCGTGCGCCGAGGACGACGACGACGTCCCCGAACGACGCTGACCTGCGCCGAGCCCGCCGGGACACACCGTCCCTCGGATTCGGTGACGTAGCTCACGTGGGTCCCGAGTGCACGTTCCGGCCGTCTCGCTCGTCTTGCGAGGTGTCAGGGGCCCTGGTGTCGGGGAGACGCACAGGATCCGAAACCCGCGTGAGAGGAGCCGGTCTTGTCCGCCGTCATCGAGCAAGCCGTCCAGGCCCGTCTGGTCGCATCCGCTCCTCGGATGGAGACCGTCCCCGCCACCCTGAGGTATGACCGTGAGGATCCGTACGCCGTGAGCATGGCCTTCCCTCCACCCGCGACCCTGGAAGGCGTCGAGGTCTCCTGGGCGTTCGCGCGTGAGCTGCTCGTCCAGGGCGTCGAGCGCCCGGCCGGGGTCGGGGACGTCCGTCTGCGTCCGTACGGGTACGACCGCACGGTGGTCGAGTTCCACGCCCCCGAGGGGGTGGCCATGGTCCACGTCCGCACCTCCGAGCTGCGCCGTTTCCTGGAGCGCTCGCAGCACCTGGTGCCCGAGGGACGCGAGCACCAGTACCTGGACTGGGACCAGAACCTGGCGAAGCTGCTGCGCGACCGTCCGTGACCCGTGCCCCGGCGGGGCACCCGGCGAGGCGGGTCGCCCGGTAAATCGTTTGCCGCTCCGCGGGCCCCGTCGTACCGTCGTCACCGACCTTGTCGTCACCTGATCGGAGAAGGACGTTGCTCGTCTGAGGTTGCGAGACACCGAGCCGCGCGTGCCCCTGAGCCGCGTGTGCCGTTCTCGACCTCGGCGTACGAGCCGTTCTCTCGACTGCCCGCGCCCCGGTGTCTCACGCGTTGCTCCATTTCACGCTCGCGCGACCGGGAGGCCCCTATGGCGCATCACCCCACCTTCATCACCTGCACTTCCCTTTCCTTCTCATGGCCGGACGGCACCGAGGTCCTCGACGACTTCCGGCTCACTGTCGGCCCCGGCCGCACCGGTCTCGTCGGGCTCAACGGGTCCGGCAAGTCCACGCTCCTCAAGCTGATCGCGGGCGAACTCACCCCGGCCTCCGGCACCGTCCGGGTCACGGGCGAACTCGGCTACCTCCCGCAGAATCTGGTCCTGGACACCTCGCGGCGGGTGGACGAGATCCTCGGGATCGCCGGGAAGCGCGCCGCGCTGCACGCCATCGAGGCGGGAGACCCGGCGGAGGAGCACTTCACCGCCCTCGCCGACGACTGGGACGTGGAGGAGCGGGCCCGCGCCACCCTCGACCAGCTCGGTCTCGGCGGCGTCGGTCTCGACCGGACCGTCGGCGAGGTCTCGGGCGGCGAGTCCGTGCTGCTGCGGCTCGCGGCACTGCTGCTCGCCCGGCCCGACGTCCTGCTGCTCGACGAGCCGACCAACAACCTGGACCGGCAGGCCCGCGCCCGTCTGTACGAGGCGGTGGAGAACTGGTCCGGCGTCCTGGTCGTGGTCAGCCACGACCGTGAACTCCTGGAGCGTGTCGACCAGATCGCCGATCTGCGGGACGGCTCCGTCACCTGGTACGGCGGCGCCTGGTCGGACTACGAGGAGGCGCTCGCGGCCGAACAGGAGGCGGCGGAGCGGATGGTGCGGGTCGCCGAAGCTGACGTCCAGCGGCAGAAACGCGAACTCGGCGACGCTCAGGCGAAGTTGGCGCGCCGGAAGCGGTACGCGCAGAAGAGCTTCGAGAACAAGGTCGTCCCGAAGATCGTGGCGAACGGGCTCAGGAGCAACGCTCAGGTCGCCGCGGGAAAGCACCGCGCGCTGCACGCGGAGCGCCTCTCGGAGGCCAGGGAGCGGCTCGACGCGGCCGTGGAGGCGGTGCGGGACGACGACGAGATCCGCGTCGAACTGCCGCGCACCTCGGTGCCACCGGGCCGCGAGGTGCTGTTCCTGCGGGATCTGGAGCTGCGGTACGGGGCCCGGGTCGCCGGCGGGTTCGAGCTGCGCGGCCCGGAGCGGATCGCGCTGGTCGGCCGGAACGGCGCCGGGAAGACGACGCTGCTGCGGACGATCGCCGGGGAGCTGCCGCCGCTGTCGGGCGAGGTGGAGACACGGGTGCCGCTGCGCTTCCTGCCGCAGCGGCTCGACGTCCTCGACGACGAGCTGAGCGTGGTGGCGAACGTGGCCGGGTTCGCGCCCACCGCGACGGCGAACGCGATCAGGGCGCGACTGGCACGGTTCCTGTTCCGGGGGGCGCGGGCCGATCAGCCCGCGGGCACCCTGTCGGGCGGGGAGCGGTTCCGGGCGACGCTGGCGGCGCTGCTCCTCGCGGAGCCGGCTCCGCAACTGCTGATGCTGGACGAGCCGACGAACAACCTGGACATGGCGTCGGTACGGAAGCTGACGGCGGCCCTCGACGCGTACGAGGGGGCGCTGATCGTGGCGAGCCACGACGTGACGTTCCTGGAGTCGCTGGGGATCACCCGCTGGCTGCTGCTCGACGGTGAGCTGCGGCCGACGACCGTGGAGGAGGTGCGCGGGACGACGGCGAGCTCGCGCTAGCGCGCCGTCGGGCACCACCGGGGCCTCACCGACACCACCGGGACCTCCCCGACACCACCGGGGCTTTCCTAGCGATGCAGTAACGCCCAGGATTTGGTGCCCCCGCCCGGGGTGAGGACGGGGGCGAGTCCCCAGTCCCCGCCGTGCCCGTCGACCGCCGCGGCCAGCAGCCACATGCTGCGGCTGCGGCGGTCGCGGCACTCCTCGGCCGCGGCGGGTGAGGTGTGGGCCGGATGCTGGTCGTAGAGCACGATCCGCAGCGCCTCGTACTGCCAGCGGACGCGCAGGATCATCTCCCGGTCGGGGGTGAACCGGTAGGCGGCGGAGACCAGCTCGGAGGCGGCGAGGGTGGCGGTCTCGCAGAGCTCGGAGAGCCCGTGCCGAGTGAGGAGCGACTCGACCGCCTGACGGGCGAGTCCGGCACAGTAGGCGCCTCCGGGCAGGAGCATCGAGTAGCTGAGGTTCTCCGTGGCAGGGGGTATGGGCCCGGCCGCGACAGCGGACGGGAGGCAACGCAGGGCGCCCTTCATCGGGTTGCTCACATTTCCTGTGCAGGGGGGTAGCTCCACACGACCGGTAGCGCCGTGTGAGACTTGCGCTACCGAACGTAGCGCACGAGTGGAGCACAGTGCTACTACTTGCGGGTACTCGTGCCATTCCGGCCATATCGACGTCCCGGACTGAAGGAGAGACGACGCGTGCCACCCAGGAGCAGCCCGACCGCGCGCCAGCAGCGGCTGGGGAGCGAACTGCGCAAACTGCGCGAACAGTCGGGGATGTCGGCCCAGCAGGCCGCCGCCCTCCTGGGCGTCGACCGCACCCGCATCCCCAACATCGAGTCGGGCCGCTTCGGGATCAGCGCCGAACGCGTCCGCACCCTGGCCTTCAACTACGGCTGCCCGGACACCGGCCTCGTCGACCTGCTGGCCGGCATGGCCCACGAGCGGGACCGCGGCTGGTGGGAGGAGCACCGCGGGCTCCTGCCGCCCGCACTCATCGACATCGCCGAACTCGAGTACCACGCGTCCGAGTTGCACACGGCCGTCACCACCCACATCCCCGGACTCCTGCAGACCGAGGAACACGCGCGGGCCGTCTTCGACACCGCCGTCCCCCCACTGCCCGGCCCCGACCTGGAGGCCCGGCTCGCCCTGCGCCTGCGCCGCCAGGAAGTCCTGGAGCGCGACCGGCCCGTCGGATACGAGGCCGTGATCCACGAGGCGGCGCTCCGCATGCAGTTCGGCGGCCCGAAGGTCGCACGGGCGCAGCTGGAACACATCTTGGCCCGCTCCGAACGCGACACCGTGTCCGTGCGGGTCATACCCTTCGCCGCCGGGGGTTTCCCCGGGGCGGGCCAGTCGTTCACCTATGTGACCGCGCCCGTGGCGCAGCTCGACACCGTGCAGCTCGACTCCTCCCACGGCTCCCTGCTCCTCGACGCCGACATGCAACTGCGCCGCTACCGGGGGCTGCTGGACCGACTGCGCGGGCTGGCCCTGCCCGTGGACGCGTCACGCGCCTTCGTCCGCACCATCGCCGAGGATCTGTGAGGGACCCCCACATGAACGTCACGACCGGCACCGGCACCGCCGTCGCCCCGTCCGCCCCCACCGTCGAGATCGACTGGAGCGAGGCCTTCTGCAGCGAGGGCGCCAACTGCTTCCGGTTCGGCGTCGACGACGCCGGGCAGGCCTACATCGGCTCGACGCTCGCCCCAGGGGTGTACGTCAGCGACTCGGTGGAGGCGCTCCGCGCCCTGATCTCCGCGGTGAAGGCCGGCGAGGCCGACCATCTGCTCTGAGTAGTCGCCCGGGCGAACCGGTCCGAGCGGGCGGGACGTGACCTGCATCTCCGGCCCCCCACCGAGCAGCACACATAACGGAACGTAACCGGACATCGCCGGGACGGGCTTGGCCGACGCCTTACGGAGCCTTAACCTACGGTCTCGTAACCTACGAATCCGTAGGTAATCCCGTATGCCCTTCTCTCCGTCCCCAGGAGTTCCCGTGACACTCACCTCTCCCCACCTCGGCAGCTCGGCGGAGTGGACCGACGCGCGCCTGCTCCACGCGCTCGAAGAGGTCGTGGAGCAGGAGCTCAACCGGCACCTCAAGGTCACCAAGGACTGGATGCCGCACGAGTACGTGCCATGGTCCGACGGCCGGAACTTCCCCGGCTTCTTCGAGGACGGCGAGGCCTGGGACCCGTCCCAGTCCAAGGTGACCGACATCGGCAAGATCGCCCTCGTCGTCAACCTGCTCACCGAGGACAACCTCCCGAGCTACCACCACGAGATCGCCAGCCTCTTCGGCCGCGACGGCGCCTGGGGCACCTGGGTGCACCGCTGGACCGCCGAGGAGGGCCGCCACGGCATCGTGATGCGCGACTACCTGCTCGCCTCCCGCGCCGTCGACCCGGACAAGCTGGAGCAGTTCCGGATGTCGCACATGAGCGAGGGCTTCGAGTCCGACAACCGGCACTCGATGCTGCACTCGGTGGCGTACGTCGCCTTCCAGGAGCTCGCGACCCGCATCTCGCACCGCAACACCGGCCACCAGTCCGGCGACCCGGTCTGCGACCGGATGCTCGCCCGCATCGCCACCGACGAGAACCTGCACATGGTCTTCTACCGCAACCTGCTGGGCGCGGCCTTCGAGCTCGCTCCCGACCTGACCATGCAGGCCGTGCGGGACGTCGTGGTCAACTTCCGGATGCCCGGCCACGGCATGCCCGGCTTCGAGCGGGCGGCGGCGCAGATGGCGATCGGCGAGATCTACAACATGCGCATCCACCACGACGACGTCCTCCAGCCCGTCCTGCGCTTCCTCAAGGTCCTCCAGATCGAGGGCCTCGGCCCGGACGGCCTGCGCGCCCAGGAGGAGCTCGGCCTGTACATGAACGGCCTGGACTCCGAGGCGAGCAAGTTCGACGAGAGGCTCGCGGCCCGCAAGGCCCGGATGGCCGCGCGCGCGGCCGGCTGAGCCCGACCGACCGGGGGCGGGCGGACCCGGCGGCTCAGCGGCTCTGCCGCTTGAGCCGCACACGCTCCTTCTCGGAGAGGCCGCCCCACACCCCGAACCTCTCGTCGTGACGCAGCGCGTACTCCAGGCACGCCACGCGCCCCTCGCACGCCCCGCAGAGCTGCTTCGCCTCGCGCGTCGACGACCCGGGTGCCGGGAAGAAGAACTCCGGTCCCGCCTGGGCGCACAGCGCGTCCTCACGCCAGGAGAGGTCGGGAGCGAGCTCGGCGGCGAGGCGGGGAACGAGGCCGGGGGCGGGGGCGGTCAGCACGTCGGCATCCCTCTGCATGTTCATCCGCATGTCCGTCCGCATGTCCATCTGCATGTCCATCTGCATGACCGACACGCTGCCGCACTGCCGTAAACGCGCCATCAACGTTCGATCAATGGCGGATACCCGACACACGGTGCGGCTGCCGGTCCCGCCCCCGCCTTCGCCTCCCACCCCGTGGGACCGGTTGTGAACGGACTGTTTCCGACCTCACGGGACCGCTCATTCGGGTCCCGTCACGTGGGAACGTGGGAACCCGATCACCCACGGGGAGCGAACCCATGACGACCGAGGCCGGCATCGTCCGACCCCCGGCGGGCGCCCAGGCGGTCCGCCGCGCTCTGGACGTACTGCACTGTTTCCACGACAACGGGCCCGATCTGAGCGCCTCCGACCTCGCTCGGCGCCTCGGGCTCTCCGCTTCCACGGCACACCGCCTCGCCCGGACCCTGTTCGGCGCGGGCTTCCTGGAGCAGGACGCCCGGACCGCCCGCTACCGGCTCGGTCCGGCGATGACGGAGCTGGGTCGGCTCGCGTACCACCAGCGGGGGCTCCACCTGGCCGCGCCGGAGCTGTCCGATCTGGCCGAGCGGACCGGAGCGACCGCCGAGCTGGCGCTGCGCAGCGGACCGCACGCGGTGGTCGTGGCAGGTGGGCCGGTGACACCGAAGGTGGGACTGCGCCGCCCCCTGCACTCCACCGCGCTCGGCATGGTTCTGCTCGCGTGGCCCCGCGCCGATGACGGCGGCCCGCACGCGCCGCCGCAGCACGCGGTGACCGAGCGGGCCGTCGCCGATCCCTCCACTTCGCCCGCCGAGCTGGCGCGCGTACGGGAGGCGGGGTACGCGCTCGACGAAGGAGAGCCGGGCGTCGGGGTGCGGACCGTGGCCGTACCGGTCCTGGAGCGGGCCGGCCACACACGGTTCGCGCTCGCGGTCCGCGCGGCCCCTGAGCTCATCACCGACGCGCGGCTCGACTGGTTCCTGGCGCAGGCGCGGTCCTGTGCCCTCGCCCTGGAAGTGCTGCTGCTCGCCCCGGGGGAACGGCGCGCGCCCGGGGTCCAGGCCGGTTAGCGAAGACTCCAGGGCGGGTGGCGAAGATTTCCGTACGGTCGTGCGGTCAGTACCATGGGCGGATGAACGGCAGCACCGGAAGCGGCACCGGGACCAAGACCGACGGGCGCGTCGAGCGCGGGAACCAGACCCGGCGCCTCGTGCTCGGCCGGACCATGGACATCGCCTCGATCGAGGGGCTCGAAGGTCTGTCCCTGGGACGGATCGCGACCGAGCTGCAGCTGAGCAAGAGCGGCGTCTTCGCCCTCTTCGGATCCAAGGAAGAGCTCCAGCTCGCCACCATCAGGGCCGCCGTTGCCGTCTTCGCCGAGAGCGTCGTCACCCCTCTCAAGGACGTACCGCCGGGCGCCGGGCGGGTGCGCGCACTGTGCCGGAACTGGCTGACGTACTCCTCGGACCGGGTCTTCGCGGGCGGCTGCTTCTTCTACGCGGTCTCGGCCGAGTTCGACGCCCGTACGGGGCCGGTCCACGACGCCGTCGCCCGGACCCGCCTCGACTGGACCGCCTACATGGAACAGGCCCTGACGGAGGCCCTGGCGGTGGGGGACTTCGTCGAGGACCTGGACGTGGAGCAGCTGGCGTTCGAGGTGATCGCACTGATGGAGGCGGCGAACGCGCAGTCCGTCCTGCTCGGCGACACCGCGCCCTACGCCCGCGCCGAGCGGGGCGTCGTCTCCCGCCTGCGCGCCTCGGCCACGGACCGCGGTCTGACGGGCCTGGCCGACGACGCTTCCTAGGTCGTGTCCGGCGGACCCGGCCATGATCCGCCGGACAGGCCCTGGACACCCCGTGGGCCGGCTCGCAGGTTTCCGCTCACCCGGTCGCCATTCGTTCCTCCGCCGGAGCCGTCAGGAACTCCACCGCCTCGGCCACGACCGCCGGATCCGACAGGATGCGGCGGTGGCCGAGCCCCCGGGTGACGACGAGCCGGGCCCGGTCCCCGTGGGCCCGCGCGAGCAGTCGCGACTGGGCGGGCGGCACCATGTCGTCGCCCTCGTCGTGGAACAGCAAGACGGGCGCGCCGAGTTCGCCGGGGGCCCGGTCGGCACCGAAGCGGTCCCAGATCCCGGGTTCGTCCGGAGCGATCCGCCGCTCCACGTGGTCGCGCATGCACCGGATGACCCGCTCGTCGAGGCCGAGACCCTCCCGGAAGCCCGCGAGCAGCAGCTCGAAGGAGCCGACTCCGCCGAGGCCGACGAAGCGGGCGGTACGGACGCCGTCCCGGAGGGCGAAGAGGCCGGCGAGGACGCCGAAGGAGTGGGCGACGACCGCGTCGAAGTCACCGTGCCGGGCGTGCAGCTCCCGGATGATCTCGCGGTACTCGACGATGTTACTGGCCTGCCCCGAGGAGCCGCCGTGGCCGGGGGCGTCGAAGGCGACCGGGCTGTAGCCGCGGGCGAGGAGCGCCTCGGCGAAGGCGGTGAGCCGTGAGCCGCGCGAGGACCAGCCGTGGACGAGCAGTACGGGCCGGCGGCCGTCGCCCCAGGCGTAGGTGACGACGTCCTTGCCCCGGATCCGCAGGTGACCGGTGCGCGCCGCGTCGAGGAGCTTCCGCTCCCCGGGTCTGACCCGCGCCCGGCCGAGTGGGCGGACGAAGAGGTGGAAGGCCCAGCGCCCGGCGGGTCCGGGGGCGACGCGGGCGGTGGCGTTGAGGGCGGTGCGGATGAGCGGAGCCATGGGGTACATGCCGGATCTCCTCGGTCGTCCTGGCGTGCAAAAATGCTAGCACGATCGTTCGTGTTGTTTCAGGGGGAGGAGAAGGCATCCCGGCCCCCTAGGCTGACCCGGTCACGCACCCAGGAGGCAGGTTTGATCACGGAGTACCAGCAGCGCCGGCGCGCTCAGTACCTCGCCGCCCCCGTCGCGGCGGCCCCGGCGCCCTGGCGGCCGGTCCTGGACCGCGGGACCCCCGTCGGCGGCCTGCTCGGCATCGGCTTCGCGGTCCATCCGGACACCGGACACGCGCCGGACACGGACTCTTCGACGCGGTCACCGGCGAGAAGATCGCACGCGACCGGGATCCGGACCCCGCCACCAGCACCCCCGACGCACACCCGGACCTCACCTGCCCCGGCCTCGGCCCCGTCGCCGGCACCGGGATCCGCATCGCCGGCCTCTTCGGCGGCGGCCTGCACACCACCACACCGGACGGCTGGACGATCGACGTCGTCAGTCCCGACTGGCCCCACGACCGCGTCATCCTCTCCGCCGACGGCGGAGCGAACAGAGGAGCGGCGGGAGGAACCTGGTGGCACGTCTTCCACTCCGACCACTCGGAACTGCGCGCCGCGGGCTTCTCCCCGACCGGCCTCACCCTCGCGGTCGCGACCAGCGGCGACCTCACCCTCTGGACCCGCCCCCGGTTTCCCGTCGAGGACTGAACGGGACCGCCGGAACTGCCGTTCAGCCGGTCTCCTCCTTCTTCGCCCGGCTCGGCTGGACGCGCTTCGGCTCGCCCGGCATCTTCGGGTACTCCGGCGGATAGGGCAGGTCCCCCAGGCCGTGCTCCGCCTCGTCCCGCCGGGCCAGTTCGAGCAGGGACTCCAGGCTGAACCGCTCGTCGTCCATGTCGGCGTGGACGTCGCCGACCTCGGCGTACCGGGCCGGCATCTTCTTGATGTCGAAGTCCTGCGGCACGGCGTCGTCGACCTCCTCCCACCGCAGCGGCGCCGAGACGGGGGCATGGGGGTGCGGGCGTACGGAGTAGGCGGAGGCGATCGTGCGGTCCCGGGCGGTCTGGTTGTAGTCGACGAAGATCCGCTCGCCGCGCTCCTCCTTCCACCACTTGATGGTGACCCGTTCCGGCATCCGCCGCTCCAGCTCCCGGCCACAGGCGATGGCAGCACGCCTGACCTGCGTGAAGGTCCAGCGGGGCAGGATCGGCACGAAGACGTGCAGCCCGCGTCCGCCGGAGGTCTTCGGCCAGCCCCGCAGTCCGTGCTCGTCGAGCACGGAGCGCAGCTCGTGGGCGGCGCGGACGGCGTCGGCGTAGTCCGTGCCGGGCTGCGGGTCGAGGTCGATGCGCAGTTCGTCGGGGTGGTCGGTGTCGTCCCGCCGTACCGGCCACGGGTGGAACGTGACGGCGCCGAGGTTGGCCGCCCAGAGCACGGCCGCCGGTTCCGTGGGGCACATCTCGTCGGCCGACCGGCCGCTGGGGAAGGTGATGTGCGCGGTCGGGATCCAGTCGGGCAGGTATTTGGGGGCACGCTTCTGGAAGAAGGACTCGCCGGTCACCCCGTCCGGATAGCGCTCCAGGGTGGTGGGGCGGTCGCGCAGGGCGCGGGTGATGCCGTCGCCGACGGCGAGGTAGTAGCTGACCATGTCGAGCTTGGTGTAGCCCGGTTCGGGGAAGTACACCTTGTCCGGATTGGACACGCGTACGGTCCGGTCGCCGACTTCCAGTTCCACCGCTGCCGCCTTGCCTGCCATGCCGGTCAGCCTAGGGCTCGCCGACAACTCCCGCATACCGGACAATCGGCTCATGGATCTTCCGGTGATGCCGCCCGTGAAACCGATGCTCGCCAAGTCCGTGAAACGGATCCCGCCCGGGATGCAGTACGAGGCCAAGTGGGACGGCTTCCGCGCGATCGTGCACCGGGACGGGCCCGAGCTCGTCATCGGCAGCCGTACCGGCAAGCCCCTCACCCGCTACTTCCCCGAGCTGGCCCAGGCGCTGGCGGCCCGGTTGCCCGAGCGGTGCGTGGTCGACGGGGAGATCGTCATCGCGCACGACGGGCGGCTCGACTTCGACCGGCTCAGCGAGCGGATCCATCCTGCGGACTCCCGGGTCCGCATGCTGGCCGAGACCACCCCGGCCCTGTTCATCGCCTTCGACCTGCTCGCCCTCGGCGACGCCTCGCTGCTCGACACCCCCCTCGGCGAACGCCGGGAGGCGCTGGAGCGGATGCTCGCCGACGTCGACGCGCCGGTCCATCTGGCACCGGCGACCCGGGACGCCGGGCTGGCCGCCCGCTGGTTCGAGCAGTACGAGGGCGCGGGCCTCGACGGGGTGATCGCCAAGCCCCTCGACCTGCCGTACCGGCCGGACGCCCGCCTCATGTACAAGATCAAGCACGAGCGGACGGCCGATGTGGTGGTGGCCGGCTACCGCTTCCACAAGAGCGGCCCCGTGGTCGGTTCGCTGCTGCTCGGCCTGCACGATGACAGGGGCGTCCTCCAGCACGTCGGCGTCTGCGCGGCCTTCACCGCACAGCGGCGCGCCGAGCTGGTCGAGGAGCTGGAGCCGCTCCGGATGGATCCGCCCGACGGGCACCCCTGGGCCGCGTGGGCGGAGGAGGCCGCGCACGAGGGAGCACGACTGCCGGGCGCGCCGAGCCGCTGGTCGGGGAAGAAGGACCTGTCGTGGGTGGCCCTGCGACCCGAGCGGGTCTGCGAGGTCGGGTACGACCACATGGAGGGCGACCGCTTCCGGCACACGGCGCAGTTCAAGCGGTGGCGTCCCGACCGGACGCCGGAGTCCTGCGGGTACGGACAGCTCGACGAGCCCGTCTCCTACGACCTGTCAGAGGTCCTGGCCTAGACCACCCTTCGCCTCGGTCTGGCACGGGGCATGCCGGAAGACACCGGTCCGGGGAGTGAGATGCTTCACATTCCACAGGGGTCGACGCGCGCCCAACAGCCCCGCATCGAGCATGCGTTCACCGCACGCGCGAGCGATACGCAGGGACGGTGCGCAATCCCCTGACGGCCATCCGCCCTCGCACCTGCGAGAACGCACCCGCGACCGTCCGGGGTCCTCACCCGCTCCCCCGCCGTGGTGCCCGTGCGCCGCGCCGCGGCGCCCCCGCGTCGTTGCTCCGTCGGGACATCGCCGTGCCGGAACCAGTACGACGATCCGGTACGTATGGAGAGCAGACCCTTCCGTACCCTTCCCCGACCCGCTAGGACTGAACCGTGATCACCTCGCCCTCGCGCCTCGTTCCCGTCCCGATTCCCGACCGTGTGGCCGCGCTGATCGGTTCCTGCCTGCCGCTGCACGTCCTCCAGGCCGAGGTCGACGCGGACTGCGCGGCGCGCGAGGTCTACCGGTTCCGGGGACCGCTGTGCGCCGAGGACCGGGCGGACCGCGAGCACGCCCTCGCCGCGCTCGCCCGCGCCAACAAGGTCCTCGCCAAGCACCACCCGAAGCTGCCCGTCACCCCCTGACGACCCGTTTCCCGTTCCTGCGTGACGGCCGGTGTACGTCGCACCCCTGACCGGCCCGCCATACGTCACCCCCGACCGGCCCGCCCGTTCGGCCGTCCCCCGCATGCAGCCGCGCGGGGCCGGTGTGACGCTGCCAGAGTGACCACGATCAGCGACGCAGCGCCCGCGCCCCCGGCCGCCACCGAGCCGCCCGTGCTCGACCGCCGCCGACGCAACATCGTCTTCGGCACGATCATGCTGGGCGTCCTCCTCGCCGCCCTCGACCAGACGATCGTCGGCACCGCCCTGCCCACGATCGTCTCGGACCTCGGCGGCGCCGCCCACATGTCGTGGGTGGTCACCGCCTACCTGCTCGCCGAGACCGTCGCGACCGTCCTCGTCGGCAAGTTCGGCGACCTCTTCGGCCGCAAGGTCATCTTCCAGATCTCGGCCGTCATCTTCATCACCGGCTCGTTCCTCTGCGGACTGGCCACCAACATGACGCTGCTGATCGTCTGGCGCGGCCTCCAGGGCATCGGCGCCGGCGGCCTGATGGTCACCTCGATGGCGCTGATCGCCGACGTGATCCCGCTGCGCGAACGGGGCAAGTACCAGGGCGCGATCGGGGCCGTTTTCGGCGTCTCCACCGTCATCGGCCCGCTGCTCGGCGGCCTGTTCACCGACCATGCCAGCTGGCGCTGGGCCTTCTACGTCAACGTCCCCATCGCGATCCTCGTCGTCATCGCCGCCGCCCGCACGATCCCCTCCGTGCGTTCGGCGAGCCGACCCGTCATCGACTACACGGGCATCGCGCTCGTCGCCGCCGGTGCCAGCGCCCTGATCCTGGCCACGAGTTGGGGCGGCAACGAGTACGCCTGGACTTCCGGGGTCATCATCGGCCTCTTCGCCGGCGGTCTGCTCTCCCTCGCCCTGTTCTGCTGGGTGGAGACGCGGGCCGCTGAACCCATGCTGCCCATGCGGCTGTTCGGGAACCCCGTCTTCACCGTCTGCTCCGTGCTGAGCTTCGTCGTCGGCTTCGCCATGCTCGGCGCGATGACCTTCCTGCCGACCTACCTCCAGTACGTCGACGGGGACTCGGCCACCGTCTCCGGCATCCGCACCCTCCCCATGGTCGTCGGCCTGCTCATCGCCTCCGTCTTCAGCGGCAACGTGGTCAGCAAGACGGGCCAATACCGGATCTTCCCGATCGTCGGCTGCCTGGTCATGGGGCTCGGTCTCTACCTGCTGTCGCTGATGGGGCCGGAGACCAGCACCTGGCTCTCGTCGCTCTACATGTTCGTGCTCGGCATCGGCATCGGGCTGTGCATGCAGGTCCTCACCATCGCCGTGCAGAACACCGTCGACTACACCGACCTCGGCACCGCCACCTCCGGCGTCACCTTCTTCCGCACCCTCGGCAGCTCCTTCGGCACCGCCGTCTTCGGCACGATCTACGTCAACTCCCTCACCCCCAACCTGACCGCCGGGGTCGACGAGGCCGCGGTAGTCGCCGGCAGCCTCGGCGTGGACCCGGCCGGACTCGCGGAGGCCGCGCAGAGCCCGGCCGGAGTGCACGGACTGCCGGACGCCGTCGCGGAGCCGATCGTCAACGCCTACGCCGACACCCTCCACACCGTCTTCCTCTGGACCGTGCCGGTCGCCGCCATCGGCTTCGTCGTCGCGCTCTTCCTCAAGCAGGTGAAGCTCCGCGACTCGGCGCGCGCTGCCGCCCCCGACATGGGAGAGGGCTTCGGCTCCCCCACCACCGCGGGCGACTCGGCGAAGCTCCTCGAACTGGCCGTCGGACGGATCCTGCACCGCACCGACCTCGACACCGTCCGGCGGATCATCGCCACGTCCGACACCCGGCTCGACACCGCCGGCGCCTGGGCGGTGATGCAGGTCGAACTCTTCACCCGGGCGGTCGGACACGCGAGCCTCGGCCTGATCTCGGCGGGTCGGCGCATCCCGCCCGAGGTACTGCTTCCGGCCTTCGACCGGATGGTCGACGAGGGGTTCCTGACCCGGGACGGCAACCTGCTCTCCCACACGCCCGCCGGCAAACGCGAGGCCGACCTCATCACCCACGCGTGGGGCGCGTGGCTCGCCGACCGGATCGAACAGGAGGGCGGCAGGCCCAGCGGCCCCGCACTGCGGGTGGCGACGGACGCCATCGCGAAGAAGATCGTCGCCGAGGACCTCGCGGGCGGCTTCCCGGCCGGCCGGCAGACGGTCCCGGCGGGGGTCCGCTGAGCGGGCGGTGTCAGCGCTCGACGACCGCCCCGCACCGCGTTACTGCGCCACGTCCCCGTCCACGTACACCCAGGCCCCCTCGTGGCGGGCGAAGCGGCTCCGCTCGCTCTGCTCGCCGGGCTCGCCGGCGTGAACGTAACGCGCCGTGAAGGTGACGGTGCCGCGCTGGTGGAAGGCCGTGCCCTCGGTGGTCTCCACGATGTCCAGGCCGGTCCAGCGGATGCCCGGATCGAAGTCGACCCCGTCGGGACGCGTCGCCGGCGCCCAGGTGCACAGCAGGTAGGCCTCGTCGCGGACGACGAAGGCGCTGTAGCGGGAGCGCATGAGCAGCTCGGCCGTGGGCGCCGTACCGCCCGTGCCCGCGTGGAACCGGCCGCAGCACGCGCCGTACGGGGCGTCGAGGCCGCAGGGGCAGGGCGAGGTCGCGGTCACGGCCGGGGCCGCGGCGGCGGTCGTACGGGGGCGGGTCTTGCGTCGGGACATGCCGCCATTGTCCCCCACGGGGAACGCGCGACGGCGCCCGGCATGTGGACGCCCCGGTGGACGCCGGTCGGGAATCCCGCTGCTCAGAGGGTCCCTCCGAGTAGCGTACGAGCATGAAACTGACGATTCTCGGAGGCGGCGGGTTCCGGGTGCCGCTGGTGTACGGGGCGCTCCTCGGCGACCACGCCGAGGGACGGGTCACCCACGTCACGCTGTACGACCTCGACGAGGGGCGGGTCTCGGCCATCGCCAGGGTCCTCGCCGAGCAGGGCGAGGGAGTGCCGGACGCGCCCGGGGTGACGGCGACGACGGACCTCGACGAGGCGCTGCGCGGGGCGGACTTCGTGTTCTCCGCGATCCGGGTCGGCGGCCTGGAGGGCAGGGCGGCCGACGAACGGATCGCGCTCGCCGAGGGCGTGCTCGGACAGGAGACGGTGGGCGCGGGCGGCATCGCGTACGGGCTGCGGACCGTTCCCGTCGCGGTGCGCATCGCCCGCCGCATCGCCGAACTCGCACCGGACGCCTGGGTCATCAACTTCACCAACCCGGCGGGCCTGGTCACGGAGGCGATGTCCCGGATCCTCGGCGACCGGGTCGTCGGCATCTGCGACTCCCCCGTCGGGCTCGGCCGCCGGGTCGCCCGCGTCCTGGGCGCCGACCCGGACGAGGCCTGGATCGACTACGTGGGCCTCAACCACCTCGGCTGGCTGCGGGGGTTGCGGATCGGCGGCCGTGACGAGCTGCCGCGACTGCTCGCGGACGACGAGGCGCTCGGCTCCTTCGAGGAGGGCAGGCTCTTCGGCTCCGAGTGGCTGCGCTCCCTCGGCGCGATCCCCAACGAGTACCTGCACTACTACTACTTCAACCGGGAGGCGGTGCACGCCTACCGGACCGCGGAGCGGACGCGCGGCGCCTACCTCCGCGATCAGCAGGCGGGCTTCTACGCCGAGATGGCGAAGCCGGACACCCCCGCCCTGGACGCCTGGCACCGCACGCTCGCCGACCGGGAGGCCACCTACATGGCGGCCAACCGGGAGGCCGCCGGGATCGGGGAGCGTGACGAGGAGGACCTGGAGTCGGGCGGCTACGAGAAGGTGGCGCTCGCCCTCATGCGGGCCATCGCGCGGGACGAGCGGGCGACCCTCGTCCTGAACGTGCGCAACGGCACGACACTCGCCGCGCTCGACGCCGACGCGGTGATCGAGGTGCCCTGTCTCGTGGACGCGAACGGCGCCCATCCGCTGTCTGTGTCCCCGCTGCCGTACCACGCGGTCGGCCTGGTGACGGCGGTGAAGTCGGTGGAACGGGAGGTCCTCGCGGCGGCGGAGAGCGGCTCGCGGACGACGGCCGTGAAGGCCTTCGCGCTGCATCCGCTGGTCGACTCCGTGGCGGTGGCCCGCCGGCTCGTCGACGGCTACACGGCGGAGCACCCGGGTCTGGCGTACCTACGCCCCTGAGCCGACGGCCTCCTGTACGGCTGACGAACATCTTTACGGGACCGGGGGCGCGGCCTAGGCTCGCGCCCCATGACCTCACAGAACAAGGGTGTTCGACGAGAGGTGGGCCGCCTCGTCACCGCCTGCCTGCTGGCCGCCGGCCTGGTGGGTACCGCGCCGGCGGCGGCGGAGACACCGACGCCCGGTGACGGTCCCATCGTCGTCCCCGTCCAGACCACCGGGCCCACCGACCGGCGGTTCAACCTGGTCTTCATGGGTGACGGTTACACGGCGGCGGAGATGCCGGCGTTCCGCGCGGACCTCGAACGGCACCTGAACACGCTGTGGAGCATCGAGCCCTTCGCCTCGTACCGTTCGTACATCAACGTATGGGCCATAGAGACGCCTTCGGCGGAGTCGGGCGTGGACTGCGACCCCGGTCTGGACGCCCCCGCCCGCGACACCGCGCTCGACATGGGCTTCTGGGGCGGCTGCAACCCGGACAGCGTGCAGCGGCTGCTCACCGTCGACAGCCGCAAGGCCGCCGCGCTCGCCGACCTCGTCCCCGGCACGAGCCGCGCCAACCGGCAGGTGGTCGCCCTCGCCCACAGCTCCACCTACGGCGGCGCGGGCGGCGGATACGCCACCGCGTCCGGCGGCAACGCGCTCTCCTCGCTCATCACCCCGCACGAGATAGGCCATTCCCTCGGCGGTCTGCAGGACGAGTACGACTACTACGCGCGCGGGGTGCCGGGCGGCGCCTACTCGGGCCCCGAGCCCTCCTCCGTCCACCACACCCTTCTCACCGAGCGTCAGATGCTGGAGCAGCGGACCAAGTGGTGGCGCTGGCTGGGCGAGGAGAGCGAGTCGGGCGGGGTCATAGGCCGTCACGAGGGCGGCCTGTACAGCACCGCGGGCGTCTGGCGGCCGAGCCGGCACTCGCTCATGAAGACCCTCGGCTACTCCTTCGACCAGGTGGAGCGCGAGGTCATGGTCCGCGCCATCTCCGCGAAGGTGAACCTCGTCCAGGACCACACGCCGAACACGGCGCCCCTCGGGGCCGACCGGACGGTGTGGGTGGACACCCTGCACCCGGTGGGCGGCGCGCTCACCGTGACCTGGCGCCTCGACGGCCGGACCCTGCCCACGGACGGCGCCCGCACGGTCGACCTTCGCAGGCTGCGGCTCTCCCCCGGCCCGCACAGCCTCACGGCGACGGTCACCGACCCGACGCCCTTCGTCCGCGATCCCGCCGTCCGGGCCTCCGCCGCCCTCACCAGGACCGTCAGCTGGACGGTCGACCCCTCCCTCACCACCGCCCGGGACGACACCCGGGCGGCCTTCACCGGTCACACGCCCCTCGGTGCGCCCGTCGGCGCCAGGACCGTCGTCCACGCGGACACCACGCATCCGGTGGACCGCACGCCGGACGTACGGTGGCGCCTCGACGGCCGTCCCGTGTCCACCGGACCCAACGACCGTGACCTCGACCTCCGTTCCCTGCGGATCACCCCGGGCACCCACACGCTGACGGCCCACCTCGGCGGCTCCGTCGAGGAGTTGAGCTGGACGGTCGACGCCCGGCCGGCCACGGCCGCGTACGAACTGTCGGAACCGCTGCGCACGGTACGGCGCCCCGGACAGCCCGTGGAGTACGTCTACGACGGCCCGTTCACGATGCGGCTGACCGCGCGGGACGACCAGGAGGGCGCGGTGGTGAGCCAGTTCCGGGTGGACGGCGACGGCTGGTACACGTACTACGGCTGGCCGACGGACGCGGAGGCGCCGTTCCGCTTCACGCCGGGCGGCACGGTGATCGACGACCTCGTGTACGGGAAGCTGGGCCGGAGCCGGGCGGTGCCGTGGGACGACGCGACCCCCGACTACGGCACGCACCGGATCGAGTACCGCACGATCGACGCGGCCGGCAACATCGGCCCGGCGCGGGGCTTCCTGGTGACGCTGGTGGAGCCGTAGAGCCTGTCGTGGAACGTGAGGAGGCTAGAGCCTGCCGTGGAACGTGAGGAGGCTAGAGCCTGTCGTGGAACGTGAGGAGGCTAGAGCCTGTCGTGGTACGTGAGGAGGCCCGCCGACGGGTCGGCGGGCCTCCTCACGTACGGGGATCCGGGGCGGGTCAGGGCTTGCGGGCGACCCCGGCCCAGCCCGGGATCGGGTCGTCGCCCTGGACCGGAACGGGCTCGCCCAGCTCCGGGTGCCACTCGGCGGTGAGCGAGACCCCGGGCTCGACGAACTCCATACCGTCGAAGAACGCGGCCAGTTCGTCCCGCGAGCGGGGCCGCAGGGTCAGCCCGCGCGCCTTGTACATCGCGGCCGCCTTCGCCGCGCCCTCGGGGTCGAAGTCCCCGGTGACGTGCGAGAGGACGAGGTAGCTGCCCGGCGCGAGCTTCTCGACGATCTTGGCGACCAGTTCGTACGCGCCGTCCTCGTCCCCGACGAAGTGCAGCAGGGCGAGCATCGACAGCGCGATGGGCTGGTCGAAGTCAAGGACCTTTCCGGCCCTTTCGAGGATGATCTCGGGGTCGCGGGCGTCCGCCTGGATGTACTCGGTGGCCCCTTCCGGGGTCGAGCGCAGCAGGGCGGCCGCGTGCGCGAGCACGATCGGGTCGTTGTCGCAGTAGACGATGCGGGACTCCGGCGCGGCCTCCTGCGCGATCTGGTGCAGGTTGGGCTCGGTCGGGATGCCCGTACCGACGTCCAGGTACTGGCGGACGCCGTGGGCGCTGAGCCAGCGGATGGCGCGGTGCATGAAGGCCCGGTTGACGCGGGCCATGTCCCGGCCCCGGGCGTCGACGGTCAACAGCTGGCGGGCCATCGCCTCGTCGACCGGATAGTTGTCCTTGCCGCCCAGGAACCAGTCGTACATGCGCGCCGGGTGCGGCGTGCTGGTGTCGATGCGTATCTCACTCCGCGGGGCTGCGGGGTCCTGGGTCATCGGCTCTCCTGGTCGGGATGAACGGGCTGCGCTACAGCAAGAGTTACGTGACGTGCGGGGTGAGACGGAAGGGTCAGGTGAGCAGAAAATCTGCCTGACCGGATTTGGCCCCCTGGATGAAAGCGGCGATCTCCCCGTGGGTGTAGATGAGCGCGGGTCCTTCAGGGTCTGCGGACTGTCGCACGGCGACCCTGCCGTCGGCCAGCTTCATGGCCTCCACGCAGTTGCCCCCGTTCCCGCCGCTCCACGGCTTGTGCCAGCCTTCGGCACCGAGCTCAGCGGCGGGCATGCCGTTGTATATGCGATCCATTCACAGCTCCTTGCGGAGATCCCGGAGAATCTCCTTCGTGCGTTGTGCAGTCGCGGCCTGAGCCGCCATGCGGTCCATGACCTCGAGGTGGGATGCCACCTCGGGGCGCGCGTCGAGATAGACGGCGCCGGTCAGGTACTCGCTGAACACCATGTCCGGAAGTTCCGGCATGGCGAAGCGGAAGAGGACGAACGGTCCGTAGGTGCCGGGATGGTGGCCGGACGCGAACTCCGCGATCTGCAGGGTGACGTTCGGCAGCTCGGCCGCTTCCAGCAGCCGGTCGAGCTGGTCGCGCATCACTTCGGGCCCGTCACCGACCGGTCGGCGGAACACCGTCTCGTCCATGATCACCCACAACTTCGGGGCGCCCTCCCTGGTCAGCAGGGACTGGCGCTCCATCCGCAGGGCTACATGCCGTTCGGTCTCCTCGTCCTTCTCGGCATCACTGCCGCCACCGACCGCCCCGCTGCGCAGAATGGCGCGGGCGTATCCCTCGGTCTGGAGCAGACCGGGGACGAACTGGGGCTCGTACTCCCGGATGAGGCTGGCGGCCCCCTCCAGGCTCACGTACATGGAGAACCAGCCGGGCAGCACGTCGTGGAACCGCTGCCACCAGCCGGGGAGGTTGGCCTCCTCGGTGAGGGCGATGAACGCCTCCGCCTCGGAGTCCGTGACCCCGTACTCCTTCAACAGGAGCTGTACGTACGGGATCTTCAGTGCGACTTCGGCGGTCTCCATCCGCCGGACGGTGGCCGGGGCCACGCGGAGGATCTTCGCGGCCTCTTCCCGCTTCAGGCCGGCCCGCTCCCGCAGATCCTGCAGGCGCCTGCCGAGAACGACCTGTCCCACCGTGGGGGCGGACCGCGGCTCGCTCACTCTCAGACCTCCCCGACGCACTGTTTTGACTGAGTGTGCCACGAAGCCCGGCCAGAGAGAACACAGCACTCTGCAATTTCCAGAGTGCCACTTGCCAAGTGTCCGACTCAGGAGGACAGTGTTCCGGTGAACCAGTACACGCTGCCGCCGTGCGCCACCGAGCCACGGCGACAGCGCCGTACGGCAGTCCTGCCCACTGTTGTGAGGAACCGGTCGTGGCTTCTGGTAACGCGCAGCCTTCAGGTCTCATGAGCCCTCGAGCCCAACGGGTCATGGCCCAGCGCCCACAGCCGCAGACCGATACGGACACCGTCCGCCGCTTCGCCTTCGAGCTCCCGGCCCTCACCGCCTCGGTCGCACGGGCCCGCAGACTCGCGGAGGAACGGCTCATCCTCTGGGGCTGCGGCCCCGACATACGCGACACGGTGGCCCTGGTCGTCTCCGAGCTCGTCACCAACGCCGTCGTGCACACCGCCAGCGGCCGGGTGATCTGCGAACTCCGCGAGGGCGAGGAGACACTCCGCATAGCGGTCCGCGACGAAGGCGGCCCGGCCGGACCCCGGATACGCGACTGCGGCGAGGACGAACGCGGCCGCGGACTCCTCATCGTCGACGCCCTCTGCACCGCCTGGGGCGCCGACCGCACCGGACTCGGCTCCGCCCAGGTCGTCTGGGCGGAACTGGCCCACGGCATGGGGGAACCGTGCTGAGGTCGATCGCCACCCTCATGATCCCGCTGCTCCCGGGCACCCGCAGGACCTCCGGCCGCGTGCCGGAGCCCCGCCGCGCCCCGGAACTCCTCGCAGGCACCCGCGGCGCCACGGGCCCCCGGGAACTGGGCGCCACCCGCCTCCCCGTCCCCGTCGGACTCCACACCGGACTCGGCTGCGACGCCGTCGGAGTCCCCGCCCGCTTCGGCTTCAAGATCCTCTCCCGGCTCCCCGCCAAGGGCTGCGTCTACGCCGACTCCGACTGGTGGTGGTGGCTGGTCCCGGCCGGCTCCGACCTCGACGTCGTCTGGCCGCTGCCCGCCTGCTACGCACCCGGCGCCGAGATCCCGGACCGCGCCCCCCGCCTGATCCACCACCCCGACGGCTCCTCCCCCTACACCCCGCCGATCCCCCTGTACCTGCTGGCCTGCCAGCTGACGGGAACCGCGCCGTCCTGGACGGCACCACCGGTGGGCAGCGCGCTCTGACGCCCACGGGCCGTCACGGCATAGGGTCGGCAGCATGTTCACCCCGCAGGGTCCCAGCCTCCGCGAGCTGACCGTCCAGGCCCTCTCCTCCGTGGAACACGGCTACGACCTGCTCGCGAGCAGCTTCGACGCGACCCCCTTCCGCACCTCCGACCGGCTCCTCACCGCGGTCACCCGCACCCTGGAGCCCCTCGGCCCCTTCGACTCGGGACTCGACGTCTGCTGCGGCACCGGGGCCGGCCTCGGCGTCCTCCGCGCGGTCTGCGCGGGCCGGATCGCCGGGGTCGACTTCAGTACGGGGATGCTGACCCGGGCCCGCGACGCCCACCCCACCGCCGACCTGGTCCGCGCCGACGCCCTGGCCCTGCCCTTCGGCCCGGTCTTCGACCTGGCGGTCAGCTTCGGAGCCTTCGGCCACTTCCTGCCGGACGCCCAGCGCACCCTCTTCGCCCAGGTCCACGCCTCCCTACGCCCCGGCGGCACCTTCGCCTTCCCCGTGGGCGCCCCACCCCGCGTCGGCTCCCGCCTCTACTGGATGCTCTGGGGCTTCGACGCCGCGATGCGCGTCCGCAACGCGGTCTGGCGCCCGCCCTTCGTCATGTACTACCGCACCTTCCGCCTCGCGGACGTACGCCGCCGCCTGGAGGACACCGGCTTCGACGTCTCCCTCACCCCGGTCGAGACCCTGGGCCGCAGGGACGACGGAAGCCCGAACTGCAGGCTGGTGCTGGCGCGGAAGAAGTAGGCCGCCCGGCTACGGGCCGGGAGTGGGTCCTTCGGCCATGACTCGCCTCCGCCGCTCGCGCGCCGGCAGCGATCACCACCGTCGCACGGGTTCAGGCCTTCTTGACCACGCTGGACTTGAGCTGCATGGCGCCGAAGCCGTCGATCCTGCAGTCGATGTCGTGGCCGTCGACGCCGTCGACCAGGCGGATGTTGCGCACCTTGGTGCCCGCCTTGATCCCGGAGGGGTTGCCCTTGACCTTGAGGGCCTTGACGACGGTCACCGTGTCGCCGTCGCTGAGGACGTTGCCGACGGCGTCCTTGATCACGCGCTCCCCGGCCTCGTCGCCCGCGCTCGTGCCGCTGTCGGCGGCCGGCACCCACTCGTGGCCGCACTCGGGGCACACCACCAGATTGTTCATCTCGTAGGTGTACTCGCTCGAGCACTGGGGACAGGCAGGAAGGTTCTCGATCACCTCCCCAGGATAGGCGCTCTGCCACCCTGCCGCCCCGGCCCGCAGAAGCCCTGTGGACAACGCAGAATGCCGGTCGATCCGAAGATCGACCGGCATTCTCGCTGGTGTCCGAGGGGGGACTTGAACCCCCACGCCCGATAAAGGGCACTAGCACCTCAAGCTAGCGCGTCTGCCATTCCGCCACCCGGACAAGGTGCTGTCGCTTCGTGGTTTCCCTCGCGGCGACAGATGTAACTCTACCAGGGGTTAGAGGTGCCTTTCACCAGCGTTTCCCGTGGTCAGTGGGGTGCCGCCCGCCTTCTGACTCCCTCGATCGGGTGCGTGTCGACAAGCGGCATACAGGGGGTCCGCTTACGTGTACGGACCGTGTGCGCACCGTGTACAGCGGAGGGCGGCGGCCCCGTTCCCCTCGGCGTGGGGAGACGGGGCCGCCGCCGGCTCAGTGCCCCTTCTCGCGCAGCGAGTGGAGGTGGGCGCTGGACCTCTGGGCGAAGCTCAGGGAGTCGACCGGGTTGTCGCGCTCGGTCTGCCAGTGGTGGGCGTTCCTGCCGTGGTGCGTGCGATTGACCGCCGAGATGAAGCGCCGGTAGTCGATGTCGCCGTCCCCCACGTCGGTCATGCGGTACCCGTAGGGAACGACGGAGTCGTCGCGGTCGCCGTCCTTCACGTGGAAGAGCGGGAACCGGTGGGGCTGGGCGAGGACGTAGTCGAGGGGGTCGAACGGGGCGGGTGTGCCGTCAGGACGCGTGGAGTAGCGGTGCTGCCCGACGTACGCCCAGAAGACGTCCATCTCCAGGTGCACCAGGTCGGGATCGGTCTCCGCGAGCAGAACGTCGTAGAGCCGCACGTCGGGCCGGTCGGTCGCGAAGGAGAACTCCTCCGAGTGGTTGTGCTGGTAGAACTTCATGCCGCGCTCCCTCGCCGCGGCGCCGAACCGGTTGAACTCCTCGGCGCAGCGCTTCCACCCGTCGACGGTGGAGCCGTAGCGCCAGGGCCCGGAGGCGGTGCCGATGTGGGGAAGGCCCAGGGCCGCGGCGTCGTCGAGGACGCGGTCGAGGTTCTGGGCGAAGGTGTACGCCTTGGGGTCGGCGGAGTAGTAACCGACGTGGCTGCCGATGCCGCGCAGCCCGTGGTCGCGGGTGAGGCTCCTGAGCTCGGCGAGGCTGAGGGGGCCCGCGGCCCCCTGGCCGTAGCCGGCGTACTCGACCTCGTCGTAGCCGTACTTCTGCAGTTCGGCGAAGACGGCGGCGAAGCCGAGGGTGGCGACCTTGTCGCGCAGCGAGTAGAGCTGGATGCCCAGACGACCGGGCGGCAGCACGGGACGGCCGTGCCCGTTGCCCCGCGTCTCGGGGCTCGTGCCGGCGGAGGCCCCCGCCGTGGCGGCGGCCGGGGTGGCCGCCGCTCCCAGGAGGGCGGCGGCGGTCGCGCCGGCGGCGACGCCCAGCATGTTCCGCCTGCTGAGCCTGTGGACGAGTTCGGGATCGGTGGCGGCTTCGGTACGGCGGACGCGACTCATCTGTGGATAACTCCTTGACTGTCGTCGGGGCCTGCTTCACTGGATTCAGCTGGTTCAGCTGGATCCAGCTGGGGGGATCAGGACGGAATCGAGTCGGGCTCTCACGCGACTCCGGCCAGCCTGAGCAGCAGGTTCTTCACATCGGTGGCCGCGACGCGGCCGTCCAGGGCGCGGGGGGTGGAGCACAGGATGAGCGGACCTTCGTCATCGCTCGTGGGAAGGCGGCCATGGCTGCCGCGAAGAGGTGAGGGGTCGAGGGGAACGACCGCGAGCCGGTACCGCATACCCAGCTTCTTGCGGGCGACCTCCCTGGCCGCCTTCAGCCGTACGTAGGGGTCGAGCGGGTCCATGAGGAGCTCGGCCGGGTCGTAGCCGGGCTTGCGGTGGATCTCGACGAGCTGCGCGAAGTCGGGGGCGCGCGCGTCGTCGAGCCAGTAGTAGTACGTGAACCAGGCGTCGGGCTCGGCGAGGGCGACCAGCTCCCCCGCGCGCGGATGGTCGAGGCCGTGTTCCTTCTTGCCCTCGTCGTCGAGGAGCCGTTCCAGACCGGGCAGGTCCGCGAGGGCCTCCCGGACGGCCGGCAGGTCCGTGGGGCGCCTCACGTAGACGTGGGCGATCTGGTGATCGGCCACGGCGAAGGCCCGCGAGGTCATGGGGTCCAGGTACTCCATGCCGTCCTGGGTGTGGACCTCCAGGAGCCCGGCCCGGCGAAGAGCGCGGTTGATGTCGACGGGCCGCTCGACCCGGGTGATGCCGTACTCGGACAGCACGACGACCGTGCGGCCCTCGGCGCGGGCTTCGGCGAGCAGCGGGGCGAGGACGGTGTCGAGCGCCGCGGCGGCACGGAAGGACCGCGGGTCGTCGGGGCCGTGGCGCTGCAGGTCGTAGTCGAGGTGCGGGACGTAGCAGAGGGCGAGGTCGGGACGGCGGGTGCGGAGGATGTGACGGGTGGCGTCGACGATCCAGCGGCTGGAGACGAGGTCGGCTCCGGGGCCCCAGAAGTGGAAGAGGGGGAAGGTGCCGAACTTCTCGGTGAGTTCGTCGTGCAGCGCGGGCGGCCGTGTGTAGCAGTCGGGTTCCTTGCGTCCGTCGGCGTAGTAGACGGGGCGGGGTGTGACGGTGACGTCGGTGTCGGCGCCCATGGCGTACCACCAGCAGATGTTGGCGACGGTGTAGCCGGGGTGGGTGCGGCGGGCGGCGTCCCAGAGGCGGTCGCCGGAAACCAGGCCGTTGTGCTGGCGCCACAGCAGGACGTCGCCGAGGTCCCGGAAGTACCAGCCGTTGCCGACGATGCCGTGCTCGGCGGGGAGGGTGCCGGTGAGGAAGGTGGTCTGGGCGGTGCAGGTGACGGCGGGCAGGACGGTGGACAGCGGCGCGTGGGAGCCGTCGCGGGCGAGGGCGGCCAGATGGGGCATGTGCGGCAGGAGCCGCGGGGTGAGACCGACGACGTCGAGGACCAGGAGGGGGTTGGGCGCGGATGCGGGTGCGGGGTCGCTCATGGCAGTTCCTTGAGGCCGAGGTCGGTCAGCAGGTCACGGGCCAGGATCAGTTCGGCGGCGATGCCGTCCGCGAGCCGGGCCCGGGTGCGAGGACGCCGGTCGGGCGGAAGGGCCTGCCAGGTGTACGTCTCGACCTCCAGATGGTGGGTGCGCGGACACGCACCGCCGACGAGGAGGGCGACGGCGTCCCGGAGGACGGGGAGTGTGGACGTGAGCGGAGGAGCGGGGGGAGCGTGCAGGGGTACGTGGAAGTGGGCGCGCCACGGAGTCCCGTCGGGCAGACCAGGGCCGACGTCGTGACCGCCGCCGGCGGCGGCGAGGGCTTCGGGAAGGCCGGGGGCCGTTGCGCGGGCGGCGGTGCCGAGGGCCTGGGGCAGGTCGTCGGTGCCGCGGAGGCCGGCGGCTGTCCTGGTGCGGGTCTGGTGGAGGAAGCGGGGCTCGGCGAACGCCGCGAGCGCCGCCCTCACGTCGGGGAGGTGGGGGTGCTCGGCGTGGAGCGCGGCGGAGAGCTGCGCCTTGGGCACCGGGATACCGCCGGCGGCGAGGGCGTCCAGCGCGGTGCGCGGGTCCTCGAAGGAAGTCGCGAGATGACAGGTGTCGAGGCAGACCCCGATCCGGGGGCCGGGAAGGGGGTCGAGCGCCGTGACGGCGTCGGCGACGGTCTCGACGACGCAGCCGGGCTCCGGTTCCAGCCCGATCCGGACGCTCTTTCCCGTGAGGTCCTCCAGGGCGTCGAGGCGCCCGGAGAGGGTGGTCAGGGCGGCACGGGCGAGGGCGGCGGCCCGGGCGTCGAACGGGGTGCGCCAGGCGAGCGGCAGGGTGGACACAGACCCCTCGGTGACGTCCTCGGGGAGCAGCGCGGCCAGGATCCTGGCCAGGTCGGTGGTGTGGGCGAGGCGTTCCGGGTGCGTCCAGTCCGGCTGGTAGACGCGGTACTTGACCTCGTCGGCGCCGAAGCCCTCGTACGGGAAGCCGTTCAGAGTGACCACTTCGAGGCCGCGACGGTCGAGTTCGGCGCGAAGGGCGCGCAGCGAGGCCGCGTCGGTGGTCAGGGTGCGGGCGGCGTCCCGGGCGAGCCAGAGTCCGATGCCGAGGCGGTCCCGCCCGAGGCGGCGGCGGACCGGCTCGCAGTGGTCGCGGAGCTGGGCGAGGACGCCGTCGAGGGTCTCGGCCGGGTGCACGTTGGTGCAGTAGGAGAGGTGGACGGTGGATCCGTCGGGGTGGCGGAAGCGCATGGCGGCGCCTCATTCCCCGCCGCGGCGGACGGAGTTGCCCTCGTGCAGGTCGGGCAAGGCGGCGACCTCGAGGTGGAGGCGTCCGCTGAGGCCGTAGAAGGCGACGGGGTTGCGCCAGAGGACCTGGTCGACGTCGTCGTCGGTGAAGCCGGCGGCCAGCATGGCCTCGGCGACCGCGCGGGTCTTGAGGGGGTCGCTGTTGCCCCAGTCGGCGGCCGAGTTCACGAGGACGCGTCCGGTTCCGTACTCCTTGAGGATCGCGACCGTCCGGTCCTCGTCCATCTTGGTGTCGGGATAGACGGAGAAGCCGAGCCATGCGCCGCTGTCCGCGGCCTCCTTGACGGTCGTCTCGTTGAGATGGTCGAGGAGGACCCGGTCCGGGGCGAGCGCGGACTCGCGCACGACGTCGATCGTGCGGCGCAGGCCGGTGAGCTTGTCGCGGTGCGGGGTGTGGACGAGGGCCGGGAGACCGTGGTCGGCGGCGAGCTGGAGCTGCGCGGCGAGAGCGGTGTCCTCGGCCGGCGTCAGGGAGTCGTAGCCGATCTCGCCGACGGCGACCACCCCGTCCTTGGCGAGATAGCGCGGCAGGGCGTCGAGGACGGGGGCGCAGCGGCGGTCGTTGGCCTCCTTCGGGTTGAGGGCGAGGGCGCAGTGGTGGGCGATGCCGTACTGGGCGGCGCGGAACGGCTCCCAGCCCAGGAGTGCGTCGAAGTAGTCGAGGAAGGAGGCGGGCGAGGTGCGCGGCTGACCGAGCCAGAAGGACGGTTCGACGAGGGCGCGGACCCCGGCGTCGTACATCGCCCGGTAGTCGTCCGTGGTGCGCGAGGTCATGTGGATGTGCGGGTCGAAGATGCGCATCAGGACTCCTCGGCGGGGGCGGTGAGGGCGAGGACGCGGGAGAGGTCGGCGGGGACGGGGCGGCCGGCCGCGGTGCGTTCGGCGGCGTGGTCGGCGAGCATCCGGGCGAGTTCGGTGTCACCGGCGGCGCGCTCGGCGAGTCCGGCGACGGCCGTGACGGGGACACCGGTGAAGAGACATTTGAGGAGTCCGTGCCGCCAGGCGTGAGGGGGGAGGTGGGCGGCGGCGTAGGGGCCGAGGGCGGCGGCGATCAGGGTGGTGTCGTGGGTACGGAGGGCGTCCTCGACGAGGGGAACGGCCTCGGGGCCGGTGACGAGGGCGGGGAGGGCCAGGAGGACGGCACGCCGTTCGGCGGTGGTGCCGTGGTGGTAGAGGCGGCTGAGGGTGTCGGGGTCGGCGCCGGCCGCCCGCAGGAGAAGGGTGCGGGCCTCGTCCGCGTCCGACGGGCCGCAGTGCCGGCCGGCGGTGACGAAGCGCTCCTCCCACACCGGGGTGCGGTCGGCGGCGTCCCTGAGTGCGGCGTCCAGCCACGCTCGGGAGGTGTCGGTCAGCATGGCGGAGTCTCCCGGCGCAGGAAGGAGAGGGAGGTGCGGGCGAGTTCGGGTCCGGCGTGGGAGTGCCGGGGCAGTTCGACGACGGTCAGCCCGGGGTAGCCCGCGGCGGTGAGTTCCGCGAGGGCCGCGAGCACCGGAGGGAAGTCGATCTCTCCGTCGCCGAACGGCAGGTGCTCGTGGACACCGCGGCGCATGTCCTCGATCTGGACGTGGTGCACCCAGGGGGCGGCGGCGCGTACGCAGTCGGCGGGAGGGAGGGGTTCGAGGCACTGGCAGTGGCCGATGTCGAGGGTGAGGCCGAGTACGGCGGGGGGCGGGCCGCCGAGGAGTCCGCGCAGGTGGTGGAAGTCGTCGAGGGTGGCGAGGAGGTGGCCGGGTTCGGGTTCGAAGGCCAGCGGCACGCGGGCGGCCTCCGCCGCCTCCAGGACGGGGGTGAGGGTTGCGGCGAGCCGTTTCCAGGCCTCGTCGGGCGGGGTGCCGGCGGGAAGGGTGCCGCTGAAGCAGTGCACGGCGTGCGCACCCAGGTCGGCCGCCACCCGGACGGCCCGGAGCAGCAGCCGGACCCGGGCGGCCCGGTCCTCGGGGTCGGGGTCGAGCAGGGACGGGCCGTGCTTGCGGCGCGGGTCGAGGACGTAACGGGCGCCGGTCTCGACGGTGACGCCGAGGCCCAGTTCGCGCAGGCGTCTGGCGACCCTGGCGGTACGGGCGGCCAGGTCGGGGGCGAGCGGGTCGAGGTGCATGTGGTCGAGGGTCAGCCCGACTCCGTCGTAGCCGAGGTCGGCGAGGAGCCCGAGGGCCTCGTCGAGCCGGAGATCGGTGAGGCCGTTGGTGCCGTAGCCCAGGCGGGGGCGAACGGTGGGCCGGGAGGCGGGTCGCCTCGTGCGGAGCTCGTGGTCCTGGTCGGGGTCGGGGTCGTGGTCGTGGTCGGGTTCGGCGTCGGAGGAGGTGGTGCGGGGAGTGGTGGCACGGCCCGCGGTGGTCATGTGGGGTTCACCTTCCGGGCGAGGGCGCGGGCAGCCGGGACGAGACCGAGCAGCGCGAGCGCGGTTCCCGGTGCGCCGGCGCGGGCTGCGAGCGCGGCCTGCAGCGGGATCGTGGCCCGGATCCCGCCGCCCACGGCCCGCTCGGTGAGCACTGCCGACGGGTTGAGCGCGGCGTGCAGGAGGAGGGTGGCGGGGGTACGGGCATAAGCCAGGGCGAGGAGTGGGCCGAGGTGACGGGAGGGGTGGGGTCCACGGGAGGGGCGGGCGGGGCGGGGGCGGGGGGCGGGGCCCCCGGAGGGGGAGGAAGTGGCGGCGGGGGCTGGCCGGCGTCCCGCCATGGCCCTGGGCGTCGCACCGGATGCCGCACCGGATGCCGCGCCGGCCACGGCCAGGGTCACGCCGAGGGCGGCGAGGGGGGTGCGGGTGGAACCGCCCTGGGTCTCGTGTCGGGAGACGGCGGTGACGGCGTAGGCGTGGGCCCCGAGCAGAACGGCGGAGGGAAGGGCGGCACGGAGTGCGGTCGGGGTGGCCCCTGGGGCCGTGCGGGTCGCAGTGACTGTGCCTGTCGCGGTGGTGGTGCCGGACGGCCCGGTGACCCTGCCGGTCGCCGTGGTGGTGCCGGACGGCCCGGTGACCCTGCCGGTCGCCGTGGTGGTGCCGGCCCCGGGGGATCTGCCCGGTCCGACTGGCCCGGGTGTCGAGGCCGTCGCGCCGAGGAGGAAGTCCAGGGCGCGGGCCGTGGCCATGGTGGCGGGGCCCGCAGGGGTGTGTTTGAGGCCGAGGTCGTAGGCCCAGACCGTGGTGGCGAGGGCCGTCGCGACCGCCAGGGCCGGGCGGCCCGCGCGGGCGGCCAGGCCGAGGCCGGTCGCCGTCAGGGCCACCGAGGCGGCGAGGGCGGCCCCGGGGGTGATGCGACCGGAGGGGAGCGGGCGGTGCGGGCGTTCGACGGCGTCCTCCGTGCGGTCGGCCCAGTCGTTGAGGGCCATACCGGCCTCGTACAGGCACAGCGAGGCTCCGAGCGCGTGGAGCGTGCCCCGTCCGGGGCGGGCTCCGGCGGCCGCCGCGCCGGCGAGGGCGTCGCCGGGTACGGACAGCAGGGCCGACACGCGGAGGAGTTCCGCCCAGGCGCGCGCCTTCCCGGCGCGGCCACCGGTCATCGGGGGGTCTCCGGGTCAGGGGCCGTCCGGTTCGGGGGCTGCCTCGTGCCCAGGGCGCGGCCGAAGGCGAGCAGGCGGGTGTACTGGTCGGCCAGGGAGGCGGGTGGGGTGCCTTCCGGGTCCTTGAAGTAGAAGGCGAGGTCTTCGAGGGGGCCCGTGAGGCCTCTCTCGTGGGCGCGGGCCGTGAGGCGGGCCAGGTCGAGGACGAGGGGGGCGGCGAGGGCGGAGTCGCAGCCCTGCCAGAGGGTCTGGAGGATCATGCGGGTGCCGAGGAAGCCGTCGAAGGCGATGTGGTCCCAGGCGGTCTTCCACTCCCCCAGTGCGGGGACGTCGTCGATGTGGACCTGGCCTTCGACGCCGGGGCCGAGGGTGTCGGTGAGGACGCGTTCCTTGCCGGCGTTCTTGGCGGCGGCGGCCGCAGGGTCGGCGAGGGAGGCTCCGTCGCCGCCGCCGAGGAGGTTGCTGCCGGACCAGGCGCGTACGGTCAGGGCCCGCTGGTGGAACATCGGGGCGAGTACGGCGCGGAGGAGGGTCTGTCCGGTCTTGCCGTCGCGGCCTGCGTGGGGCAGTCCGCTCGTGGCGAGCGGCGTGGTGAGGGCGGGGTGCCGCAGGCCGGTGGACGGCGTGAAGTTGACGTACGGGCAGCCGGCGCGGAGTGCCGCGGCGGCGTAGAGGCTGCTGGGTGGGAGCCCGGCGCCCCCCGACGCCGGCTCCGTGGAGGCCACATTGACGACTACGACGCGGTCCAGGCCAATGCGGCTGCGGAAGTTCGTCAGGTCGTCGGTGAAGGCGGTGACGAGTTGTTCGTCGGTGCGGGTGTCGCCGTGGGCCGGGCCGCCGGGGCGGATCTCGCGGTCGGCGGCGTCGAGTTCCGCGGTGACGGCGTGGGCGAGGCCGTACGGGAGGACTCCGGCGGTGGTGAGCTGTTCGGCGCGTTTGGGGAGCGGGCAGTCGGTGGTGTCGTGTCCGCCGAAGACCAGGGAGGCGAGTGGGGGAAGGCCGGCGTCGGCGAGTTCGGGGGTCTCGGTGGCCATGCCGGTGGGCGGGTGGAGTCCGGCGACGAGGGCGGCGCAGCCGGCCACGGTGGTGGTGGCGACGGAGCCTCTCGCGCCGATGAGCCAGATTCCGGTGCGGGGTGCGGGGGTCATGGCGTCGGCCTCCCTGTACGTGAAGCGGAAAAGCGGGTGGGGTGACGGTGGGCGGGGGGTACGGCGCCGCCCCGCCCACCGTCGGCTGGGTGGGCTCCCGTCAGGAGGGGAGTTCCTTGATCCGGATGTCGCGGAAGGCGGCCTGGTCTCCGGCTCCGTGGTTCTGGATGCCGATGTGGCCGCTGGTGAGGCTGCGGGCCGGGTCAGTGTTGGTGAAGTCGTTGATCTTGATGCCGTTGAGGAAGACCTGGAGGCGTTCGCCCTGGACGCGGAGTTCGTAGGTGTTCCACTGGCCAGGGGGCCGGAGGGCCTGGTCGCGGGCTTGGAGGTCGGCCGACTTGAAGCCGTAGACGGCTCCGGTGGTGCGGTCGGGGGTGTCGGTGGCGTCGATCTGGATCTCGTAGCCGTTGTTCACGGCCGACCAGGGGTCGTCGGAGGCGGGGAAGCCGACGAAGATGCCGGAGTTGTCGTCGCCGGTGAGTTTCCAGTCGAGGGTGAGGGAGTAGGACCGGAATTCCTTGGCCTGGTACCAGAGCATTCCCATGCCGCCGACGGTGTGGAGTTCGCCGTCGGTGATGTCGAAGCTGCCGGGTCCGGCCTGCTTCCAGCCTTCCGTGGTGACGCCGTTGAAGAGGTCGCGGTAGCCGGTGCGGGGCCGGCAGTCGGCCTTGGTCTGGCCGGTGGCGTACTGGAGGCCGCCCAACAGGTGTCGGCGGAAGGCGGGTTCGGCGTACGACTCCTTGGTGTGGCCGCCGCCGGTGTAGAAGGAGCGGCCGCCTCCGTAGGTCTGGCACCAGGCGATGGGGTGGTCGCCCTTCATGGTGCCGCCCTGGTAGGTGGTCTCGTCGAGGGTGGCGAGGATGCGGGCCTGGCCGCGGGGGTTGGTGCGGTAGTTGTACCACTCGTCGGTGCGCTGCCAGGGGCCGTCGATGTGGGCGGTGGCGGGGTGGTCGTGGTCCTCGACGCGGACGGTGGCGGGCTGGATCTGGGGGTGGGACTGGAAGTGGGCGCCGACGAGTCCGCCGTAGAAGGTCCAGTCGTATTCGGTGTCGGCGGCGGCGTGGACGCCGAGGTAGCCGCCGCCGTTGGAGACGTAGTTCTCGAAGGCGGTCTGCTGTTCGGCGTTGAGGACGTCGCCGGTGGTGGAGAGGAAGACGACGGCGTCGTAGCGGGCGAGGTTGGCGGTGGTGAACTGGCCGGGTTCCTCGGTGGCGTCGACGGTGATGTCGCTGCCGGCTCCGAGTTCCTTGAGCGCGGTGACGCCGGTGCCGATGGAGTCGTGCCGGAATCCGGCGGTCTTCGAGAAGACGAGGACGCGCTTGGCGGCGGGGTTCACGGGAGTGTTGGAGAGGGTGAAGTCGTCGACGTCGTAGAGCGCGCCGTTGCCGCCCTTGAAGACGAGGTAGAGCTCGGTGGTGCGGCGCGGGAGGTTGCGGAGCGGTACGTCGATGTCCTGGAAGGTCTCCCAGCCTCCGGTGACGGGGACGGGTGCGGAGCCGTGGAGGGTGCCGGTGGGTGAGCCGGTGCGGACTTCGAGGAAGCCTCCGGCGCCGGCGGAGGAGACGCGGGCGGTGAGTTTGGTGGAGCCGGTGAGGTTGTAGGGCTTGAAGGCGATCCAGTCGCCGTTGTCGATGTTTCCGACGGTGCGGCCGCCGTTGGCTGTGGTCTTGTCGATGACGGTGACGCCCTGCTGGGTGTCGAAGTGTTCGGCCTGGCGGTGGCGGGGCTGGAGTTTGGCCTGGTCGTTGCCGGTGAGGGCGGTCTGTCCGCCGCCTCCGGCGTCGGTGTACTCGGCGTTGAAGACGGCGAAGATGTTGGCGTCGTCGTCGTGGCCGCCGTCGGCGGAGGTCTTGATGGTGCCGGTGCAGCCGTTGGCGGTGGTGACGGGGTGGCCGTGGCTGTCGTGGCCGAGGACGTAGGTGACCTTGATCCTGGCGCAGTCGATGGGTGCGGTGGCGCCGTCTTCGGGGTCGGTGACGGTCACCTTGAAGGGGATGTCGTCGCCAAAGTCGAAGAGGGCTCCTTCGGCGGGGAGTTGGAGGGTGACCTTGGGTGCGGTGTTGCCGACGACGATGCGGACGGACGCGGAGCCGGTGCGGCCGGTGGGGTCCTTGGCGGTGACGGTGGCGGTGTAGGTGCCGTTCTGGCGGTAGGTGTGGGTGGGGTGGGGGGCTGTGGAGGCGGGGGTGCCGTCGCCGAAGTCCCAGCTGTAGGTGAGGGGGTCGCCGTCGGCGTCGGTGGTGCCGGCCGAGGAGAGGGTGACCTTGAGGGGTGCGATGCCGGAGGTCTTGGCGGCGCTCGCCTCGGCGACCGGGGAGCGGCCTCCGGTGGCGTTCTCGATGCGGTAGAGCCCGGCGTTGTGGTCGCCGCCGAACCAGGCGGTGCCGTAGTCGAGGACGTAGAGGGCTCCGTCGGGGCCGAAGGCCATGTCCATGATCTGGGTGCCGGTCCAGGGGACGGGGTTGATGGACTGGACGGTGCCGGTGGCGTCGTGGTCGATGCGCTTGATCCAGCGGCGGCCGAACTCTCCGGCGAAGAAGTCTCCGTCGTACGCCTCCGGGAACTTCACCGGGGAGGTGTTGGCGGGGTCGTGGCGGTAGACGGGGCCGCCCATGGGGGATTCGGAGCCGGTGCCGAACTCGGGGAGGGAGCCGCCGTTGTAGGGGATCCAGGCGGGTTCGGCGGGCGGGAGGTCGACGAGGCCGGTGTTGTGCGGGGAGTCGTTCTTGAGGGCGCCGCAGTCGTAGGTGGCGCCTGAGGTCCTGGTGGCGAAGTCGTAGTCGACGTAGGGGTCGTTGTCGCCGGTGCAGAAGGGCCAGCCGAAGTTGCCGGGTTTGGTGACGCGGGCGAACTCGACCTGTCCTGCGGGGCCGCGCTGGGGGTCGGCGGCGCCGGCGTCGGGGCCGTAGTCGCCGACGTAGAGGATGCCGGTGGGCTTGTCGACGCTGAAGCGGAAGGGGTTGCGGAAGCCCATGGCGTAGATCTCGGGGCGGGTCCTGTCGGTGCCGGGGGCGAAGAGGTTGCCTTCGGGGACGGTGTAGGTGCCGTCGTCGGCGACCTTGATGCGGAGGATCTTGCCGCGGAGGTCGTTGGTGTTGCCGGAGGTGCGGCGGGCGTCGAAGGCGGGGTTGCGGCCGGGGCGTTCGTCGATGGGGGTGTAGCCGTCGGAGGCGAAGGGGTTGGAGTCGTCGCCGGTCGACAGGTACAGGTTGCCCTGGGCGTCGAAGTCGATGTCGCCGCCGACGTGGCAGCAGATGCCGCGGGTGGCGGGGATGTCGATGACCTTCTTCTCGCTGGCGTTGTCGAGGGTGCCGTCGGCCTTCAGCGTGAAGCGGGAGAGGCGGTTGACGCCTTCGTACGGGGCGAGTTCGGCGGGGGTGCCGTCGTTGGGGGCGTCGCCCGCGGGGGTGTCGAGCGGTGGGGCGTAGTAGAGGTAGACGGCCTTGTTCTGGGCGAAGTCCGGGTCGAGTCCGATGCCCTGGAGGCCTTCCTCGTCGTGGGAGTAGACGGGGACGGTTCCGATGACGGTGGTGTTGCCGGCGGCGTCGGTGCGGCGGAGTTCGCCGCCGCGGTCGGTGTGCAGGACGCTGCGGTCGGGGAGTACGGCGAGGGACATGGGTTCGCCGACTTCTTCGCCGCCCTTGGCGAGGGTGACCTGCTGGAACTCCTCGGCGGCGGCGTCGGTCGCGGTGCCGGTCCCGGCCGCGGAGCCGGTGGCGGTGTCGGTGTCGGCGGCGAGGCCCTGGGGGGCGCCGAGGGCGAGCAGTGCGACCGTGATGAGGGCGAGTGTGTTCCTGGCTCGGAGTCGTTGTCTGTGCACGGTTGTCCTCCGGAGTTGGGCCGGGTGTGCGGGTGTCCGGGGACCGGCGTGCGCCGTCACGCTGGTCATACGGGCCAGTTACGTCATGCACACATCAGGGACCGTAGCGAGGTTCGTCCACGCCGTGAAGCCCTTGTGCACGCTTCCGTCGAACTTTCCACCGCGAGAGGACAAAGCTGTCCGAGGCCCTCCCGCGGTGGAAGCGGGGGGACCGTCAGTCGCCGTTCCCGAAGGCGGCGTCGAAGGAGGTCGCGGGAGGGTCAAAGTCGTACCGCTTCAGGAAGGACAGCGCCTCGGGGGCGCCGGTCAGCCGGTCCATGCCGGCGTCCTCCCACTCCACGGAGACGGGCCCGGCGTAGCCGATCGACCGGAGCATCCGGAAGACGTCCTCCCAGGGCACGTCGCCGTGCCCTGCGGAGACGAAGTCCCAGCCGCGCCGCGGGTCGCCCCAGGGGAGGTGGGAGCCGAGCCGCCCGTTGCGGCCGTCGAGCCGCTTGCGGGCCTCCTTGCAGTCCACGTGGTAGATCCGGTCGCGGAAGTCCCAGAGGAAGCCGACCGGGTCGAGGTCCTGCCACACGAAGTGGCTGGGGTCGAAGTTGAGCCCGAAGGCGGGGCGCCGGCCGACGGCCTCCAGGGCCCGCTGGGTGGTCCAGTAGTCGTACGCGATCTCGCTGGGGTGCACCTCGTGGGCGAAGCGCACGCCTTCGGCGTCGAAGACGTCGAGGATCGGGTTCCACCGCTCCGCGAAGTCCTCGAAGCCGCGCTCGATCATGCGCTCGGGGACCGGTGGGAACATCGCCACCAGATGCCAGATGGAGGAGCCGGTGAAGCCGATGACGGTGTCGACGCCGAGCGCGGCCGCGGCCCGCGCGGTGTCCGCGAGCTCACGGGCGGCCCGCTGCCGCACCCCTTCGGCGTCGCCGTCGCCCCAGATGCGGGCGGGCACGATCGCCTGGTGGCGTTCGTCGATCGGATGGTCGCAGACCGCCTGCCCCACCAGGTGGTTGGAGATCGCCCAGCACTTCAGGCCGTACGCGTCGAGCAGTTCGCGCCTGCCCTTGACGTACGCGGGGTCGGCGAGGGCCTTGTCCACCTCGAAGTGATCGCCCCAGCAGGCGAGTTCGAGGCCGTCGTAACCGAAGTCGCGGGCGAGCCGGCAGACCTCCTCCAGCGGGAGGTCGGCCCACTGGCCGGTGAAGAGCGTGAAGGGTCGGGGCACGTCGGGCGCCTCCTAGCGCGGTACGGAATCGGGTGCGGAGTGGGGGGAGTATGCGGAGTCGAGTACGGGGACAGGGGCCGGTACGGGTACGGGTACGGGCGTGTAGACGGCGCTGTTCCGGGCGCTGTCCTCCACCGCGGCCAGGACGCGCTGGACCTGGAGGCCGTCGGCGAAGGAGGGTGCGGGGGCGACGCCGCTCGCGACGGCGTGGACCAGGTCGCGGGCCTGGTGGGCGAAGGTGTGCTCGTAGCCGAGTCCGTGGCCGGGCGGCCACCAGCCCTCCAGGTACGGGTGGCCGGGTTCGGTCACGAGGATGCGGCGGAAGCCCGCGGAGACGGCCGGTTCGGTGTGGTCGTGGAAGGACAGTTCGTTGAGCCGCTCCAGGTCGAAGGCGAGGGAGCCGCGCTCCCCGTTGATCTCCAGGCGCAGCGCGTTCTTGCGGCCCGCGGCCATCCGGGTGGCCTCGAAGGAGGCGAGCGCCCCGGAGGCGAGCCGCCCGGTGAACAGGGCCGCGTCGTCGACCGTGACCTGCCCGTACGCCTCCGATGCCGCTCCCCCGCCGAGACCGCCGGGCGCCGTGCCCGCGAGCAGCGGCCGTTCGCGTACGAAGGTCTCGGTGAGCGCCGACACGCCGACGAGGAGTTCGCCTGTCAGGTACTGGGCGAGGTCGACGGCGTGCGCCCCGAGGTCGCCGAGGGCCCCGGAGCCGGCGTGTTCGCGTTCCAGGCGCCAGGTCAGCGGGAAGGCGGGGTCGACCAGCCAGTCCTGGAGGTAGCTGACGCGGACGTGTCGCAGGGTGCCGAGCCGTCCGTCGTCGACGAGGCTGCGCGCGTACGAGAGGGCGGGTACCCGGCGGTAGTTGAAGCCGACCATGGAGATCTGGCCGCGGGCCGCGGCCGCTTCGGCGGCGGCCGCCATCGTCTCGGCCTCGGCGACCGAGTTGGCGAGCGGCTTCTCGCACAGCACGTGTTTGCCGGCCTCCAGGGCGGCGACGGCGATCTCCGCATGGCTGTCGCCCGGGGTGCAGACGTCGACGAGCTGGACGTCGTCGCGGGCGATCAGGGCGCGCCAGTCGGTCTCGGCGGCGGCCCAGCCGTGGCGGCGGGCGGCGGCGCGGACGGCGGTGGCGTCACGGCCGGCGACGGCGGCGAGGACGGGCCGCAGCGGCAGGTCGAAGACGCGGCCCGCGGTGCGCCAGCCCTGTGAGTGGGCGGCTCCCATGAACGCGTAGCCGACCATGCCGACGCCGAGCGTCGGCGGTGCGGCCCCGCTCTCCGTCTGTTCCATACGGTTCCTCCGTTTCGTGGTGCGGCGAGGTGCTGCTGCCGGGGACCGGGCGGGGCCGGGGGCGGTCGGGCCCCCGGTGCCGGTCGGGCCCCCGGGGCCGGTCAGCTGAAGCCGGTGGGCAGGTACTCGTCGACGTTGTCCTTGGTGACGACGGCCGAGTAGAGGGTGATCGAGGCGGGGATCTCCAGCTCGGACATGCCGCCGATCCCCTTCTTCTGGCCGAGGGCGCGGGCGAGGTCGATCGCGGAGGCGGCCATGGTCGGCGGGTAGAGGACGGTGGCCTTGAGGACGCTGGTGTCGGCCTTGATGGCGTCCATGGCGGACTTGGCTCCGGCGCCGCCGACCATGAGGAAGTCCTTGCGGCCGGCCTGGGCGATGGCGCGCAGGGCGCCGACGCCCTGGTCGTCGTCGTGGTTCCACAGTGCGTCGAACTTTGGCTGGGCTTGCAGGAGTTGGGCCATCTTGGCCTGGCCGGACTCGACGGTGAAGTCGGCGGCCTGGCGGGCGACCTTGCGGATGTTGGGGTAGTTCTTGAGGGCGTCGTCGAAGCCCTGGGTGCGCTGCTTGGTGAGTTCCAGGCTGTCCATGCCGGCGAGTTCGATGACGGTGGCGTTCGGCTTGTCCTTGAGCTGTTCGCCGATGAAGTTGCCGGCGTTGAGGCCCATGCCGTAGTTGTCGCCGCCGATCCAGCAGCGGTAGGCCTGGGGGGAGGCGAAGATCCGGTCGAGGTTGATGACGGGGATGCCGGCCTTCATGGCCTGGAGGCCGATCTGGGTGAGGGCCTTGCCGTCGGCGGGGAGGATGACGAGGACGTCGACCTTCTTGTTGATGAGGGTCTGGACCTGGCCGATCTGGGTGGCGGTGTCGTTGGAGCCCTCGGTGATCTCCAGGGTGACCTCGGAGTACTTCTTGGCGCGCCGTTCGGCGTTCTCGTTGATGGCGTTGAGCCAGCCGTGGTCGGCCTGGGGGCCGGCGAAGCCGATGGTGACGGGCGTGCCGGGCTTGTCGTCGGCGGCGGGGGCGGCGCTCCCGGCGGGGGCCGTGTTCCCGGCGTTCTTCGGTTCGTTGCTGGTGCAGGCGGTGAGGACGGCGCCGGCGGAGACGGCCGCGCCGCCGAGGAGGAGGTGTCTGCGGCTGGTTTCGGGCATGGCGGTGGATCCCTTCCGAGGGGGTGGTGGTGAAGGGGGGCTTTCGGGGACGGGACGGGGCGGGACGGGACGGGCAGGCCCGTCGGGCCGTCCCGACCGGTGTCGGGCGTCGGGTCTCAGCCGTCGCGTGCGGTGCGGCGCTGGACCAGGACCGCGGCGACGATGATCGCGCCCTTCGCGATCTGCTGGACGTCGCTCTGCAGGTTGTTGAGGGCGAAGATGTTGGTGATGGTGGTGAAGACGAGGACGCCGAGGACGGAGCCGACGATGGTGCCGCGGCCGCCGCTGAGGAGGGTGCCGCCGATGATGGCGGCGGCGATGGCGTCGAGCTCGTACAGGTTGCCGTTGGTGTTCTGGCCGGAGCCGGCGAGGACGACGAGCAGGAAGGCGGCGATGCCGCAGCACAGTCCTGACAGCAGGTAGAGGAACAGGCGCTGGCGGCGTACGTCGATGCCGGCGAGGCGGGCGGCCTCCGGGTTGCCGCCGACGGCGATCGTGCGGCGGCCGAAGGTGGTCCGGTTGAGCAGCAGCCATCCGGCGGCGGTGACGGCGGCGAAGACGAGGACGAGCGGCGGGATCCCGAGGACGTAGGCGTCGGGGAGGCCGAGGTCGAGGACGGACGGGACGGTGACGATCTGGGTCCTGCCGTCGGTGATCTGGAGGGCGAGACCGCGGGCGGAGGCGAGCATGGCCAGGGTGGCGATGAAGGGGACCATTCCGCCGTAGGCGACGAGGACGCCGTTCACGAGGCCGCAGCCGAGACCGACGGCGACCGCCGTGAAGAGGATGCCGGTGAAGCCGAACTCCTGGGTGGCGACGGTGGTGGCCCACACGGAGGCGAGGGCGACGATGGCGCCGACGGAGAGGTCGATGCCGCCGCTGGTGATGACGAAGGTCATGCCGACGGTGACGACACCGATCACGGACGCCTGGGTCAGGACGAGTTGCAGGTTGGAGGTGGCGAGGAACTCGGCGGGCCGGGTGAGTCCGCCGACGAGCACCAGGCCGGCGAGCACGCCGAGCAGGGACAGGTTGCGGACGTCGGCCCTGAGGCCGAGTGCGCGCCGGGGGCCCTCCCCGGCCGGCGCCTTGGCCGGTGTGGTGAGTGTCATGCGGCCGGGCTCCCTTCCATCACGAGGTCGAGTACGCGGTGTTCGTCGAGGTCGCGGGCGGGTGCCTGGTGGACGACCCGGCCCTCGCGGAGGACCAGGACGCGGTCGGCGAGGCCGAGGACCTCGGGTACCTCGCTGGAGACGAGGAGGACGGCGAGCCCCTCGTCGGCGAGGCGGCGGATGACGGCGTACAGCTCGGCGCGGGCGCCGACGTCGACTCCGCGGGTGGGTTCGTCGAGGAGGAGGACGCGGCAGCCGCGCAGCAGCCAGCGGGCGAGGACGGCCTTCTGCTGGTTGCCGCCGGAGAGGGTGCGGACGGGGGCGTCGGGGAGGTCGGGGCGGAGCGAGAGGGCGCGGGTGGCGGTCCTCGCGGTGTCGTGTTCGGTGGCGCGGTCGATCCAGCCGGCCCGGGAGAAGCGGGCGAGGGAGGAGACGGAGACGTTGCGGGTGACGGATTCGAGGAGGAGGAGGCCCTGTGCCTTGCGTTCCTCGGGGGCGAGGCCGAGCCCGGCGGCGACGGCGGCCGGGACGCTGCCGGGGCGCAGGGGCCGTCCGTCGACGAGGACCCGGCCGGCGGTGGGCTTGCGTGCTCCGTAGACGGTCTCCAGGATCTCGGAGCGGCCGGAGCCGACGAGCCCGGCGAGGCCGACGATCTCGCCGGGGCGCAGTTCGAGGTCGAGTGCCTCGAACTCGCCTTTCCTGGCGAGTCCTTGGACGTGCAGGACGGGTGCGGCGGCGGGTGGGCCGGCGGGCCGTTCGGGGAAGACGTAGGGGACGTCCCGGCCGGTCATGAGGGCGACGACGTCGCGGGTGGGGGTGGTGGCGGCGGGCAGTCCCCGGGCGACGGCGCGGCCGTCCTTGAGGACGGTGACGCGGTCGCCGATGCGGCGGATCTCCTCCAGCCGGTGGGAGATGTAGACGACGGCGACGCCGTCGGCGGTGAGGTCGTCGACGATCCGGAAGAGGTTGGCGACCTCGTCGGGGTCGAGGGCCGCGGAGGGCTCGTCCATGACGATGAGGCGTACGTCGTGGGAGAGGGCGCGGGCCATGGAGACGATCTGCCGCTGGGCGGCGGAGAGTTCGCCGACGCGCCGGGCCGGGTCGATCTCGGGGTGGCCGAGGCGCTTCAGGAGTGCGGCGGTGGTGGCCCGTGCGGCCCTGGTGCGGACGAATCCGGCGGTGGTGGGTTCGTGGCCGAGGTGGACGTTCTCGGCGACGGTGAGGCCTTCGACGAGGTCGAGTTCCTGGTAGATGGTGGCGATGCCGAGGCGGACGGCGGCGCTCGGGGAGCGGAGTCGTACGGGTTCGCCGTTCCAGGTGATGCGGCCGTCGTCGGGCTGGTGGGCGCCGGCGAGGACCTTGATGAGGGTGGATTTGCCGGCGCCGTTCTGGCCGAGGAGGCAGTGGACCTCGCCGGGTGCGACCTCCAGGTCGACGCCGTCGAGGGCGCGGACGCCGGGGAAGGACTTGGTGATGCGTTCCATGGTGAGCAGGGGTGGCTGGTCCTGGGGCCGTTCTTCTTGGGGCATGACGGAAGTCCCCTCGGCGGGTGCGGGTGTGGCTGGGTGGGCCCGGCGGTGCGGGCCGGTGGGTGGTGTGTGCCGACCCGTTCCTCCCCCGAGGACTGCGTCCAGGGGGGACCCCCAGCGGAGCGAATGCCCACGCACCACCGTCGAGCGGACGGCCGACGAGCAACGGGTCGACGCACGACGGCCGGGCGGGCCGACGGGTTGAGCCGGCGGGTTACGCCGGGGAGAAGAGGTGGTCGCTGATGAGGCGGGCCGCGCCGGTGACCCCGGCGGTCTGGCCCAGTTCTCCGAGGACGATGGGAAGGTTGCCGGTGGCCAGGGGCAGGGACTGCCGGTAGACCTGGGTGCGGACACTGGCGAGGAGGTTGTGACCGAGGCCGGTGACACCGCCGCCGATCACCACCAGACCGGGGTTGAAGAAGCTGACGAGCCCGGCGATGACCTGCCCGACCCGGTTGCCGCCCGCACGGATGAGGGCGAGCGAGGTGGCGTCGCCGGCGGCCGCGGCCGCCGCGACGTCGACGGCGGTGAGGTGCCCGGCCGCCGCGAGCCGGGCGGCGAGCTCCTGCGAACCGCCCGCGCGTGCCGCGTCCTCGGCGTCGCGGGCGAGTGCGGCGCCGCTGAAGTGGGCTTCCAGGCAGCCGTTGTTGCCGCAGGCGCAGGGACGCCCGTCGGGTTCGACCTGGATGTGCCCGATGTCGCCGGCGCTGCCCGTCGTACCGCGGTAGACCTCGCCGCCGACGACGATGCCGCAGCCGATGCCGGTGCCGATCTTGACGCAGAGGAAGTCGCCGACGGAACGGGCGACGCCGGCGTGCTGCTCCCCCATGGCCATGAGGTTCACGTCGTTGTCGACCATGACGGGGCAGCCGAGTTCCTGGCTGAGCGCCTCCCGTACGGGGAAGCCGTCCCAGCCGGGCATGATGGGCGGCGCGACGGGGACGCCCTCGGGGAAGCGGACGGGGCCCGGGACGCCGATGCCGGCGCCGTCGAAGCCTTCCGCGAGTCCGGTGGAGCGGAGCTTCGCCGCCATCGACAGGGCCTGCTCGAAGACGGCGACGGGGCCCTCGCGGACGTCCATGGGGTGGTTGAGGTGCCCGAGCACCTCCAACTCGGCGTTGGTGACGGCGACGTCGATGGAGGTGGCGCCGATGTCGATGCCGAGGAAGCGGAGTTCGGGCGCGAGCCTGATGTTGTGCGAGCGACGGCCGCCACGGGATGCGGCGAGACCGTCGGCGACCACGAGACCGGTCTCCAGGAGCCGGTCGACCTCGACGGCGAGCTTCGAACGGGAGAGATCGATCTGATCTCCCAGCTGGGCACGGGAGTTGGGTCCTCCGTCGCGCAACAGCCTGAGGAGCCGCGCCTGATGCCGGTTGGCAGGTCGTGCCGTCATGCGTCTCACGCGCCCCTCCCTCTCGCACACGCTCGTCTGCGGGCTTTCGAGGGGAACGTAGCAGCGGCGTACCGGGCTGGGAAGAAGTTACGCATGAATCGACCCCCACTTTTTCCCGGATGGGGACAAAGGCGGGGCGCTGAGGGGAGAAGGGTCGGCTGCGAGAAGAGGTGCGGCACGGTGGCGGTGGTCAGCGGACCTCGACCAGGCGGGCCGAGACCACCACGTTGCCCGCGTAGCCGTTCTCCTCGGTGAACGTGCCGCCGCAGGTAATCAGCCGCAGCTCCGGGACGCCCGCGTCGCCGTACACCCGCTCGGCGGGGAAACCCTCCTTGGGCACCACCTCGACCCCGTACACGGCGAAGACGGCGGTCCGTCCGTCGCGGCGCGTCATCTCCACGCGGTGCCCCTTGGCGAGGGCGCCGAGGTCGTAGAAGACGGCCCGTCCGCTCGGGGTGTCGACGTGGCCGACGACGACGGCGGTGCCGCGTTCGCCGGGGGTGACCGCACCCGTGAACCAGCCCGCGAGCCGGTCGTCCTCGGGCGGCGGCGCCTCGATCCAGCCGTCGGTGTCGAGCCCGACGCCCGTGACGGGCGCGTCGATCCGGACGGCCGGTACGCGCACCCGGACCGGGGCCGACGGGGGCAGCGGATCGGGTACGGGGCCGGTGGCGAGTGCGGCGGCGGCCGCCCGGCTGCCGTCGGGGGCTGCCGCGGAGAGGGGCTGCGGCGGGCCCTCGGCCCGGAGTTCCTCCGCACCGCCGCGTACGAGGTGTACGCCGACGAGGAGGACGACGGCTATGACGCCCCAAGCGCCGTGCCGGCCCCCGCCGGGTCTGTCGGCGCTGTCCTGCCGTCCCGTACCGGAAGTCCCCGCGTCGCCCCATCGTCCCGTCGCGTCCGGTCGCCCCACGTCCGCCCTCCTCCTCGCGCCGCCCAGCCCGCGCGCTTCGTGGCGCCCCTCCGTCCCGGTCCTCGTCACACCGGGACGGAGGGGCCGTTTCAGGCCCCCCGGCTCCGGGCCGTCAGGCGCGGCCGTCGGCGTCGCGGCGGCGGGTGAGGACGACGGCGGCGCCGAGTGCGCCGGCGATGAGCAGGACGCCCGTGACCACCTCGGTGACGCCGAGCCCCTCGGAGTCCGCGCCGGAGGCGGCGGTGCCGTAACCGGCCTTCACGCCCTTGTGCGCTCCGGGCTGCGTGCCGTTGTCGTGCCCACCCGTGTCCCCACCCGTGTTTCCACCGGTGCCGGCGCCGCCGATGGTGAGGGTGGTGGTGCCGCGCTCGCCCTTGCAGTCGAAGGTGATCTTGTACTGGGCGCCTGCCTTGGCGTCGAAGTCCACGGTAGCGGTACCGGGGCGGCCCTCGTTCAGGGTCACCGTCTCGAACACCCCGGAGGTGACGGTCACGGACGGCACCTCGCAGCCTTCGGAGGTGAGGGTGACGGAACCGCCGGGGGCGACCGTCGCGGGCGTGACGGAGAAGCCGAACGACGTGATGTTCTGGTCGCCCTCGCCCGCCAGCGCCGCCGGGGCGACGGCGATCACGGCGGCGGCGCTCAGCAGGGCGGCGGCGGAAGCGGCACGTATCGCGCGCATGGCGGTGTCCTCCAGATCACGCGAGGGCCCGGCCGCGGAGCGATTCCGTGCCGGAAGGCGACGACCCTCACCGCGATCGAAGCTAGGTCCGCCCCCGGCACGCCGCCACCGGGCTCCGCCGAACGGGTCATGCCCCCGTGTGACCACCGTGACCCGTGACGGCCGTCACCCGCGCGCCCGCGCGTCCCGCCGTCCGACGCCGGATGGCGGATGCCCGTCAGGGAACCCGGACGACCTGACCCGCGTACGAGAGGTTGCCGCCGAAGCCGAAGAGCAGGACCGGGGCTCCGGACGCCAGCTCGCCGCGCTCGACCAGCTTGGCCAGGGCCAACGGGATGGAGGCGGCGGAGGTGTTGCCGGAGTCGACGACGTCGCGGGCGACGATCGCGTTGACGGCGCCGATCTTCGCCGCGAGCGGCTCGATGATGCGCAGGTTGGCCTGGTGCAGGACCACGCCCGCGAGCTCCTCGGGGGCGATGCCGGACCGCTCGCAGGTCTTGCGGGCGAGCGCGGGCAGCTGCTGGGTCGCCCAGCGGTAGACGGACTGGCCCTCCTGCGCGAAGCGCGGCGGGGTGCCCTCGATGCGGACGGCGTTGCCCATCTCCGGGACGGAGCCCCACAGGACGGGTCCGATGCCGGGCGCCTCCCCCGCGGCCGTCTCGTCGTCCACCGCCTCCACGATCGCGGCACCCGCTCCGTCGCCGACGAGGACGCACGTGGTGCGGTCCGTCCAGTCGGCCACCTCGGTCATCTTGTCGGCGCCGATGACCAGGACGCGGCGCGCCCCACCGGCCCGTACGGCATGGTCGGCGGTGGCCAGGGCGTGCGTGAAGCCGGCGCAGACCACGTTGAGGTCCATGGTGGCGGGCGAGGTCATGCCGAGGCGGGCGGCGACGCGGGCGGCCGTGTTGGGCGAGCGGTCGATGGCCGTGGAGGTGGCGACGAGGACGAGGTCGATGTCGTCGGGGACGAGCCCCGCGGTGGCCAGGGCCTTGCCCGCGGCGTGTGCCGCGAGCTCGTCGACGGGTTCGTCCGGCCCTGCGACGTGCCGGGTGCGGATGCCGACCCGGCTGGTGATCCACGCGTCGTCGGTGTCGACCAACTCCGCGAGGTCGTGGTTGGTGAGCACCTTGGCGGGCTGGTAGTGCCCGAGCGCTGCGATGCGAGTGCCCGTCATACCGGGGCCCCCTCGGTGTGTCGATCGTGGACAGGACCCCCCAGTCTTGCCAGCGACTGATGGGTAACGGGTGACGTAAACCACCAAGATTCCCCGGCACCCCTTGGCCGACCGTGACAAGGCCCGGGCGGGGCACGGCCTCCGCGCCACCGTGGGGCGCCGTGGGCGGGGTCGGTTCTTCAGTTCTTCTCTTCAGTTCTTCTCTTCAGTTCTTCTCTTCAGTTCTTCGGCGGGTCGATCATCTGGAGGGCGAGGGTGGCCGGGGGCGGGGCGACGCCGGGGCCGCCGGCGGCCGTCCAGGCGAGGATGTCGTCGAGGGAGTCCTCGTCGAGGGTGAACGCGATCCAGGCGGCCCGCCCACCGCGCCGCCGGCCTTCGGTGGAGGGCTGGACGACGACGATGTTGGCCTGGGCGCAGGGTCCGAGGCAGTCGCTGGTACGGACGGCGAGCCGGCCGCGGGAGGCGGCGGCGGCCTCCCGGAGGCGGGCGAGCTGGCCGGCGTGGTCGGTGCCGGGGTTCTTGCGGGCGTCGCCGCAGCAGCAGCCCCGGCAGACGACGAGGGAGCAGGGGCGGGCCCCGTACCGTATCGGGACCGGGGTCACTCGGGGCCGTCCAGGGTGATCGCGGAGGCGGGGGCGACCGTGCCGAGGCGCGGGAAGTCGAGGCCGACGGAGGCGCGGTGCTCGTCGGCGGTGAGCGCGGTCATGGCGTCCTCGGCGAAGACGAGGTCGTAGCCGTGGTCGGAGGCGGCGCGGGCGGTGGACTCGACGCCGAGGTTGGTGGCGATGCCGCCGAGGACGAGGGTGGTGGCCCCGAGTCCGGTGAGCAGCTCGTGGAGTCCGGTGTCGTGGAAGGCGCCTATGGTGCGCTTGACGACGACGGGTTCGCCGTCCCCGACGAGGCGGGGGGCGAGGTCGCTGCCGGGCGGCTGGTGGTCGACGCCGGGGCGCTCGGACCGGATGTGGACGACGGGGGCACCGGCGGCGCGGAAGGTGTCGGCGAGCCGGGAGGCCGCGGCGAGGGCGTCGGTGCCGGGCCTGGGGGCGAGGGGCAGCGCGACGATGCGCTCCATGAGGTCGACGAGGACGAGTGCGGTGCGGCCTGGATCGAGTGCGGGCATGGGAGCACCGTATCGGCCCGGATGATCACCGCGTCTTCGCGCCCGACTCCGTGGCCGGTTCCGCATCCGTCTCGGCTTCCGCCTCGGAGTCCGTCTCGGCGTCCGTCTCCGCGTCCCGTGCGCGGCGCCTCGCGATCACCGCGCAGACCATCAGCTGCATCTGGTGGAACAGCATCAGCGGGAGTACGGCGAGCGAGGCCTGCGGGCCGAAGAGGACGCTGGCCATCGGCAGTCCCGCCGCCAGGCTCTTCTTCGAGCCGGCGAACTGGACGGCGATCCGGTCCGCCCGGCCGAAGCCGAGGCGTCCGGCGCCGTACCAGGTCAGGGCGAGCATCGCCGCGAGGAGGACGGCTTCGACGGCGAGCAGCGTGGCGAGCCTCGCCGGGGTCACCAGGTGCCAGATCCCGGCGGTCATGCCCAGGCTGAAGGCGGTGTAGACGACGAGGAGGATCGATCCCCTGTCGACCTGCCCGAGGACCTTCTTGTGGCGTAGGACGAAGCCGCCGACCCAGGGGCGCAGGAGCTGTCCGGCGAGGAACGGTACGAGGAGCTGGAACACGATCTTGAGGAGCGCCGCGGCGGAGAGGCCGCCCGCGCTGTCGCCGAGGAGCGCCGCGGCGAGCAGGGGGGTCAGGACGATGCCGGCGAGGGAGGAGAAGGAGCCCGCGCAGATCGCGGCGGGGACGTTGCCGCGGGCGATCGAGGTGAAGGCGATGGAGGCCTGCATGGTGGAGGGCACCAGGCAGAGGAAGAGGAAGCCGCTGTAGAGCTGGGGGGTGAGCACGGTGGGGACGAGGCCGCGGGCGGCGAGTCCGAGGAGCGGGAAGACCAGGAAGGTGCTCGCGAGGACGGTGAGGTGGAGCCGCCAGTGCTTGAGGCCGTCGAGGGCCTCGCGGGTGGAGAGCCGGGCGCCGTAGAGGAAGAAGAGGAGGGCAACGGCCCCGGTCGAGGCTCCTTGCGCGATGTCGGCGGCGGCTCCGGAGGCGGGCAGGAGCGTGGCGAGGGCGACCGTGCCGAGCAGGGCGAGGACGTGTCCGTCGACGGGCAGCCAGGACGGGAGGCGGGGGGTACGGCGGGTGGCGGGGCGGGCGGTACGAGTGGGCGTAGGGACGGTCATGGGCTCCACTGCTCTGTGCACTGCGGGGGGGGCGGGGCGCGTCCTCCCATCCTGTTCCACGACCCGGTGATCGGGTATCCCGTACAGCCCTCTGACTGTCATCACGATCTGTGATGATGGGGTGGTGTACGAGCCCACGCACCTGCGCACCTTCCTCGCCGTGGCCCAGACGCTGAGCTTCACGCGGGCCGCGGAGCGGCTCGGGCTGCGCCAGTCGACCGTCAGCCAGCATGTGCGGCGGCTGGAGACGGCGACCGGCCGGCCGTTGTTCACCCGGGACACGCACCGGGTGGCGCTGACGGAGGACGGTGAGGCGATGCTCGGCTTCGCGCGGACGATCCTCCAGGCGCACGAGCGGGCGGCGGCGTTCTTCGGCGGGACCCGGCTGCGCGGCCGGCTGCGCTTCGGTGTGTCGGAGGACTTCGTGACGACCCGGCTGCCGGAGATCCTGGAGTCGTTCCGGCGTGAGCATCCGGAGGTCGACCTGGAGCTGACGGTGGAGCTGTCGGGCACGCTGCAGGCCCGGCTCGCGGCGGGTCGGCTCGATCTGATCCTGGCGAAGCGGCGGGGCGGGGAGAGCGAGGGCCGGCTCGTGTGGGAGGACGCGCTGATCTGGATCGGGGCGCCGGGGCTGCGGCTCGATCCGGACCGTCCGGTGCCGCTGATCCTGTACCCGCCGCCGGGGATCACGCGGGAGCGGGCCCTGGAGGCGCTGGAGGCGCAGGGCCGGGCGTGGCGGATCGCGTGTACGAGTTCCAGTCTGAGCGCGAACGTGGCGGCGGCGCGCGCGGGGCTGGGGGTGATGGCGCACACGCGGGGTCTTGTGCCGCCGGGGCTCGTACCGGTGCCGGACCGGGCGGGGCTGCCGGAGCTGGGGGACGTGGGCTTCGTGCTGCGCGGCGGCCGTCGGGGCGGGTCGGTCCAGGAGGCGGCGGACGCGCTGGCGGAGGCGATCCTTGCGGGCGGCGACCGGCTGCACCGGTCCGGGTGAGCGGATACGGGCCACAGACGCTCCGGGTCCGTCGCACGGGCCCCTCAACGAGTGTGTGGCGACGTTCCGGTGAACGGCGGCGGGCCGTACCCGAGCGGCTGGGCGGCATGAAGGAGGCGTCGGGGCGGCGCTCCCGTGAGCGGTCGGTACAGATTCGGTGGAGATTCGCGCCCGGCGGACGTACCGTCCGGTCGGTAACAGCCCGGAGGGGTCTGCGACTTGGCTCCCCCACCCACCCTGACCTGTGAGAACGCGGAATGTCCCGGCTTGGTGAAGGCCCTGCCGCCGGGCAGTCGGGTGGGGTACCGTCACCCGCGCCGTACGGAGCGCGACAACGGGCTTTTTCAGCCACCGAGCCGTCGAGGAGCAGGTCAGTGCGCGAGTTCACCGTGCCGCCCGTCGAGGCGGCGCCTCAGGTCGGCGGTCTGGCGGACGCCGTGTACGAGCGCGCTCTCGCCGAGCCCGACCGGGTCGCGTTCGGCCGGAAGGGCCCGGACGGGGAGTGGCGGGACGTGCCGGCCGCGCGGTTCAGGGACGAGGTCCTCGGTCTCGCGAAGGGGCTGATCGCGGAGGGTGTGCGGTTCGGCGACCGGGTCGCGATCATGGCCCGTACCCGCTACGAGTGGACGCTCTTCGACTTCGCGCTGTGGTCCCTGGGCGCCCAGCCGGTGCCGGTCTACCCGACGTCCTCCGCCGAGCAGGTCTTCTGGATGCTGCACGACTCCGAGGTCACGGCGTGCGTGGTGGAGCACGAGGACCACGCGATGACGATCGGCTCGGTGGTCGACCGGCTGCCGCTGCTCCGGCGCCTGTGGCAGCTGGACGCGGGCGCGGTGGCCGAGCTGACGGCGGCGGGGGCGGACATCGACGAGGACGTCGTGCACCGGCACCGGCGGGCGGTGACCCCGGAGACGGTGGCGACGGTCATCTACACGTCGGGGACGACCGGCCGCCCCAAGGGCTGTGTGATCACCCACGCCAACTTCATGTTCGAGACGGACATGCTCGTGGGCCGCTGGGAGCCGGTGTTCCGTTCCCGGCCGGGCGAGCAGGCGTCGACGCTGCTGTTCCTGCCGCTCGCGCACGTCTTCGGCCGGATGGTGGAGGTCGCGGCGGTGCGGAGCGGGGTGAAGCTGGGCCATCAGCCGGTGATGGCGGCCGGTGAGCTGCTCCCCGACCTGGCGTCGTTCCGGCCGAGTTTCGTCCTGGCCGTCCCGTACGTCTTCGAGAAGGTCTTCCACGCGGCGCGGCGCAGGGCGGAGCGGGAGGGGAAGGCCGGGCCCTTCGACAAGGCCGCGGAGGTGGCGGTGGCGTACGCGGAGGCGCTGGAGCAGAAGGCGTTCGGGACCGGTCCCGGGCCTTCGGCGGCGCTGCGCGTGCAGCACCAGTTCTTCGAGAAGACGGTGTACGCGAAGATCCGGGCGGCCCTGGGCGGCCGCATGCGGCACGCGATGTCGGGCGGTTCGGCGATGGACCGCGGGCAGGGCCTGTTCTTCGCGGGTGCGGGGATCACGGTGTTCGAGGGGTACGGCCTGACGGAGTCGTCGGCGGCCGCGACGGCGAACCCGCCCGAGCGCGTGAAGTACGGGACGGTCGGGCAGCCGGTTCCGGGTACGACGGTGCACATCGCGGAGGACGGGGAGGTGTGGCTGCACGGCGGTCAGGTCTTCTCCGGATATCTCAACGCCCCCGAGGCGACGGCCGCGGTCCTCAACGACGGCTGGCTGGCCACCGGGGACCTCGGCGCCCTCGACGAGGACGGTTATCTGACGATCACCGGCCGCAAGAAGGAGATCCTGGTGACGTCGGGCGGCAAGAGCGTCGCCCCGGGGCGTCTGGAGGAGCGGGTGCGGGCGCATCCGCTGATCGCCCAGTGCATCGTGGTCGGCAACGACAGGCCGTACATCGCCGCCCTGGTGACCGTCGACCAGGAGGCGGTGGAGCACTGGCTCGCGATGCAGGGGCGGGCGCCGCTGGCACCGGCGGAGCTGGTGCGGGATCCGGCCCTGGAGACCGAGATCCGGCGCGGGGTGGTGGCGGCGAACACGCTGGTCTCGCAGGCCGAGTCGATCCGTACGTTCCGGATCCTGGCGCATCCGTTCAGCGAGGAGCACGGGCTGCTCACGCCCTCCCTGAAGCTGAAGCGGAAAGCGATCGAGCGGGCGTACGCGGCGGAGGTCGCGGCGCTGTACGGCTGAGCCGTTCGCGTCGGCGGAATGTGGGAAGTGGAATGCGCGACGGCCCGTGATCGTTGACGCTGGGAGTGTCTCCGTACGGCTTACGGCCTGTGCGGGGCGCACCGTCACGACCCGCGACAAGGTAAGGACCACTTCCACGTGAGCACGGACAGCAAGGTTCCCTCGGTCACTCTGAACAACGGCGTCCTGATGCCGCAGCTGGGCTTCGGTGTCTGGCAGGTCCCGGACGACGAGGCGGCCCCGGCCGTCGCGACCGCGCTGGAGGCCGGCTACCGCTCGATCGACACCGCCGCGATCTACCGGAACGAGCAGGGCACGGGCCGTGCCGTCGCCGCTTCCGGCATCGCCCGCGAGGACCTGTTCATCACCACCAAGCTATGGAACGGCGACCAGGGCTACGACTCGACGCTGAAGGCCTTCGACGCCTCGCTCGACAAGCTGGGCCTCGACTACGTCGACCTGTACCTCATCCACTGGCCGTTGCCCGCGAAGGACGCGTACGTCGACACGTACCGGGCGTTCGAGAAGATCCACGCGGACGGCCGCGCGAAGGCGATCGGCGTCTCGAACTTCCTCCCCGAGCACCTGGAGCGGCTGATCGGCGAGACGTCGGTCGTGCCCGCCGTCAACCAGATCGAGCTCCACCCGCAGTTCCCCCAGGCGGCCTCCCGCGAGGCGCACGCCCGGTACGGCATCGCGACCGAGGCGTGGTCGCCGCTCGGCTCCGGGCAGGGCCTCCTGGACGTTCCCGCGATCGTCGCGATCGGCCGCAAGCACGGCAGGACGCCGGCCCAGGTGGTGCTGCGCTGGCACCTCCAGCTGGGGAACGTGGTGATCCCGAAGTCGGTCACCCCGTCCCGTATCCGGGAGAACATCGACGTGTTCGGCTTCGAGCTGGACGCCGAGGACCTGGCCGCGATCGCCGCGCTCGACGAGAGCCGCCGACTGGGCCCGGACCCGGCGGAGTTCAGCGTCGGCGCCTGAGCGCGGACGACGACGAGGGGGTGGGTACGGTGAGTGGTTCGCCGAAGTCCCTGGCCGAGGGAGTCGGTACGGTGAGTGGTTCGCCGGGGCCCGTGGAAGCGGGCCTCTACCAGGTGCGGAACGTGGGCAGCGGGCTGCTCCTGGAGGTGTACGAGGGTTCGGGCCGCAGTGGCGCCAACGTCCAGCAGGGCAGCGGGAACGGATCGCCGGGGCAGCAGTGGCACATCACGCCCGTGCCGAACGGCGGGGGGCTCTACCACCTGGTGAACGCGGCCAGCGGGAAGCGGCTCGACGTCGCCAACGCGTCCACGGAGAACGGCGCCAACGTCCAGCAGTGGAAGGCGAACAACTTCGGCGCGCAGGAGTGGATCATCGAGCAGGACCTGCAGTCGCCGGGGACGGTCGCGCTGGTGAGCTTCATCAGCGGGCTCTTCCTGGAGGTCGCGGACGGTTCGACGGCCGACGGCGGCAACGTACGGCAGTGGGAGGACACCGACTCCCCGTTCCAGTGGTGGCGGTTGGAGCCGGTGTCCTGACGGGCGGGGCCGTCAGCCCTTGCGGGCGGTGTGGACCGTGCGGGCCGTGAGGTGGAACAGGTCCGTGCGGTGGTGCAGGGACAGCTCGTCGGCCGGGTCGAGGAGCCGGTCGAGCGTCACCCGGTCGTCCGCGTCGAGCCGGGTGCCGCAGCCCTCCCTGAGCCGGCCGAAGTGGGTGACGGCCAGCTCCCGTACGACCGGGGACACCGGCGCGGGAACGTCGGTGAGGAAGGTGCGGGTGCCCGCCGGGGTGAGGCCGGCGCCGGCGAGCAGCGCGCGCCAGTCGTCCGGCTCGTCCTTGGTGCCGGGGAGTCCGGCGCGCATCTCGCCGAACCAGTCCGCGCCGGCGGCGTCGAGACGCGCTTCGAGACCCGGCCGGCCCATGCCGATGTGCCAGGGCAGGTGACGGGTCGGCAGGCCGCCCTCGACGAGGACCATCAGGCCCCCCGGGTTCAGCAGCGCGGCGAACTCCACGAGTGCGGCCCGCTGGTCGCCGATGTGGTGCACCGAGTTGCCCGCCCAGATGATGTCGGCCTGCCCCAGGCCCGCGATGCCCTCGGGGAGTTCGGCGTGGAGCGTGGAGACGCGGGCGCCGAGGCCGCGCGCCTCGGCGCGGTCGCGGGTGCGGGCAAGGAGTTCGGGGGTGCCGTCGACGGCGACGGTCTCCGCGGCGGGGAAGGCTTCGGCGAGCAGGCTGGTGACGACGCCGGGGCCGCTGCCGACGTCGAGGATCCGGCGGACGCCCTGCACGGGGGCGAGCGTGCCGAGCCAGGCGGCGGCGTCGGCGTACGCGGGGATCGCGATCTCGGCCTGCCGCTCCAGGAGCGGGGCGAGCTCGTTCCAGTCCAGGTGGGGACCGTCGTGGTGGTGCGCGTGCGCGGGACCCTGTCCCTTGCCCTGGCCGTGACCGTGGTCGCCATGGTCGCCGTGATCGCCGTGGCGGGATTCGCTGTGCTGACTCATGGGTCCAGCGTGAGTCCAGCGGCCCCGAAGTGCGAGAAATATTGCCAGTACGGCAAAGAATCGGCCATTCGGGTGAAGGGGTGAACGGTCGTGGGCGGTCGGTTCAGGCCGCGGTGCGGTGCTCCTGCGGACTGACGCCCCGGACCCGCTTGAAGGCGGCGCTCAGGGCGAACGCCCCGCTGTAGCCGACCCGCCGGGCGACGGACTCGACCGTCGCGTCCGGGTCGCGGAGCAGATCGGCGGCGAGTTCGAGCCGCCAGCCGGTGAGGTACGCCATCGGGGGCTCGCCGACGAGTGCGGTGAAGCGGCGGGCGAGCGCGGCCCTGGACACACCCGTCTTCGCGGCGAGCGAGGCGACGCTCCAGGGATGGGCGGGGTCGTTCTGGAGCAGCCGGAGCGCCCGGCCGACCACGGGATCGCCCATGGCCCGGTACCAGGCGGGGGCCTCGGCGCCGGGCCGGGCGAACCAGGCGCGGACGCCGGCGATGAGCATCAGGTCGAGGACCCGGTCGAGTACGGCGGTCTGGCCGGGTTCGTCGCGGGCTATCTCCTCGCCGAGGAAGGGCATGAGGGGGCAGTTCCACGTGTCGGCGGGCAGGTGGAGCAAGCCCGGCAGGGCGTCGAGCAGCCGTCGGCCGACCTCGCCGTCCATCCGGTAGGTGCCGACGAGGACGGTGGTGCCGCCGTCGGGGGCGTTGCCCCAGGTGCGGACGCCGAGCCGCATGGCGTCGGCGAGCGGCTCCCCGGTGAGGGTGGTGCAGGCGCCGTCGGGGCCGATCCGGGCGCGGGGCGGCGCGTCGGGGGTGTGGGCGACGGTGTACGGCTCGGGGCCGCGGGCGATGGCGATGTCCCCGGGCCGCAGCAGGACGGGCTCGCCGGTGTCCGGGACGACCCAGGCCTCGCCCTCGGTGACGCACATCAGGCAGACCGGAGCGCCGTCCTCGATGCGCACGGACCACGGCGGCTCCATGATCATGCGGAGCAGGAAGGCGCCCTTGGCGCGGGGCCCGTCGAGGAGTCCGGCGAGTGCGTCCATGGTCCGCAAGGGTACGGGCAGGGCGTGCGGACGGGTGAGACGGAGGCGTAGGCGGGTGAGACTGCGGAGCATGGGCGGACGGGTTCGCGGGCGGGAGTCTTGAGCCATGACGACGAACACGCAGAACACCCAGAACACGCGACACATCCAGGACACGCAGCACCTCCAGGGCACACAGCGCATCCAGGACACGCAGGACATGGACTTCCAGCGCACGCGGACGGTCCTCGTCACGTCCGCCTCCGGCAAGACCGGGCGGCGCGTGGCCGAGCGGCTCGGGGCCCGCGGGGTGACGGTCCGGGCCGGGTCCCGCACCGGGGCGACGCCCTTCGACTGGGAGGACCCGGCGACCTGGGCCCCGGCGCTGCGGGGCGCGGACGCCGCGTACGTGGCCTACTACCCGGACCTCGCCGCCCCCGGCGCGGCCGAGGCGATGCGGACCTTCGGCCGGCTCGCCGCCGAGAGCGGGGTGCGGCGTCTGACGCTGCTGTCCGGCCGTGGGGAGCCCGAGGCCGTGGTGGCGGAGGAGGCGCTGCGGGCGGCGGCGACCGGGGTCGAACTGGCCGTCGTCCGGGCTTCGTTCTTCGCGCAGAACTTCTCCGAGGGGCTGCTGGCGGACGAGGTCGCGGAGGGTGTGCTCGTCTTCCCGGCGGGTGACACGGCCGAGCCCTTCGTCGACGTGGACGATCTGGCGGACGTGGTCGTCGAGACGCTGACGGTGGACGGGCACGCGGGGCGGGTGCACGAGGTGACGGGGCCGCGTCCGGTCGGCTTCGCCGAGGTGGCGGCGGAGATCGCGCGGGTCTCGGGCCGCCCGGTGGCCTACCGGGCGGTGTCCGAGGCCGACTACGCGGAGCTCCTCACAGGGTTCGGACTGCCGGCACCGGAGGCGGAGTGGCTCGCGGCCCTGTTCGCGACGCTCCTCGACGGCCACAACGCCTCGGTGACGGACGGGGTGAAGCGGGTCCTGGGCCGCGAGCCGCGCTCGTTCGCCGCGTTCGCGGCGGAGGCCTGGGGTGGTCCGGCGCGCTGACGCCCTGCTCAGGCGTAGCGCCGTGCCAGGGTCCGTACGGTCTCGGCGATGCGGGTGCGGAGTTCCTCGGGGGCCAGGACCTCCACGTCGGTGCCGAGGGCGAGGAAGGTGTCGTGGGCGTGGTCGGCCGATTCGACGGGGAGCGTGGCGCGTGTCCAGCCGTCGGGTTCCGGGGTGCCGGTCGCCGCGAGTGCGCGGGCCGCTGCGCCGGTCAGCCGGGCCGCGCCGGCCGGGGAGAGGCGGACGAGGGCCTCGCCCCGGTGCAGCCGGGCGTGGAAGTCGGCCTGGCTCTCGCGCCAGTGGCGGGCGAGGTCGAAGCCTTCCGGGGCGGTGACCTCCTCGTCGGTGACGGTGAGGTCGAGGATCTGGTCGACGCGGTACGTGCGCGGTCCGGGTCCGGCGATCAGGTACCAGCGGCCTGCCTTGAGGACGAGGCCGTACGGTTCGAGGCGGCGGTCGACGTCGGTCGGTGTCCGCCAGCGCCGGTAGCGGAGTTCGAGGGCGCGCCCGGTGCGGACGGCGTCGGCGACCTGGGGCAGGAACGGGGTTTCGGTGCCCTCGTCGTACCAGCCGGGGGCGTCGATGTGGAAGCGGGCCCGCAGCCGGTCGACGTGTTCGCGCAGGGGTGCGGGGAGGGCGGCGCGCAGTTTCAGCTGGGCGTCGGCGAAGTGCGGTCCGAGCCCGAGCTCTTCGGCGGCGCCGGGCATGCCGGCGAGGACGAGCGCCTCGGCCTCACGGGTGTAGAGGTCGGTGAGTCGGGAGCGGTGTCCGGCGAGGAGGCGGTAGCCGCCTCGGTGTCCGGCGTCCCCATAGAGCGGCACTCCGGCGGCGTGCAGGGAGTCGACGTCGCGGTAGACGGTGCGGACGGAGACCTCCAGTTCCTCCGCGAGTGCGGCGGCCGTCATCCGGCCCCGGGTCTGGAGCAGCAGGAGGATCGAGAGGAGTCGGCTGGACTTCACTGACACAAGGTGTCAGTGAAGTGCTCCTACAGTCCAGCCATGGCTTTCGCGGAGAAGTTCCTCTTCACGCTGCCGCCGGTGGAGATCGGCGGGCGGCGGCTCAAGCGTTATCACGTGACCTCGGATCCGGCGGGCATCGAGCCGGAGGTGGAGAAGGCGGCGTACGCGCTGCTGCCGGAGCTGCTGCCCCCGGCGGACGGCACGTCGGCGGACGGCACGCCGGCGGCGGGCTTCGTGGTGCTGCACCGGGGCGGTGACACCGGCGCGTACCTGAACGCGTACAGCTGGGTGTGGGACAACGTGCTCCACTTCGGCGGCGGGGCGGCGGGGCAGCCCGTCCTCGGCTGTCCCGACACCGATCCGGCGCACTTCGTCCGGGTGGACCGCTCGTGGATCGGCTGCGTGTGGGAGCTGGCTCCGCTCGAACACGAGCGGAGCGCCTGGATCCGTCACGTACTGGCCCCGGACGCCCCGGATCTGGCCGGCTATCTCGGGGACGCGCTGCCCTCCGGCACGACGGAGGTGTCGTCGTGAAGGGCCGCGGTTTCGACTTCCTCGACGGGGACTGGCACGTCCACAACCGGCGGCTCGCCGACTTCCTCGATCCGGAGAGCCGCTGGACGGAGTTCGAGGGGCACACGACGGGGCGGTTGTTCTGGGACGGGCGTGCGCACGTCGACGAGATCGTCTTCCCGTCGATGGGGTTCAGCGGGCTGACGCTGCGGCTGTACGAGCCGGAGACCGGGGAGTGGACGCTGAACTGGTCGGCCAGCCGTACGGGGAGGCTCGACCCGCCGGTCAGGGGCCGGTTCGCCGAGGACGGGACGGGCACGTTCCACGGCACGGACACCTATGCGGGGCGCCCGGTCCGGGTGCGGTTCCACTGGTCGGGGATCGGCCCGCACACGGCCCGCTGGGAGCAGGCGTTCGCGCCGGCGGACGGCGGGGGCGAGGAGGGGTGGGTGACGAACTGGGTGATGGAGTTCAGCCGCGCCTGACGAAGCGGGCGAGCCGGTATCGGGGGTCGTCACGGGGGCGATCCTGGTCCGGCAGGGCCGCGAGGGCGGCGGCGACCGCGTCGGAGGTCGCGGTGTCGCCGTCGAACCAGGAGGCGAAGTAGCCGGCGCGCAGCTTGCGTACGGTGTCGCGCGGGGTGGCGCCCTGGCCGTGTCCGGTGAAGTGGGTGCCGGTGGCGGGTTCGAGGCCGTGGGCGGCGGCGTACCGGGTGATGAGGTCGGCGCGGTCGGAGGCGGCTTCGGCCGACCGGTACGGGCGGAGGACGGCGTCGATGTCGCTGCCGACGTCGTGGGCGGCGTCCTTGTCGACGGTGGCGACGAGGACGCCGCCGGGGCGCAGGACGCGGGCCGCCTCGGCGACGATCTCGGCCGTGAACGGCACGAGGTGCAGCAGCCAGACGGCGCTGACCGCGTCGAGGGAGGCGTCGGGCAGCGGCAGCCGCCGGGCGTCGGCGCGGACGACCCGGCCGGGTACGCGTCCGGCGGCGACCCGCAGCATGGCGTGGGCGGCGTCGGCGCCGTGGACGCGGAGTCCGGGCCGGGTGAGCCGCTCGGTGACGAGACCGGTGCCGCAGGCCAGGTCGAGGAGGGTGCGGGCGCCGGGCGGCACGAGCCGCAGGACGGCCTCGGCCGCCGCCGCGGCCCGGGGCGCCCCGCCCCGGGTCCGGTCGTAGTGCGCGGCCTCGGCCTCGTAGTCGAGCAGGGTCTCGGTTTCCGCCATGCCGATGATCCTACGAAGGGTACGGGGTCCCGCCGAGGGTCAGTTGGCGCCGTGGCCCGGGGCGATCCCCTCGACACGTTCGGCGAGTTCGAAGTCCTTCTCGGTGACGGCGCCGCCCGCGGAGTGGGTGTTCACGGAGAGGGAGACCGTGTTGTAGCCGAGGGTCAGGTCCGAGTGGTGGTCGAGCTCCTGCTGGATCTGGGCGACGTGGACGACGAGGGCGGTCGCCGCGAAGTGGTCGCCGAGCCGGTAGACGCGGGTGAGGCGGTCGTCCTCGACGGACCAGCCGGGGAGTTCCCGCAGCCGGTCCTCGATCTCCTTCTGCGACAGGGGCTGTGTGGGCACGGGGGTGCTCCCTCGGGTCGGGGTGTGCGCGGTGGCGTTCGGGGTCCCCGGGAAAGCTACCCGGGGACCCCTCTGGGATACCGTCTGGCCATGACGACTGTCGTGAGCGACACGGGGGTGGGGTCGCTGCTGCGCGGATGGCGCGAGCAGCGGAGGCTGAGCCAGTTGGAGCTGGCCCTGCGCGCTGATTCGTCGGCGCGGCACATCTCCTTCGTGGAGACGGGCCGTTCGCGGCCGAGCGAGGAGATGGTCCTGCGGCTCGCCGAGCACCTGGAGGTGCCGGTGCGGGAGCGGAACGCGCTGCTGCTCGCCGCGGGATACGCGCCCCGGTACACGGAGTCGCCGCTCGACGCGCCGCGCCTCGACACCCTGCGCTGGGGCATCCAGCAGCTCCTCGACGGCTATGAGCCGTACCCGGCCCTGGTGGTGGACGGCACGTACACGGTGGTGGCGGCCAACCGGGGCATCGGGCTGCTCCTCGACGGGCTGCCGGAGCACCTCCTGACGCCGCCGATGAACGCGATGCGGATCACCCTGCACCCGGAGGGTCTGGCGCCCCGGATCCGGAATCTGCGGGAGTGGCGTGGCCACCTGCTCGCCCAGATGGACCGTCAGATCGCGCTGGCCCGTTCGGAGTCGCTGCGCGCGCTGTACGAGGAGGTGGCGGCCTATCCGCTGCCGGCCGAGGTCGATCCGGAGGACCGGCCGGACGCCGAGCCGTACCCGTACTTCGCGCTGCCGCTCCGTATCGAGCACGAGGGGCAGGTGCTGTCGTTCGTGTCGTCGATCTCGACGTTCAACACGCCGATGGACGTGACCGTGGCCGAGCTGGCCATCGAGACGTTCCTCCCTGCGGACCCGGCGACGGTCGCGTACCTGCGGTCTCTTCAGACGCCTTAGGGCCTCTGTTCCGCTCCCGGAGGCGTGGCCGTCATCGCAGGTTGCGGCGGTGGTGGTCGCTGGCGCGCCGGAGTCGTTCGGTGTGGTCGGCCAGGGCCTGGGTCTGGGCGGCCAGCTCGGGGTACCGCGCCCTCAGGTGGGGCGTGGTGTCGATGAGGGGGGCGAGGAGGCGCGCGGCGTCGTCGTCCGCGAGCGCCCGGACCAGAACGCCGAGCGAGGTGCGGGCGGGGCCGGGAAGGTCGTCGAGAGAGCCGATCCGGCCTGCGAGGCGGCGCAGCTCCGAGGCGTTGACGCGGGCCCATCGGCTGATCGCGCGTTCCGCGGCGCGGCGGTCGCGCTCGGTCTTGACGCGCTGGTCGCCGGTGGCGCCGGGGTCCGCGTCCGCGGGGCGCAGTCGCAGGTAGCGGCGTTCGGCGGCCTGGCGGCTTGCGACGCCGAGCGGGGAGGCGAGGTCGGCCCAGCTGGCGCCGGCGTCGCGGGCGCTCTCGATGAGGCCGTGCTCCCAGCCGTCGAGGCGCTCGCGGAGTTCCCGCAGCAACGGCAGAGCGGTGAGCGCCCTCTCGGGTCCGGGAGTCGCGGCGGTGCCGGAGGGCTCGTCCCGGGCCGCCCGGGCCGACCGCAGGGCGTGGTCGATCGCGCGCAGGGCGCTCTGCGCGGCGAGGAAGGACTCGCTGTCCACTTCGGACGCGTCCTGTCGAGCGGAGCTGCGGTTCGGGTCCATTCACGCCTCTCCTGTCAGCGTCACCATTTCGACGACTTCCTGGTTGTCATCGTTCCTATGACATGTTACAACGGAGGCAGGTGAAGCGCACGAAGCAGCACATGCCTGAACCGACTGGAGGTGTCCGTGATGTTGATGCGCACCGACCCCTTCCGCGAACTGGACCGGCTCACCCAGCAACTGCTCGGGACGAACGGCACGTGGTCACGCCCCTCGGCGATGCCGCTCGACGCCTATCGAGAGGGCGACGAGTACGTGGTGGCCCTGGACATCCCCGGTGTCACCCCGGAGGCCATCGACGTCGACGTGGAGCGCAACATGCTCACCGTGCGGGCCGAGCGACGGCCTGCCGTGAACACCGGCGACGTGCAGATGGAGCTGTCCGAGCGTCCCCTGGGCGCCTTCTCCCGCCAGGTCGTGCTGGCCGACACCCTGGACACGGAGCACATCAGGGCCGACTACGAGGCCGGCGTGCTGACCCTCCGCATCCCGATCGCGGAGCGCGCCAAGCCCCACAAGATCGAGATCAAGGGCGGCGCCACGCACAAGGAGATCCGTGCCTGACGTCTCGGCGGGCACCCTGCTGCCCGTGCCCCCGCGGTCCGCCCGTCCGGCGGGCCCCGGGGGCCGGGCCGCACTCCGGACCACTGGAGGGAGGCTGGACATCATGGGCACCTTCGACACCACCGGTGCCACCGACACCACCGGCGCCATTGGCACCACCGACGCGTCCGGAACGACCGCCGCCTCTGGAACGGCCACCGCCTCCGGATCCACCGCCGAAGGCCGTACCGTGATCACGGCCCGCGGTGAACTCGACATCGACACCGGCCCCGCGCTGCGTGACGAGATCGCGGAGGCCCTCGAACGCAACCACGGAGTGGTGGTCGACCTCTCCGGCGTGGAGTTCATGGACTGCGCGGGCCTGGGTGCCCTCATCGCGGCCCTCCACGTGGCCGAGCGCCACGGACACGCCCTCACCCTGCGCTCCCCGAACCGCCAGGTGACCAGGCTCCTCCGCCTGACCGGCGCCCATGAGCGGCTGCCGGTCGAACCCTCGTCACGGAGCGGGGCGCCCACAGCCGGCGGGCGGACCGGAGGGAGGCACCGGCGATGACACTGCGACAGGAACCGTTTCTGGAACAGGTCAGGGAACGCGGCAGGTACCCCGGCTCGCAGGAGGCCGACCGGGCGGCACGCGTCGTGCTCGCCCTCCTCGGCGCCCACCTGATCGGCTCGGAACGGGCCGAGCTGGCCGCCCGCCTCCCCGAGACGTACGCGCTGATCCTGCTCAATCCCCTGCAGTCCGCCGAGCCCCTGAGCCCCGAGCGGTTCATCCGCGCCACCGCGGCCTGGATCGACGGGGCCACGGAGACCACCGCCACCTGGGACGTCAGCGCCGTCCTCAGCACCGTGGCCGACGCCGCGGGCGAGGACCTGATGAAGCGCGTCCTGTTCCAGCTCCCCACCGGCTACGACCTCCTGTTCGGCCGGCCCGGCGGGGGCTGAGGGAGACGGCCCGCGTCCCGGGCCGTCTCCGCGCGACGGACGGCGACCGTCGGCGTCACGAGGACGGCCTGGCGGCGACAGCCCGCAGCGCGGTCCACTGGAGGACGGCGAACCCGGCCACGGTGACCGCCTGCATCGGCGTCCACACCAGGCCCGCGGTGGTCGGCTCCAGCCAGGCGACCAGGGCGACCACGCTCAGGACGGCCCAGAGGACGTTGAGGTCGACGACGAGCTTCACGGCGAGCGCCGGGGGCTGCGGCCGGCTCGCGAGCCAGCCGACCCCGGCGGCGAACAGCGTGAGGAAGAGACCGAGTTCGAACAGCAGCCCCGCGTCGATCCCGAGGAGGTCCCCGAGCGGCCCGGAGGCGGCGGCGTAGGCGACGCCGTTGGCGCCGGTGACGACGGCGTCGAGCGCGAGGAACCGGCGGACGGCGGACTGGGGCCGGGTGGTGCGGGCGAGACCGGTGAGCAGGGCCTGGGACATGACGGATCACCCTCCATGGGGGACGTTCGGGCGGTATGGACCCGGAGCCCGGGCGGAGTGCGCCGCCCGGGTTCCGGTGTTCATGAGCATGCCGCGAGGCCCTGAGGGGGTCGATTACCCGCGAGGTAATGCGGGGGGGGCGGCTCGCGGTCGTCAGCGGATGGGGCCGTCCCGGTACGTGGGCGGCTCGGGCGCCGGGGCCGGGGCCGGATCGGGGATCTCGGCGGGGGGTTCGGGCGCCCGGTCGGTGCGTCGGGCGCGGGAGGCCTCGGCGCGCAGCAGGGCCTGGAGGACGGCGAACGGGTCTGCGGGCATGACGCGACTCCTCGTGGTGGGGGGGTGATGTCGGAAACCGCTGGGAGGCGGGGCCTCTCAGCAGCGCATCACCACGCACCGGAGCGCGGCGCCGCGCGGGGCGACCACGGGGGCGGGGAACGGGATCCGGACGAGCCTGCGGACGGCGTACAGCCGGGGCCCGGGCCGGGGCCGTACGGGGCGCAGTCGCGTACGGCGCCGTCGGGAGCGGCCGGGGAGTCCGGCCTCGGCGCCGGCGGGATCGTGGATCTCGCCGCTCGGGTCGGACACCGGGGCGGCGGCGGGACGGAGTTCGGCTCCCCCGGTGAGGGTGGCCGCGGCGCCGGTGCCGAGCAGTGCGGCGAGGACGAGGAGCAACACGATCCAGCGCCGTGGGCCCCGGTCCTGGCGCACCGGGCCCCCCGCCGGGACGGCGGGCGGTTCGGGCGGCTCGGGTGCGGGGCTCACGAAGATCCGTCATGCCCCGCGTGGCCCCCGGCGCGGCACCCCTGACGGCAGATCCGCCCGAGCGGCCTACGGGCGGGGCCCTGTTTCACCGGCCCGGCGGTCACGGTGGGCCCGAACCGCTCCGGCCACGACCAGGGCTACGGGGCAGCCGCCGATCGGCGCGTCGAGCCGGATCCTGCCCCGCTCGACCTGCTGCATGACGGCGGTGGCGGTGAAGGTCTTGGTGATGCTGCCGACGCGCTGGCGCATCTCGGGCGTGACGGGGCGGCCGGTCGTGACGTCGGCGACGCCGGAGGCGCCGCGCCATGCCCGGCCGTCGTCGCGTACCTCGGCGTACACCCCCGGTATCCCGGCGCGGTGGACGCCGTCCAGGGCGGATTCCAGCTCCGCCGGGTCGAGGCCGGCCGGCGGGCTCGCGCCGCCGGCCGGCACGGCCGACGCCCCGCTGAGTGCGGTCGTCGTCCCGGTGGGCGCGGGCGACGCCCCGGTGGTGGTCGGGGACGCGGCGGCCACCGTGCCGGCGCACACGCTCAGCGCGGCCACGCTCGCGCACCACATCAGTCGGATCCTCATGGCGTCCGTCCTTTCCTGATCGAGGAGTTCATGCGGCCAGAGCGCGGCGCAGAGCGGCGCCGAGTTCGAGGTTCTGCCGCTGCGACACGGCGGCGGAGAGGATCGCCTGCGATCCGTGGAAGGTGCCGGGCCACTGGTGGAGCTCGACCGGCACGCCCGCCCGCAGCAGGCGCAGCGCGTACTCGACGCCCTCGTCACGGTTGGGGTCGAACTCCGCGGTGGAGATGTGGGTGCCGGTGCGGCGGCGGCCCGTTCGGCGAAGTTCTTGCGCGCCGTGACGGGGTCGTTCATGTCGGCCTGGGGGAGGAACGGGATGAATGCTTCGAGTTCGGGGTCCATGACGGCCATCCTCACGGCCGCCGCCCCGGGGTTCATCCGCCGTCCGTCGCGTATCCCGCCCCGATCGCGCACCGCCCGCCGCGCCCCCGCCCTTCTATCCTTCTGCCGTGGAGGCACTGGCCGTACGGCTGTCGGGACTGGATCCGCACCTGGACGGCGCGATGCGCATCGTCGGGTTCTACGACACGCTGATGCGCCGTCGGGTGGATCTCCCGGCGCTCGCCCGGGCCTCGGCGGGCCTGGCCGAGTGCGTGGCCGGACTGGGGTTGCACGGTACGGGGCGGGTGATCCGGGTCGGGCCCGACGGCAGACCGGCGTCCGGTCCGCCGGCGTCCGCGTCCACCGCGGCGCCGGTCACGCTCGACGGGGAGGAGATCGGCACGGTGTGGCTGGAACGCCCCGGCTCGCCGGACGCGCTCGACGACGTGCTCCTCGACCGGCTCGCCATCGCCGCCGCGGCGGTCGCCGAGCGGCACGGCCCGGCCCGGCCCGGCCCTCACCACCATGGCCGACCCCGCTCTCGTCGAACTGGCGATCAGCTCCGACAGCGACGAGGCGGCCAGGGCCCGGGCGCTGCGGCTGCTGGGCTTCTCCCCCGACCTGCCGGTCCGTGTCGTCGCCGTGCGCTCGCGGCTCCCGCTCGACGAGGTCGGGGGTCTGGTCTGCCGGGCCCGCCCGGTCAAGGCGGCGGCGCTCGCCGACGTGGGCGTCATCCTGGCGACCGCCGTCGACCCGGCGGGGTTTCCGCCGGCCGTACGCGCGGGCATCGGCGCCGCCTGCGGCCCCGACGACTCCTGGCGGCAGGCCCGCACCGCGCTCCGCTTCACCGGCCCGCGCGAACTCGTCGTCCGTTAGGAGGACCTGGGCGCGCTGGCGCTCCTGGCCGATGTGCCGCCGGAGGTCTCGCGGGGCAACGCCGACGTGGTCGCGGTCGCCCGCGTGGCCGGCAGTCCGAAGGATCTGAGGACGCTGGACGCGTACTGCGTCACCGGTTCCCTGCGGCACGCGGCGGATCTTCTCCACCTGCACCACAGCAGTGTCGCCCGCCGCATCGAGCAGATCGCGAAGACCCTGGGCATCGAACTCACCCGGCCCGCCGGACTGACCCGGGCCAGACTCGCCCTCACCGCGTGGCGGCTGCTCGACGACTGAGCGGGACCCGCCTCCGGCCTCGTCGGCCGGCAGCGGCCGTCACTCCCCCGCGTCGCCGTCCGCCGCTCCGGCTCCGGCGGCGGTGCGCTGCCTGCGGGCCGACATCCAGGCGTACACGAGCACGCCGGCGAAGAGGAACAGGACGCCCTGGTAGACGGCCGCGTAGCCGGAGCCCGCGACCAGCCAGAGGGAGAAGCCGAAGGCGGCGAGGGTGAGGACGGTGTCGCGGACGAGCCGGGGGCGGTGGACCCGGTCGGCCTGTCCGGAGAGCAGGAAGTAGAGCTGGGCGGCGGAGGACAGCAGGTAGGGGACGGTGGCGGTGAAGGTGGTGACGAGGACGAGGATCTCGAAGACGCCCTCGGTGCCGGCCGTGTAGTTGTAGACGGTGAGCAGGGAGGCGAGGGCGACGGTGACGAGGACGCCGGCCGTGGGGACGCCTCGCCGCTTGCGGGCGAAGACCTTCGGGAAGAGGCCGTCGCGGGCCGCGGCGTACGGGGTCTGGGCGCTGAGCAGGGTCCAGCCGTTGAGGGCGCCGACCATGGAGACGAGGGCCATGCAGGCGACGGCGGTGCCGCCCCAGGAGCCGCCGAACATGAGGTCGACGGAGTCCGTGAAGGGGGCGCTGGAGGCGACGAGCCGCTCGTGCGGGACCGTGCCGAAGACGGACACGGTGGTGAGCAGGTAGAGGAGGGCGGCGGCGAGGGTGCCGAGGACGGTGGCGCGGCCGACGTTGCGGCGCGGGTCGCGGACCTCGCCGGCGCTGACGGCGGCCGACTCGACACCGAGGTAGCTGAAGAGCAGGATCGCGGCGGAGGCGGAGACGGCGCCGAGGGCGCTCTCGTCACCGGCCCGGAAGGGGCCGAGGTTGGCGCTGTCGAAGAAGAAGAGCCCGCCGACGGCGACGAGCAGCAGCGGCACGAACTTGAGCACGGTGGCCACGAGCTGGACCATGCCCGCGCAGCGGGTTCCGGCGAGGTTGGCGAGGGCCGGCAGCCACTGGAGGAGGAGCGCGGCGGCGATGGTGGCGGCCAGGGAGCCGTGGACGGGGATCAGGACGTCGAGGTAGCCGACGGCGGCGACGGCGAGGGCCGCGTTGGAGACCCAGGTGGTGATCCAGTACGACCATGCCGTCAGGAATCCGGCGAAGTCGCCGAAGGCCTCGCGGGCGTAGACGTAGGGTCCGCCGGTCGTGGGGTGGCGGTGAGCGAGACGGCCGAAGACCAGGGCGAGGGCGATCGCGCCGAGGGTGAGGACGCCGAAGGCGACCAGGCTGATGGTGCCGAAGGGGGCGACGGAGGCGGGCAGGAGGAAGATTCCGCCGCCGATGATGTTGCCCATGACCAGGGCGGTCGCGATGGGGAGCCCGAAGCGGCGGGAGTGCCGCTCGGCCGGCGGGGTGTCGGTCCGGGGTCCGCGCTGTGGAGTTGTGGTGGCCGTGCTCATGGGGTGGTGCGCCTTCCGTCGTACAAATCCGGACCATCGTCCGGTAACGACGAACAGGCGTCCAAATCAGGGGTTTTTATCCTGCACGACAGGGCGATCAACCGGAAGAAGTGATTCCGATTCGTCCGTGGGCAGGGAAATCTCCAGCGCCGACGGTGCCGACGGTGCCGACGGCGACGACAGCGGCACCTGCGGACCCGAGCACTCCCGCAGCCAGCGCCGCAGCACCCGGTGCACCCGCTCCGCGCCGACCAGCTCCTCCCCCTCGCCGACCGGCGGCGACAGCTCGGGAGGCGACAGGAGGAAGGGGTGCGACTGCTCGCCGCCGAGCCCGCCGTGCGAACCGATCTGCTCCTCGAAGGCGTGCACGGTGCCGGTCGCCGGGTCGTACATCGAGTTGACCATGATGTCCGCGACGTGCGGGAAACCGTCCGTGCGCCGTACCGCCTCCGCCGCGCCCGGCCCGAACACCGCCAGCGGTCCCCCGTCGTCCAGCTCCGCGACGGGCACCTCCACCCCGCCCCTGGCGAGCACCACCGAGCCGTGCTCGGCGCTCGCCACCAGGACGAAGCCGACGCCCGGATGGTTCGCGAGGGTACGGAGCAGCGCCGGGTGACGCCGGTCGATCTCCTCCCGGGTCATCCGGTGCGGTACGTCGGGGAAGGAGACGAGACCGAGATTCCCCGACGCGAGGACGAGGGGCTCGGACGGCCTGGCGGGCAGCTCCTTCGCCGTCTCGCCGGTCTCGTCCACCGGCCGGTGCAGCGCGAGCCGCAGCGCGTCCCTGGCCGCGTCCCGCGCCTCCGAACCGCTGCGGGTGCGCCGTACGCGACGCGGCACCGGGAGCCCGCACCCGGCCCGGACGAGGTCCTTCAGCGTCAGCCCGTACGCCCCCTCGAAGGTCTCGCCGGGGCTCTGCCCGTGGTCGGAGAGCAGCACGATCCGGTACGGACGCGGGGCGTGCTCGGCGACGGTGGCGATGAGCGCGATCGAGCGGTCGAGGCGCCGCAGGACCTGGTCGGTGTCCCGGCCGTGCGGGCCCGAGTGGTGCGCCACCTCGTCGTAGGCGACGAGGTCGGCGTAGACGGCGGTCCGCCCGGCGAGCATGTCGCCCATCACGGCGGAGACCACCACGTCCCGCTCGACGACCGTCGCGAAGGCGCGGACGAAGGGGTACGTGCCGCCGCGCGAGACCCTCGGGGTCTGGCGGCGCAGCCGCGCCCGGGTCGACTGCCCCACCTCGCGGAGACACTCGGCTGCGAGCGACCCCGCGGTACGGACGGCGTTCGCCGGGTCGGAGAAGTACGCGAAGTAGCCGGCCCGTGAGCGGTTGCGCGGGCCGCGCCGGGCGGCCACCGACAGGACGAGGGCGACCTGGTCGGCGCCGCCGCTGAAGAGGTTGCCCCGGGAGGCGCCGTCGACGGTCAGGAGCCCGCCGTGCCCGGTGCGGCGCACGGCCCGGCGCTGGAGTTCCACGGCGCTCGCCGGACGGTTCGACACCATGAGCCAGCCGGTGTCCTTCTCGTACCAGCGGAAGGCGGGCACGTCCTCGTTGGAGCCGTGCAGGATGCCGAGCTGGCTCGCGCCGGTCTGGCTCGACCAGTCGGTGCGCCAGGGGGTGAGCCGGTGGCCGGCGTCCAGCCAGCCCGCGACGGTCGGCATCAGGCCGTCGGCGACCGCGCCGCGCAGTACGTGGTGGCCGACGCCGTCCAGCTGGAGGAAGACCGTACCGGGGGCCTGCTCGGGGGCGTCCTCGGGCCGGCGCGGCCGGGTGCGGCCGGTGAGCCGGTAGAGGCGGCGGCGGTAGGCGTCGTCGTCGCGGACGGCGAGGGCGGTGGAGGTCGCGGAGGCGACGGCGGACATGACGGCGGCGACCACGACGGCCGTCTCGGGGTCGGCGACGCCACGCCCGTCGGGGATCAGCCAGAGTGCGACGAGCAGCAGCGAACCGTTGAGGAAGAACACCAGCAGGCCGAGGACGAGGGCCGGGACGAGCAGCAGGGCCCGCACGATCAGCGGCCACACGAGCACGCCCAGCAGACCGAAGGCGCCGGCCGCGGCCGCGGCGGTGAGCGCGGTCCTCGTGAAGGTGTCGCCGTCGGCGGACTGGAGCTGGAAGTCCGGGAGCAGTCCGGCGAGGACCAGCAGGGTGAGCGTGGACACCGCCCAGACCACGGCCATCCGCCCCGCCGCACGGCCCGCGGACCGCCAGCGGTCGGCGCCACCCCATCGCCTGTCACCCACGCCCGCTTCGCCTTTCGCCCGTTTCCTGCCCCAAGCGTGGCACAACGCCCACGATCGGCGCGGGAAACGGGTGACGACGGGTGACGGGAAGAAGCCCGGATGTGTCAGGTCGGGCGCCGGGCGTGCGCCGGAGCTCGGGTACGGGGAGTGCGCCGGAGCTCGGGTCGGCTCGGGTACGAGGAGTGCGCCGGAGCTCGCGTCAGGAGGTGCGCGGGGCCCGCGTCCGGTCAGGCGTCGGACCTGCGCAGGAGTCGGTGTCAGGTCGGGCGCGGGTCAGCAGCCGTCGTAGCCGGCCGTCGGCATCGAGAGCCGCCGGTGCACCCCCGCCTTGGCCGCCGCGTCGTACGCCGGCTCCTCGGGGCCGACGGTCTCCAGCCGTACCCCGCGCCGCGCGCACTCGGCGCGGAAGCCGGGCACGGACGTCAACGCGCGCGCGAGGACCCGCTCGTTGGCCGCGACGAAGAGGTCGACCACCCCCGCCTCCACGTCCACCCACAGCGCCGCGTGATCGGGCCGGATGCCGTAGAAGAGCAGCTGGCGGGCGACCACGTACCCCCGGTCGTCCGCCCAGCGGGCGCACCGCGCGTGCTGCTCGCGCGTGTCGACAAGGAAGGGGTCGCTGTCCAGCTCTTCGAGCGGGGTGAGGCTGGCGATCGCCGCCACCCGAACGTCGTCCATGGCCAGACCCTACTGCGGGACGGGACGGCCGAACATCCTCCGGCGGCCGCTCCGGACATTTACCCTCGTCAAGGAGATAGGGAACGGCCACGGACATCTGACCGGGGGCCGCGACCCGCGAGAACGGAAGGCGGCATGCCGGTGGAGGTCACCTGGTGGGGCCACGCGACCTGCACGGTCGAGGACTCCGGGGTCCGCTTCCTCACCGATCCGCTGTTCACGCGGCGGCTCGCGCACCTGCGACGCCGGCGCGGCGCCCTGCCGCCGCCCGGGGCCGCGCTCGCCGAGGCCGTCCTCGTCTCGCACCTGCACGCCGACCACCTGCACCTGCCCTCGCTCGCCCGGCTCGCGCCCGGGACGCTGGTCGTGGTGCCGCGCGGCGCCCCCGACGCCGTACCGGGGCTGCGCAGGCTCGCGGGGAACGGGGTGCGGCTGACCGAGGTGGGTCCCGGCGACACGGTGACGGTGGAGGGTGTGACGGTGCGGGCCGTCCCGGCGCTCCACGACGGACGGCGGCTGCCGGTCGGACCGCATCGCGCTCCCGCGCTCGGGTACGTCGTGGAGGGCGAGGCGCGGACGTACTTCGCCGGGGACACCGGCCTGTTCGACGGGATGGCGGAGGCGGTGGGGCCGGTGGACGTGGCGCTGCTGCCGGTCGGTGGCTGGGGCCCGTACCTCGGGCACGGCCACCTCGACGCGGGCCGCGCGGCGGAGGCGCTCGCCGCGCTGTCGCCCGCCGCGGCGGTCCCGGTCCACTTCGGTACGTACTGGCCGATCGGGCTCGACGGGGTCCGGCCGCACGAGTTCCACGCACCGGGCGACGAGTTCGTACGGCACGCCGCACGGCTCGCGCCGAAGGTCGCGGTCCATCTGCTCGGCCACGGCGAAAGGGTACGGCCGGAGGTCGCCCGGTGATGGACGGGCTCACCCGGCTCGCGGAGGCGGTGCGGGAGCTGCCGCCGGAGTCGACCCAGCAGGCGGTCGGTTACCCCTCGCTGTTCCTGCTCGTGGCGCTCGGCGCGCTGGTGCCGGTGGTGCCGACGGGCGCGATCGTCAGCTCGGCCGCGGTGGTCGCCTTCCACCAGAGCTCGCCGACGGCGCTGCTCTTCGTCTTCCTCGTGGCGGCATTCGCCGCGTGCCTCGGCGACACGGCCCTCTACTGGCTGGGGCAGCGCGGGGTCCGTTCGCGCAACGGCTCGCGGTGGCTCGCGGCGCTGCGGGGCCGGGTGACCCCGGACCGCCTTGCCGACGCCCGGGCACGGCTCGACACCCACCAGGTGTCGGTCCTGGTGCTGTCCCGGCTCGTGCCGGCGGGGCGGATCCCGGTGATGCTGGCGTGTCTGCTCGCCCAGATGCCGCTGCGGCGCTTCGTGCGGGGCGACATCCCGGCCTGTCTGGCGTGGGCGGCGACATACCAGCTGATCGGCATCCTGGGCGGTTCGCTCTTCCCAAAGCCCTGGCAGGGCGTGGTCGCGGCGGTGGGCCTGACGGTGCTGGTCAGCGCGGTCCCGGCGCTGTGGCGGCGGGTCCGGGGACGCCGGGAGCCCGGCCCGAGCCGGAAGGCGGGCCCCGGGGTGCCTTCAGGGCGCGAGCACCCGTGAGCCGCCGACCGGCAGGTCCCACAGGTCCTCCCGGCGCAGCCCGGCCCGCTCCCAGGCGGTCCTGACCCGGCCGAGGGGTTCGAGCACGGGCTCGGAGGACAGGACGAAGGTGGCCCAGTGCATCGGTGCCATCCGCCGCGCCCCGAGGTCCTGGTGGGCGCGGACCGCCTCCTCCGGGTCGGTGTGGACGTCGCTGAGCCACCAGCGGGGGTCGTAGGCCCCGATGGGGAGCAGCGCCAGGTCGATGCCGGGGTAGCGGCGGCCGATCTCGGCGAACCAGTGGCCGTAGCCGGTGTCCCCGGCGAAGTGGATTCGGCGCCCTGAGCGGTCCGTGAGCACCCAGCCGCCCCACAGGGAGCGGCAGGTGTCCAGGAGGGTGCGCTTGGACCAGTGGTGGGCGGGCACGAAGTCGAAGCGCACGCCGTCGAGTTCGGCCGCCTCCCACCAGTCGAGTTCGGTCACCCTGCTGAACCGGCGTCGGGTGAACCAGCGGCCGAGGCCGGCCGGGACGAAGACCGGGGTGTGCCGGGGCAGCCGTCTCAGGGTGGGGGCGTCGAGGTGGTCGAAGTGGTTGTGGCTGATGACGACGGCGTCGACGTCCGGCAGGTCCTCCCAGCGGACCCCGACGGGGGTGAGCCGGGCGGGGGTGCCGAAGATGCGGCGGGACCAGACGGGGTCGGTGAGGACGGTGAGTCCGCCCATCCGCAGCACCCAGCTGGCGTGTCCCGCCCAGGTGACGGCGAGGGTTTCGGGTCCCGCGGGGGGCAGCGGGCCCGGCTCGAAGGGCAGCAGGGGGACGTCGCGGAGCCCCTCGGGGCGGGGGCGTACGGCTCCCTCGCGGGCGAGGCGGGCCAGGGCCCGCAGGCCGGGGAGGGGCGCGGTGAGCCGGTCGGCGAAGGTGCGGGGCCAGTCCGCGCGGAGCCGCCCGACGGGCTGGAGCACGGGGGTGGGGACGGGGGCGGTCGCGGGGACGGCCTCGGGAGCGGTGGCGGGGGCGCGTGCGGCGCGCGCGCTGTCTGCCGTCCGTTCGGTCATCTGCGGGCTCCGTTCTGCGCGGCTCGTGGGCGTGGACGTGGGTGGGGGCGCCGTCCGTGGTGGCGGCGGTACGGCGCACCGCGGGTCGGGCGGCGGCGGAGGCGGTCCGGGGGCAGTGTCATCGGAGTTCCTCCAGAGCCCCTCCGAACTCCTCCAACGCGCGTACCACGTGCGGCAGTTCCACCGGGTCGCGGGCCCGGAGCGTCTCGTCCCGCTCCTCCTCGGTGGCGCCCAGGAACATGCCGGTGCCGAACCGGACGCGCAGCGCGCCGAGTTCGTCGCCGAAGCGGTGGCCGCCGGTCGCCGGGGCGCCGAGGCGCGCGGTGAGATGGCTCTCCAGCTCCAGGGAGTCGGTGACGCCCCGGGCGGCGAGGCCGGCCCGCAGCGGTCCGAGGTCGGCGTAGAGGTGGCGGCCTGCCTGCGGTGGCCTGGCGAGGACCCCGGCGGCGAGGACGGTGCGGTGCGCGGCCCCGGCGAGGCGGCCGTGGACGGTGGCCGCGCGCCGGGCCCGTACGGTCACGTCCTCGGGTTCGTCGAGGGCGTGGGCGGCGGCGGGGGCCACGGGGCCGGGGACGACGGCCCCGAGGGCGGTGAGCACGTCGAGGACGCGGGCCCTGCGGTCGGTCCAGCGGTCGGCGCGGGAGGGGTCGGTGGGCGGGAACCGGGCGACGGCGCAGGGCCAGGCGGCCGGGGTGAGGGCGCCGCCGAGGTCGCTGACGACGGTCACGTCGTCGGGGCACATCTCGGCGGGGCTGAGGAGCACGGTGTCGTGGGGGTGGTGGAGGGTGTCGCGCCAGGTCTCGTCGCTGATGACGTGCAGGCCTTCGGCGACGGCGGCCTCGCAGGCCTCACGGACGAGTTCGGGCGGGGCGACGGTGGCGGTGGGGTCGTCGGCGACGGAGAGCAGCAGGAGGCGGGGGCTGCCGCCCTCCGCGCGGACCCGCCGGACCGTCTCCAGGAGGGCGTACGGGTCGGGGACGCCGCCGCACTCGGCGGAGGTCGGCACGTGGTAGGCGGGGCGGCCGAGGAGGCGGGCCTGCGGGGTCCACCAGGCGGGGCAGGGCCGGGGCAGCAGCAGGTCGCCGCCGTGGGCGGCGATCAGGGCGAGCAGCAGGGCGGCGGCGCCGGGAGCGGCGACGACGTCCTCGGGGTGGGTGCGCAGGCCGCGGCGCCACCAGTAGCCGGCGGCGGCCTCGCGCAGGACGGGGCCGCCGCCGGGCGGCTCGGGGCTGGTCCGTCCGGCGGCGGCCGCGAGGAGTCCGGCGAGCCCCGGCAGGACGGGCAGGCCGGTGTCGGGGGCGGGAGGGCCGTAGCGCACCGGGCCGCGGCCTTCCGGAGCCGTCTGCCGCATGTCCCGAACCTCCTGAGCGCACGGGGGCGCCGGCACGGCACCCCCGTGCCCTTTATACGAAGTTTCGGGCGTTTCCGCCGCTCCAGGCGTCACTTCGGGCGACGGGTGCGGCGCCACGGGGGCCGCAGGACGGCAGGACGGCAGGACGGTCAGACGACGGTGACGGGATGGCGGACGACCGCGTCGAAGAGGTAGCCCTGGGTGTTGTGGACGGACCGCTCGGGCTGGGTGTTGCCGGCGGCGTCGGTGGTACGGGAGAGCAGGGTGACGGGCCCGGTGGCCTGCGGGCGCCACGGCACGCTCCAGCGGACCCAGCCGTCGCGCCGGGGCTCGTCGAGGAGCCGGGCCGGGCGCCAGTGGGCGCCGCCGTCGGTGGACACCTCCACCTTCCGCACCGGCGCCAGGGCGGACCAGGCGCGGCCGGTGAGCCGGTGGAGCCGGCCCGCCTCCAGGGTGGCGCCGAAGGGCAGCTGGTAACCGGACTTGAGGGTCTGGCGGCTGATCGGGGCGCTGCCGCCTTCGGGGTGGGCGGTGCCGAAGAGCCGGTACCAGTCGGTGGACCAGGGCGAGGCGAGCGGCCGGGTGGAGACCTCGATGTCGCCGAGCCACTTGATCGAGGCGATGCCCACCCAGGAGGGCACGACGAGCCGGACCGGATGACCGTGGTCGTACGGGAGGGGCTCGCCGTTCATCTCGTACGCGAGGATCACGTCGTCCAGCGCCTTGGCGACCGGCAGCGGGCGGCGCACCCGGCCGAGGTCGACGCCGCCGGAGACGTACGGGTCGTCGAGGCCGCGCGGCTGGAGGTCGACGGCGTCCTGGGCGATCCCGGCGAGCCGGAGGACGTCGGAGAGGCGTGCGCCGCGCCAGCGGGCGGCTCCTACGGCGCCCAGGGTCCATGCGGTGCCCGTGACCGGTTCGCCCTGCTGGCTCGCGTAGAGGCTGCGGCCGTTTCCGGCGCACTCCATCAGGGCCGTACGGGTGACGGAGGGCAGGTCGCGGAGCTGCCCGTAGGTGAAGTGGACGGGGCTGCGGCCGTGAAGTCCGTCGCCCCAGAGGGTCAGGCGCCAGTCGGCGGCGTCGAGGACGGGGGTGGAGGTGTGGTTGCGGACGAAGAAGCGGTCGGCTGGGGTGAGGAGGCCGGTGTCCGCGAAGCCGTCGAACCGCGCCTCGGCGTTGGTACCCCGGACGGTGAAGTGCTCGGCCGGGAGGGCCTTGACGATGCCCGGGGCGGCGAGGGAGCCGGTACCGGCGGGCGCGGCGTACGCGGGCGCGGCGGAGGCGAGCGCGGTGGCCGCGGGGCCCGCCGCGAGCAGCTTGAGCAGGGTGCGGCGGTCGGGCGCGGGCGGGTTCGGCACGGGACTCCTATGCAGGTGGGAGGCGGGCCACCGGGCGGCGGCGCGCCCACCCTAGAGGCGTGGACGCGGTCGGGGCGGCCTGTTCACGGGGCTGTCACAGAAGGGTTCGTCAGGTCCGTTCCCGCCCACCGCCGCCGACGGGTGGACCGGAACGGGGAGGCGCCGGACGCTCCCTCTCGTCGACAATGCGGCATGTCGATACGTGAAGCACTTCCCGAGGACGCGGCAGCCGTCGCCGCCGTGCACGTCCTGTCCTGGCGGGCCGCCTACCGCGACCTGCTCCCCGCCGCCTACCTGGAAGCCCTGGACGCGGCGGAGCGCACCGCCGTGTGGCGCACCCGCCTGACGGCCCCGGACCGGCCCTCGGTCCTGGTGGCGACGGGTTCGGGCGGGGAGGTGCTCGCCTTCTCCTGCTTCCGGGCGTGGCGGGGCGAGGACCTGGACCCCCGGACGACGGGCGAGCTGGCGGCGCTCTACGCCCTGCCGGAGGCGTGGGGCACGGGCGTCGGGCGGGCGCTGCTCTCGGCATCCACGGAGGCGCTCACGGCGGCCGGGTTCCGTACGGCGGCGCTGTGGGTGCTGGCGGGGAACGCGCGGGGGCGCCGGTTCTACGAGGCGGCGGGCTGGCGGCCGGACGGCGAGGTCGTACGGGAGGAGACGGGAGGCCGCGCGCTCGACGAACTCCGCTACCGGCGCGCCCTGTTGACCTGAGTTGCTGTCCACATGACAAGACACAGGTCTCATCATGCGACATGCGTGCGTACGGTGGTGGCACGCACCCGCACCGAGGGAGTCGCTTCCATGACGCATGCCCCCGTCCCGTCCGCGCACGACGCGGCCCACGACACCGCCGTCTACACCCACGGCCACCACGAGTCGGTCCTGCGCTCGCACAGCTGGCGGACCGCCGCCAACTCGGCGGCCTATCTGCTGCCCGCACTGCACGCCGGTCTCGACGTCCTGGACGTGGGCTGCGGGCCCGGCACCATCACCGCCGATCTGGCCGCGCTGGTCGCGCCGGGCCGGGTGACCGGCGTGGACGCGGCCGAGGGCGTCCTCGCCAAGGCCCGCACCGTCGCGGCCGAACGCGGTCTGGCGAACGTCGCGTTCGCCGTCGCCGACGTGCACGCCCTGGACTTCCCCGACGACTCCTTCGACGTCGTCCACGCCCATCAGGTGCTCCAGCACGTCGGCGACCCGGTACGGGCGCTGCGCGAGATGCGGCGGGTGTGCCGCCCCGGCGGGGTCGTCGCGGCCCGCGACAGCGACTACGGGGCCTTCGCCTGGTTCCCCGAACCACCCGCGCTCGACGGGTGGCTGGACCTGTACCACCGGGTGGCCCGCGCCAACGGCGGCGAACCGGACGCCGGACGACGCCTGTTCTCGTGGGCCCGGCAGGCCGGCTTCACCGACATCACGACGACCGCCGCCACCTGGTGCTTCGCCACCCCGGAGGAGCGGGCCTGGTGGAGCGGCCTGTGGGCGGACCGTACGACCGACTCCGGCTACGCCGACCTGGCCGTCGCCGGCGGCCACGCCACCGGCGCCGAACTGACGTCGATCGCGGAGGCGTGGCGGGAGTGGGGCGGCCGGGAGGACGCCTGGTTCATGGTCCCGCACGGCGAGATCCTGTGCCGCGTGTCCTGACGGGCGGGACCGCCGCTCAGTAGAGGTCGGGGTGCATGCCGTTGCAGTCCGGGTCCTGACGAGGACAGCTCGGATGGGGCGTGCGGTCCGGCTCCGGCGGCGGGGGCGGCTCCCCGAGGTCCGGTGCGGGCGGCGGCATCGCGAAGGCGTCGCAGAGGCAGGCGTCGCAGGCACCCGCGAACCGGGGCACGCCGTGACGGAAACGCGGATGTCCGCACCGGCACTCCTGCGTCGCCCATGCCCCCATCTCCGCCCCCGCCCCCTCGCGGTCCACCGCCCTTTCCAGGGTAGCGACCCGACCGCCCCTCCCGGCCCGGTCTCAGCTCGGCCTCATCCTGAACTCGTAGGCGTACGGCAGGGGTTCGTCGGTCAGACGGGCCCAGACCTCGCCCAGGATCTCGGCGCCCTCACGCAGGTCCGCGACCTCGAATCCGGTGTCGAAGACGGAGCGGGCCTCGTCCTTCCTGCCCTCGGCGAGCAGCAGCCCCGCTTCGAGGAGCCGGAAGGCCCCGGTCCGCAGGGCCCGCTCGGGCAGCCGTCCCCACAGGGACCGGGCCTGGTCCGGCCGCCCGGCGGCCAGCAGGGCCTCGACCACTTCACGGCCGAGGGCTGCCGCGCACTCCCCGTGCGCCGGGTCGCCTACCGGCCGGGACGGCGAGGGCGACGCGTGGTCGGTGAAGGCCTCGGTGAACCGCTCGGCCGCCCGGTCCGGATGGCCGTCCTCACGGTCCGCGACGGCCAGGCAGTACAGCAGGGGCCAGCGCACGCCCGCCTCCTTCAGGCCGCGTTCCCAGCTCCGTACCGCCTGGGCCCGGTCACCGGCGTGCCACTGGGCGATGCCGAGGTGGTACTCGGTGGACGGATCGGCGGGGGCGGTCTCCAGCATGTCCCGCCAGGGCGCGGAGACCAGCGGCGCGCCCGGCGCGGCGCCCGGCGCCGGGGGCGGCAGGACGCCGGTGTGGAGCAGCTCCCGCCAGGGCTCCTGCTCGGGGCCGAGCGTCGACTCGGGGAACGGCGTGCCCGGCAACTCGTAGCGGCCGCGGAGCACTTCCAGGGCTCCCCAGCCGGACCCCGGGGCGAGGACCTCCCGCGGTGCCGCGTCGGCCGCGTCCTCGCGCCAGGCCGTGTACGCCGCGTCGACCGCGGCCCGGGGCAGGGCGTCGGCCAGGCTCCGTTCGGCGTCGGCTCGGGCGGCGGCCCAGTCCTCGCCGAGCACCGCGGCGGGATCGGCGGCGAGCGGCCCGTACGCCTCCAGCCAGCTGAGCTCCGCTCCGCCCGCGAGCTCCAGGTGCTCCAGCTGGGTGCGGGCCGGCCCGGCCTGGATCTCGGCGTAGCCGGGGGTGCCCGGCTCCGTCAGCCACTCCTGCCAGCGCCGGCCGCCGCGCTCGGTGCCCCACAGGAAGAGTTTGCGTCCGCGCAGCGGGTCGGTGGAGGTCTGGACGAGCCCGGTGCCGTCCCTGTCGAGGGCGGCGATCCAGCGGCGCTGCCCAGCGGGCAGGTCGTAGAACCAGTCGGCGGCGTGCGTGCCGTTCAGCGGGTACGAGCGGTCGGTGCCGTCCTCGGTGACGGGGACGGGCAGCCTGCGCAGGCCGCGCTCGTAGCCGTGGTGCCAGGCCGCGTCGGCGGGCGCGAGGATCCGGCGGTCCTCGGGGACCGCGGTGTTGGACCACCAGTAGACGGGGGCGGCGCGCTCGTGGGGATTGCGGATCCGGACCCCGGCGTACAGGAAGTCGGAGCCGTCCGGGAGCCACAGGTCGACCTGGAAGGGCAGGTCGCGCAGCCGTTCCCACTCCCAGAGGCGGAGCATCGGGCCGCCGTCGGGCGCGCGGACGACGGCGGCGTGGAGGGGCGAGCAGGACAGGGCGGAGTGACCGGTGGCCCCGATGTTCCACTCGATGCCGCCGGAGAACCAGGCACCGTTGAGCGCGAAGGCGGCGGGCTGGAACACCGGGTTGCGGTAGAGGAGTTCGCGCCCGGTGGGCTTGTGGTGGAGGGAGTGGATCCGGCCGCCGAGGCCGGGCAGGACCGTCGCGCGGAGCCGGTCGTTCTCGATCACGATCGTGTCGAGGTCCGTGGGGGTGCGCTCACGGCCGTAGCCGTCACGCACCGGGACGGGCAGCAGGCTGCGCAGCGGCGCCCGCCCGATGCCGCGGGCCATGTCGCGCGGGAGTTCCGCGAGGGTCCGCGCGTCGACCGCGTGGGCCCCGGCACCGGCGGGGGCCCGCAGTGCGGGCAGAGGGTTGTCCGGGCCCAACGGGGCGGCGGGCAGCGTCAGTACGGCACGTCGTACGGTCGTCATCGCCCCATCGAACACGCAGGAGGCCGTCCTGACCAGGGGCTCTCCGCGGCGAGGACGGCCCGTGGCGGCCCGGATACTCCCGGCGGCGGGGGCCTCGCGACCGTAGTGCGGACGGTCGGCGCGGCCACGGGCACAAGGCGCTGCGGTCGACCGTCACCGACCTCGACACGATGAAGATCAACTACAAGCGCTGAGCCGCGACGGCTGGAAGCCCCGTTTCGGGGGCCCGGCCAGGGTGCCGGTCAGGGCGCGGTGATCGCCCAGCGCTCGTGGTCGCGCCAGGCCCCGTCGATGAACAGCATCGCGGGCGAGAACCCCTCCAGGCGGAAGCCCGCGCGCAGGACGAGCGCGCGGGACGCGAGGTTGCCCGGCTGGATGTTCGCCTCCAGGCGGTGCAGGTCCAGGGGCCCGAAGGCGTACGCGATCACCGCCCCGAGGGCCTCGGTGAACAGGCCGCGCCCGGCCGCGTGCGCGAAGGCGCCGTAGCCGAGCGCGCCGCTGCGGAAGGCGCCGCGGACGATGTTGTTGATGTTGACGAATCCGGCGATCGCGCCGTCCGCCTCGCGGTCGCACACCAGGTAGCCGGCGCGCGCCGGATCCCCCGTCAGGGTGGCCGCGTAGGTCCGGTACGCCTCCGTCGTGCACGGCGGGAAGAGCCAGGGCCGGTGGAGCTCCCGGCTCTCCCGGGCGCGTGCGGTGAACTCCTCGGCGTCGTCGAGAGAGAAGGCGCGCAGGCCCACGCGGGGGCCCACGGCGAGGTACCGGCCTGAGTCTTCGGACATCCCGCCAGGTTATGCCGTGCGCCGGAGCGTGGCCCGGCCCGGGGCCGCGGCCGAAGCCGTGTCCGAGGCCGAGGCTGTGTCCGAGGCGATGTCCGGGGGTCTGCCCCTCAGCGGCGCGCCGTCCGGACCCGGGGCGGGCAGGTCTCGCCCTTCCGTACGACTCCGATCATGACGGTGGTCCGGCGGTCGAGGTCCGTGCCCGCCGCCGGGTACTGCGTGCAGACCTCCCACCTCGGCGGCCAGAGCACCCGCCGGTCCCGCCCGCTGACGTCGTGGACGTCCAGCCGGGTGCGGCGGTCGAGGCGGATGAAGACCTGCCACAGCCCCCGGCCCAGGAAGTCGGGCACGGGACGCGTTTGGGCCCCGTCGTCGGCCGCGGCGCTCTCCTCGGTGGAGGTGACGGCGACGGCGGCGAGCGCGAGGACGGCGCCCGCGCCCACGACGGCCCGCCGCCTCACTTCCGCCTCCGGGCGGCGACGTGGAAGCCGCAGGCCGCGCCGAGGATCGCGGTCGCGGGGAGCGCCAGGTAGAGCGGCATGGGGACCTCGGGGATCAGGACGCGGATCTTGACGTCGCCGGCGTTCTCGAAGATGAAGATCAGGGTGACGGCCGCGAGCACGGCCGGCCCGACGCGGCCCGGGGTGAGGGACGCGGTGAACCCGGATCTCCCCCCGCTTCCCCCGCCCGATGCCCGTGACGTGTCCTTGGGACTCATGCCCGGCCCTCTCCTCCGTCGTGGTGCCGTCGGTCGTACCCGGCCACCGCCGTGGGACCAGAATGGGGCGGGCGGGCCTTCTCCGTGACGGCGAGCGCATCCGTACGGGTGACTTGTCAGACAACGCGGGCGGCTACGGTGGGTGCCGGACATCGGCGGGAACGAGACGAGGAGCGGCCGTGGCGGTCAGCGGACAGCGGCGGCGACCGGTCGTGGCGCTCTACGAGCGCATCGCGGACGCCGTCCACGACGGCACCTATCCGCCGGGCTCGACGCTCCCCTCGGAGCCGAAGCTCGCCGCCGAGCTCGGCGTGAGCCGGCCGGCCCTGCGCGAGGCGCTGCTGCTGCTCCAGGAGGACGGTCTGCTCTCCGTACGGCGCGGGGTGGGGCGCACCGTCAACGACCGCCCGCCGCGGCGCGGTTTCGAGCACGTGCAGCCGCTGGAGGAGCTGATCGGAGCGGGGACGCCGCTGCGGGTGCGGGCGCTGCTGCGGACGGTCGAGGAGCCCACGGACTTCACGACGCAGCACCTGCTCGCTCCCGCCCGCGCCGAGCTGCGGTTCTGGGAGTCCGTGCTGGCGGGGGAGGGTGCGGCGGCGGCGCTGAGCCATGAGTGGGCGGCGGCCGACGAGCTGCTCGACCGGGTACATCCGGAGTTCGCGCAGGCCCTGCGGACGGCGGAGACGGATGCCCGGGCGCCGGCCGGGGGCGCCGGGCACGGCCCCGCGGTCTCCATGCTCGCGGTCCTCCTCGGGGCCTCGCGCGAGACGGCTCTGAGCGCGCACAGCGGGATCACGGCGACGCTGCTCGGGCGGCGGCGCGGCGAGCAGCTGGGGCGCGCCGCGGACACCCCCGCCGTCCTGGTCACCCAAGTCGTCCGGGTCGGCGAGGTACCGGTCCTGGCGGCCAAGCACATGCTCCCGACGGGCGCTCCCGCCCTGCCGGTGCTCCAGTCCCACTGAGCCTCGCCCGTCGGCACGGGACCGCCCCGGGGCCGGGGCCCCGCCCCGCCCGGACACCCGCACAGGGCCGCACCCGCGCCCGCCCGGACACCCGCACAGGGCCGCACCCGCGCCCGCCCGGACACCGGCGCGGGGCCGCACCCCGGCCCCTCCGGACACCCCCGCGAGGCCGGTCCCGGCACCCGCGTAAGGCCCGTCACAGCGCCCCCCGCCCCCGTGGCGTACACTTCCCCGCCATGCACTTGTCTGACAACCCTGCCACGCCTGTCGCCGCCACCGTCTCCGAGTGGATCCGCCGGGCCCCCAAGGCCGTCCTGCACGACCACCTCGACGGCGGACTGCGTCCCGCGACCATCGTCGAGCTGGCGCGGGAGTGCGGCTACACCGCGCTGCCGACCGAGGACCCGGCCGCGCTCGCGGTCTGGTTCCGGGACGCCGCCGACTCCGGCTCCCTCGAGCGCTACCTGGAGACCTTCGCCCACACCTGCGCGGTCATGCAGACCCGCGAGGCGCTCACGCGCATCGCGGCCGAGTGCGCGGAGGACCTGGCGGCGGACGGTGTCGTCTACGCGGAGATCCGTTACGCCCCCGAGCAGCACCTGGAGGGCGGGCTGACCCTCGACGAGGTCGTCGTGGCGGTCAACGACGGCTTCCGTGAGGGCGAGCTCCGCTCCGGCGGCCGGATCACCGTCCGCACCCTCCTCACCGGCATGCGCCACACGGACCGCTCGCTCGAGATAGCGGAGCTGACGGTCGCGCACCGGGACAACGGCGTGGCCGGCTTCGACATCGCGGGCGGCGAGATCGGCAACCCGCCCGCCCGGCACCTCCCCGCCTTCCAGCACCTGAAGCGGGAGAACTGCCACTTCACGATCCACGCGGGCGAGGCCGTCGGCGCCGAGTCGATCCACGAGGCCGTGCAGGTCTGCGGCACCGAGCGGATCGGCCACGGCGTGCGGATCACGGACGACATCGCCGAGGACGGCACCCTGGGCCGGCTGGCCTCGTACGTCCGGGACAACCGCATCGCCCTGGAGGTCTGCCCGACCTCCAACCTCCAGACCGGCGCGGCGAAGGACTACGACTCGCACCCGATCGACGAGCTGCGCCGCCTCGGCTTCCGGATCACGCTCAACACGGACAACCGGCTGGTCTCCGGCACCACCATGAGCGAGGAGTTCCAGCACATGGTGGACGCCTTCGGGTACGGCCCCGAGGTCTTCGAGGAGTTCACGGTCGCCGCCCTGGAGGCCGCCTTCCTGCCGCTGCCGGAGCGGCAGCGGCTGATCGACGAGGTCGTCCGCCCCGGGTACGCGGCGCTCTAGGAGCCGCCCCGCGGGTCGGGCGTCAGCCCACCCGCCCCTGCACCAGGGGCAGTTCGAGCGTCCCCGTGTCCTCGGGGGCGCTGACGACGGTCACCGGCTTGACGCCCCGGTTGCCGGAGTAGGCCGTGTCGCTCGCCGCGATCACCAGCTCCAGCCGGTGGCCGGTCTCGTAGCGGTGGACGACGGCGGGCAGCTCTACGGTGAACGGGCGGGTGACGTCCGGCACCCGCACAGGGGCGACCAGGCGGTTGACCAGGGTCTTGGTGCCGTCGGGCGCGATGTCGTAGAGCTTGGCGAAGAGCACGAGCTTGTCGGAGGCGTCGCCGGAGTCCTGGACCCGCTCGGTCGCCGGGGAGAGCACCTTCAGGGTGGCCTTCGGCGCGCCGACCAGGTCGACGGGCGCGGTGAGCGGCGCGCTGGTCCAGGCGAGGTGGGTGCCGGGGGTGTCGTACGGCGCGCGGTCGGCGAGGCCGATCATGCCGGCGAGCGAGGACTCGGAGTGGCTCGTCGGAAACAGCCAGTTGCTGTACCAGCGGGAACCCCTGGCCACCTTCGTACGGTTGTCGACGAGCTTACCGTCGCCGGAGAGGTACAGCCGCTGACTGAGGGCCGGGACCCCGGACGCCGTGCCGTAGTCGCCCTGCCAGTCGCGGAACCAGGCGAAGGCGGGGCCGGTGTCCGCGGTCGTGTCCTTCCGCAGGTGGCGGTCGAACCAGCCGAGGACGCGCCGGCCGACGTAGCTGCCCTCCAGATCGCCCTTGGTGAAGTCGAGTTCGCCGGGCCGCTGTCCCCCGCTGTGGCCCCAGGACTGCCAGATCATCCCGGTGTCGACGCCGCGCTCGCGCAGCCGGTCGTAGGTGGCCCGTGCCTCGTTGAGGGTGAAGAGGGTGTCGGCCTGGCCCTGGACGAGGAGCGTGGGGGCGGTGATCCGGTCCACGTACGAGACCGGGGAGACGCTCCGGGCGTAGGCGAGCATCTTCTCGGTCTCGGCCTTCGGGTAGCGGCCCGAGTTGAGGAGCCGCACGGTGTCGCAGGCGTCGCTGACGAAGTGCAGACAGCCGAGGGAGTTGATCCGGCTGGGGTCGAGGGAGGGGACGAGCAGCGGCTGCCCCTCGCCCATCAGGTAGAAGCCGTTGGCCCACTGCCATTTGAAGACGCCGGGTGTGGCGCGGTCCGCGGCGTTGGGGGCGAGGGAGTACGCGAGGTCGTTCCAGGTGATCAGGGGGACGAGGGCGTCGATCCGCCGGTCGACCGAGGCGGCGGCGAGCTGCACGGCCCCTCCGTAGGAGCCGCCGATCATGCCGACGCGGGGGTCGTCCGCGCCGTCCCGGGTGACGAAGTCGACGCGGGTTCCGTCGTCGGCGGCCAGGCCGCCGGCGAGGAAGTCGACGAGCCGGGCGGCGACGCGGCCGTCGATCTCCGGGTCGTCGAGGGAGATCAGGCAGCCGGTCCTGCCGAAGCCGAGGCCGGAGTAGACGAGACCGACGTAGCCGCGGGCGGCGAAGGCCTTGCCGATGGCGTCGGTGGAGCCGTCGCTCTTGCTGCCGCCGAAGCCGTTGGTGGCGAGGACGGCGGGTGCGGGACGGGCGGCGTCCACGCCCGTCGGCCGGTAGAGGTCGGCGTCGACGGCACAACTCCGGCCGTCCGCCTGCACGGTGAACCGGAGCGGGGTGACGGTGTACGTTCCGGTCGCGCTGTCCGTGCCCGCTCCGGTCGCGGGCGAGGAGAGGGCCGGAGGGGCGGCGAGGGCCGGGGGTGCGGCCAGAGCCAGGGGCGCGGCGAGCGCGGCCGCACCGGCCACGAGCGCGAGGGGCTTGCGGGGGCGGGGCACGGCACGGGACACAGGGACCTCCACGCTGAGGACGACGCCGAAGGCCGGGTACCTACCGAGTGGTAGGTACCCGGGCAGCGCCCATGCTGTGACACGTGTCAGAGCCCGTCAATCCGCCGAACGAAGGTTGTTGACGGAGATTCAGTGAAGACCGCGCGCCCCCGGAGAGGCCCGCTGCTCGGTTCAGCGGAGGGCCGGTACGTCGAGCGTGAGCGTGCCCTCCTCCGCGTCGAGCGTCCCCCGCACCCCGAGCGGCACGGTCAGCGCCGTCATGCTGTGCCCGAAGCCCATCTCCTCCACGACCGGCACGCCGAGCCCGCCGAGCCGGTCGAGGAGGACCGCCCGCACCTCCTCGTACGGGCCGCACTCCTCCCACGAGCCCAGGGCGACGCCCGTGACGCCGTCCAGCCAGCCGGAGCGCAGCAGTTGGGTGAGGACGCGGTCGAGCCGGTACGGCTCCTCCCCCACGTCCTCCAGGAGCAGCAGCCCGCCGCGCGCCGACGGCCGGCCGTGCGGCGTGCCGAGGTCGGCGGCGAGGAGGCTGGCGCAGCCGCCGAGCGTGACGCCCCGGGCCCGGCCCGGCACCAGGGCCCGTGCCGTCCCGAGCCCGAGCGTCCGCACCGACTCGGGCTCGAAGAGGGTGGCCCGCAGCGACTCCTGGGTGCGCGGGTCCGACAGGAACGTGCCCGCGGCGACCATCGGACCGTGCAGGGTGGCGAACCCGGTGCGGACGGCGAAGGCCTCGTGCAGGGCGGTGACGTCGCTGTACCCGACGAACGCCTTGGGCCCGGCCTCCCCGATGGCCCTCCAGTCGACGAGGTCGACCATGCGCTGCGCCCCGAATCCCCCGCGCGCGCAGATGACGGCGGACACCGAGGGGTCGCACCAGGCTTCCGTGAGGTCCCGGGCGCGTGCCCGGTCGGCGCCCGCGAGGTGGTCGAGGGTGGGGTGGGTGTCCAGGACGTGCGGGGCGACCACGGGATCGAGGCCCCAGCCGCCCAGGATGTCGAGGCCCGCCTTGAGACGTTCCTCCGGGACGGGCCCGCTGGGTGCGACGACGGCGACGCGGGCGCCCGGCCGGAGCCGGTCGGGCCGGGTGAGCGCACCGACCGGCGGTCGGCTCCCAATCTCTCGGTCGGCGGTGGCGGGAGGGGTGCCGGGCGTGGTCATGTGCGGTACTCCAGGGCGGGGACGTCGGTCCGGCCGATGCCGAAGACGTGGGCGTACAGGGAGAGTTCGGCCTCCAGGGCGCGCACCATGGTGTCGGCCCTGCGGAAGCCGTGGCCCTCTCCCTCGAAGGCGAGGTAGGCGTGCGGGACGCCGCGGCCGGCCGTGCGGGCGAGGAACCGCTCGGCCTGCGCGGGCGGGCAGATGACGTCGTCGAGCCCCTGAAGCAGCAGGAAGGGGGTGGTGACCCGGTCGACGTGCTCGATCGGCGAGCGCTCCTTGTAGCGGGCGGGCACCTGGCCGACGGGTCCGATCAGGTTGTACAGGTACTGGGACTCGAAGTCGTGGGTCTCGTCGGTCGCCCAGCCGCGGAGGTCGAGGATGGGGTAGATGATCGTGCCGCACGCGTAGACGTCGGTGGCGACGAGGGAGGCGGCGGTCGTCCAGCCGCCCGCGCTGCCGCCGCGGACGGCGAGGCGTGCAGGGTCGGCGGTGCCCTCGGCGGCGAGTGCCCGGGCGACGGCCGCGCAGTCCTCGACGTCGACGACGCCCCACTGCTCGCGCAGCCGCTCCCGGTACTCCCGGCCGTAGCCGGTCGAGCCGCCGTAGTTGACCTCGGCGACCCCGATGCCCCGTGAGGTGAAGTACGTGATCTCCAGGTCGAGGACGAGCGGCGCGTGTCCGGTGGGACCCCCGTGGGCCCAGATGACGTACGGCGGCAGTTCGTCCTCGGGTCCGGCGAACTCCGGGTGGTGCGGCGGGTAGACCTGTGCGTGGATCTCCCGGCCGCCGGGTCCGGTGAAGGTGCGGACGCGGGGCTCGGGATAGTGGGCGGGGTCGACGGCGTCGCGGTGCGCGGCGCCGACCACGCGGGTCCGGCCGGTGCGGGTGTCGAGTTCGACGAGTTCGTACGCGCTCCCCGGTCCCGCGGCGAGGCCGACCACCCGGGTGCCGTGCGCGGCGAGCGTCGAGGCCCACTCGGTCCAGGGTCCGTGGGCGTCGACGAGTGCGCCGCGCTCGGGGTCGAGGATGCCGAGGGCGGTGGTGCCCTTGCCGTGGACGACGGCGATCAGCCCGTTGTCGAGGGGCGTGAACCAGGTGAGTCCGATCTTCCAGAGCGGTCCGCCGAACTCCTCGGCGCGGGGGCAGAGCGCGACCGGTTCGGCCACCCCGCCGGCCGCGTCGACCTCCGCGCGGTAGAGGTTCCACCAGCCGGTGCGGTCGCTGACGAGGAGCAGGCGTCCCGCCCCGTCCCAGTCGACCTGCGGGATCGACTCGGCGGGCCCGCCGGCGACGGTCCTGGCATCGTGGAAGGTCCCGTCGGGCCCGACCCCGGCGAGCATGACCTCGGTGCCGTCCCAGGGCATCCGGGGGTGGTCCCAGGCGATCCAGACCACCTGGCGCCCGTCCGGGGAGAGCCGGGGCCCGGTCACGAACCGGTGCCTCCCGTCGGACAGTTCGCGCACCGCCGCGCGGTCGTCGGCGGCCGATCCGTCCAGGGGCACGGCGACGATCACCCGGCGCACGTCGGTGGGGGCGGGTCCGGTGAACTCCTCCAGGACGCACCACACCTCGCCCCGGTCGGGGCGGATCACGGGGTCGGCCCAGCGCAGTCCGCCGCCGACCGCGGAGACGGGGGTGAGGGGCCTCGGCTCCGCGCCGGGAACGGCGTCGGGCTCGTAGGCGTACAGCCGCTGGTCCGCGAAGTGGCAGAACACGGCGAGCGGTCCGCCCGCCGGGCGTGCGACCGCCGCCCAGGGCCGGCCGCCGTACTCGATCACCCGGCTCCGAACGTTCCACGGGGCGGGCAGCACGCCCTCCTCGGTGCCGTCCGCGCGCCGCCTGACGAGGGCGCGCCTGCCGCCCTCCGCGGGGCGGGGCGCGGTCCACCACAGTTCGTCGCCGACGGCGCCGAGGTACTCGGGCCGCCCGTCGTGCGCGGCGGCGAGCGCCGCGTCGACGGGTGACGGCCAGCTTCCGTAGGCGGCCGTGCTCTTCATGGGACTTCCCCCCGGTCGTTCCTGCGCGCGGCCGCGTCCTCGCGGCTACGCGTCCTCACGGCTACGCGGACTTCAGATAGTGGTCGAGCACCTGGACGCCGAAGTGCAGGGCGTCCACGGGGACGCGTTCGTCGACGCCGTGGAACAGGGCCGCGTAGTCGAGGCCCGGGGGCAGCCGGAGCGGCGAGAAGCCGTAGCCGGTGATGCCGAGCCGGGAGAACTGCTTGGCGTCGGTGCCGCCGGACATGGTGAACGGCACGACGTGCCCCGCCGGGTCGAAGCGCTCGACGGCGGCCCGCAGCTTGGCGAAGGTCGGTGAGTCGACAGGGGCTTCGAGGGCCACCTCGCGGTGGTGGAACTCCCATTCCACGTCCGGCCCGGTGAGCCGGTCCATGGTCGCGGCGAACTCCTCCTCGGTGCCCGGCAGGGTCCGCCCGTCGATGTAGGCGACGGCCTGGCCCGGGATGACGTTGACCTTGTACCCGGCGTCGAGGATCGTCGGGTTGGTGCTGTTGCGGACGGTCGGTTCGACGAGGGCGGCGGCCGGTCCGAGCTTGTCGAGGAGCAGGTCCACGTCGAGGTCGGGCGCGTGGGTGTCCACGTCGATGGAGTACAGCGCGGCCAGTTCGGTGAGGGCGGCGCGGACGGTCGTGGTGAGGCGGACGGGCCAGGGGTGCGAGCCGATCCGGGCGACGGCGTCGGCGAGGCGGGTGACGGCGTTGGCCGTGTTCACCTTGGAGCCGTGGCCCGCCCGGCCGTGGGCGGTCAGCTTGAGCCAGGCGGTGCCCCGCTCCCCCGCGGCGATCGGGTAGAGGGTGGTGCCGGGCTGCGGATGGAAGCTGAACGCCCCCGACTCGCTGATGCCCTCCGTGCAGCCCTCGAAGAGTGCGGCGTGCCGGTCGGCGAGGAAGCCTGAGCCGTCCTCCGCGCTGGCCTCCTCGTCGGCGGTGTAGGCCAGGACGATGTCGCGGCGCGGCCGGACGCCCTGCCGGGCCCAGGAGCGGACGACGGACAGGACCATCGCGTCCATGTTCTTCATGTCGACGGCGCCCCGCCCCCACACGGTCCCGTCGCGGACCTCCCCGGAGAAGGGGTGGGTGGTCCACTCGGCGGGGTCGGCGGGCACCACGTCCAGATGGCCGTGGACGAGGAGCGCGTCGGCCGAGGGGTCGGTGCCGGGGATGCGCGCCACCACGTTGGTGCGGCCGGGGGTCCGCTCCAGGAGGGTGGGTTCGACGCCGGCGGCGGCGAGCCGTTCGGCGACGTACTCGGCGGCGGGCCGCTCACGGCAGTCGCCGCCGCCCCGGTTGGTGGTGTCGATGCGGATGAGCTCGGAGGTGAAGGTGACCACCTCGTCGAGCGCCGTCGTGTCCGGGCCCCGGACCTCCTCAGCCATACTGCTCCTCCACCGCGGCCGAGACGATGGTCGTGACCGCCTTGAACGTGCGAATTGCCTCGTACATCGTCTCGCTGGTGTAGGCGACACGCCGCTCGCCGCTCCGCGCCACGCCGGGAACCACCGTGGCGGCGGCTCCCAGGTGCTCGGCGTCGAACTCCAGCTCCACGGTGAAGGGCCCGCCGCGGACCGGCTCGTGGCGGACGGCGAGGGCGGCGCCGGTCTTCGCCGCCGCCCGGATGTCGGCGGCGGTTCTGGCGGGGGTCCTGCACACCGCCGCGTACCGCGAGACGTGGTCCTTGACGGCGACCTTGGGTGCCTCGGGCGCGTACCCGAGGGCGTCCTCGCAGGTGAGGTCGTCCCCGGTGACGAGGACGACGGGCACGCCGTACTCCGCGACCACGTGGGCGTTGAGCAGGCCCTCGCTCGCCCGCTCCCCGTCGAGCCAGACCCCGGTGATCGAGTTGGCGAGGTAGGTGTGGGCGAGGACGCCCTCGGCGCCCGCGCCCGTGTGGTAGCCGACGAAGGCGATGCCGTCGACGTCCCCGTGCTGCACGCCCTCGACCATGGAGAGGGACTTGTGCCGTCCGGTGAGCATCTCGGCGCGCTCGTCGAGCCGCTCCAGGAGCAGGTTCCGCATGGACCAGTGCGCCTCGTTGATGAGCACCTCGTCAGCGCCGCCGTCGAAGAAGCCGAGCACGGCGGCGTTCACGTCGGAGGTGAACATCGCGCGGCACCGCTCCCACTGGGGCGTGCCGGGCAGCACGTCGGCGGGCCAGGTCACACCGGTCGCGCCCTCCATGTCGGCGCTGATGAGGATCTTCATGTCTGGCACCGTACGCGCCGCCCGGCGGCCTCACCACCCCTGTGGACAACCGCCGTTGGAGTGGACCACTGGAGGTCACCGGGACGGCGGTACGGGATCATCCGCGCAGTTCCGGATAGCGCCTGGGGTCCCCCTCGGCCAGCCGGCGCAGGGCGGTGGCGGCCCGCTCCTCGGGAGGGGCGCCGTCGTCCGGCAGCCGCCACAGGAACTGCCGGGGCTCCCCCTCCGCCGCGCTCCGGCCCCCGTCCCCGAGCGGCGGTCCAGTGAAGGTGACGACGGTCGTGTCCGGTTCGCCGAAGTCCGAGCCGATCCAGCCCTGCCGGAGTCCCCAGCGGGTGAGGAGGTCGGGGCGGTCGCGCAGCCCGGCGGTGATCAGCCGGGCGGTGCGGCGGGCCGGCCAGGTCCAGGAGTGGTCGTGCTCGGCGCGCGCGATCTCGGCGTCGTAGGCGTCGGCGTCGAAGCGGTACGCGGGGAGGTCCGGCAGCTCGGCCGGTCTCCCCGGCCACCGCCAGTCGCTCCACACGACGTGCTCGCCGTCGCGGCGCACGGTCACGTACAGGGCGCCGCAGCAGCCCTCGGTGCAGTACGCCTCGGCGAGCCGCACCTCCCGGGGTTCGGGCCCGGCCCGCAGCGCGCCGCTGTCGAGGAGCCGCTCGGGGGACTCCCCCGGGCCCAGCCCGAAGGCCTCCGGGACGAGGGGCCGCCCGTCGATCAGGAAGCGGGTCTCGACGACGTCGGGGTCGCCGGGGTCGGCGACCCGGCGGGAGGCCTCGGGCCCCATGTCCCGTGCCTCCGTGGGGAGCCTCTGGAGCCGGTCGGACACGGCCGCCCGGTCTCCGGCGGCGAGGGCTTCGACGAGGCCGCGGAGTTCCTCGTCCCGGGTCCGGTGGATCAGCCACAGGAGGGCGGCCGACTCCCGGTCCAGAGGTGCGAGGGTGCGGTCTACGGGGTCGAGGAGACCGTCGAGGAGGCCGAGGACGCGCAGGTAGGGGACGTCCTCGGGTTCCGCGAGCCCGCTGAGGAGCCCGAGGCCGGCGGCTACGCCGGTGACGATCGTCCCGGTCCGGACGAGGTGCCGGGCGAGCGCTCGGGTGCGGGCGCGGGCGGCGGGTTCCTCGGGCGGTTCGACGGCCGCCGCCGTATGGAAGACGACCTGCCCACGGACGACGCCCGTCGCGGCGAGCGCGCGTTCCGCCTCGGCGGCGGCCCGCACGGGGTCGGGGGCGTCGAGGAGCGGGAGCAGGACGGCGGTGACGGCGGCGCGGGCCTCGGCGTGGCGGAGGTTCCTGCGGCCCGGGGGGTTCGCCGTGCCGGGGAGGGGGTGGCCGCCCTGGGGCGGCGGCGCGTCGGGGTCGCTGTCGCACAGGCCCTTGGCGTACGCGTACAGGGAGGGTGCGAGTGTCGGGCGCTCGTGCGGGGCGCTCATCGCGCGGGGTGGAGCTCGATTCCGTAGGTCATGGAGGCATGCTGCCCTCTGCCGCGCCCCCGCCGCCACCGGTTTGCCGGGGCTTCGAATCGGACGAACCATCGCCAACGGGTGCGTATAGGCTGTCGGCCGCAGTTGTCGTAGTCGACCTTCCGGAGAGCCCTCGGTGACCATCGCCTTCACCCCGTCCGCATCGTCCCCCGCCGAACCCGAGGCCGTCGCGGCGATCTCGGAGCCGGAGTTCTGGGAGCCGTCGGCTCCCGAGCCCCAGGAGGCGACACGGGACGTACCGGACGCAGCGGACGACCAGGGCCTGTACCACGCTGACGACGCGGAGGACACGGACGGCACGGACGACGACCACAGCCGGGACCACGACCCCGTGGTCGTCCGCGACGCCCACGACTTCGGGGTGTACGCGCGGACCGGCGGCTGGGCCTTCGCCCTCAAGGTGGCGCGGAGCGTCCGGCCCGGCGGGCAGTCGGCCGAGGGGACGGCCCGGACGAAGGTGTCGGCGAAGGCCTTCGCGCAGCTCGCGGGGTGCTCGCCGGAGCGGGTCATGCGGTACTACAAGGCCTGGGACATGGCGGCCGACGACGGTCTGGTCCCCCAGTTCGAGGTGCTCGTCCCGGGTGAGGACATCGAGCTGCCCGAGGCGGACGTCTGGCTCTCGTACTACACCTCCCGCAACAGCGCCTCGTCGGTGCGCGGCCAGGCGATCAGCGCGGCGGCCGAGGCGGAGGGCATCCGGCCGACGAAGGCCCTGGAGGTGGCCGAGAACCCGACGGCGCTGCGGGCCGCGATCCTCGCCGACCCGGGGACGGCGGAGGCCGCGCGCGGGGCGCTGCTCGACCGGATGAAGGAGGACCCCGCCCTCCAGACCGAGATGGCCCGCGCCATCGCGCGGACCGACGACCTGAAGAAGGCGGTGGCGAGCGAGGCGAAGGCGGCCGACCGCATCGGGTACGTACGCCAGATCGTCGAGAACGGCCAGATCAGGACCCCCGCAGGGCAGACCGTGGAGGCGCCGGCCGAGCTGCGCGCGGAGGCGGAGCGGCACCTGTCGCTCCTCGACGAGCTGGACGACTCCGAGGAGGCGGGCGAGTGGGCCGGTGAGGCGTACGACACGGTCAGGGGCCTCGTCGCGAAGGCCGTCGAGGAGGACCCGGCGCTGCGCGTCCAGGAGCGGCGGACGAAGTTCTACAGCAGCCTGCAGAAGGCGACGAAGGTCTTCGAGGAGCTGACCCTGGACGAGGTGATGGAGGAGGACATCTACGAGGCCGACATGCTCCAGCGCCTCGAAGCCCTCCAGGAGGCGATCGGCACCTGCATCAGCGCGCTGCGCAAGGCGACGACCACCTCCTCCTGACCCCTCAGTCCTGGTGGCCGAGCTGGAGGTCGCGCTCGGTGCGGCCTCCGCCGGCCATCTGGAGGACCGTCGCGACGGGCGGGTAGCCGGCGGCGATGACCGTGTACTCGCCGGAGGACAGGTCGACGAACCGGAAGGTCCCGTCGGGGCCGGTGGTGAGGGTGTCGACGACGTTGCCCGCGGCGTCGAGCAGGGTGACCCGGGCGTCCTCGACGGGGCGCCCGCCGCCGGCCCGTACCGTGCCGCGGAGCACGGCGCCGCCGGCCAGTTCGATGTCCTGGCGGGTCTCGCGGGAGGACTGGACGCTCACGGGGAGCGCGGCCGGCCGGAAGGCGGGGGCGCTGGCGGCGAGCGTGTACTCGCCCGCGACCAGCTCGGTGATCACGTACCCGCCCTCGCGCCCGCTGCGGGTGGAGGCGACGACCTCCCCGCGTACGTCGGTGAGGGTGACGGCCGCGTCCCGTACCGGCGACCCGTCGGCGGTGACGACGCTGCCCGCGAGCCGCCCGGCGCCGCCGAGGACGACGTCGAGCTCGACCGGCCGGTCGCCGACGGTGACGGAGACGGCCTGGGGCTGGTGTCCGCCGGCCGCCGCGATGAGGACGTACGCCCCGCCGCCGGGGACGCTCAGCGCGTACCGGCCGTCCTCGCCGCTGGCGCCGCGGCCCACCTGCCGGCCCTGGACGTCGATGAGGGTGAGGGCGGCGCGGGGGACCCGGCTGCCGTCGTGGTGCTGGACGGTGCCGCAGACGGGGAGACCGGAGTGCGGCGCGGCGACGGACGCGGGGGCGGCGGCGTGCCGGGCGTGCGGGACGGCCTGGACGCCGCCGAAGCCGTCGGCCCCGGTGGCCTCGGTGGTGGGGCTGTGGTGGGACACCAGCGGTTTCTCCTTGAGGAAGAAGGCGAGGACGAGGCCGAGCACGAGGACCGGCACGAGGTAGAGGAAGATGCGCGGCATCGCGTCCGCGTACGCCTGGATGTAGGCGTCGCGTACGGCGGGCGGCAGGGTGTGCACCGTCTGCGGGGTGATCGACTCGGCCGGCGGCAGGGTCACCGGGCCGCCGGAGAGGACGCCGGCGAGCCGGTCGCCGAGGGCGTCGTCGAGCCGGGAGGCGAAGAGGGTGCCGAAGACAGCGGCGCCGACGCTGCCGCCGATCTGGCGGAAGTAGTTGTGGGCGCTGGTGGCGGTGCCGAGGTCGGCCGGGCGTACGGAGTTCTGCACGGCGAGGACGAGGACCGGCATGACGAGTCCGATGCCGGTGCCGAGGACGGCCTGCCAGAGGCTGTGCTGGAGGCGCGGGGTGTCGACGTCCATCCGGGAGAGCAGCCACATGCCGAGGACGGAGACGGCCCCGCCGGCCACCGGGTAGATCTTGTAGTGCCCGGTGCGGCTGATGAGCTGCCCCGAGACGACGGAGGCGATGACGATGCCGCCCATCAGCGGCAGCATCAGGAGGCCGGACTCGGTGGCGGTGGCGCCCTCGACCATCTGCAGGAAGCTGGGGAGGTAGCTGGCGGCGCCGAAGAGCGCGATGCCGACGACGGCGCCGACGAGGGCGGTGACGGTGAAGACCGAGTCGCGGAACAGCCGGAGCGGGATGAGGGGTTCGGGCGCGAAGTGCTCGACGACGAGGAAGAGCAGGGTCGTTCCGGCGGCGCCGCAGGCGAGGGCGAGGACGACCCGGGAGTCCCAGGCGTATTCGGTGCCGCCCCAGCTGGTCAGCAGGACGATGCAGGTGGAGGCGGCGGCGAGGAGCAGCGCGCCGAGGACGTCGAAGCGCGCCCGGGCCGTGGGCTTGGGGAGCTTCAGGACGACGGCGACGACGGCGAGGGTGACGAGCCCGAACGGCACGTTGAAGTAGAAGCACCAGCGCCAGGAGACGTGGTCGGTGAAGAAGCCGCCGAGCAGGGGTCCGGCGACGGAGGCGAGGCCGAAGGCGGCGCCGATCAGGCCCATGTACCGGCCGCGTTCGCGGGCGGGGACGATGTCGGCGATGATCGCCTGGACCCCGATCATGAGCCCGCCGGCGCCCGCGCCCTGGAGCGCGCGGAAGGCGATGAGCTCGTCCATGCTGCGGGACCAGCCGGCGAGGCCGGAGCCGATGACGAAGACGACGATGGCGAAGAGGAAGACGCTCTTGCGGCCGAGGAGGTCGCCGAGCTTGCCGTAGATCGGCAGGCCGATGGTGGAGGTCAGCAGATAGGCGGTGATCGCCCAGGACATCCGGTCGAGGCCCTGGAGCTCGCCGACGATCTTCGGCAGGGCGGTCGCCACGATCATCTGCTCGAGCGCGGCGAGGAGCAGCGCGAGCATGAGGCCGCAGAAGACGAGCCGGACGCGGCGGGGGTCGAGGGGGGCCGGCCCCTGCTCGGAGGGGGGCGCGGGGTCGGCGGGCGGGCCGCTCGCGGCGAGGCGTTCCGCGCCCACCGCGGCGTCCACCGCGCCGGCGGTGCCCTCCGCATCGGCAGTGCCCTTGACGGATTTCGCCATCGCGATCCCACCCACGTACTGCTCCCCTCGTCACGGCGTCTGCGCCGCGCCATTCTTCGCATTGGGCACGAAGGGGGAGCAAGTCGGGCGGTACGGGAGGGCAGTGGCGTCCGGGGCGCCGAACGGCCGGGAGCTACGGCGCACTTGGGTCGCTCATCAGCGCGTTTACGAGAGGGCCCGCGCCCCCGTCACGCGCGGGCGCGGGTAACGGGGGCGCGGGCGATCCACTCGAATCGGTGAACGCTCCGGGCGTTACTTCTCGACCTCGTCCGCCAGCTTGGCGAGAAGGGCGTCGTAGATGCGGCCGAGGCCCTTGGGCGCGAAGGTCCGCTCGAAGAACCCTCCGACGCCGCCGGCGCCGTCCCAGACGGTGGTGACGACGGCGCGGGACTTGCCCTCGCCGGCCGGGGTCACGGTCCAGGTGGTGACCATGGAGGAGTTGCGGTCCTTCTCGACGAGCTGCCCGTCGGTGGGCTCGGTGACCTCCAACAGGCAGTCGCGGACGCGCTTGCTGGTGGCCTGGAGCTTCCAGTGGACGAGGGTGCCCTCGCCGTCGCCGCCCTCACGCACCTCGTACTCGCTGAAGTGCTCGGGGAGCACCTTCGCGCGCGTGCCGCTGTAGTCGGCCAGCGCGTCGAACACCGTCTCCGCGTCCGCGGCGATGATTCGTTCCGTCGTGGCCTCGACCTGCGCCATTGACTTCCTCCAGCTCGTGGTTCCTCGGGGGTGTGCGGCCTAGCGAACCACGTGGGCTGCGGGGCGCGAAATCCGGGTTGCGACGATCAAGGGAACAGTTGTTCTATTCTTGTCGAACGGTCGAAGCAGAGCCACCGAGGAGACGTGCAATGCGCTGGGACAATCTGGGCGACACCCCTGCCGCTCCCGCCGACATCGCGCTGTTCGGCACGGACGCGGTCACCACCCGCACCTTCGACACCCCCGAGTTCCGGGGCATCACCTTCCACGAGGTACGGGCCCGCTCGATCCTCAACCGGGTGCCGGGCGCCTCCCGGATGCCGTTCGAATGGACGGTCAACCCGTACCGGGGCTGCACGCACGCGTGCGTGTACTGCTTCGCCCGCAAGACCCACAGTTATCTCGACCTCGACACCGGGCTCGGCTTCGACTCCCAGATCGTCGTCAAGATCAACGCTCCGGAGGTGCTGGCCCGCCAGCTCGCCTCCGCCCGCTGGCAGGGCGCGCACATCGCCATGGGCACCAACGTGGACTGCTACCAGCGGGCCGAGGGCCGGTACCGCCTGATGCCGGGCATCCTCACGGCCCTGCGGGACCGCGCGAACCCCTTCTCGATCCTCACCAAGGGCACGCTGATCCTGCGCGACCTGGAGCTCCTCGTCCAGGCGGCCCGGGTCACCGAGGTCGGCATCTCCGTCTCGGTCGGCTTCACCGACCAGGAGCTGTGGCGCACGATCGAACCCGGCACCCCCTCCCCGCAGCGCCGCCTGGACGTGGTCCGCACGCTCGGCGAGCACGGCATCGACTGCGGGGTCCTGATGGCGCCCGTCGTGCCCTTCCTCGGCGACCGGCCCGAGCAGCTGCGCGACACCGTCCGCGCGATAGCCGAGGCCGGGGCGAGCTCGGTCACCCCGCTCGTGCTGCATCTGCGGCCGGGCGCCCGCGAGTGGTTCATGCAGTGGCTGCGGCGCCACCACCCCGACCTGGTACGGCGGTACGAGCGGATGTACGCGGACGGGGCCTACGCGCCGACCTGGTACCAGCGCCGGATCACCCGTCAGGTGCACGAGTTCGCCGCCGAGTTCGGCATCGGACCCTCGCACCGGGGAGCCTCGCGCCGCGTACCCGTACCGGAGGAACCGGAGACGGCGGCGGCTCCGGAGCAGCTCACCCTCCTCTGATCACCACCCGTCACCTCCCGCACCCCCTAGGGGGGGTCTTTCCGATCATCGGACCGTTCACCTGACACGCCGTCGGCTCCCCCTCCGTTCGGGTCAACTCTCGGCGAAACAGGTCCCCCGGCGGCCCGTTCGGGACACAAACGCCCTATGACCCCACGCGCAGGAATGCTGATCGCCGCAGGAGCGCTGGTCGCCGGGACGGTCACCGTCCTGCCCGCCGCCCCCGCGGGCGCCGGTGAACCGGCCCCCCGTCCCCTCCCCCCGCTCGCCTGGACCGGCTGCGCCGTCAAGGCGTACCCGAAGCTCCAGTGCGCCACCCTCAAGGTCCCCCTCAACCACGACGACCCGGCCGGCCGGACCGTCACCCTCGCCCTGAGCCGGGTCCCGCACACCGCGAAGACCTTCCAGGGACCGCTGCTCGTGAACCCGGGCGGGCCCGGCGGCAGCGGGCGGACCATGGCCGGGTACGTGGCGGCCTCGCTGCCCCCGGAGGTGGCCGCCCAGTACGACGTCATCGGCTTCGACCCGCGCGGGGTCGGCAAGAGCGAGCCCGCCCTCGACTGCAGGCCCGGTCACTTCGCGCCGGTCCGCCCCGACTCGGTGCCGCGCGGCGCCGAGGGCGAGCGGGCCGCGGTCGAGCGGGCGCAGGACTTCGCCGACGCCTGCGGCGACAAGTACGCGGACGTGCTGCCGTACATCGACACCGTGAGCACCGCGCGCGACCTGGACGTCATCCGCCGCGCGCTCGGCGCTCCGAAGATCAACTACCTCGGCTACTCGTACGGGACCTACCTGGGCGCCGTCTACGCGCGGCTCCACCCGGACCGGGTGCGGCGCATGGCGCTCGACTCCGTCGTCAACCCGCACGGCGTCTGGTACGAGGACAACATCGCGCAGGACTACGCCTTCGACACCCGCCACAAGGACTTCATGGCCTGGGTGGCCCGCCAGGACGCCGTGTACAAGCTGGGCACCGACCCGGCGGCGGTCGAAGCGGCCTGGTACCGGATGCGCGACGCGCTGCGCGCGGCCCCGGCCGGCGGGAAGGTCGGCCCGGGCGAGCTGGAGGACACCTTCCTGCCCGGCGGGTACTACAACGGCTACTGGCCCCGCCTCGCGACCGCCTTCTCCGCGTACGTCAACGACGCCGACGCGGTACCGCTGACGGAGGCGTACGAGCGGTACGGGGAGGCCGACGCCGCGGCGGACAACGGCTACTCGGTCTACACGAGCGTGCAGTGCCGGGACGCGGGCTGGCCCCGGGACTGGAACGTCTGGCGCAAGGACAGCTGGGACGTGCACGCGAAGGCGCCCTTCTCCACCTGGAACAACGCCTGGTACAACGCGCCGTGCGCGTTCTGGCCGGTGGACTCGCTCACCCCGCCGGACGTCAGCAACGACCAGGTGCCGCCGGTCCTGATCCTCCAGGCGACGGACGACGCGGCGACGCCGTACGAGGGCGGGGTCGCCCTGCACCGGCTGATGCGCGGCTCCAGCCTGGTCGTCGAGGAGGGCGGCGGGAACCACGGGGTGACGCTCGGCGGGAACGACTGCCTCGACGAGCACCTGGCCACCTACCTGGCGACGGGCAAGGTCCCACGCGCCAAGGACGACGCCGAGGTGGACGCGGTCTGCGCCGCCCTTCCGGAGCCCGAGCCGGAGCCGCTCACGCCGCCGGCCGGCAAGCAGGCCAAGGGGAAGACGGCCGCCCGGTCCCTCCCGCCGGGGACGGCGAGCGTCGCCCCGGCGCGGGCGGAGGCCGCCGGACCCGTCCGGACGGAGTCCGCCGGCGGCCTCCTGCACGAGCTCCTCGGCCACGTGCGCTGACATCTCCGCAGCCCCACTGACAGTGCCCGCGCCCCTGGGGACGCGGGCACTGTCAGTGGCGTGCGCGAGGATGTCCGTCATGACGAGCCACCTCACCCACCTCCCCGCACCAGACGGCATCGCCGCCAGCCCCCAGTACAGCCACGTCGTGTGGGGGACGGGCCGCTTCGTCGCGATATCCGGCCAGTGCGCGTTCGACGCCTCCGGCGCGGTGGTCGGGGAGGGCGACCCGGTGGCGCAGGCCCGGCAGGTCTTCGCGAACCTGGCCCGCTGCCTCGACGCGGCGGGCGCCGGGTTCGAGGACGTGGTCAAGCTGACCTACTTCGTCACGGACGTGGCCCATCTCCCGGCGGTACGGGACGCGCGGGACGCGCACTTCGCGGGGACGCCGCTGCCGGCGAGTTCGGCGGTGCAGGTGGCGGCGCTGGTCCGCCCGGAACTCCTCATCGAGATCGAGGCCTTCGCGCTGGTCCCGGACGACGCCTCCTGAACGGACCGGGCGGTCGGAACGTGTGTCCTCGGAGATCGTCGTGACGTCGGTACGGGCGGCGGGCACCGCTGCCACCACGGGCGAGGGATACGCGGCTCCCGCCCCGAGCAGCAGACAACCCGTCAGCAGGGCGAGCCGGGCGCGTCCTCGTCGACGGCGGGTGCCGGCCATCTCCACCAACCTCGGTACGTGCGTGCGCGAGGGCGGAGACCGACCGGTACCGCCGGCGCTCATCCTTGGCGGAAGACGCTCGCCCGACGATGACCTCGGGCCGGATGCCCGGCGTTGTTCACCCCGATGGGCGGGCGGCCGGGGCGCCGGGTGCGAGGCGGCCCAGCGCCGCCGCGGCCGCCGTACCGAGGCGGGGGTGGGGAAGGGCGGCTTCGAGGGCGGGCCGGGCGCGGGTGTCACCGAGCCTGCCGAGGCCCTCGACGCAGGCGAGGCCGACCCGCCAGTGGGGGTCGTCGGCGGGGAGGCGCCGTTCGAGGACGGTGATCAGGGCCGCGACGGACTCGGGGGCGCGCAGCTCGGCGAGCAGCCGAACCGGCAGCAGGGCGTAGGCGATCCGCAGTTCGTTGGTGGCGAGGGCGGCGGCCGCTCGGGCGGTGCGCGGGTCGCCGAGCCGGGTCAGGGCGTGGGCGGCGGTGACGCAGCGCTCGGGGTCGCGGTGGTTGAGAAGGAGCACGAGCGCCTCGAAGGCGCGCGGGTCGCCCGCGAGCCCGAGCTTGAAGGCGGCGATCTCGCGCGCCCAGAGCGGCTGTCCCGGTGCGGTGAGGGCTTGGTGGAGTTCCTCCGGGTCGGTGGTTCCGGCGAGTTCTCCGAATGCCGCGGGGACTTCTCCGATGCCATTCCGGATCTCGTCCCGCAATCGATCGATCATCGAGCAGAATTCGGGATCCTCGGCGATTTCCATGAATCCGAGCCTATCCGCGATCCAGATCACACTTTCTCAACTTCCGAGGACTGGCGCGCTCGTTACCGGCCGGTTAGTCTCAGGTGAGCGGGCCACCCCCCGCCTTCCTCACAGCAGCCTGGTGACGCAGCTGTTGTGATTGTTTCGTCGGTTCGGCAGTTCGGATGTGACTCCGGGACAGAGTCCATCGCCCCCTTTTCCAGGGCATCGCCCCTTCTTGCAGGGCATCACCCTCGTTCTTTCCCGCGACCTTTCTCCCTCGCGCGCGCACTGCCCTCAGTCGTCACTCTTCCTCTCAGGAGTCCCCTGATGGACACCCCTCTCTCCACCATCGCCGTCGTCGGTCTCGGCACCATGGGCACCGGCATCGCCGACGTCCTCGTCCGCGCCGGCCGCGAGGTCATCGGCATCGACATCAGCGACACCGCCGCGGCCCAGGCCGTCGCCGCCCTGGAGGCCTCGACCGCCCGTGCGGTGGCCCGCGAGCGGATCACCGAGGAGGAGCGGCAGGACGTCCTGGCCCGCTTCCGTACCTTCTCCGACCTCCAGGCGGCCGCCGAGGCGGACCTCGTGATCGAGGTCGTGCCCGAGTCCTACGAGGCGAAGCAGGAGGTCTTCCGGGCCCTCGACGGCATCGTCCGGCCGGGGACCATCCTGGCCACCGGCACCAACGCGCTCTCCGTCACCCGACTGGCCGCCGACTCGGCGCACCCGGAGCGGGTTCTCGGCCTGCACTTCTTCACCCCGGTCCAGGCGATGAAGCTGGTCGAGGTGGTCTCCTCCGTGCTGACCGACCCGCGGGCGGTCGACGCCGTCACCCGGTTGGCCCAGGACCTCGGCAAGGAGCCGGTGGCGGTCGGCGACAAGGCCGGTTTCATCGCCGACGGACTCCTCTTCGGCTACCTGAACCAGGCCGCCGCCATGTACGAGGCCAAGTACGCCTCCCGCGAGGACATCGACGCGGCGATGCGGCTCGGCTGCGGGCTTCCGATGGGCCCGCTCGCGCTGCTCGACCTGATCGGCGTCGACACGGCCCGTACGGTCCTGGAGGCCATGTACGCGGACTCGCACGACCGGCTGCACGCCCCGGCCCCGATCCTCAAGCAGCTCAGCGAGGCGGGTCTGACCGGCCGCAAGTCGGGCCGCGGCTTCTACACGTACGAGGCGCCGGGCTCCGGCGAGGTGGTGCGGGACGCGCTCACCCCGCTCAGCTCCGCCGACGCGGCCGATGGCCGTGAGGTGCGCTCGGTCGGTGTCGCCGGCTCGGGCACCATGGCCTCCGGCATCGCCGAGGTCTTCGCCAAGGCCGGGTACGAGGTCGTCCTCGCCGCCCGCTCCCAGGAGAAGGCGGACACGGCCAAGGCCCGCATCGCCAAGTCGCTGGCCCGTTCCGTCGAGAAGGGCCGGATGACGGGCGAGGCCCGGGACACGACCCTGGCCCTGATCACCGCGGCGGGCACGCTCGACGCCTTCGCCGAGGTCGACCTGGCCGTCGAGGCGGTGGCCGAGGACCTGGAGATCAAGCAGGAGCTGTTCGCCCGGCTCGACAAGATCTGCAAGCCGGGCGCGGTGCTCGCCACCACGACCTCCTCGCTGCCGGTCGTGGCCTGCGCCCGGGCGACCTCGCGTCCGCAGGACGTGATCGGGATGCACTTCTTCAACCCGGCGCCGGCGATGAAGCTGGTCGAGATCGTCCGTACGGTGCTGACCGGCGACGACGTCCACGCGACCGTCCGCGAGGTCACCGCGAAGATCCGCAAGCACCCGGTGGACTGCGGCGACCGGGCCGGATTCATCGTGAACGCGCTGCTCTTCCCGTACCTGAACAACGCGATCAAGATGGTGCAGGACCACTACGCGACCCTGGACGACATCGACGCGGCGATGAAGCTGGGCGGCGGCTACCCGATGGGCCCGTTCGAGCTGCTCGACGTGGTCGGTCTGGACGTCTCGCTCGCGATCGAGCAGGTGCTGCACCGCGAGTTCCGCGACCCGGGTCTCGCGCCCGCACCGCTCCTGGAGCACCTCGTGGCCGCCGGCTGCCTGGGCCGGAAGACGGGGCGCGGCTTCCGCGAATATGCCCGACGCTGAGCCGGGAGCGGCCGGCTGGGGCGGTCTGCTGAGGACCCGGGGCACCGTCGGTGCCCCGGGGGGCTCCCCGCCCCCACCTGGGCACACTGTCCCTCCGATGCAGTACGTTCGGTCCATGCCCAAGGCCGCGAAGACACCCCGTGCCACCTCCCCGTCCGACGCTCCGGAGAGCGCGGCGGGCACCCGCGCCGCCGCCCAGCGGCTGAAGATGCGGCGGGAGCTGGCCACGGCCGCGATGGAGCTCTTCGCGACCAAGGGGTACGAGGCCACGACGGTCGACGAGATCGCGGCGACGGCCGGGGTCGCGCGGCGCACGTTCTTCCGCCACTTCCGCTCCAAGGAAGAGGCGATCTTCCCCGATCACGACGACACGCTCGTGCGTGCGGAGGCGGTGCTCAACGCGGCCCCGCCGCACGAGCACCCGCTGGACACGGTGTGCCGGGGCATCAAGGAAGTCATGAAGATGTACGCGGGGTCCCCCGCGGTCTCCGTGGAGCGCTACCGGCTGACCCGCGAGGTGCCGACCCTGCGGGAGCGGGAGATCGCGTCCGTGGCCCGCTACGAGCGCCTGTTCACCCGGTATCTCCTCGGGCACTTCGACGAGCGGGACCACCACGACGGCAACGACGACCCGCTGCTTGCGGAGGTGGCCGCCTCCGCGGTGGTCACGGCTCACAACCACGTGCTGCGCCGCTGGCTACGGGCGGGCGGTGAGGGTGACGTGGAGGCCCAGCTCGACCACGCCTTCGCGATCGTCCGGGACACCTTCGGTTCGGGCATAGGTGCCCGGCCGGCCGCGTCGACGCAGCAGCCGGCCGGTTCGCCCGTCGCCGTGACCGCCGCCGTGCCCGCCGCCGTCGCCTCCACGGAGGGGGACGTGGTGGTCGCCGTGGCCCGTACGGACGCACCTCTGGACGAGGTCATGCGCACGATCCAGCAGGCCCTGCGCAAGAACTGACCCCCTCCTCCACCGAAGGCCGCCCCTCTCCGGGGCGGCCTTCGTCCGTTTTCTCCCCCCGTTCGATCGATCATCGCTCAGATGTGACGGGCAGATTGCATATGAGTGAAATTGTTGGCACGCAGTGCCTTGTCACGTGACACGGCGTGCCATACGTTGAGGGTGTCCGGGCGGTCGGCGCGCAGAGTTCTCCTCGTGCGCCGGCTGTCCCCACAAGCGATCGTGATTGTGCGCCCGGACGCCTGCGTCACAGGCACCCCTCGCGCTCACCAGCGCCGCCACCGCTCCACCCGCCGAACCGACGGCACACCTCCACAGCAGCACTCCAAGACGTAACCCTCAGCGCGTCCGCCCCAGGACGCCGCACCGCCGGAGGCAACCCCGTGAAGGACATCCTGGACGCGATCCAGTCGCCGGACTCCTCGTCCGCCGATTTCGCGAACATCTCGCTCCCCGAGTCGTACCGGGCCGTCACCGTCCACAAGGACGAGACGGAGATGTTCGCCGGGCTGGCCAGCCGCGACAAGGACCCGCGCAAGTCGCTGCACCTCGACGACGTGCCGCTGCCCGAGCTCGGCCCGGGCGAGGCCCTCGTCGCCGTCATGGCCAGCTCGGTCAACTACAACTCGGTCTGGACCTCGATCTTCGAGCCGGTGTCGACCTTCGGCTTCCTGGAGCGCTACGGCCGGCTCAGCGACCTCAGCAAGCGCCACGACCTGCCGTACCACATCATCGGCTCCGACCTCGCGGGCGTCGTGCTGCGCACCGGCCCCGGCGTGAACTCGTGGAAGCCCGGCGACGAGGTCGTCGCCCACTGCCTCTCGGTCGAGCTGGAGTCCTCCGACGGCCACAACGACACGATGCTCGACCCCGAGCAGCGCATCTGGGGCTTCGAGACCAACTTCGGCGGCCTGGCCGAGATCGCCCTCGTCAAGTCGAACCAGCTGATGCCGAAGCCCGGCCACCTGAGCTGGGAGGAGGCGGCCTCCCCCGGTCTCGTCAACTCCACCGCGTACCGCCAGCTGGTCTCCCGCAACGGCGCCGGGATGAAGCAGGGCGACAACGTCCTCATCTGGGGCGCGAGCGGCGGCCTCGGCTCGTACGCCACCCAGTTCGCGCTGGCCGGCGGCGCCAACCCGATCTGTGTCGTCTCCTCCCCCGAGAAGGCCGACATCTGCCGGGCGATGGGCGCCGACGCGGTCATCGACCGCAACGCCGAGGGCTACAAGTTCTGGAAGGACGAGCACACCCAGGACCCGAAGGAGTGGAAGCGCTTCGGCTCGAAGATCCGTGAGCTGACCGGCGGCGAGGACATCGACATCGTCTTCGAGCACCCGGGCCGCGAGACCTTCGGCGCCTCCGTGTACGTCACCCGCAAGGGCGGCACGATCACCACCTGTGCCTCGACCTCGGGCTACATGCACGAGTACGACAACCGCTACCTGTGGATGTCGCTCAAGCGCATCATCGGCTCGCACTTCGCCAACTACCGCGAGGCGTGGGAGGCCAACCGCCTCATCGCCAAGGGCAAGATCCACCCGACCCTGTCCAAGGTCTACTCCCTGGAGGAGACCGGCCAGGCGGCCTACGACGTCCACCGCAACCTGCACCAGGGCAAGGTCGGCGTCCTCGCCCTCGCCCCCCAGGAGGGCCTTGGCGTGCGGGACCCGGAGATGCGCGAGAAGCACATCGACGCCATCAACCGCTTCCGCAACATCTGAGCCCGGGACCATAGATGACTGAGCGCCAGAAGGACCGGCCGTGGCTCATGCGGACGTACGCCGGTCACTCGACCGCCGAGGCGTCCAACGAGCTGTACCGGCGCAACCTCGCCAAGGGTCAGACCGGCCTCTCGGTCGCGTTCGACCTGCCGACGCAGACCGGGTACGACCCCGACCACATCCTCGCCCGCGGCGAGGTCGGCCGGGTCGGCGTCCCCGTCTCGCACCTCGGTGACATGCGCCGGCTGTTCCAGGACATCCCCCTGGAGCAGATGAACACCTCGATGACCATCAACGCCACCGCCATGTGGCTGCTGGCGCTCTACCAGGTGACCGCCGAGGAGCAGGGTGCGGACGTCACCCGGCTCCAGGGCACCACCCAGAACGACATCGTGAAGGAGTACCTGTCGCGCGGGACGCACGTCTTCCCGCCCGGCCCGTCGCTCCGCCTCACGACGGACATGATCACCTACACGGTGAACAACATCCCGAAGTGGAACCCGATCAACATCTGCAGCTACCACCTGCAGGAGGCGGGGGCCACTCCGGTCCAGGAGATCTCGTACGCGATGTCCACCGCCATCGCGGTGCTCGACGCGGTACGGGACTCCGGGCAGGTCCCGGCGGACCGTTTCGGCGAGGTCGTGGCCCGCATCTCCTTCTTCGTGAACGCGGGCGTCCGCTTCATCGAGGAGATGTGCAAGATGCGCGCCTTCGGCCGCATCTGGGACAAGATCACGCGTGAGCGGTACGGCATCGAGAACGAGAAGCAGCGCCGGTTCCGCTACGGCGTACAGGTCAACTCGCTCGGTCTGACCGAGGCCCAGCCGGAGAACAACGTCCAGCGGATCGTCCTGGAGATGCTGGCCGTCACCCTCTCCAAGGACGCCCGCGCCCGCGCCGTGCAGCTGCCCGCGTGGAACGAGGCGCTGGGCCTGCCCCGGCCCTGGGACCAGCAGTGGTCGCTCCGCATCCAGCAGGTCCTGGCCCACGAGTCGGACCTCCTGGAGTACGAGGACATCTTCGAGGGCTCGCACGTCATCGAGGCCAAGGTCGGCTCGCTCGTCGAGGAGTGCCTGGCCGAGATCGGGCGCATCCAGGAGATGGGCGGCGCGATGGCCGCCGTCGAGTCCGGCTACCTCAAGTCGCAGCTCGTCTCCTCGCACGCCGAGCGGCGCGCCCGGATCGAGGCCGGCGACGAGAAGATCATCGGCGTCAACATCTTCCAGGCGACCGAGGAGAACCCCCTCACCGCCGACCTCGACACCGCGATCATGACGGTGGACCCGGCGAACGAGGCGCGGGTGGTCGCGGCCCTCCACGAGTGGCGCGACAACCGCGACGAGACCCGCGCCCAGGAATCCCTGGCGAAGCTGAAGGCGACGGCTGCCGGCGACGGCAACCTCTTCGCCGCCACCCTGGAGTGCGCGCGTGCGGGCGTCACGACCGGGGAGTGGTCCTGGGCGCTGCGGGACGTCTTCGGCGAGTTCCGCGCCCCCACGGGCGTGTCCTCCGCCCCGGTCGCCGTGACGGCCGAGGCGGGCACCCCGCTGGCTCTCGTGCGGGAGAAGGTGGCGCGGACCGCCGAGGAGCTCGGCTGCGGGCGGCTGCGGCTGCTCGTCGGCAAGCCGGGCCTGGACGGGCACTCCAACGGGGCCGAGCAGATCGCCGTACGCGCGCGTGACGCCGGTTTCGAGGTGGTCTACCAGGGCATCCGGCTGACCCCCGAGCAGATCGTGAACGCGGCCCTCGCCGAGGACGTGCACTGCGTCGGTCTCTCGATCCTCTCCGGCTCGCACGCCGAGCTGGTACCGGACGTCCTGGAGCGCCTCCGCGAGGCGGGCGCCACCGACGTTCCCGTCATCGTCGGCGGGATCATCCCGAACGCCGACGCCGCAGAACTGAAGCGGGCGGGTGTCGCCGCCGTCTTCACACCGAAGGACTTCGGTATCACGGAGATCATCGGCCGTATCGTCGACGAGATCCGGACAGCGAACAAGCTCGACCCCCTGGAGGTCCCCGCATGACCAGCCCCGCGTCCCCCGTGAACCGGCTGCGCCCCCGCCGCTCCTGCCTGGCGGTCCCCGGCTCCAACCCGCGCTTCCTGGAGAAGGCCCAGGGCCTCGCCGCCGACCAGGTCTTCCTGGACCTGGAGGACGCGTGCGCCCCGCTGGCCAAGCCCGAGGCCCGCCACACCATCGTCAAGTTCCTCAACGAGGGCGACTGGACCGGCAAGACCCGTGTGGTCCGCGTCAACGACTGGACGACCCACTGGACCTACCGTGACGTCGTCACGGTCGTCGAGGGCGCCGGCCAGAACCTCGACTGCATCATGCTGCCGAAGGTCCAGGACGCCCAGCAGATCGTCGCGCTCGACCTGCTGCTCACGCAGATCGAGAAGACGATGGGCTTCGAGGTCGGCAAGATCGGCATCGAGGCGCAGATCGAGAACGCCCAGGGCCTGAACAACGTCAACGCGATCGCGCAGGCCTCCCCGCGCGTCGAGACGATCATCTTCGGCCCGGCCGACTTCATGGCCTCCATCAACATGAAGTCCCTGGTCGTCGGCGAGCAGCCGCCCGGCTACGGCGCCGACGCCTACCACTACATCCTGATGGCGATCCTGATGGCCGCCCGCGCCAACAACCTCCAGGCGATCGACGGCCCGTACCTGCAGATCCGCAACCCCGAGGGCTACAAGGCGGTCGCCCAGCGCGCCGCGGCCCTGGGCTTCGACGGCAAGTGGGTGCTGCACCCGGACCAGGTCGCCGCCGCGAACGAGATCTTCTCGCCCTCGCAGGAGGACTTCGACCACGCCGAGCTGATCCTCGACGCGTACGACTACTACACGTCCGAGGCCGGCGGCAAGAAGGGCTCCGCGATGCTCGGCGACGAGATGATCGACGAGGCCTCCCGCAAGATGGCCCTGGTCATCTCCGGCAAGGGCCGCGCCGCCGGCATGCAGCGCACCAGCAAGTTCGAGATCCCGGAGGCGTAGGACCATGCAGTTCGGCCGTACCTACGAAGAGTTCGAGATCGGTGCCGTCTACAAGCACTGGCCCGGGAAGACGGTCACCGAGTACGACGACCACCTCTTCTGTCTGCTGACGATGAACCACCATCCGCTGCACATGGATGTGAACTACGCCGAGAACACGACGGATTTCGGCAAGAACGTCGTCGTCGGCAACTACATCTACTCGCTGCTGCTCGGCATGTCCGTGCCGGACGTCTCCGGCAAGGCCATCGCCAACCTGGAGATCGAGTCGCTGCGGCACGTGGCGCCGACCTTCCACGGCGACACGATCTACGGCGAGACCACGGTCCTCGACAAGACCCCGTCGAAGTCGAAGAACGACCGCGGCATCGTCTACGTCGAGACCAAGGGCTACAAGCAGGACGGCACCCTGGTGTGCGTCTTCCGCCGCAAGGTGATGGTCCCCACCGAGACGTACATCAAGGAGCGCGGCGGCGAGCAGCCGGGCCGCCCCACGCTGATCGAGCCCGCCAAGAAGACGGAGAAGTAGCCATGGCCCGACTCGCCCAGACCGCCGGGCTCACGGACGTCCAGCAGGAGATCCTCAAGACCGTCCGGGAGTTCGTCGACAAGGAGATCATCCCGGTCGCGACCGAGCTGGAGCACCGTGACGAGTACCCCCAGCAGATCGTCGACGGGCTGAAGGAACTCGGTCTCTTCGGTCTGATGATCCCCGAGGAGTACGGCGGCCTGGGTGAGTCGCTGCTCACCTACGCGCTGTGCGTGGAGGAGATCGCCCGTGGCTGGATGTCGGTCTCCGGCATCATCAACACCCACTTCATCGTGGCGTACATGCTGAAGCAGCACGGCACCCAGGAGCAGAAGGACTACTTCCTTCCGCGGATGGCGGCCGGCGAGACGCGTGGCGCGTTCTCGATGTCGGAGCCGGGTCTCGGCTCGGACGTGTCGGCCATCACCTCGAAGGCGGTGAAGGACGGCGAGGAGTACGTCCTCAACGGCCAGAAGATGTGGCTGACGAACGGCGGAACGTCGTCGCTGGTCGCCGTTCTCGTCCGGAGTGACGAAGGACACCCGGAGGGCACCGCCCCCCACAAGTCGATGACGACCTTCCTCGTCGAGAAGGAGCCCGGCTTCGGAGAGGTCCGCCCCGGCCTCACCATCCCCGGGAAGATCGACAAGATGGGCTACAAGGGCGTCGACACCACCGAACTCATCATGGACGGACTGCGCATTCCGGCCAATCGGGTACTCGGCGGCACCACCGGCCGAGGGTTTTACCAAATGATGGACGGCGTGGAGGTCGGCCGCGTCAACGTGGCGGCGCGTGGCTGCGGCGTCGCTCAGCGTGCCTTCGAACTGGGTGTCTCGTATGCCCAGCAGCGTCACACTTTCGGCAAGGCGATCGCCGAGCACCAGGCGATTCAGTTCAAGCTCGCCGAGATGGCTACCAAGGTCGAGGCCGCTCATGCCATGATGGTGAACGCAGCACGCAAAAAGGACTCCGGGGAACGAAACGACCTCGAAGCAGGGATGGCGAAGTACCTCGCCTCCGAATACTGCAAGGAGGTCGTCGAGGACGCGTTCCGCATTCACGGCGGCTACGGGTTCTCGAAGGAGTACGAGATCGAGCGTCTCTACCGCGAGGCGCCGATGCTGCTCATCGGTGAAGGTACCGCCGAGATCCAGAAAATGATCATTGGTCGTCGGCTGCTCGAGGAGTACCGATTCCAGGGTTGATTGTCGGATTTGGGTCGATACGGCCGCGAAGAAGATCACACCCTGTGTTCGTCTTCCGGCCGTCGACTCGGTTCCTGGCTTACCCAGTTGCGCCCCGCAACCGATAGCATCGCGGGAAAGCCGCCGTCCCCGTTGCCAGTGCGGCATCATCCGCTACGAAGGTCATCCATGCCCCACAGCCAAACCTCTGCACACCGCGACAGCCTCTCCGGCGTACGCCTCGCGCGCGGAGCATCGCCGTGGCTTCTGCCGACCGTCGCCACCGCGGCGCTCTCCCTCGTGCGCGCGCGCAAGTCGAGGCGGGCCGCGGCCATCGCCGTGCCGACCACCGCTCTCGCGGCCGGCATGCTGTGGTTCTTCCGCGACCCCGAGCGTGAGATCGCTCAGGGCCGGGTCATCTCCCCCGCCGACGGTGTGGTGCAGAGCATCATGCCGTGGAAGGACGGACGCACCCGGGTCGCCATCTTCATGAGCCCGCTGAACGTCCACGTCAACCGCGCGCCGCTGGCCGGCACGGTGACGTCCGTGGAGCACATCCCCGGCGGGTTCGTCCCGGCGTTCAACAAGGAGAGCGAGAACAACGAGCGCGTTGTCTGGCACTTCGACACCGAGCTCGGCGACATCGAGATGATCCAGATCGCGGGCGCCGTCGCCCGGCGCATCGTGCCGTACATCCCGCAGGGGACGAAGGTCGAGCAGGGTGACCGGATCGGTCTCATCCGCTTCGGTTCGCGCGTCGACATCTACCTCCCCGAGGGTGTCGACGTCGACGTCGAGGTCGGCCAGGTCACCACAGCGGGGGTGACTCGCATTGACCGTGATTGATCCCGACACACGAGCCGCCGACTGGGTCGCCGGCACGGATCCGGAGGCGGCCGACGAGGCCGAGGAGATGCCGTTGTCGCTGAGGCTGTCCATAGCGGACGCCCTCACGCTCGGTAACGCCACGTGTGGATTCATGGCGGTGTACTTCACCACCACCGGCATCCTCATCCCGCACCTCACGGGCAGCACCGAGACCGGCATGGCGCGCAACAGCGCCGCCACCGCCGTGATCCTCATGCTGGCCGCGGCGATCTTCGACCTCTTCGACGGCATCGTGGCGCGCAAGCTGCGTTCGTCGCCGATGGGCGCCGAGCTCGACAACCTCTCGGACCTGATCAGCTTCGGTCTGGCCCCGGCCTACTTCGTACTCGTGTACGGGATGGTCACGCCCGGCGCGCAGCAGAAGGTCTCGGCGGTGGCCGCGATCGTGGTGCTGCTCGCGGTGGTGCTGAGGCTGGCGAGATTCTCGTGCGTGACCATGAAGGACGGTATGTTCCAGGGCATGCCGAGCCCCTTCGGCGCGCTGACGGTCGTCTCGATCGTGCTTCTCGAGCTGCCGTTCATCCCGACGCTGCTCGCGATCATCGGGGTGGCCTGGCTGATGGTGAGCCGGGTCGAGTACCCCAAGCCGCGGGGCATCCTCGCGGTGGCGATGCTCAGCTGGATCGTCGGTGCGATGGGCATGCTGGCGGCCTGGGCGTTCGACGCCCCGGGCGGCGCGTTCCTGCTCCAGGCCGGCTGCGCGCTGCAGGTGGTGATGGGCGCCGTGATCCCCCTCTTCGCGACGGCCCGCCGGGTGAACACCTTCCGCGGCAACCGGCGTGAGAGCCGGGAGGCGCGGGCGGCACAGCTGCCGTAGCGGATTCATGTGTACGAGAGGGCCCGGGAGGCGATATCGCCTCCCGGGCCCTCTCGCGTGCGCGAGGGGGCCTACCCGAGGCGCTTGTAGTACAGCGTGGTGGGGCGCAGGGTGCCGGCCGGGTCGGCGGCGAAGTCCGGGATCGTGCCGGCGGCCGTCCAGCCCGCCGCCCGGTAGAGGCGCTCGGCGGGACTGTCGGTCCGGGTGTCCAGGACGAGCAGGGTGAGACCGGTGGCGGCGGCGTGGGCCTCGGCCGTGGCGAGCAGCCGGCGGCCGAGGCCCCGGCCGCGGGCCGAGCGGTGCACGAGGAGCCGGGCGATCTCCCCGCGGTGGCGGCCGTTGGCGGTGCCGGTACGGGTGAGGGTGACGACGCCGGCCAGGCCGCCGTCCGGGCCGTGGGCCGCCCAGACGTCCCGTACGCCCGCCGCGGCCTCCTCGGCGACGCCCGACCACCAGGCGGCCCCCTCGGCGGCCTCCAGGGGCGCCAGGAAGCCCACGGAGGCGCCGCTGTCCACGGCGTCCACGAGGAGCGCGGCGAGACCGGCCCCGGCGTGGGCCCGTACGGCGTCGGGGGTGAGGCGCTCGATCACGTCGAGCGGCTTCTCCAGGCAGACGAGGTCCGGCCGCTCGTCCCACGAGTCGACGGCCTCGAAGCCGAGAGCGCGGTAGAGGGCGAGCGGCTCCGCCCGCCAGGACCAGACGGTGAGGCGTACGGCGGACGCGCCCGAGGTGGCGGCCCGCCGCAGGGCCTCGGCCATGAGGGCCGTGGCGAGACCCTTGCGGCGGGCGTGGGGCTCGACCCAGAGCCGCTTGATCTCGGGCGCCCCGCCCTCGTACGGCGTCTTGAGGACGACGCAGCCGGCCGGGAGGTCCTCACCGGACGGGGTGGCGAGCAGGACCGTGTCGGCGCTGAAGGCGGCGGCCGGGTCCTCGGCCTCCGCACGGTATACGGCCGGGAGCTCGGCGACCGACGCCGCGGGCGTCCCCTTCTCGGCCTCGTTGAGCAGGTGGTACGCGGCCAGCAGTTCAGGGAGTCGCGGGTGGGAGCGGTTCTCCTCGATCATCACGTTCATGGGCCGAGCTTCACACCGCGTTGTTTCACGCGTGTGAAGCCCGGCCCGGGGGGCGACCGTGGTCGGTCAGGGGGTGTAGGACTTCGCGGCGTCCGCGACGAAGGGCCGGCGGACCGTGCGCATGCCGCCGGGGACGGACTTGTCCGGCTGGATGATGACCGACTCGCGGGACGAGGGGGCCTTGGGGTCGCCGAGGTTGTGGCTCATGCCGAAGCCGGCGTCGTGGGCCGTCATGGTGAGGAGCGCCTTGCCGACGCCCTCGCGGGTGAGGTTCTTCTCCGCGCAGGCCTTCTTCAGGGCCTCGCCGAAGACGCTCGCCGCGGTCCAGCCGGCGACGATGCCGTTGTCGAGGGTGTCGCTCGGGTAGGCGGCCTTGTAGTCGGCGACCAGCTTCTTCGCGGTCGGGGTGTCCGCGCCGATGGGGAGGCTCGGGGAGGCGAACCAGTACATCTTCTCCAGGGCGGGACCGGCCTGGGTGCCGAGGAGCTGCGGGGCGAAGGCCGAGTTGTTGCCCACCACCGGCACCTTGAGGCCGGTGGCGGCGGCGACCCCGACGAGGGAGGCGGCCTGGCGCGGGCCCGCGCTGATGACGATGGCCTTGACCCCGGCCTGCTTGAGGGCCGCGACCTGCGCCGACATGTCGTTGTCGGTGGGCTTGATCTTCTGTTCGACGACGGTCAGACCGGCCGCCTCCGCCGCGTGCTTGGAGCCCTTGAGCGCGTTCTCGCCGTAGTCGCCCTCGAAGTAGACGTGGCCGAGCTTGTCGCCCGACTTCAGGCCCTTCTCCTTCACCAGGAAGTCGACGGCGTTGATCGTCTCGACGTCGTACGTGGCACCCAGGACGCGGATGTACGGGGAGCCGAGCAGCGAGGCCGACCAGGCCTGCGGGAGGACGAGTCCCTTGTCCTTGCCGTCGACCAGGGGCTTGACGGCGGCGACGAACGGGGAGCCGATGAACTGGGCGTAGCCGACGACCTTCGGCTCCAGTTCGGTGTAGGCGGCGAGCGCCTTCTGCGGGTCGTAGCCGTGGTCGCGGACCGTGAGCTCCAGCTGTCGGCCGCAGATGCCGCCGGCGGCGTTGACCTGCTTGACGTACAGCTGCTGGGCCTGGGTGACGCTCTTGCCGAGGGTCGCGTACACGCCGGTCATGTCGGTGAGCGCGCCGAGCGAGATCGCCTTGTCGGTGACGCCCTCGCCGGTCTTCACCCCGCCCGCGTCGGTCTGCTTGCCGTCACCGGTCTTGGCCTTGGAGCTGCATCCGGCGGCGGTGAGGGCGACCAGTGCGGCGAGCGCTGCGGCCAGGCCCCGCGCGGCCTGTCGTCTGTGGGTCATCGTGGCTCCCCTGAGGGTTCGGTGGAAGAGGTGTCGGGCGGAGTGGGGGTGGTGGATGCGGGCGTGTCGGGTGTGGGGTTCTTGGGTCTGCCGGGTCTCCGGGCCGCGAGCCGGGCCAGGCCTCCGGGCAGGAACAGCACCACCGCGACGACGGCGGCGCCGTACAGGTAACGGGAGGCCTCGCCCGGTGCGATGCCGCCCGTTCCCGGGGCGGAGACCAGCGGGAGCGCCTCGCTGTACCGGTTGAGGAACTGCGGCAGGAGGGAGACGAAGACGCCTCCGGCCACGGCTCCGGCGACCGAGCCGAGACCGCCGATGACGATCATGGCCAGGTATTCGAGGGAGAGCGCCATGCCGAAGTACTCGGGCACCGTGCGCTGGAAGACCAGGGCGAGCAGGACGCCCGCGAGGCCGGCGTACATGGAGGACAGGACGAAGACGGCGGCGCGGTAGCGGGCCACCGGGATGCCCATCACTCCCGCGGCGATCCGGTGGTCGCGGATGGCGTTCATCGCGCGCCCGGGGCGGCCCCTGAGCACTCCTCGGGCGAAGACGACCCCGGCGAGGAGCAGCGCGAGTCCGAGGTACCAGAGCTTCTCGACCGCGCCGAACGGCACCTGGGCGATCAGGAGTTCGGTGTCGTCGAAGGTGAGGCCGAAGAGGCTGAGCGGCGGGACGGCGCGGCCGTTGTAGCCGCCGGTGAGGTCGTGGGCGTTGAAGAGGACGTGCTGTCCGATGAAGATCAGCGCGAGGGTGGCGATGCCGAGGTACGCGCCGCGCAGCCGGCCCGCGATGGGGCTGAACACCCCGCCGGCCAGGCCCGAGAGGGCGACCGCGAGGACGGCGGCGAGCCAGCCGGGCAGGCCGAGTCCGGCGAGCCCGTCGGCGCCGTCGCCGGCGAAGAGGCAGTAGCCGTAGGCGCCGACGGCGAGGAAGAAGGCGTGTCCCATGGAGAGCTGGCCGGTGGCGCCGGTCAGCAGGTTGATGCCGATGGCGCCGATGGCGGCGGCCATCGCGAACAGGCCCGCCTGGAGCCAGAAGCGGTCCAGGTAGAACGGCAGGACGACGAGGACGAGGGCGGCGGCGGCCCACCCGTACACCGCGGGGGTGCGGACCCGCAGGCCGCTCCGGGCGAGGGTCTCAGACACGGGCCAGCTCCTTCGTGCCGAAGAGTCCGGCCGGGCGGATCAGGAGCACCGCGACCATGACGAGATAGGGGGCCAGGTCGCCGATGCCCCGGCCGAGGAACGCCAGGTCGCTCTGGTAGCCGGTGGCGAGGGACTCGGTGACGCCGACGAGGAGGCCGCCGACGAGGGCGCCGGTGGTGGAGTCGAGGCCGCCGAGGATGGCGGCGGGGAACGCCTTGAGGGCGGCGAGCGAGGTGGCCCGTTCGAGTCCCGGCGTCGGGAAGACGGTGAGGAAGAGCGCGGCGACGGCGGCGAGACCGCCGGCGACCGCCCAGGCGCCGAGCGAGACCCGGCCGAGCCGGATGCCCATGAGGGCGGCGGTCTCCTGGTTCTCGGCGGCGGCCCGCATGGCGACGCCCCAGGAGGTGTACCGGAAGGCGACCAGGAACGCGGTGATGAGGAGGGCCGCGGCGAGCAGTGCGGCGATCCGGGTCTCCGCGATGGTCACGGGGCCCACGGTGACGACGGCGTCGCCCCAGGGGTCGCCGAGGGCGAGGATGTCGGTGCCGATCCGGCGGGTCAGCTCGGTGGCGAGCAGGATGTCGACGCCGATGGTGACGATGGCGAGGACGCTGTGGTCGCCGCCCCGGTGGCGGCGCATGACGAAGAACTCGACGGCCGCGCCGACCACCGCGGCGCCCGCGATGCCGGCGAGCAGGGCGGGCCAGAAGCCGATGTCGTCATGGAGCACGGCGGTGACGTAGCCGCCCGCCAGGAGGAGGGAGGCGTGGGCGAAGTTGACGACCTCGGTGGCGCGGAAGATGACCACGAAGCCGAGGGCGATGAGGGCGTAGATCGAGCCCAGTGAGATGCCGTTGATCAGGAACTCGGCGAACGTGCTCACGCGGCGGACTCCTCTCCGAGGTAGGCGCGGACGACCGCCGGGTCGTTCTGGACGTCGGCGGGGACCCCGTCGGCGATCCGGCGGCCGAAGTCGAGGACGGTGACGGAGTCGGCGAGCCGCATCACCAGGCCCATGTCGTGCTCGACGAGCAGGACCGAGATGCCGAGGCTGTCGCGGACGCCGGCGATGACGGCGGCGGTACGGACCCGCTCGTCGGCGGTCATGCCGGCGACGGGCTCGTCGAGCAGCAGCAGTTTCGGCTCCATGCAGAGGGCTCGGGCGAGTTCGGCGAGCTTCTGCTGTCCGTACGGGAGGGAGCCCGCGGGCTGCGCGAGCTGCTTCTCCAGGCCGACGAAGGCGGCGATCTCCCGGACCCTGGCGCGGTGACGCGCCTCCTCGCGGGCGGCGGACGGGAGCCTGAGCCCCGCGGCGACGAAGCCGGTACGGGTCAGCCGGTGGCGGCCGAGCATCAGGCTGTCCTCGACGCTGGCGCGGGGCGGCAGGGCCAGGTTCTGGAAGATCCGGCCGACGCCGAGGTCCGCGATCCGGTGCGGGGACAGCGCCGTCAGCTCGTGCGGGCCGAACCGGACGGAGCCCTCGGTGGCCCGGTAGACACCCGAGAGCACGTTGAAGCAGGTGGACTTGCCGGCGCCGTTGGGCCCGATGAGGGCGTGCACGGTGCCCGGCCGGACGGTGAACCCGACGCCGTCGAGGGCGGTGAGTCCCGCGAAGCGGACGGTCAGGCCCTCGACGACGAGGGCGGGGACGCCGGGGGCGGCCGCGGTGGTGGCCGGTGCGTCGGTCATCGGGTCTCCTCCCAGCGGGACAGGACCGGGTGCGTGGCGTCGGCGCGGGCCGCGTCGGCGGCGGCGTCCTCGTCGACCACGCCCAGATAGCGGCGGCGGACCTCGTCGGAGGCGGCGAGTTCGTCGGCGGGACCGGACAGGGTGACCTCGCCGACCTCCAGGACGTACGCCCGGGAGGCGAGCCGCAGCGCGAGCGCGGCGTTCTGCTCGACGAGGAGCACCGCCGTGCCCTGGGCGTTGATCTCCCGGATCGCGTCCGCGATCCTGGCCGCCATCAGCGGGGCCAGGCCGAGGGACGGCTCGTCCAGGAGCAGCAGGCCCGGCGCGGCCATCAGCGCCCGGCCGACGGCCAGCATCTGCTGCTCACCGCCCGAGAGCAGCCCGGCCTGCTGGCGTGCGCGGTCCGCGAGGACCGGGAACAGCTCGTGGACCCGGTGGAGTGCGGCGGCCTTCGACGCCCGGCTGCCGCGCCTGCCGAGCGCGCCGGCGCGCAGGTTGTCCTCGACCGTCATCCGGGCGAAGACCTGGCGGCCCTCGGGCACCTGGGAGACGCCGGCCGCGACGACCCGGTCCGGCGGCAGTCCGTCGAGCGGCCGGCCGTCGCGGCTCACCGTGCCGGACACCACGGCGCCGCCGTGGAACCGCAGGGTGCGCGAGACCGCCCTCAGCAGCGTCGATTTACCGGCCCCGTTGCCGCCCAGGACGGTGACGACGGCGCCCGCCGGTACGGTCAGCGACACCTTCCGCAGTGCGCGTACCGGTCCGTATCCCGCCGTCAGGTCCGTCACCTGGAGTGCGGGTGCGGTACCTCCCATGGTTCCCCTTTCCCCGGCCGTACTTGTTACTCGGCCGTTCAGTGGCGCTCACCCCAACACCGCTGCGGACCGCGCGTCCACGTCCCGCGGCCGAATCGCTGCCGGTGACCAGCGGGCGCGGCGGCGGGCTGTGCATGCGCACAACAGTGCGCGTCAGGGCTGTGCGGGGAGGGCCGGGGCGGTGGATCCTCCCGGCATGGGACGGCGCAGACGGCGAACCGATGACGACTGGAAGGTGCTCGCTCAGGCGTGCACGGCTCTCCTGGAGCGGGTGCCGGAGCTGGTGGACGAGCACCTGAGGGAACTTCACGCGTACGAGCCCGCGTACGCGCGGATCCTCCCGTACGACCAGCACTGGCAGGAGGCCCAGGAGGCGATGCGGATCGGGATCGAGATGATCTCGGCGCCCCGGAACTCGCCCCGCAGGGACCTGGAGAACGCGGAGGAGGTGGGCCGTCGGCGGGCCGCGCAGGGCATGCCGCTCGAACTGGTCGTGCACGCGTACCGGCACGCCGGGCATCTGGTGTGGGACGCGCTGATCGAGGGCGCGGGGTCGGACACGGCGCAGCTCGCGGCGCTGATGCAGTCGGCGACGACCGTGTGGTCGGCGGTGGACGCGCAGGCGGACACGGCGTCGGAGGCGTACCGGTCGGCGGAGCTGGAGCTGAGCCGCCGGACGGACGAGCAGCTCCAGGCGCTCCTGGACGCGCTGCTCCAGGGCCAGCGGTCGCCCGAGCTGGTGTCGCGGGCGGCGGCGGGCCTGGACCTGCCGGAGCAGGGCCGGTACGCGGTGGTGGTGCTGCGCTACGACCGGCGGGAGGAGCGGGAGCCGTTCCACCGGCAGGTGCAGGGCGAGGGCGTGCGGTTCCTGTGGCGGATGGGCGCGGACTGCGAGCTGGGGGTCGTGGCGCTGGCCCACGACACCGGTCTCGACGCGCTGTCCGAGCTGCTCGACGGGCGGTGCCCGGGGCCCGGCGGGATCAGTCCCGTGGTGGTGGGCCTGACCGAGCTGGGCCGGGCGCGGCGCCTCGCGGAGCTGGCGCTGCGGACCTGTCCGCCGGGCAGCCGCCAGATCGTGCGGCTCGACCGCCGGATGGCGGGTGCGCTGGTGGTGAGCCAGCCGGAGATGGCGAGCCTGCTGGTCTCCGACGTCCTGGGAGGTCTGCTCGAACTGGACCCGGCGGACCGGGCGGTGCTCCTGGAGACGCTGGACGCGTGGCTGGAGTGCGAGGGGTCGGCGGGCCGGGCGGCGGGACGCCTCTACTGCCACCGGAACACGGTCTTCAACCGGCTGCGGCGGCTCGAACAGCTGACGTCGCGGTCGCTGTCGAGGCCGCGGGACCTGACGGAGATGACGCTGGCCCTGGACGCGTTCCGCCTGACGGCGCCGGGGGGTTGAGTACACCGGGCGGCCGCCCCCGGCTTCGGGGGCGGCGGGCCGGGGTTACGACAGGAAGTCCCGCGCGATGTCCGCGGCCACGTCCTCCAGGAGCGGGCCCGCGTTCGCCATGGACTTGGCCGGGTCGGGTTCCAGGGCCGTGAGGGGGTAGGCGCGGCGGATGCCCGCCTTGCCGAGGGCCTCCGGCGGGAGGGCCAGGCGGCCGCAGACGGCGACGACCTCCTTGCCGGCGGCGCGGGCCGCCGCGGCGACGCCCGCCGGGGCCTTGCCGTGGAGGGTCTGCTCGTCGAGGGAGCCCTCGCCGGTGATGACCAGGGTGGCGCGCTCCAGGGCGGGGGCGAAGCCGAGGACGTCCAGCATGAGCTCGATGCCGGGACGGAAGCTCGCGCCCAGGATGAGCGCGCCGTAGCCGATGCCGCCCGCGCCGCCCGCGCCGGGGGCGACGGCGGCTTCGGCGGCCCTGGGGCCGACGGCCTTCTCGAGGACGGTGGCGAAGTGGGCGAGGGCCGCGTCCAGGGTGCGGACGTCGTCCGGGGTGGCGCCCTTCTGCGGGCCGTAGACGGCGGGGGCGCCCTTGGGGCCGGTGAGCGGGTTGTCGACGTCGCTCGCGAGGATCAGGTCGACCGAGGCGAAGCGGGGGTCGAGGCCGCCGAGGTCGGCGGTGGCCAGGTCGGCGAGGGGTGCGCCGCCGGGGCCCACGGGGTCGCCGGACGCGTCGAGGAACCGGGCGCCGAGCGCGGCGAGCATGCCGGCGCCGCCGTCGGTGGTGGCGCTGCCGCCGACGCCGAAGACGACGGTGGTCGCACCGGCGTCCAGGGCGGCGCGGAGCAGCTCGCCGGAGCCGTACGTGGTCGCGGTCAGCGGGGCGAACACGCCGCGCGGGAGGAGCTGGAGGCCGGAGGCCTCCGCCATCTCGACGACGGCGGTGGTGCCGCGCAGCGCGAAGGCGGCGGTGACCTGCTCACCGAGCGGTCCCGTCACCTGGACCTCGCGGCGCTCGAATCCGGCCGCGACGGCTGCCGCGACGGTGCCGTCGCCGCCGTCGGCGACGGGGAGCGTCTCCACGGTGAGGCCGGGGACGACCCGTCGCAGTCCTGCTGTGACCCGCTCCGCGACCTGTACGGCCGTGAGCGAGCCCTTGAACTTGTCGGCCGCCACGAGAACGTGTGCGACCTGAGTTGCTGCCCCGTCCGTCACCTTGCATCCCTTGCTTTCGAACGTGCAGTCGCGCCGTGGCCGACCCTATCCGTACCCCTGGACGGCGTGCCACCCCCTGATAAGGCGATATTCCGCACCATAGTGGGGTCACATGAGTACGGAAAAGATCGTTTCCGACGCCGGGCCGGACGGCAAGGTCATCGGGATCGGGGTGGCGGCCGTCGTCGCGGTCGTCGGGTGGGCGGCTCTGGGCGAGGACTCCTTCGACAGCGCCTCGGACACGGCCCTCCAGTGGGTGCTGTCCAACTTCGCCTGGCTCTTCGTCGTCGCGGCGGACACCTTCCTCGTCCTGTGCGTGGTGATCGCCCTGAGCCGTTTCGGCCGGATCAGGCTGGGCGCGGACGACTCGGAGCCGGAGTTCGGCAACCTGGCGTGGATCGCGATGATGTTCAGCGCCGGCATGGGCATCGGCCTGATGTTCTACGGGGTCGGGGAGCCGCTCCAGCACTTCCTGAGCCCTCCCCCGGCGAGCGGCGTTCCGGCGGGGACGGGCGGCGCGGCCCGTACCGCGATGGAGTACTCGTTCTTCCACTGGACGCTGACCCCGTGGGCGATCTACGGCATCGCGGGTCTGGCCCTGGCGTACGCGGGATTCCGCAAGGGGCGGGGGAACCGGCTGAGTTCCGCGTTCGTACCGCTTCTCGGGGCGCGGCGGGCGGCCTCCTGGCCGGGCAGGGCGATCGATCTGCTCGCGGTGTTCGCGACCGTGTTCGGCACGGCGACGAGCCTCGGGCTCGGTGCGCTGCAGGTCGCCGAGGGGCTGAACCTGACGATGGGCGTGGATAACTCGACGTCCACCCAGCTGATCATCATCGTGTCCCTGTCCGCGGCCTTCGTCCTGTCGGCCTTCTCGGGGCTGCACAAGGGCGTGAAGTGGCTGTCGACCCTGAACATCGTCCTCGCGGGCTGTCTGATGCTGTTCGTGTTCCTGCTCGGCCCGACGGTGTACATCCTGGACACCATTCCGGCCTCCGTGGGCGGCTATCTGCACCAGCTGCTGCCGATGGCGAGCCGGACGGGCGCGTTCACCGATCCCGACTGGCTGGGGACGTGGACGATCTTCTACTGGGCGTGGTGGCTGTCCTGGGCGCCGTTCGTCGGCACCTTCATCGCCCGGATCTCGCGCGGCAGGACGATCAGGGAGTTCCTGGTCGGGGTACTGCTCGTGCCGTCGGGGGCCACGGTGGTGTGGTTCTGCGTGATGGGCGGTACGGCGATCCGGCTGGAGTCCACGGGCGCGGCGGACCTGGCGACGGCGGTGGAGGACGGGGCGGAGGCCTCGCTGTTCGCGATGCTGGAGGCGCTGCCGATCGGCACGGTCACCTCGGTGCTCGCGATGATCCTGGTGATGACGTACTTCGTCACGAGCGCGGACTCCGCCTCGCTCGTCATGGGGTCCCTGACCAGCGGCGGCTCGCTCCACCCACCGACCTGGCTGGTGGTCATCTGGGGCGTCCTGATGGCCGCCGTGGCGGCGGTCCTGCTTGTGGTGGGCGGTCTGAACTCGCTCCAGACGGCGACGATCCTGGTCGCGCTGCCGTTCGTGGTGGTGATGCTGGCGCTGTGCTGGGCGCTGCTCAAGGAGCTGCGGGAGGACCCGGGGGCCGGCCCGGTCCGGCACCACGCGATGCACGGGCTCGGTGACGCGGTCAAGGCCCTGGTAGGGGAGGCGACCACGGAGCAGGGCGGGTCGCGCCACCACCGGCTGCGCCGGGCGGCGAAGGCACGCACCGACGTGGAGCCTCCCGAGGGCGAGGGCTGACGTGGACCGTACGGACGGAGGGCTCGCGGACCGGATCCTGGGCGGCTGGACGGGCCGGATCGCCGGGAACATGCTCGGCAAGCCCGTGGAGCAGGGCGACCACTGGACCCGGGAGCACATCGACGCCTACCTGCGGCTGACGGGCGCGCTGCCCCTGACGGACTACCTGCCGCCCCCGCCGCCCGGGGCGACCGGTTTCGAGCTGCGCCCGGAGTGGGAGAGGTGCGTGCGCGGCGGGATCGACGGCAGCTGCCGGGACGACGACGTCGACTGGTCGGTCCTCGGGCTGCACCTCCTGGAGACGTACGGCTCCGCCTTCACGACCGAGCAGGTGGGGCGGGAGTGGCTGCTGCGGCTGCCGTACCTACGGACGTTCACGGCCGAGCGGGCCGCCTACCGGAACCTCGCGAACGGCCTGCGGCCGCCGCTCACGGCCACGTACGACAATCCGTACCAGGAGTGGATCGGCGCGCTGATCAGGGCCGACGTCCACGGCTGGACCAGTCCAGGCGACCCGCGCCGGGCCGCCTCGCAGGCCCGCAGGGACGCGGTCCTCTCGCACAGCGGGAACGGGGTGTACGGGGCGATGTGGGCGGCGGCCGTGATCGCGGCGGCGTTCACCGCGCCGGACGTCACGACCGCCCTGGAAGCGGGCCTGGCGCAGGTTCCGCCGAGCAGCCGGCTCGCCCGTACGGTGCGCGGGACGATCGCCCTGCACGCGTCCGGGCTCGGCTGGTCCGCCGCGCTCGACGAGCTCACGGAGCGCACGGCGGGCCTCGGCTGGATCCACACCGTCCCCAACGCGGCCGTACTGACCGCCGGACTCCTTTACGGCGAGGGGGACTTCACCCGCACGATCGCGCTGGCCGTGCGCGGCGGCCTGGACACGGACTCCAACGGGGCGACGGCGGGTTCGGTGGCGGGCGTCATGTGCGGGGCGGCGGCGATCCCGCCCCAGTGGTCGGAGCCGCTGCGGGACCGGGTGAGCAGCGCGGTGTTCGGCTTCGACGGCGTCGGGATCGGTGAACTGGCCGAGCGGACCCTGCGGCTGGCTACGCTGACGCCATGACCACGACCGAATACGCCACGTACATCGCCGGTCTCCCCCGCGTCCTGGCCGCCGCCGCCGCACTCTTCCGGGACGCCGCGGGGCGCGTCCTGGTGGTGGAGCCCAACTACCGCGAGAGCTGGACGCTGCCCGGCGGCACGATCGAGTCCGACACCGGCGAGACGCCCCGGCAGGCGGCCCGCCGGGAGACGGCCGAGGAGATCGGCCTCGACGTGGCCCTCGGCCCGCTGCTCTCCGTCGACTGGTCGCACGGCTCGGGCCGGCCGCCGATCGTGGCGTACGTGTTCGACGGCGGGGTGCTGGCCGAGGAACGGTTCGCGGAGATCCGGCTCCAGGAGGAGGAGCTGCTCTCCTGGAAGCTGATCGACCGCGAGGAGGTCACCGCCCACCTCCGGGGCAGCCTGGGCGTGCGGGTCCTCGCCTCGCTGGACGTCCTGGCGGCGGGCACGGGGCCGGTGGAGCTGGAGAACGGTCGCCCGGCCGGGGGATGACACGTCCCCGCCCCGTGCTCAGCCCTGCGGGGGCTCGGGCGGCTGGAGTTCGCCGGCGCGGTGCGGTTCGTCGCGGGTGGCGACCCGGGCCTCGGTGCGGTGTCCGCGTGCGATGTAGTCGCGGACGACGGCCTCCACCGCGTCCTGTGGGTTCCCGACCCCTGCCAGAACCATGACCTCCACGACGAGGTCGGCGTCGAGCGCGATGTTCACCTTGGCCATGCCGGGAACCTAACACCCGGAAACCCGTTCGCGGGAGCGGTTTCGCGGTGCCTAGGGTCGTCGTATGACGATGGTCGCGATTCTCAGTGGAGCCGGTATCTCGACGGACTCGGGCATCCCCGACTACCGGGGGCCGAACGGCCTGTGGCGGCGGGACCCCGAGGCCGAGCGGCTCGTCACGTACGGGCCGTACATGGCCGACCCGGAGATCCGCCGCCGATCCTGGCGGATGCGGCTCGAAGGTCCCGCCCTGAGCGCCGAGCCGAACGCGGCGCACCACGCGATCGCCGCGTACGAGCGGACGAGCGGGCACGCGCTGCGGGTGATCACCCAGAACGTGGACGGACTGCACCAGGCCGCCGGGGTGCCCGGCCGCAAGGTGCTCGAACTCCACGGCTCCGCGCGGTCGGTGGTGTGCACGGCCTGCCACGCCCGCTCGTCGATGGAGGAGGCCCTGGACCGGGTGCGGGCCGGTGAGGACGACCCCGCGTGCCGGGTGTGCGGCGGGATCCTGAAGTCGGCGACCGTGATGTTCGGGCAGCGGCTCGATCCGGTGGTGCTCGGGGAGGCCATGTCGATCGCCAAGGCCACCGAGGTGTTCGTCGCGGTCGGCAGCAGTCTCCAGGTGCAGCCGGCGGCCTCCCTCGCGGGGATCGCGGCCGAGCACGGCGCGCGGCTGATCATCGTGAACGCCGAGCCCACTCCGTACGACCCGGTCGCCGCCGAGGTCGTGCGTGAGCCGATCGGCACGGCGCTGCCCGCGCTGCTCGACCGGCTCCGGTAGCCGCCGCGGGACGCGGCCTAGAAGAGGCCGGCCGGTTCCGGCGTGCCCGACTCGAAGGCGAGGAGGCGCTGTTTGCGGTCGAGGCCGCCGCCGTAGCCGGTGAGGCCGCCGCCCGCGCCGATCACCCGGTGACAGGGGACGATGATGCCGACGGGGTTCTTGCCGTTGGCGAGGCCCACCGCGCGGGAGGCGGCGGGGTTGCCCAGCTCCTCGGCGAGTTCGCCGTACGTCCGGGTCTCCCCGTACGGGATGCGGAGCAGCTGCTCCCACACCCGCACCTGGAACGGGGTGCCGATCAGGTGCAACGGCAGGTCGAACTCGGTGAGTTCGCCGGCGAAGTAGGCGTCGAGCTGGCGGATCGCCTCGCCGAAGGGACGCGGGTCGGGTGCGCCGAAGGTCTCCTCGGGCGGGCGGTGGCGCTGCCCGGTCATATGGACGCGGCTGAGGACGCCGTCGACGGCGACGAGGGTCAGCGGCTCGTACGGGCTGTCCACGACGGTGTGCCGGACGGTGGGGGTCATGGCGGTTCAGTGTCCTTCGCTGGGCAGGTGGTTGATCGGGTGGTCGTCGGTCGCCCAGAGGTACTGGACGGCGTACGCGCGCCAGGGGCGCCACTGGGCCGCCCGGGCGGTGAGCGCGGCCGGGGTGCCGGGCAGGCCGAGTCCCGTCGCGGCGCGGCGGACGCCGAGGTCACCGGGGAGGAAGGCGTCGGGGTCGCCGAGGGCCCGCATCGCGATGATCTCGGTGGTCCAGGGGCCGAAGCCGGGCAGGGCGAGCAGCCGGGCGCGGGCCTCCTCGCGGTCGTCGGCGGGGCCGAGGGGCAGTGAGCCGTCGGCGAGGGCCCTGACCAGGGTGAGGAGGGTGGTGCGGCGGCTGCGGGGCAGCGCGAGGGTCTCGGGGTCGAGGCCGGCGAGCACCTCGGGCTTCGGGAACAGGTGGGTGAGGCCGCCCTCGGGGTCGTCGACGGGGGTGCCGTACGCGGTGACGAGCCGGGCGGCGTGGGTGCGGGCGGCGGCGGTGGAGACCTGCTGGCCGAGGACGGCCCGTACGGCGAACTCGGCGGGGTCGACGGTCCCGGGCACCCGGCGGCCGGGCGCCCTGTCGACGACCGGGGCGAGCAGCGGATCGGCGCGCAGCCGGTCGTCGACGGCGACGGGGTCGGCGTCGAGGTCGAGGAGGCGGCGGCAGCGGCTGATGGCGTGGGTGAGGTCGCGGGGGTCGGTGAGGAAGAGGCGGCAGGCGATGTGGTCGGGACGGGGGGCGAGGCCGACGATGCCGTGCCCGTACGGCAGGGCGAGGGTCCGCCGGTAGGCGCCGTCGCGCCACTCCTCCACCCCGGGCACCGCGGTGGCCGCGAGGTGGCCGAAGAGGTTGGAGGGCTCCAAGGGGGCGCGGAAGGGGAGCCGGAGGCTGATCACGCCGGGGGTGCGGGCGCGGTCGGACGCCGGGCGGGCGGCGCGGGCGCGGAGCTCGCCGGGGGTGAGGGCGAAGACCTCGCGGACGGTGTCGTTGAAGGTGCGGATGGAGGAGAAGCCGGCCGCGAAGGCGACCTCGCCCAGGGGCATCGGGGTCGTCTCGATGAGGACCCGGGCGGTCTGGGCGCGCTGGGCGCGGGCCAGGGCGAGGGGTCCCGCGCCCAGTTCGGCGAGGAGCTGGCGTTCGATCTGGCGGGTGGACCAGCCGAGGCGGCGGGCGAGCCCGGGGACGCCTTCCCGGTCGACGACCCCGTCCTGGATGAGCCGCACGGCGCGGGCGACGGCGTCGGCGCGGACGTTCCACTCGGGCGAGCCGGGGCTGGTGTCCGGCCGGCACCGCTTGCAGGCCCGGAAGCCGGCCCGCTGGCAGGACGCGGCGCTGGCGTGGAACTCCATGTTCTCGGGCTTGGGCGGGACGACCGGGCAGCTGGGCCGGCAGTAGATCCGGGTGGTACGGACGGCGGTGAAGAACACGCCGTCGAAGCGGGCGTCCTTCGACTGGACGGCCCCTACGCAGCGCTCGGTGTCGGTGTGCATGAGTCCAGGATCGCTGACGGCCGGCTCGCGGGCTGGCGAGAAAACGACATGGACGTCCGCTCCCGGGGCCGCCGGTCAGACGGTGACCGTCCGGTAGTGGGTGGTCAGCCGGCCGTCGTCGCCGAGGACGTGGAAGGCGAGCGCGGGCGGCAGGTCGAGGTGGACGTGCGGGGAGTCCGGGCCGGGGTTCTCCCACGGGAGGCGCAGTGCGGACACGACGCCGGGGGCGACGAGCAGCGGGCGCCCGGCGAAGGTCGTGGCGGCGGCGGTGTGCGCGTGGCCCGCGAGGAAGGCCGTCAGGTGGGGGTGGCGGGCGGCGAGCGCGGCGAGCCGCTCCTCGCCGAACTGCCGGATCTCGTCGACGTACGGGGTGTGCAGGGGTACGGGCGGGTGGTGGAAGGCGACCAGGACGGGCAGCTCGCGCGGAGTGCCGGCGAGGACCGCGTCCAGCCACTCCAGCGTCTCGTCCTCCAGCAGGCCCTGGTGTTCACCGGGGACGGAGGAGTCGCAGAGGGCGACGACGAAGCCCTCGCCGCGGAGCACCTGGTTGACGGGCGCGTACGGGAGGGTCGGCGTCTCCTCCGGAAGCAGGGCCTTGCGGAAGGCGGCACGGTCGTCGTGGTTGCCGGGGCAGACGAGCAGCGGGTGACGGGAGGTCAGCAGCTCCCGCGCCCGCGCGTACTCGTCCGGCGTCCCGTGGTCGGCGACGTCCCCGGTGACGAGGACCGCCGACAGGTCGTACGGCAGCTCCTCCAGGTACCGCAGGACGGCGCGGGTGCGCTCCGCGGCGCGCTCGTCGCCGTCGATGTGGACGTCGCTCACGTGGGCGATGACGATCATGCGGCCGAACCTCCGTGGGTGCGCGTGGACGGGCGTCCACGCGACCGTACGGCGATCACGACCGGGCAGGAAAGGGCCGCCCGGGAGCCGGTGGACCGCTTCCCGTGCCACTCGTCGTGCCGGTTCGAAGTGCCTGTCGGGAGTGCCTGGTCGAAGTGCCTATTCGAACCGGGAGGTGTCCCCCGCCCCGCGGCGGACGATCTCGGGCTCGCCGCTGGAGAAGTCGACGACCGTGGTGGGTTCGGTTCCGCACTCGCCGGAGTCGAGCACCGCGTCCACCTGGTGGTCGAGCCGCTCCTTGATCTCCCAGCCCTGCGTCAGCGGCTCCGCCTCGTCGGGCAGGAGCAGGGTGCTGGACAGCAGCGGCTCGCCGAGTTCGGCGAGGAGGGCCTGCGTGACGACGTGGTCGGGGATACGGACGCCGACCGTCTTCTTCTTGGGGTGCAGCAGCTGGCGCGGCACCTCCTTCGTCCCCGGCAGGATGAAGGTGTACGCACCCGGGGTCGACGCCTTGACCGCGCGGAAGACGTCGTTGTCGACGTGCACGAGCTGGCCCAGCTGGGCGAAGTTCTGGCACATCAGCGTGAAGTGGTGCCGGTCGTCGAGGTCGCGGATCGCGCGGATCCGGCTGATGCCGTCACGGCTGCCGAGGCGGCTGCCGAGCGCGTAGCAGGAGTCGGTCGGGTACGCGACGAGCGCCCCGTTCCGGATGGAGTCGGCCACCGCGCTGATCGTGCGGGGCTGGGGGTTGTCGGGGTGGACGTCGAAGTACTTGGCCATGGGGGCAGTCTATTTTCGCCGGCGGGCCCGGTCCGACAGACAGGCCCTACCGGACCGCCTGGGCGCGCAGGCTGCGCCAGACCGCCTTCGCCGCGTTGTGTCCTGACATGCCGTGGACGCCGGGGCCGGGCGGGGTCGCGGAGGAGCAGAGGAAGACCGCCGGGTGCGGGGTGGCGTAGGGGCGAGGCGAGAGGGTGGGGCGCAGCAGGAGCTGGAGGCCGCGTGCGGCGCCGCAGGCGATGTCGCCGCCGACGTAGTTGGCGTTGCGGGCGGCGAGTTCGGGCGGTCCGGCGGTGGCGCGCGCGAGGACGCGGTCGCGGAAGCCGGGGGCGAAGCGCTCGATCTGACGCTCGATCGCCTCGGTGAGATCGCCCCGCCAGCCGTTGGGTACGTGTCCGTAGGCCCAGAAGACGTGCTTGCCCTCGGGGGCGCGGGAGGGGTCGACGAGGCTCGGCTGGGCGGTGATGAGGAAGGGCACCTCGGGTGCGGTGCCGGAGGAGGCCTGGCGCAGGGCGGCGCCGATCTCACCGGCGGTGGGGCCGATCTGGACGGTGCCGGCGCGCCGGGGTTCCTCGGCGGTCCAGGGCACGGGGCCGTCCAGGGCGTAGTCCATCTTGAAGGCGCTCGCGCCGTACCGGTAGTGGTCGTAGTGCCCGCCGAAGCCCGCGATCCGGGCGAGGGCGGTGGGCGAGGTGTCGAAGACGTAGGCGCGGGCCGGCGGCAGGTCGTCGAGCCGCTTGACCTCGAAGTCGGTGTGGACGGCGCCGCCGAGGTCCTTGAGATACCCGGCGAGGGCGTCGGAGATCGACTGCGAGCCGCCCCGGGGCAGGGGCCAGCCGCCCGCGTGCGCGGCGAGCGCGAAGACCAGGCCGACGGCGCCGGTGGCGAATCCGCCGAGCGGGGCCATGACATGGCCGACGAGCCCGGCGAAGAGCGCGCGGGCCTTCTCGTCGCGGAAGCGGCGCATCAGCCAGGTGGAGGGCGGCAGCCCGGCGAGGCCGAAGCGGGCGAGCGTGACCGGGTCGCGGGGCAGCGCGGTGAGCGGCAGCTGCATGAAGTCCCGTGCCAGGGTGTCCCACTTGTCGGCGAAGGGTGCGACGAGGCGGCGGTACGCCCCGGCGTCGCGCGGTCCGAAGGAGGCGGCGGTCTCGGCGACGGAGCGGGCGAGGACGGCGGCGGTGCCGTCGTCCCAAGGGTGGGCCATGGGCAGTTCGGGGTGGAGCCACTCCAGGCCGTACCGGTCCAGCGGCATCGTCCTGAAGACGGGCGAGCCGGCGCCGAGCGGGTGGACGGCGGAGCAGGGGTCGTGGCGGAAGCCGGGGAGGGTGAGCTCCTCGGTCCTGGCGCCCCCGCCGATGGTGGCCTCGGCCTCGAAGACGGCCACCGAGAGCCCGCGGCGGGCCAGTTCGACGGCGGCGGTCAGTCCGTTGGGCCCCGCGCCCACGACGACGGCATCGAGCATCGACGTCACCTTCGACACCTTCGGACTCCTTCGTCAGCCGATGACCAGCACTCCCAGGATATTCCCGTGCCCCGACGTCCCTTAACGGCCCCTCAGGAGTGTCCGGATCCGGTCGGCGGTGGCCGCGTCCCGGGCCGCCGTGAACGGCAGCGCGTTGCCTCCGGTGATTCGGAACGGCTCTCCCGCGACGGTCGTCTGGGCGCCGCCCGCCTCGGTGACCAGGAGCAGTCCGGCCGCGTGGTCCCAGGCGTACTCCCAGGAGAAGGCGGTGGCGTCGAGCGTGCCGCGCGCCACGGCCAGGTACTCCAGGCCCGCCGAACCGCAGGGGCGGGGGGCGACGCCCTCGGTGACCAGGCCGAGCAGGGCCCGCTTCTGGTCCGGGGTGGTGTAGTCGGGGTGCGACGTGGCGACCTCCAGGACCGCGCCGGGGGCGGGCGAACCGGCCTGCAGCCGCTGCCCGTTGAGCGTGGCGCCCCTGCCCCGTACGGCGACGGCGAACTCGTCCAGGGCCGGTGCGAAGGTCCAGGAGGCGAGCAGCTCGCCCCGGCGGGCGAGGGCGACGAGGGTGCAGAAGGCGGGGTCGCCGTGGACGAACTGGCGGGTTCCGTCGACGGGGTCGACGATCCAGACGGGGGCGTCGCCGCGCAGGGCCTCGTAGACCGCGGGGTCGGCGTGGACGGCTTCCTCGCCGACGACGACCGAGCCGGGCAGCAGGGCGGTGAGGGAGGTGGCGAGATGGGCCTCGGCGGCCCGGTCGGCGACCGTGACCAGGTCGTGCGGCCCGTTCTTCTCGACGATGTCATGGGCGGCGAGCTGCCGGAAGCGCGGCATGATCTCGGCGGCGGCGGCCTTGCGGACGGCCTCCTCCACCTCGGTCGTACGGCCGCCGAGGACGTGCTCGATGAGGTCTTCGGTCATGTCTCCAGCTAAGCACGCGGCACTGACGGGCAGGCCACCGCACTCGTCATCCTCCGTTCTCCCGGGGAGTACCCTTTGGCCGAGTTCACCCCTTACACGCAGGAGGGTTCCGTGCACGGCGCGTACCACGGCGAGTACAAGGTCCCCGGCGGGAAGCTGGTGGTTGTCGACCTCGACACCGAGGACGGCGTCCTGCGGAACGTCCGGGTCGCGGGGGACTTCTTCCTGGAACCGGACGAGGCGATCCTCGCGATCGACCACGCCCTGGAGGGCGCACCGGCCGACACCGACGCCGCCGGGCTGGCGGCGCGGATCGACGCGGCGCTGCCGCCGGACACCCGGATGTTCGGGCTGACCGCGGAGGGCGTCGGGGTGGCGGTCCGCCGGGCCCTCGCGCACGCCACGGACTGGACCGACTACGACTGGCAGCTGATCCACGAGCCGGCGCAGTCCCCCGCCCTGCACATGGCACTCGACGAGGTCCTCACGGCCGAGGTGGCCGCGGGCCGGCGCCCGCCGACCCTGCGGGTCTGGGAGTGGGGCGCCCCCGCGGTGGTGATCGGCAGCTTCCAGTCGCTGCGCAACGAGGTCGATCCGGCGGCGGCGGAGCGGCACGGCATCCAGGTGGTGCGCCGGATCAGCGGCGGCGGAGCCATGTTCATTGAGCCGGGCAACACGATCACGTACTCGCTCTCCGTGCCCGACGCCCTCGTGCAAGGCCTGTCCTTCACCGACAGCTACGCCTACCTCGACGACTGGGTGCTCGGCGCGCTCGGTGACATGGGGGTCCGGGCCTGGTACCAGCCGCTCAACGACATCGCCACGGACGCCGGCAAGATCGCGGGCGCGGCGCAGAAGCGGATCGTGACGGGGCAGGGGGCGGTCCTGCACCACGTGACGATGGCGTACGACATCGACGCGGACAAGATGACGGAGGTCCTCCGGATCGGCCGCGAGAAGCTCTCCGACAAGGGCACGAAGAGCGCGAAGAAGCGGGTGGACCCGCTGCGGCGCCAGACGGGCCTGCCGCGCGAGACGGTCATCGAGCGGATGATCGCCGCCTTCCGCGGCCGGTACGGGTTGTCGGAGGGCCACGTCACGGAGGACGAGCTGACGCGGGCGAAGGAACTCGCGGAATCGAAGTTCGGCACGGCGGAGTGGACGGCCCGGGTGCCGTAGGGCCTGGTCCGCCGGCGGGCGGAGGCGCCTCCGGCGCTGCCGCGTAGGGTCGTGGCATGCGTGTCGAGGGTCCGGTGAAGCCCGGTCTGCGGATGGAGAGCGCCGACGGGGGCCGGCTGGTCCTGCTGCAGGGCACGGTTCCCGTGCTCTTCGCCCGGCAGCGGGCCACGCACCGCGGTCTGCACTACGCGCGCACCGGCCGGTACGCGTCCCCGCTGCCGCCCCTGCGGGCCGAACGGGCGCGGGTGGCCGCGGAGTCGGCGGCTCCGGGATCGGCGGAGTGGTCGGAGCGCTGGGCCGCGTACGCGGAGTCGGAGCTCCGCGCGGCGGCCGGCGGCCCGCTCCACACGGGCGAGTGGCTGCTGGCCCCGGACGCCCACCGGTGGTTCGCGGACGCGAACTGGCCCAAGCTCCTGGCCCACGACCCGGACCGGGGCCATCTGACCTGGTTCGGGTACGGCGATCCGGTGGAGGACGCGCGCGACCTGCTGCCGTTGCGGGCGCTGTCGCATCCGGAGGCGCCGCGGGTGAAGGCGTACCGCCGTCAGTACCGGGAGGGGGTGCTGCCGCCGGTGTTCGCCTGGTGGATCAGCGGCCTCAACTCACCCGTGGTACTCGACGGTCACGACCGGCTGACGGCGGCGCTCGCGGAAGGGGGCAGGCCGCGGGTGCTCCTCCTCTCCCGGGCGGCCGACGCCGCCTGGGTGGCGCGCTGGGCGGAACGTCCGGTGCTCGAGTACGAGAAGCGGATGGCCACGCTGGAGGGCCCCCTCGCTCCGACACGGATCGCGAACGAGAGCCGGATGCTGGCCGCCCAGCTCAGGGCCATCGTCCACGCCTACGACCTCACCCGCGCCTGGCCGTTCCCGGGCGGCGCCCCCGCCTGGGACGCGGCCGCCGCCGCCCACGTATCCGGCTGGGCGCCGGACGCGGACCACTGACCACTGACCACTGACCGCGATTTCGGTCACCAGTCCGGCCCCGTGGTCGAGTGACCTGGTCCCGCCCGCGTCGTTGATGCCGACGCGGGCCGGGGACGGCTGTGCGGAAACGTCTCCGCAGACCCCCGGCCCCGGTCGTACGGCGCCGACGGAGACGGAGATCAAGTGGGACGGGCGAGAAGGCTCATGGCGACGGTCGCGGGCGCGGTGATGGCCGTGAGCCCCCTCGGCATCGCGCCGCCCGCGCAGGCGGTCGTCGGGGGGCAGGAGGCGCGGCCCCACCAGTACCCCTTCATGGCGGGACTCGTGGACGTGGTGGAGCGGAGGGTGATGTGCGGCGGATCGCTGATCGGCGACCGGTACGTGCTCACCGCCGCGCACTGCCTGACGGGCTCGTACAGCGACCCCACCCGGGTAGGCGTGCTCCTCGGCGACCACGACCTGACGACCAGGGCCGACAGCCCGCACGCGGTCCTGGCGACCCCCGACCGTCTCCTGCCGCACCCGGAGTACGACCCGGACACCCAGCGCAACGACATCGCCCTCGTCCGGCTCGCCGAGCCGGTCGACCTCAACCGCCACGTACGGCCGATCGCCCTGCCCGCCTCGTACGCCCACGGCTCCTTCGACGACACCCAGGTCGAGGTCCCCGGCTGGGGCACCACCTCGTACGGCGGCCGTGCCTCCGACGTGCTGCGGACGGTGGCCCTCGGCACCATGAGCAACGCGGCCTGCGCGAGCCGGGGCATGGCGCAGGTCGCCGCCACCCAGATCTGCACCTACGCCCCCGGCCGCGACACCTGCCAGTACGACTCCGGCGGCCCCCTCGTCCGCGCGGTCAAGGGCCGGCCGTACGTGGTGGGTCTGGTGTCCTACGGCAGGGAGTGCGCCACCGACACCCCCGCCGTGAACACCCGCGTCCGGTCGTACGTCAACTGGATCGAGCGGACGACCGGGCAGCTCCCCCGCGCCTCATGAGCGCGGTGTAGAGGAGCAGGGAGGCCGCGAGGCCGACGGCCCAGCCGTAGTCCGCGAGGGGCTTGAGGAAGGGGATCAGGCCGTCCTCGGGGAACGGGCCGGTGCCGGGGGCGGAGTGGGAGCCGCCGACCGCGAGGACCCCGCCGACGGCGAAGGCCAGTACGGCCGCCGGGTTCCAGCCGCCCCGGTACCAGTAGGGGCCGTCGGCCCGGTAGAGCCCTTCGAGGTCGAGGACGGTACGGCGGACGAGCCAGTAGTCGGCGATGAGGATGCCGGCGACCGTACCGAGGAGACCGCCGACCAGGCCGAGCCAGGTGAAGATGTACAGCTCCGGGGTGGCGGTCAGCTTCCACGGCATGATGAGCACGCCGACGACACCGGTGATCAGGGCGCCCGTGCGGAAGTTCACCAGCTTCGGGGCGAGGTTGGCGAGGTCGTACGCCGGGGAGACGACGTTCGCCGCGATGTTCACCGAGAGGGTCGCCACGAGGACGGTGACCAGGGCGAACAGCAGCCCGAAGACGCTGTCGGCCTTCGCCGCGAGGGCCACCGGGTCCCAGACGGGTGCGCCGTAGACGGCCTGCGAGCCGGAGGTGACGAGCACCGAGAGCAGGGCGAACAAGGTCATGGTGGTGGGGAGTCCGAGCACCTGCCCGCGGACCTGGGCGCGCTGTCCCGCGCCGAAGCGGGTGAAGTCCGGGATGTTGAGGCTGAGTGTCGCCCAGAAGGCGATCATGCCCATGAGCGCGGGGAAGAAGACGGGCCAGAAGTCCGCGCCCCAGCCGAGCCGTGAGGGCTGGTCGAGGAGGGGGCCGAGGCCGCCGGCCTTGACCGTGATCCATACCAGGAGGGCGAGCGCGCCGACGATGACGAACGGCGCGGCCCAGTTCTCGAAGCGGCGCAGTGCCTCCATCCCCCGGTAGATGATGGCGAGTTCGAGCGCCCAGAAGAGGACGAAGCAGAGCCAGAGGGTCCAGGGCTGCCCGCCGACCTTCGACGCCTCGGCCCAACTGCCCCCGAAGACCTTGTCGAGCAGGACGAAGACGCCCTGGCCGCCGATCCAGGTCTGGATGCCGAACCAGGCGCAGGCGACCCCGCCCCGGATCAGGGCGGGCAGGTTAGCCCCGCGCAGGCCGAAGGAGGCGCGGGCCAGGACGGGGAAGGGGATGCCGTACTTGGGTCCCGCGTGCCCGGTGAGCAGCATCGGGAGGAGCACGATGACGTTGGCCAGGGCGATGGTGAGGACGGCCTGCTTCCAGTCCATGCCGAGGGCGACGAGACCGGAGGCGAGCATCCAGGAGGGGATGTTGTGGGCCATGCCGACCCAGAGGGCGGCGAAGTTGTACGTGGTCCAGCGGCGCCGCTCGACGGGGACGGGGAGCAGGTCGTCGTTGACGAAGCGGGGATCGTCGGGGGCGGCGCCGGGGGCGAGTTCGACCCGGCCGCCGGGCGGGGGCGGAGGTGCGGGTCTTCCGGAGGGCGTGGTGGCGGTCATCGCAGGCGGGAACCCTTCGTTCGGGGACGGAACGAGGCCGTGCGGGGCCGGCGGGCCGGGCCGTGGGACGGGGCGCCGCCGGAACAAGGGGACTACCCAGTTCTCGGCCGCCCCCAACGTCTAGCGTTTCCGTGGGCGGCTCCCCGGGCCGAACCGGCCGAGCAGCGCGGTGAGGAGGACCGCCGTCAGGGTGCCTGCGACGACGCCGCTGCCCAGGATCGTGCGGGCCCAGCCGGGGAACCCCGCGTACAGGTCCGGGCTGAGCAGCGGCAGCAGTCCCGCGGTGAGTGCGAGCGCGGTCGTCAGGTTGCCCGTACCCGTTCCGGACAGGTCGGCGCGGCGGAGCATCTCGACGCCCATCACCGCGATGACGGCGTAGACGACGAGGGCGGAGCCGCCCACGACGGCCTCGGGTACGCCGGCCAGCGCCCGGGAGATGGGTGTGGCCAGGCCGAGGGCGATCAGGAGCACTCCGGCCCCGGCGGTCACGAAGCGGCTGCGGGCTCCGGTGAGGCGGCCGATGCCGATGTTCTCGGCGCTGGTGACCAAATGCTCGCGGCCTCCGACGAGACGCGCACGGTCGACGTCGTGCGCGCCGGCGACGACAGCGGCCTCGTCCGGGAGGCGGGCGTCCGCCCGGTGGTGCGCGGCCGCCATCAGCTGCACGCCCTCGAGTTCGTCGGCGCGCACGAGGCGGACCGCGAGTTCCGGCACCGGAACGACGAGCTGATGTACGTGGCGGACGGCTCGGTGGAGGTGGAGGCGGACGGCCGGGTCCACCGGCTGGGCCGGGGGGACACGCTGCTGCTGTCCGGAGGCGTCCGGCACCGCTGGCGCTCCACCGAGCCGGGCTCGCGGGTCCTGGTGGTCGCGATCGGCGACCACGTGGAGGTACTGGATTCCTGACGGTGCGGTGCCGCCCCGCGTGGGAACCCCCGTCCTACGGCTTCGTCAGCTCAGCCCCGGGATGATGTCGGAGCCGTAGGCGTCGATGGTGCCCTCGCGGTCGTCGTGCATCGCGTACACGGCGAACTGGTCGACGCCCAGGTCCTTGAGGCGGCGCAGCTTCTCGATGTGGGCCTCGGCGGGGCCGAGCAGGCAGAAGCGGTCGACGATCTCGTCGGGGACGAAGTCGGTCGACGGGTTGTCGGCGCGCCCGTGGTGGGAGTAGTCGTAGCCGTGCCGGTCCTTGATGTACGCGGTGAGCGCCTCGGGGACCATGTCGGAGTGTTCGCCGTACTTGGCGACGAGGTCGGCGACGTGGTTGCCGACCATGCCGCCGAACCAGCGGCACTGGTCGCGGGCGTGGGCCAGGTCGTCGCCCACGTACGCCGGTGCGGCGACGCACACCGTGATCGAGGAGGGGTCGCGGCCCGCGTCGGTGGCGGCCTGCCGGACGGCCTTGACCATCCACTCGGTCAGGAACGGGTCGGCGAGCTGGAGGATGAAGCCGTCCGCCTTCTGGCCCGCGAGTGCGAGGGCCTTGGGGCCGTACGCCGCCATCCACACCGGCAGCTTCCCGTCCTTGATCCACGGGATGCGGATCGGGCTGCCGTCGACCACCGCCTCGCGGCCCTCGGCGAGGTCGCGGATGACGTCGATGGCCTCGCCGAGCCGGGCCAGGGTGTTGGGCCTGCGGCCGGCGACGCGCATCGCGGAGTCGCCGCGGCCGATGCCGCAGACGGTCCGGTTGCCGAACATGTCGTTGAGCGTGGCGAAGGTCGAGGCCGTCACCTCCCACGTCCGCGTCCCCGGGTTCGTCACCATCGGGCCGACGTGCAGCTTGGTGGTGTGCTCCAGGATCTGGCTGTAGACGACGAAGGGTTCCTGCCAGAGGACGGCGGAGTCGAAGGTCCATCCGTAGCGGAAGCCGTTGCGCTCCGCCCGGCGCATCAGCCCGACGACCTGCGAGGCGGGCGGGTCGGTCTGCAGGACGAGTCCGAAGTCCATGCGGGGCCTCCTGGTTCGAGGATCGGTTCAGTCGAGGTACTGGCAGGTGGAGCGGGGGACGAAGGTGCCGTGGCCGGCGCGGCCGACGTACTCGCGCCGGTCGATGACCGTCTCGCCCCGGGAGAGCACCGTCTCGACCTGCCCGGTGACGGTCCTCCCCTCGTACGCCGAGTAGTCGACGTTCATGTGGTGCGTCGCGGCCGACAGGGTCTGGGTGGTGTGCGGGTCGTAGATGACGATGTCCGCGTCCGCGCCCGGCGCGATGGTCCCCTTCTGCGGGTAGAGGCCGAACATCCTCGCCGGGGACGCGCAGGCGATCTCGATCCAGCGGCGGCGCGAGATGTGTCCGTCCACCACCGCCTGGTGGAGCAGGTCCATGCGGTTCTCGACGCCCGGAAGGCCGTTGGGGATCTTCGAGAAGTCGCCCCGGCCCAGCTCCTTCTGGCCCGTGAAGCAGAACGGGCAGTGGTCGGTGGAGACCACCTGGAGGTCGTTGGTCCGCAGCCCGCGCCACAGCGCGGCCTGGTGCTCCTTGGGGCGCAGCGGGGTCGAGCACACGTACTTGGCGCCCTCGAAGCCCGGCTCGGCGAGGTTGTCGGTGGAGAGGAAGAGGTACTGGGGGCAGGTCTCGCCGAAGACGGGCAGTCCCTTGTCGCGGGCGGTGGTGATCTCGGCGACGGCCTCCTCCGCCGAGACGTGGACGACGTACAGCGGCGCGCCGGCGACCCGGGCGAGCTGGATCGCCCGGTGGGTGGCCTCGGCCTCGAGCAGGGCCTTGCGGACCTCCCCGTGGTAGCGGGGGTCGGTCTCGCCGCGGGCGAGGGCCTGTTCGACGAGGACGTCGATGGCGATGCCGTTCTCGGCGTGCATCATGATCAGCCCGCCGTTCTCGGCGGAGCGCTGCATGGCGCGCAGGATCCGGCCGTCGTCGCTGTAGAAGACGCCGGGGTAGGCCATGAAGAGCTTGAAGGAGGTGATGCCCTCCTGCACGAGCCAGTCCATCTCCTTGAGCGTGTGCTCGTTGACGTCGGAGAGGATCATGTGGAAGCCGTAGTCGATCGCGCAGTTGCCGTCGGCCTTGGCGTACCAGGTGTCGAGTCCTTCGCGCAGGGCCTGGCCGACGGTCTGGACGGCGAAGTCGACGATGGTGGTGGTGCCGCCCCAGGCTGCGGCGCGGGTGCCGGTCTCGAAGGTGTCCGATGCGGAGGTGCCGCCGAAGGGCAGTTCCATGTGGGTGTGGGCGTCGACGCCGCCGGGCAGCACGTAGCGGTCGGTGGCGTCGAGGGTGCGGGCGGCGGTCCAGCCGGCCGCCACGTCCGAGCCGTGGGCCGCGAGGGCGACCACGCGGCCGTCCTCGATCAGCACGTCGGCGTGGAGTTCGTCGGCGGCGGTGACGACGAGGCCACCCCGGATGACGGTACGGGTGCTCACGGGACTCTCCCTGCTTGAGGAGCGGGAACTACAGCGCGGCAAGGGCCTGTTCGAGGATCGCCGCGCCCTCTTCGGCCTCGGCGACGGTGAGCGAGAGCGGTGGGGCGATGCGCAGGGTGCTGGTGTTGTGGCCGCCGCCCTTGCCGATGAGCAGGCCGTTCTCCCTGGCGGCTTCCAGGACGGCGCCTGCCGCGTCCGGGTTCGCCCGTTCGGTGCCCGGTTCGGTCAGCTCGATGCCGATCATGAGGCCGCGGCCGCGGACCTCGCGTACCTCCGCCACTCCGGCGCAGGCCGCCCGTACGCGTTCGACGAGGAGGCCGCCGACGCGGCGCGCGTTGCCCTGGAGGTCGTGGTCGAGGAGGTACGCGAGGTTGGCGAGGCCCGCCGCCATGGTGATGGGTGAACCGCCGAAGGTGGAGATGGAGTTGGCGTCGAGGCAGTTCATGACCTCGGCGCGGGCGACGACGCCTCCGACGGACATGCCGTTGCCGATGCCCTTGGCGAAGGTGAGGATGTCGGGCGGCCCGGCCTGGCCGTGGGCCTGCCAGCCCCAGAAGTTGTCGCCGGTGCGGCCCCAGCCCGTCTGCACCTCGTCGGAGATCCACAGGATGCCGTGCCGGTCGAGGACGCGGCGGAAGGCGGCGTACAGGCCGTCGGGCGGGGAGGTGAAGCCGCCGACTCCCTGGATCGGCTCGGCGATGAGGGCGGCGACGTCCCTGGTGTGGCCGAGGAGGTCCTCGAGGTCGGCGACGCATGCCTCGGTGAACCGCTCGTCGGTGTACTGGGCGTACGGGCCCCGGGTGCGGACGCCGCCGTGCACGTACAGGGTCTGCAGCGGGGAGAGGCCGGTCGGCGACCAGGCGCGGTTGCCGGTGATGCCGACGGTGGAGAAGGAGCGGCCGTGGTAGCTGTTCCGCATGGCCAGGATCTGGTTCGAGCGGCGGTACGCGGTGGCGAGGAGCAGCGCCGTGTCGTTGGCCTCGGTGCCGGAGGTGGTGAAGAAGACCCGGGCGTCGGGGATGCCGGAGAGTGCGGCGATCCGTTCGGCGAGCTCCACCATCGGGCGGTTGAGGTAGAGCGTGGAGGAGTGGATGATCCGTCCGGCCTGCTCGGCGACGGCCTTGGTGACCTCGGGCAGGGCGTGGGCGGTCATGGTGGTGAGGATGCCGCCGAAGAAGTCGAGGTACCTGCGCCCCTCGGCGTCCCAGACGTGCCGGCCCTCGCCGTGGGTGATCTCGATGGGGTCCTGGTAGTACAGGGCGACCCAGTCGGGGATGACGGCCTTGTGCCGGTCGTGGAGGCTGCTCACGGGCTCACCAGCCCGTCGTACGCGTCGGGTCGGCGGTCCCGGTAGAAGGCCCACTGCTGGCGCACCTGCTCGATGAGGCCGAAGTCGAGGTCGCGGACGACAAGTTCCTCGGTCTTGTCGGAGGCGACGTCGCCGACGAACTTGCCGCGCGGGTCGACGAAGTAGCTGGTGCCGTAGAAGTCGTTGTCGCCGTACTCCTCGACGCCGACGCGGTTGATGGCGGCGACGAAGTACTCGTTGGCGACGGCCGCGGCCGGCTGTTCCAGCTGCCAGAGGTGGGAGGAGAGTCCGCGGTGGGTGGCGGACGGGTTGTAGACCAACTGCGCGCCGTTGAGGCCGAGTTGGCGCCAGCCCTCCGGGAAGTGGCGGTCGTAGCAGATGTAGACGCCGACCTTGCCGACGGCGGTGTCGAAGACCGGCCAGCCGGCGTTGCCCGGGCGGAAGTAGTACTTCTCCCAGAAGCCCCTGACCTGGGGGATGTGGTGCTTGCGGTACTTGCCGAGGTACGTGCCGTCGGCGTCGATCACGGCGGCGGTGTTGTAGTAGAAGCCCTCGCTCTCGATCTCGAAGACGGGCACCACGATCACCATGCCGGTCTCCCGGGCGAGGTCCCGCATCCGGCGCACGGTCGGGCCGTCGGGGACGGGCTCGGCCCAGCGGTAGTGCTCGGGCTCCTGGACCTGGCAGAAGTAGGGGGCGTTGAAGACCTCCTGGAAGCCGATCACCTTCGCTCCCTGGCGGGCCGCCTCCCTGGCGTGCTCCTCGTGTTTGGCGATCATGGATTCGGTGTCGCCCGTCCAGGTCGCCTGGACGAGCGCGGCGCGTACGACGTCGGTCATGAGCTGCTCCTTCGGCACGGCGTCAGAGAGCCTCTACGCACGTAGACGCGATGCGTAGGAGGAGAACGTAAGCCCCGTCACACCGCGGAGCAAGACCGCCGCAGTGAAGCGGCCGGGTCGATCATGTTTCATACCCGAGTGGTCCACGTCGGACACGTACCGACACGTACCGGCAAGGGCGGACACGTGGAGGGGATACGGCCTCAGACGCCCGCGAGGGCGTGGGAAGGTACGGCCTCAGACGCCGGCGAGGCCCGCCACGCGCAGGGCGTGGACGAGGTCGCGCTCGCGGGCCGTCGACACGGCGCGGGCGGCTTCGAGGAGCCGGGGGACGAGCCCGCGCGGATCCTCGCCCGCGAGGCGGGCCGCGTCCTCGGGGGTCCTGACCCGCACGAAGGCGGTGAGCAGCGCGTGCGCCTCGCCGTGGTGACCCTCGGCGCGCAGGGCGGCGCACGCTCCGGCGAGTTCCTCCACCGGCCGCGCCACGCCCTGCCGGAGGAGCTGCTCGCAGTCGGACGTCCGGCCCGCGTCGGCGAGCACTCCGGCGACGGCGGCGAGACGGCCGGGGGGCAGTGAGGCCGCCTCCCAGAGGAGGACCGTCCAGTCGGCGCCGAGTCCGGCCCTGTGCAGCTCGCCCGCGAGGGCCGGCAGTCTGGCGGGCGGCCCGTTGAGCGCCTCGCAGAGCAGCGCGTGGGCCTCGCCGCTGCGGCCCTGGGCGCGGAGCCGCTGAAGGGCGTAGACAGCGTTGGCGGCGGCGCGGGCGACTTCGGCGGGGTCGGCCTCCGGGGTCGGGACCGCGCCGGGCGGCCGCTCGGGCGCGGCGGCACCGCCGAACCGGGCCCCCCGGGGCGCCGCGCCCCCGGTCGGGAGCACCGCCTCGGGTACGGGCGTGGCCACCGGCCCCTGGTCGTCGGCCTCCTCCAGCCAGGCGTACCGCGCGCCGCGGGGGCGCCGCCTGGCCTTCGCGGGAAGGCTCTCCCGGTGCGGGGCACCCCCGCCCGGCGCGTCGCGCCCCGGCGCGGAAGGACCCGGCGCGTCGCGCCCCGGCGCGGGAGCACCCGGCTCCCCCAGGCGCCTCAGGCGGGCCGTCAGATCCGCGACGCGGGCCGCCGCTCTCGCGTGGTCGTCCCGCGTCCAGGCGAGGTCGTGTTCGAGCCGGGCGGCCTCCTCGGGGCCCGGCGCCGGGTGCGCGCGGAACCGGTCGTCCAGCTCGCGCGCCCGGGACTCGGCGTACCGGCGCTCGCGTTCCATGAGTTCCCGGCGTTCGGTGAGCGCCGCCGCTCCGCCGGGCCGGCGGTCATGGGCGTGGGCGGCTGCCGTGTACAGCTCCCGGCCCCAAAGTGCGAGCGGCCCGTCGGCCGGCTCCCCGACGTCCTGCAGGAGGGACTCGACGACGTCCCAGGGAAGGATCTCCGCCCCGGCGAAGCAGGCCCGGAGTCCTTCGGGGTCGCGTTCGGCGAAGACTCCGTGCCAGCCGGCTCCCGCCGGAACGCGGCCCATGAGCTCCGCCAGCCAGCGCGTGAAGGTGGCCACCTCCACCGGGAGTTGATAGACCGTCATGCGATACGCACCTGCCCCGCCGTCGACTGGAACCTTCCGGTCCGCGGGTATTGGACCGCAGTCGTGTTACGGGACGACTACGGACCGTTTTCCTCTGAGGTCCGTCCGACGCGATTCACCCGAAGGTCACGACGATCCCGGTGTGCGGGCGCTTGCCGAGCCGGACGAGCATGGCCGGCACGTCGGTCAGCCAGAACTGCCAGGTGTACTTGCGCGAGAGCAGCCGCCGGATCCGGCGCAGCTCGTCGCCCTCCACGAGCCGCCCCTCGCCGGTGACGCGCTCGGCGCCCTCGGGGACGTTCCCCCGCAGGTCGCAGACGGCGGCCTCGACCCGCGGGTCGTTCCGCAGGCGCTTGACCTTCCAGGAGTCGGCGCGGGTCCAGACGTACAGCTCGGCGCCGTCCACCGCGTACCAGACGGGTGTCGCGACCCCCGTGCCGTTCTTCCGGTAGGTGGTCAGGCTGACGTAGCGGCCGCGCCGCAGCTCTTCGGGCATCATGCCCGGGAGCCTATGCGGGGGACGGCCGGCGGGTGAGTCCCGGGCCTCAGACGGGCACGAACGCGCACCGGACCACCAGCTCGTCCATGGACAGGCCGAGGACCCCGGCGAGGGCCGCGACGGTGAAGAACGCCGGGGTCGGCGCCCGGCCGGTCTCGATCTTGCGGAGGGTCTCGGCGGACAGGCCGGCCGCGGCGGCGATCTCGACCATGGACCGCTCGCCGCGCGCCTCGCGCAGGAACAGGCCCAGGCGCTCGCCGCGCTCGCGCTCTTCGGGGGTCAGGGGTGTACGCACCATGCCGTCATTCTAATACCGGTATAGTAATTGGAATGGTGGAGATCAAGACGAACGAGAACCTGACGGCCATGCGTGAAGCGGGACGGGTGGTGGCGCGCGCCCTCGCGGCCGTACGGGAGAAGGCGGCGCCCGGCGTGAAGCTGACGGAGCTCGACCAGGCCGCGCGGGAGGTGCTGGACGCCGCGGGCGCCGGCTCCCCCTTCCTGGGCTACCGCCCGGAATGGGCGCCGGTCCCGTTCCCCGCGGTCGTGTGCGTGTCCGTCAACGACGCGATCGTGCACGGCATCCCGGACGACACCGTGCTGGCCCCCGGAGACCTGGTCTCGGCGGACTGCGGGGCCCTGCTCGGCGGCTGGGCGGGCGACTCGGCCGTCAGTTTCACGGTCGGCCCGGCCCGGCCGGAGGACACCCGGCTGATCGCCGCGGCGGAGGCTGCCCTGGAGGCGGGCATCGCGGCGGCCGTCGTCGGCAACCGCATCGGCGACATCGCGCACGCGATCGGCAGGGTCTGCCGGGCCGCCGGGTACGGCGTCCCGGACGGCTTCGGCGGCCACGGCATCGGCCGCACGATGCACGAGGACCCGGGCGTCCCGAACGAGGGACGCCCGGGCCGGGGCATGAAGCTCCGCCACGGGATGGTGCTCGCGATCGAGCCGATGCTCATCGGGGGCGGGACGGACGACCACTACACGGCACGCGACGGCTGGACGATCCGCACCCTCGACGGGTCGCGCGCCGCGCACGCGGAGCACACGGTGGCGATCACCGACCAGGGCCCGCGCGTGCTGACGGCGCTGTAGGACGAGCCTCGGAGGGCTCCGGGCCGGCTACCTCCCCGCCGGCCGGACCACCATCGCCGAGCCGCCGCCCCTGCGGACCGTCTCCGCGGCGGCCACCCAGCGACCGTCCGGGAGGCGATGAACGCCGGTCGCCGCACCGATCTCCGCGTTCTGCCGGAAACCGTGCCCGATCGCTTCCAGCTCGGCCCTGACGGGGCTGTTCCACAGACCCGGTTCGAGTTCGGTGGTCGCCTGGTTGCGCTGGCTGGCGCGGGGCGCGGCAATGGCGTCGACGAGCGGCAGGCCCCGGTCGACGACCCCGGTGAGGGTCTGCAGGACGGTGGTGATGATGGTCGCGCCGCCCGGGGACCCGAGGGCGAGGACGGGCCGGTCGTGTCCGTCGAGGACGATCGTCGGGGACATCGAGGAGCGCGGCCGCTTGCCGGGTCCGGGCAGGTTCGGGTCGTGCACGGCCGGGTTGGCCGGGGCGAAGGAGAAGTCGGTCAGCTCGTTGTTGAGCAGGAAGCCCCGGCCGGGCACGGTGATGCCGCTGCCGCCGGTGGACTCGATGGTGAGCGTGTAGGCGACGACATTGCCCCACTTGTCGGCCACGGTGAGGTGGGTGGTGTTCTCGCCCTCGTACGTGGTCGGGGCCGCCGTGCCGCCGCTCGCGCACGGCACCGGACTGTTCGGATCCCCGGGCGCCAGGGGGCTGGTCAGGACGGCGTCGTCGCGGATCAGGCAGGCGCGGGAGTCGGCGTACCGCTGGGAGAGCAGGCCGCGCGTCGGCACCGGCTCGAAGGCCGGGTCGCCGACCCAGCGGCCCCGGTCGGCGAAGGCGATGCGGCTGGCCTCGATGTACCGGTGCAGATAGCGGGTCGGGGAGGCGGCGGCGAGGTCGGTGCCCTCCAGGATGTTGAGGGCCTCGCCGACGCTCGTGCCGCCGGAGGAGGAGGGGGCCATGCCGTAGACGTCGAGGCCCCGGTACGAGACCTTCGTGGGACGGAGCGACTCGGTGCGGTACGCGGCGAGATCGCCCTCCGTCAGGTCACCCGGCCGGACCTTGCGGGTGGTGTCCGGGCGGACCGGGGGTGTCCGGACGGTGTTCACGATGTCGCGGGCGAGCGGGCCCCGGTAGAGCGCGCCGACGCCCTGGCGGCCGATCGTGTCGTACGTACGGGCGAGGTCGGGGTTCTTGAAGACGGAGCCGACCACGGGCAGTTGCCCGCCCGGAAGGAAGAGTTCGGAGCTGGCGGCGAAGTCGCGGAAGCGCGCCTCGTTGGCCGCGGTCTGCGCGCGGAAGGTCGGGTCGACGGTGAAACCCTCCCGGGCCAGGCGCTCGGCGGGCTCCAGGAGGGTTCCGAGCCGCTTGCTGCCCCAGGCGTCGAGCGCGGTCTTCCAGGTCGCCGGGGTGCCGGGGGTGCCGACGCCGAGGCCGCTGGTCATGCCCTCCTCGAAGGGGATGGGCCTGCCGTCCTCCACGAAGAGGTTCGCGTCGGCGGAGCGGGGCGCGGTCTCGCGCCCGTCGACGGTGTGCACGGTCCGGCTCTTCGCGTCGTAGTACACGAAGTAGCCGCCGCCTCCGATGCCCGCCGAGTAGGGCTCGGTGACGCCGAGGGCGGCCGCGACGGCGACGGCGGCGTCCACCGCGTTGCCGCCCTTGCGGAGCACCTCGACGCCGACGGCCGAGGCGTCGGCGTCGACACTGGCGACGGCGCCGCCGTAGCCGACGGCGACTGGCACCTTGACCGGTGACGGCGGGGCTCCGGGAGGCGCGGCGGCGCCCATCGAGAGGACCGTCACCGCGACAGCGAGAACGGAGACCTTCCGAGCGGCGGATCGACGCATGCGCAACCTCCAGTCAACGACCGTCCGCGCAGCGTAACTTCCCCGGGCCCGTTCCGTCAGGACCGCCTCGAACACGGGGCCGGACATGCCCTAACATGCGCGCCCATGAACGAAGACGTGCGCAACATCGTGCTGGGAGTCCTGGCGACCGGGGTCAGCGCGTCCCTGGGCTGGCTGGCCCGTACGTACCTCTGGCGGCGCAGGCTCCGCCGGAAGCAGGCGTTCTTCGGGCTTCCGGCGGGCTCGGAGTGCCTGCTCGTGGTGAACCGCGAGGCGGGCGGCGACAACGTCGTGCACCGCTTCGACGTCTTCGCGATGCTCGAACTCTCCGCGCTCATCAAGGACTGCGGGGCACAGGCCCGGATCCTCGCGCACGATGTGGCCCACCAGGGCTTCGGGGACCGGACCGAGTTCTGTGTCGGCGGACCGTACTCGAACAGACGCACGGCCGCGCATCTCGCGACCCTGCTCCCCGGTGTGACCATGAACGTGGACGTGCAGCCCAGCGACGTCCGGGGATCGATCACGGTCGGCGGCGAGCAGCACCTCATGGAGAAGGGGGTCGCCGAGTACGTGATACTCGCCCGGCTCACGGCCGGGGAGGGAGGCCGGCCCGTCTTCCTCTTCTGCGGGCAACGTGCCATCACCAACCAGGCGGCGACCCGCTACCTGGCCCGCCACCACGAGTCCCTGGCGCGCACTCACCGCTCGGGCACCTTCGTCCTGCTCCTCAAGGTGGTCAACACCCAGGCGTACGGCCCTGATGTGGTGGAGCTGGTGGCCGATGTCACGCGCGCGGCGCTGACGGCTCCCGCAGCCGCACCGGCAGCGACTTGACGCCGTTGATGAAGTTGGAGACGAGCCGGCGGGGCGGTCCGGTGAGTTCCAGGCCGCCGCAGGCCCGGCGCACCTCCTCGTGCAGGACACGGAGTTGGAGCCGGGCGAAGTGGGCGCCCAGGCAGACGTGCGGGCCGTCGCCGAAGGAGACGTGCGGGTTCGGGGTCCGGCCGAGGTCGAGGCGGTGCGGGTCGGGGAAGACGCGCTCGTCGTGGTTGGCGGAGGCGTGGAAGACGACGACCTTGTCGCCGCGCCGGATGGGCTGACCGGCCAGCTCGGTGTCGTGGGCCGCGGTGCGCCGGAACGACAGCACGGGCGGGTGCACGCGCAGGAGTTCGTCCACCGCGGTGTCCAGGCCCACCTGCCCCGCCCACAGCCTCCGCTGTTCGTCCGGGTGTTCGGCGAGGGCGAGGAGTCCGCCGGGGCCGGCGCTGCGGACGGTGTCGTTTCCTGCGACGGTCAGCAGGAAGAAGAACATCTCCAGCTCGGCGTCGACGAGTTCGGACGTGGCGAGCGAGGTCATGACGTCGTCGGCGGGATGCTCGCGCTTGTAGGCGGCGAGCTCCTGGGCGTAGGCGAACATCTCGGCGAGCATGGCGGGCGAGCGGGGGTTGACCGGCCGCCCCTCGGCGTCGAGGACGGGCGGCTCGTCGGGGTCCTGGTAGGCGATGACCCGCTCCGTCCAGGCGTGGAGGAGTCCCCGGTCGCTCGCGGGGACGCCGAGCAGGTCGGTCAGGTTGAGCAGGGCGTAGTCGTCGGTGACGGTCCGGACGAGGTCCGTCTCGCCGCCGTCCGCCACCGCGGCGGCGATCAGGGTCCTGGCCCGCTCGCGCGCGGTGGCGCCGAAGCGCTCGATCCGCCCCGGGGTGAAGGCCCGGCTGACGAGCCGCCTCAACCTACCGTGCAGCGGCGGGTCCTGATTGAGCATCATGCGCCGGATGAACGGCAGGTCGGCGGGGTCGGGGTCGCGGATCTGGGTGGCGCCGATGCACGAGGAGTACGTTCCCGAGTCCTTGAGCACCCGGACGACGTCGGCGTGCCGGGTGACGGCCCAGAAGCCGGTCCCCGCGGGCCACCCCAGGATCTCCGGCTCCGCCTGCCGGGCGACGGGGGCCAGATCGCGCAGCGCGCGGAAGCGGTCGTGCGGGATCCCGGCGGCGTAGATCCGCGGATCGAAGACATCAGGCACGTCGCTCGCGTCCCCCACCATGCCTCCCGCCGACAGCTGTCCAGGGGTGAAGACGTTCCCATCATGACAGGTCAGGGGCGGTCTTCGTAGGACTGATCACACAGGCGCTCGCCCGGGCGAGCCCGGCGGCCCACCTGCCGAAACTCGCCGCACGCCGAGGCCGCGGCCACCGCCGCGGGTGCAATCGTTACTCGCACGTAACATACCGACCGGTTACCACGGGTAAGAGACCGAGGTTACCGTCGGGTCACTTTCACTGCCCCCCATCACGCCCCAGCAGTGTCCCCAGTGAGGAGTGACCCGTGCGCACATCCCTGGCCCTCGCCGTCTCGGCCGCCCTCGTGGCCGGGACGGCCCTCGGGCTCGCCCCCGCCGCCCAGGCCGAAGAGACCGGCACGAGCACCGACACCGGCATCCGCTTCGTCGACATCGCCGGAGAGGGAGGCACCGTCCTCAAGGCGAACGTCGTCACCCCCGCCGGTGCCGGCGCCGCCGCCCGCCACCCCCTGATCGTGCTCCCCACCAGCTGGGCCATGCCCCAGATCGAGTACCTCGCCCAGGCCAAGCAGCTCGCCGACTCCGGTTACGTCGTGGTCAGTTACAACTCGCGCGGCTTCTGGCAGTCCGGCGGAGAGATCGAGACCGCGGGCCCCAAGGACATCGCCGACGCCTCGAAGGTCGTCGACTGGGCCCTCGCGAACACGCCGTCCGACCCCGATCACATAGGCATGGCGGGCGTCTCGTACGGGGCGGGGATCAGCCTCCTCGCCGCCGCCCACGACCCGCGCATCAAGGCGGTCGCCGCGCTCAGCGGCTGGGCCGACCTCATCGAGTCCATCTACAGCGGCCGCACCCAGCACCTCCAGGCCGCCGCCCTGCTCGGCGGCGCCGGATATCTGACGGGCCGGCCCGGACCCGAACTCAAGGAGATCCTGGGCGACTTCCTCTCGTCGAACCTCGACAAGGAGGACGAGATGATCGCCTGGGGCCGTACCCGCTCCCCCGCCGCCCACCTGGACCGGATCAACGCCAACGGCGCCGCGATCATGCTCGGCAACGCCTGGGGGGACACCATCTTCCCGCCCAACCAGTACGCGAGCTTCTACGAGAAGCTGACCGGCCCCAAGCGCCTGGAGTTCCGCCCGGGCGACCACGCCACCGCCGAGGCCACCGGCCTGTTCGGACTGCCCAACGACACCTGGACCAGCGCCCACCGCTGGTTCGACCACCACCTCAAGGGCGTCGACAACGGCATCGACCGCGAGCAGCCCGTCCAGCTCAAGTCCCGTTCGACCGGCGGCTACGAGGGCTACCCCGACTGGAAGTCCGTCCACGCGAACCAGCGCAAGTTCGACCTCGACGGTACGCAGCGGATCTGGGCGAACGTCGACTCCGGCGCCAACGGCGGCATCACCCTGCTCACCAACGCACTGGACCAGTTCCTCCGCACCCCTCCCCTGGTCTCCGTCCCCCTGCTGCCCCGCGCCTTCGCCGGCGTCTGGCAGTCGGTGCGGTACGACACCGCACAGCGGGTGCGCGGCACGGTGAAGGTGCACACCACCGTCACCCCCGCCGAGAGCAGCGGCACCCTCGTCGCGTACCTCTACGACGTGGGCCCGCTCGGCGTCGGCAAGCTGATCAGCAACGCCCCGTACACCTTCCACGACCGGACCCCGGGAACGCCCTTCCCCGTCGACCTGGAGCTGTTCTCCACGGCGTACGACGTACCGGCAGGGCACCGGCTCGCGCTGGTCGTCGACACCGTCGATCCGCTCTACATCGAGCACAACCCGACCGGCGCGCAGCTGACCTTCTCCTCCCCCGCGGCCGACCCGTCGTACGTGTCGGTACCGCTGCGGAAGGAGTGATCACCGGCTGCTGCCGGGCGGGTGCGGCTCCTCGCTCGCTACGGCTGTCCCGGCAGCAGCGTCTGTGGTTCGGCCGGAGCGACCTCCACGGCCTTGGTCTTCGGGTTGCGGCGCTCCTTGCGGGCCACCCAGGTGGCGAACCAGGAGAGGAGCATGCACATGCCGATGTAGATGGGTGAGATGACGAGCACGACCGGGATGAACGGCAGGTCGTAGTCGAGGTTCGACGCGATCAGCTTGCCCGCGTGCAGGAACTCCTCGTAGGTGATGAGGAACCCGAGCGACGTGTCCTTGAGGGCCACGACGAGCTGGCTGATGATGGCGGGCAGCATCGCGCGGACCGCCTGCGGCGTCAGGACGTAGGTCATGACCTGCGTCTTGCGCATGCCCAGCGCGTACGCGGCCTCGCCCTGGCCGCGTGCGACGGAGTGGATTCCGGTGCGGAAGACCTCCGCGAGCACGGAGCCGTTGTAGAGGGTCAGTCCGGCGACGAGCGCGGGCAGCGGCTGCACCTTGAGCGCCACGAAGATGAAGAAGATCATCACGAGGACCGGCATGGCGCGGAAGAACTCGACGATCAGGGTGGAGATCCAGCGCAGCACCCGGTGCTCGGAGAGACGCCCGGTGGCGAGGACCGCCCCGAGGGCGAGCGAGAGCACCGAGGCGTACGCGAAGGCCTTGAGGGTGTTGCCGAGGCCTTCGAGCAGCAGCTCCTGGATGCCCTCGTAGAGGAAGGGCGACCACTTGGTGGAGGTGAACTGGTCGGTGTCGAAGAGGAGATAGAGGAGCCAGCCGGCCAGGGCGAGGAGCACCACGGTCGACGCGAGGCCGTAGAGGAGGTGGCGCCGCCTGGCGTGCGGGCCGGGGATGTCGTAGAGGGCGGTGGACTCGGTCATCGGGCGACTCCCCAGCGCTTCTCCAGCACGTGGAAGAGGGCGCTGATGGTGAGGGTGATGATCAGGTATCCGACGGCGATCCAGACGAAGGTCCAGACGATGTTGTAACCGAGTTCGCTCAGCGTCTTGTAGGTGCCGAGGAGCTCGGTGACGCTGAACGCGCCCGCGATGGCCGAGTTCTTGGCGAGGGCGATCAGGGTGGAGCCGATCGGCGGGATGACCGTGCGGAAGGCCTGCGGCAGGACGACCGTGCCGAGGGTCTGGGTGAAGGTCATGCCGAGGCTTCGGGCGGCCTCGCCCTGGCCGCGCGGCACGGTGTTGATGCCGGAGCGGAGCACCTCGCAGACGAAGGCCGAGGTGTAGCACCCGAGGGCGAGGACCGCGAACAGCTGGAAGGGCAGCACGAGTCCGAACCGGGGCAGGCCCAGCATGACGGCGAAGAAGAGCAGGGTCAGCGGGGTGTTGCGCAGGACGGTGACCCAGACCGTGCCGAAGACCCGGAAGGAGCCGACGGGCGCGACGCGGAACGAGGCCATGAGGAAGCCGAGGACGAGGGCCAGCGCGGATGCGTAGACGGTGAGTTCGACGGTGCCGAGGAATCCCTTGCCGTAGAGCGAGAAGTTGTCGGTCAGGACGTCCATGCCAGTGACTCCATGTGGGGGCTCCTCCGGGTCAGCTCGCCGGGTAGCGGTCGATGGCGGGCGGCGGCGGTGCGGGGACCCCGGAGAGGCCGAGGGTGGCGTCGTACGCCTTCTTCCAGTCGCCGTTCTTCTCGTGGGCGGCGATGGCGTCGTCGAGGGCGAAGCGCAGCGCGTTGTCGCCGCGCGGGACGCCGATGCCGTACGGCTCCTTCGAGAACGGCTCCCCGACGACCTTGAGTTCGTCGGGGACCTTCGCGGCGTAGCCCATGAGGATCGTGTCGTCGGTGGTGACGGCGTCGACCTGGTAGGTCAGGAGGTTGTCCACGCAGGCCGAGTACGTGTCGTAGGCGACGAGTTCGGCCTGCGGGTAGTCCTTCTCGATCCGCTGGTACGGGGTGGAGCCGGCGGCCGAGCAGACGCGCTTGCCCGCCAGGTCCTGGGGGCCCTTGATGTGGTTCTCGTCCGTGCGGACCAGGAGGGACTGGCCGGCCTGGTAGTAGGGTCCGGCGAAGCCGACGAGCTTCTTGCGGTTGTCGTTGATGGTGTAGGTGCCGACGTAGTAGTCGATCTGGCCGTTCTGCAGGGCCGTCTCGCGGTTGGCCGAGGCGATCGTACGGAAGTCGATGCCGGCCGGGTCGAAGCCGAGGGAGGCCGCCATCATCTTCGCGATCTCGATGTCGAAGCCCGAGTAGCGGCCGGTGGCCGGGTCCTTCTCGCCCATGTAGGGCTGGTCCTCCTTGGCGCCGACGACGAGCCGGCCGCGCTTCTTCGCCCGGTTCCAGGTGGCGGAGTCGGGCAGGGTGAAGTCCGACTGGACCTGGTAGACGGGGAGTTGCTCGGGCTGGGGGCCCTTGACGGGCGGGCTGCCCTCCCTGCCGCAGCCGCCGAGCGCCGCCGTCACGGCGAGCAGCAGGGCGAGAGCGAGCGGGGTCCGGTGCGTGCGCTGCATGGTTCCCACCCCGCTCAGTGCTTGAGGATCTTGGAGAGGAAGTCCTTGGCGCGCTCGCTGCGCGGGGCGGTGAAGAAGTCCTCCGGGGCGCGGTCCTCGACGATCTTCCCGTCGGCCATGAAGACGACCCGGTTGGCGGCGGAGCGGGCGAAGCCCATCTCGTGCGTGACGACGACCATCGTCATACCCTCCTGGGCGAGTTGCTGCATGACCTCCAGGACCTCGTTGATCATCTCGGGATCGAGCGCCGAGGTCGGCTCGTCGAAGAGCAGCGCCTTGGGGTCCATGGCGAGGGCGCGGGCGATGGCCACGCGCTGCTGCTGGCCGCCGGAGAGCTGCGCCGGGTACTTGTCGGCGTGCGCGGCGAGTCCGACGCGTTCGAGGAGTTCGCGGGACCGCCGGTCGGCCTCGTCCTTCCTGCGCTTGCGGACCTTGAGCTGTGCGAGGGAGACGTTCGCGAGGACGGTCTTGTGCGCGAAGAGGTTGAACGACTGGAAGACCATGCCGACCTCGGCCCGCAGCCGGGCGAGCGCCTTGCCCTCCTCGGGGAGCGGCTGTCCGTCGATGAGGATCTCGCCCGACTCCACGCGCTCCAGGCGGTTGATCGCCCTGCAGAGGGTGGACTTGCCGGACCCGGACGGGCCGATGACGACGACCACCTCCCCCCGGCCGACGGTGAGATCGATGGACTGGAGGACGTGCAACGTGCCGTAGTGCTTGTTGACGCCACGCAGTTCGATCAGCGGATCGACGACGGCCATACGCTGCCCTGCCCCATTTCTCAGCGGTGTCGAGTCAACGCAAACTATCCACCGGGAAAGGGACTTCACGGCTGACACGCATGAAAACGGGAAAAACCGTATTTGCTGCGGAAGGGTGGCACGGCTGTACGACAGATGGCGGGGGCGCGCTTCCAATTCCGGGCGGGGGCGGGCTCAGTACTCGGCGGCCTCCGCGTACACCTGGGACAGCTCGGGCGACCCCGTCATCGCCCAGTCGAGACCCGCCCCGACGACATGGATCTCCCGGCCGGAGGCGAGCCGCACGACCGGTCCGCCGCTCGGCAGCACCTGCCAGCGGGCGCCCCGCACGTTCCGGACGATCACCGTGCCGAGGTAGAGCCCGGCGTCGTTCCCGACCCAGGGCAGCTCCTCCGGATCGTCGCGCCAGCGCGGCGGCAGCTGGTCCAGCTCCTGGAGGGAACGCGGGGTGTCGTCGAGCGACACCCCGGTGTCCGCGACCCGGGCGCGCAGCAGCTCGCACTCGGCGAGCAGTTCCCCCACTCCCTCCGGGTCGCGGTCGAAGGCCGCGGCCAGCGAGGCACCGGGAGAGGGGGGCTCATGCCGCTTGCGCCATTGGTCCAGAAACGGGATGTTCATCTGAACAGCCTCGCACCGTCACCTCGGGGTCGACCACCCGGCGCGCGGAGATCATCCCGCCGCCGGGCCGGGCCGGCAACCGGCCCGAGAGCCCCGGATGGTCCGGAAGACACCCCTTAGACGTCCAGGTCGACGACGACGGGCGCGTGGTCCGACGCGCCCTTGCCCTTGCGCTCCTCACGGTCCACATAGCTGTCGGTGACCGCCTCGGCGAACGGCTTGTTGCCGTAGACCAGGTCGATGCGCATGCCCTTGTTCTTCGGGAAGCAGAGCTGGCGGTAGTCCCAGTACGTGTAGGGGTGGTCGTACTTGAGGGGGCGCGGGACCACGTCGGTCAGACCGGCCTCGCGCAGGCCGGCGAGGGCGGCCCGCTCCGGCTCCGTCACGTGCGTGGCGCCCTCGAACAGGGCGATGTCCCAGACGTCGTCGTCGGTCGGGGCGATGTTGTAGTCGCCGAGGACGGCGAAGGGCCTGTCCGCCGCCGCGTCGTCCCCGACGGCCGCCTTGAGCGCCTCCAGCCAGCGCAGCTTGTACGCGTAGTGGTCGTGGGCCACCTCCCGGCCGTTCGGCACGTACACCGACCAGACGCGGACCGGGCCGCAGGTCGCCGAGATCGCCCGGGGCTCCTCGACCCCTTCGTACTCGGGACCGCCGGGGAGGCCCGTGACCACGTCCGCGAGGCCGACGCGGGAGACCAGCGCCACGCCGTTCCACCGGCCCGTGGCGTTGACCACGGACTCGTATCCGAGGGCGCGCAGCTCCTCGGTGGGGAACTGCTCGGCGGTGCACTTGGTCTCCTGGATGCACAGCACGTCCGTGCCGCTGCTCTCCAGCCAGGCCAGGAGCCGGGGCAGCCGGGCGGTGATCGAATTGACGTTCCAGGTGGCGATGCGCATGCCCGCAAGCCTACGTGCGGGGTCCGACAACCGACGCCTCACCGGGCAGGGACGGCTCGTCGACGAGCGCTCACAGCTCGGTGGAGGCGCCGGGGGCGAGCCTGTCGTGGTCGGTGCCGCCGAGGGCGCCGATCTGGCGGTCGTAGATGGGCCGGGCGAGATCGGTGAGCAGGGCGTCGTGGATGTCGTAGGCCCGGCGCGGCTTCACCTCGCGGACGTAGTCGATGACCTCGGAGATCTTGTTCCAGGGGGCCATGACGGGCAGCAGCAGCGTGTCCACGGGCCGGTCGGGGACGGTGAGCGCGTCGCCGGGGTGGAAGACGGTGCCGCCGACGAGGAAGCCGACGTTGGTGACGCGCGGGATGTCCGGGTGGATCACCGCGTGCAGCTCGCCGTACACCTGGACGTCGAACCCGGCCGCCGAGAAGGCGTCGCCGTGACCGACGGTGTGCACCCTCCCGGGGAAGGCCGCCGACAGCTGACCGGCGACGCTGCGCAGCGTCCAGACCTCGGCGGCCGGGTTGGCGTCGAGGGCCGCGCGCAGGCGGCCCTCGTCGAAGTGGTCGGGGTGCTCGTGCGTGACGAGGAGGGCGTCGGCCCCGAGGACCGCGTCCTCCTCGGTGAACCCTCCCGGGTCCAGCACGAGCGTCCGTCCGTCCTTCTCCAGCCGCACGCACGCGTGGGACTTCTTCGTCAGCTTCACGCCGCCAGGTTACGCCGGGGGCGTCGTCTCCTCCTCGACGACGCGGGCCACGACCCGCAGCGCGGTCTCCGCCGCGGGGAAGCCGCAGTACACGCCCGCGTGGAGCACGATCTCGCGCAGTTCCTCGGGCGACAGGCCGTTGCGGAGGGCGGCGCGGGTGTGGTCGGCGAGGGCCTCCCGGTGGCCGCCGGCGATGAGGGCCGTCAGGGTGACGACGCTGCGGGTGCGCCGGTCGAGGCCCGGACGGCTCCAGACCTCGCCCCACGCGTAGCGGGTGACCAGCTCCTGGAAGCCTCCGTCGGGGTCGTCGGCGAGGGCCTGGTCGACATGGGCGTCGCCGAGGACCTCCCGGCGCAGCCCGAGCCCCCGCTCGTACGGGTCGGGGCGGCCGGCCTCCGCGGGCTCGGCGGCGGGGGCGGGCACGGCCAGGGGGACCGCGGACACCGGCAGGGGCGGCACGGTCAGCGTGCCGCTGGTCTCCGGGGCGGTGCCCGCGAAGTGCTCGGTGAGCAGGTCGGTGACGGCGGCGGGCTGCTCGACGGGGGCGAGGTGCGAGGCACCGGGGACGACGGCGAGGCGGGCGTCCGCGATGCCCGCGACCAGGGTGCGGGCCTCGGCGGGTCCTGTGACCTGGTCCTCGGAACCGACGAGGACGAGCGCGGGGACGCCGATACGGCCCAGGGCCTCACGCACGTCGAAGACGGCGAGGGCCTCGCACGCGGCGACGTAGCAGCCGGGATCGGTCGTACGGACCATCTGGACGGCCCAGTCGACGATGGCGGGCTGCGCGCCGGCGAAGAGCGGGGTGAACCACTGCTCGGGGGCGGTACGGGCCATGGGTTCGAGGCCGTTGGTGCGGACGATGACACCGCGCTGCCGGAACTCGTCGGCGCTGCCGAACCGGGGCGAGGTGGCGACGAGGGCGAGGGAGGCGACCCGGTGCGGGGCCCGCAGGGCGAGGTCCAGGCCGACGGCGCCGGCGAGCGAGCAGCCGGCGTAGCCGAAGCGCTGGACGCCGATCTCGTCGAGGGTGGCGAGCAGCCGGTCGCCGAGCTCGGCGACGGAACCGAACGGCTGGGCGGGCGCGCCGCCGTGCCCGGGGAGGTCGAAGCGCACGACCTTCCAGTCCCGGGTGAGCTCGGGTATCTGCCGGTCCCACATGTGCCATGTGGTGCCGAGGGACGGCCCCATGACCAGGACCGGGGCCTCGTCCGGCCCGTCTACGCGGTATTGCAGGGTGTTCGTCGATGTCTCACTCACCCGCCAGACCCTCTCATCTCCCACGGCTCCCCCCATAGCCGGGGGCCCGGCTGCGTGAAGCTGCCCCCATAGCCGTGCCTATGCCGCATGAATCGGAGAAGGACCCGGGCCCCCTGTTCGACCTCACGCCGGAATCTCGGCGGCCCCATCGCCGGCGGCGCCGACTCCGCGCCGATCACCGGCCCCGTGGCCGGCCACCATCGCCCCTGCCACTCCCGCCCGACCGAGGTCGGTCCGGGCGCCCGCGTTCCCGAGCCGGCCTTCACCGACTTTCTGCGAGCTCTTTCAACAGCCTTGTCCCACAGGACAGTTGATGCCAGTGTTCCCGGTCCGACGCAGACTCCCCACAGGAGGCGTGCAGTGCGCAAGGCGAGACGACTTCTCCTCAGACTCGGCGCCATGGCGAGCTCGGCACTCACCGTCGCAGGGATCGGCCTCATCGCGGCCGCCCCCGCCTCGGCCGTCGACCACTCCTACGAACTTCCCTACCCGGCGGGTGAGTCCTACCTCGTCACCCAGGGCCCCGAGGGCACGTACTCGCACACCGGCCCGTACAACGAGTACGCCTGGGACTTCGCACTGCCCGCGAACTACGAGGTCTCCGCCGCGCAGGGCGGCACGGTCCTCGTCTCGGACTGGTCGCCGTACTGGCAGAACGGGATCGAGGTGATCATCCGCCACTCGAACGGCCAGTGCACCCACTACGCGCACCTCAACCGGGCGATCCACAACACGGGCGACTGGGTCCCGCAGGGCCGGATCATCGGCTGGTCGGGGGCCACCGGGGCGGCGAACGGCGCGCACCTCCACTTCCAGGTCATCAACCGCAACACCCGCGTCGGCATCCCGGCCACGCTTCAGGGCTGGACGCCGCCCACCGGATCGCGGCCGGTGAGCGTCAACACGCGCGCCTGACCGCGCACGTCCGCCACTCCCGACGGCGCGCCGTGCGCCGTCGGGAGTGGCGGGGGCGGCAAAGGCGCGGCACGCAGAAGCGGAACGGCCGTTCCCAGGTCGACAGCGCGTACGACAGGTGGACGCGTCGCCTCGGCGGCGTCGGGGACCTGACGCGCGGCCGTCGGCGTGCTCGCACGAGCCGCCGCGGCATTCGCCCTACGCTGCGTCTTTCCGGGAACCCCTCCGAAAGCGCGGATGGTCTTGCTTGCCGTAACCGTCATCGCGGGCATCCTGTTCACCTGGTGCGTCCTCTCACGGCGGCTCGCGCTCTGGAGCATCACCGCACCGGTCGCCATGATGGTGGCGGGCATCGCCCTCACCAGTGGCTCCGACCCGCCGCTCGTCTTCGACTTCGGCGACATGGCCGGCTTCGAGCACGCCGTGGAGGTCGTCCTCGCCCTGCTGCTCTTCGTCGACGCGACCGAGGTTCCGGCAGGAGTCATCCGGCGCGAGAGGCGGGTCATCGCCCGCCTGTTGGGGGCCGCGCTGCCGATGACCCTGGGCGCCGCCTTCCTGACCGCGCTCGTCTTCTTCCCCGATCAGCCCGGATGGGTCCTCGCGGCCCTGGCGACCGTCGTCGTCCCCCTCGACCTGGCGCCCACCGCGGCCGTCGTGAAGGACAGGCGCATCCCGGCACGCCTCCGGGACGTACTCGTCGTCGAGGGCGGCCTGAGCGACGGCATCGTCTCACCGCTGTTCCTGCTCTGCGTCGCCGCCGCCGCCGAGACCCACACGGCGGGCGCGGATTACGCCGCGGCCCTCCTCCACGCCGTCGGAGCGGCGGTCCTGGCCGTCGGAGCCGGATCACTGATCGGCTACGTGAGCGGATGGCTGCTGTGCCGGTCCTGGGAGAGGGGCTGGACGCTCCCTGTGGCGACCAGGCTCGCGGTGCTGAGCGTGCCCATCGCCGCGTACTCGCTGTCCGGGGCCATGGGCGGCAACGGCTTCGTCGCCTCCTTCGTCGCCGGTGTCTGCATCGCTCCGGCGTTGCGGCGTGTCCCGGCGGGCACCGTCACGATGACGGACGACCTGGTGACCTTGCTGACGCTCGCCCTCTGGTTCCTCTTCGGCCAGTTGGTCAACGACGAGTTCTGGGACGGCTTCCACCTGTCCGTCATCCTCTACGCTCTGCTCGCCGTCACCCTGGTGCGCCTGGTGCCCGTCACGCTCGCCCTGATCGGTACGGACCTGCCCCTGTCCGACGCCCTGTTCCTCGGGTGGATGGGGCCGCGAGGAGTGACCTCGGTGGTCTTCGGCCTGCTCGCCGCGCTCGAGCTGCCCGCCACCGGCGGAGGCGACTTCATCTCCCGGGTGATGGTGATCACCGTCATGGTCAGCATCGTGCTGCACGGCTTGAGCACCGAGCCCCTCGGCCGCCTCTACGCCCGCCGCCGGAACGGCTCGCCGGAACCTCGGGGCGCGGAGTGAGACGCGGCGGACCGGAACGCACACCCGGTCCGCCGCCCGCCGCGACGACGCGTCACACCACGGCGAGCCGGTCCACCAGCAGCTCGGCTCGCCGCTCGGCGTCCCCCTTGGGCAACCGGCCCGCCCGGGTGAGGGTGGCCAGCCCGTGCAGGGCCGCCCAGAACACCTCGGTGAACAGGCCCGGATGGACCCCCTCCCCCGCGACCTCGGCGAGCGTCTCGAGGAGGGCGGCGAAGCCGTCCTTCAAGGGCTCCGGAGTGTCCTCGTCCGCGAACGCCAGACCGCCGTCGAGCTGGAACATGGCGTCGTAGACCGCCGGGTTGCGCTCGGCGAAGTCGAGATAGGCGCGGGCGAGGGCGCTGACCCGGGCGCGCGGGTCGCCCGCGGCAGGGGCCGCTGCGGCGGTCGCGGCGGACGTGGCGGCGGACGTCGCGGCCCGTAGTGCCACGGCCAGCTCGGCGGCGCCTTCCAGGGCGACGGCGCCGATGATCTCGCGCTTGCCGCGGAAGTGACTGTAGAGGACGGGCTGGCTGTACTCGATGCGCTCGGCGAGCCGGCGGGTGGTGACCGCGTCCCAGCCCTGCTGCTCGGCGAGTTCGCGGGCCGTCGCCACGATGAGGCGCTCGCGGACAGCCCTTTCGCGCTCCTTGCGTTCTTGTACCGACATGATTCGATCCTAGCACCGCTAGACAACCAAGCGGCAGTAGTACTAGCGTTGCCCCATCATCTAGCAACACTAGATTCAAGGAGTGGCCGCCATGCTCGACGCACTTGAGATCGTCACCACCGTGATCGTCGGCCTGATGGTGGGGGTGGAGTTCTCCGTCGCCTTCGTCATCAACCCGATCGTCAGCGCCCTCCCCGACGACAGCAGCCAGCTCGCCCGAAGCCACGGCGGCCGGATGCTCGGCGCCGTCATGCCGTTCTGGTACATCGGCTCGCTCGTCCTCGTCGCGGTCTGGGCCGTCGCCGGATGGGACCAGGACGGCGCCGGACTCCTCGTCACCGCCGGCGCGCTGCTGATCCTCAGCGTGGTCATGTCGCTCCTGCTGCTCGTCCCGATCAACAACCGGAACAAGACGTGGACCCCCGAGAACCGGCCGGAGGACTGGAAGGAGCAGCTGAACCGCTGGGACCGCTTCCACTACGTCCGCGTCGCCGTCATCATCGCCGCCTTCACCCTGCTGGTCACCGCCCTCGCCTGAGCCCGGGGGCGAGGCGTCGGCTCCAGCGGGGGCCGGTCACCGACCTGCCTCCTGGTGCGGTCAGAGATCCGCCGCCCCCGAAGGGCTCGCCGCTCGCGCGTCGATGAGCTCGTCCCAGTGCTCCCGCGTCCACGCGCAGGCGGCGTCCAGCGGGCCCAGCAGACCCAGGCCGAGCGGGGTCAGGGCGTACTCGACACGCCGCTCCGTGCCCTCGAACTCCTCCCGTACGACGAAACCGTCCCGCTTCAGCCCGCGCACGGACTGGGTCAGCGACTTCGCCGCGACACCGCGCAGCGGGACTTTGAGCTCCGAAAACCGGCGGGGACCGTCCTGCAGGCATCGCGGGATCAGCGCGGCCCACTTGTCGCCCACGCGGAACGGCACCAGCGGGGACGGGCAGACGGGGTCGAACGTCTCGGGATCCAGAGCGGCCCGTCCGGCCTGCGGCTTCGTCACGATCCTCGCCGTAAGGCGGTATCCGATCGGAAACCAGCCCTCGGCCCACGCTCCGGCCATGGAAGCGAAGAGCAGCAGAATCATCGCCTTCGGGGCCGACGGCCGGGTCGGCCGGGCGACCGTGGCGGAGGGCCGGCGGCGGGGCCACGAGGTCACCACGGCCTCGCGGAGCGACGGTGACGTGACCGATCCTGCGGCCGTGGCGCGGCTCGCGGCCGGGCACGACGCGGCGATCGTCGCCGTGTGCGAGCCCGGGGCAGCCCCCGGCGAGTTCTTCCCCGCCGTCGCCCGCGCCCTCGCGGAGGGGCTACCGGCCGCCGGGGTGAAGCGGCTGGTGTCGGTGGGGCCGGCATCCGTACCGCCCACCGCGTCCGGTGACTTGCTGATGGACGCCCCCGGATGTCCGCAGGAGTGGCGGGAGTTATACGTCGGCCACGGTGCCGGCACCGCGGCGCTGCGGGCGAGCGCGCCGGAGGCACTGGACTGGGCGGTACTGAGCCCGGCAGGGGACTTCGACCCGGTGGGCGAGCCCTCGGGCGGATACGTGCGCGCTCCGTCGGCCGCCGGAAGCCGGATCACGCACGAGGACTTCGCCCGCGCGCTGCTGGACGAGGCCGAAGCCCCGACCCTGCACCGGACCCATGCGGGAGTGTCCGCCGCATGAACGACACGGTCCACGACAATCCGAACCCCCGGATCGCCGACCACATCCGCCGCTTCGAGGAGACCGGTGGCCACCCCCGCCCCGGAACGGCCGACCTGCTTCCGACCACCCGGGGCCGCAGGTCCGGCCCCCTGCGCCCCACGGCGCCGGCACACGTCCGGGACGGGGAGGCGTACGTCCTGACGGCGTCCGGCACGGGCGCGGACCGCCACCCGGCCTGGTACCTGACCCTGCCGGCCTCCCCCGCGGTCACCCTCCAGGTCGGCGCGGCCACCCTCACCGCGACGGCCCGGCCGGCCGCGGCGGCCGAGTCGGCGCGCCTGAGGCCGGCGGTGGTGGCCCCGATGCCCTCGTACGCGCACTATCGCACCACGACGGCCCGGGAGATCCCCCTGGTCCTGGTCACCCCGGTGGAGCGGGCGGGCTGACGGTCCACCCACCGGGTGCCCCGCTGTGGGGTCGCGAGGCCGTGAACGCCCGGTCGGCCCGGTCGCCCGCGCGAGGCGCGACCGGCATACGCCTGACGCCACGCCGCCGGTCAGGCGGTTTCCGTCAAGGCCGTGCGCGCCGCGGCGAGGATCTCCTCCGAGAGCGGGGAGCCCTTGGTCGCCCGGGACAGGACCAGGGCGCCGAACAGCGTGCAGAGGCGGGCGATGCCGTCCTGGTCTTCTCCGCCGAGGAAGGCGGCGAAATCGGCCACGCCCTCGGTGTAGACACGCCGGGCCTCGGCCCCTCCACCCTCGCGCGCGATGTCCGTCGCGAGCGCGGCGACCGGGCAGCCGTCCGCCGCGTCGTCGCGGTGTTCGACGGAGAGGTAGGCGTCGATCAGCGCCCGCTGGGCGGCCTCGCGCTGCCCGCCGTACCGAGCGAGGCCTGCGGTGTGGCCCCGGGTGAGCTCCTCGAACGCGTGGGCGGTGGCCTCGTCGACGAGCGCCTCCTTGGAGGCGAACTGCTTGTAGAAGGCGCCGTGGGTCAGGCCGGCCGCCTTCATCAGGTCGGCGACGCTCACCTGAGTGCCCTGCTCCCGGAACAGCCGCGAAGCGGTGTCCACCACCCGCCTGCGGTTCTCCTCCGCCTGCGCCTGCGATACGCGGCCCATGATCACCCTCCCATTTGGATGTCGACTGGCATCTATCGTAGACCCGTGTTTAGATTGGTTGCATAATCTAAATGTGCGGGCAGCTCGACGGCACCCGCCGAAGACCAGGAGCAGGCATGGATCTGAACAACGCGGTCGCGGTCGTCACCGGCGCCAACCGGGGCCTCGGGCGGCACCTGGCCGCCCAGCTCGCGGAGCGCGGCGCGAAGGTGTACGCGGCGGCCCGCCGCCCCGAGACGGTCGACGTGCCGGGCGTGACCCCCCTGCGGCTCGACGTGACGGACGAGGCATCGATACGTGCGGCCGCCCGCATCGCGTCGGATGCGACCCTGCTGATCAACAACGCGGGCATCTCCACCGGCGCGACGCTGATCGGCAGCGACACCGACGAGGTGCGCCGGGAGATGGAGACCAACTTCTTCGGCCCGCTCGCCGCGACCCGCGCCTTCGCCCCCGTCATCGAGGGCAACGGCGGCGGCGCCGTACTGAACGTCCTGTCCGTCCTGTCCTGGCTGCACCCGGCCGGCCTCGGCTCCTACGCCGCGTCCAAGGCCGCCGCCTGGGCGCTGACCGGTGCGACCCGCGACGAGCTGGCGCCGCGCGGCATCGCCGTCTCGGCGCTGCACGTCGGCTACATGGACACCGACATGGCCGCCGGCATCCCCGCCGACCAGAAGGTCTCCGCCTCCGACGTCGCGGCGCAGGCCCTGCGCGGCATCGAGACGGGCCTGCCCGAGATCGTCGCCGACGAACTCAGCCGTCAGGTCAAGCAGAGCCTGGCCGCCACGCCGCAGCCGAACGCCGCCTGAGGCTCCCCACCGCGAGGCCTCCGCCCTCAGACCGACGCGACGCCCTCAGACCGAGCCCTCAGGCCTCAGGTCTCCGAGCTTCCTGACGCAAGGACACCGGATGCGTTACACGACCTTCGGACACCGGACCGGACTGCGCGTGTCCGAGTACGCGCCCGGCACGGCGAACTTCGGTACCGGCCGGAGCGCCGGCGCCGAGCCGGAAGAGGCCCGCCGCATGTCCGACCGGTTCGCCGAGGCGGGCGGCACCCTCCTCGGCAGCGCGGACGGCTACCAGTTCGGGGAGGCGGAGGAGCTGACCGGAAAGCCGATCTCCGCTCCTGCACGGACTCGACGACCTGGTGAGCGCCGGCAAGATCCACCACGCCGCCTTGTCCGACTTCCCGCCTGGCGCGTCTCTCGCACGGTGACCCTCGCGGACCTGAAGAACTGGGCGCCGTCGTCGACACCGTCCTGGCCGTCGCCGAGGAGACCGGGCGTGGCGCCCGCCCAGGTGGTGGTCGCCTGGGTGCGCGAGCGCGCCGCCCGCTCGGTGGCCACGCTGGTCCCGATCATCGGCCCGCGCGACCTCGGCCGGCTCGACAGCCGCCTCGGCGCCCTCGACGTCCGGGTGACCGACGAGCAGTACACCCGCCCGGCCGAGGTCAGCGCGGTGCCGCTCGGCGCGCCCCACGAGGGGATCGCCGCCTCCTTGAACCACCTCCAGGGAGGCGTCGCCGACCGCGTCGCCGCCCCGGTCGTACCGGTGGCCCGAAGGGCGAAGGCGGCCGAGTGAGCGACAGCCTGCGCCACAGTCAACAGAACGCCACAAACTGTCTCGTACTGGGAGAAGCCCGGTACGAACGAAGACCCCGTCCTCCCGCGGACGGGGATCGGAACGGAGACGACGATGAAGGCTTTCCTGGTCGAGAAGTACGGCGGTCCGGCCGGGATGCGCGCCGCCGAGGTACCCGACCCGCGGGTCGGCGCCGAGGACGTCCTGGTCGAGATCCGGGCGGCGAGCGTCAACCCGCTGGACATCAAGCTCCGCGACGGGGCCTTCAAGTCGTTCCTGCCCTACCGTCTCCCGCTCGTCCTGGGCAACGACCTCGCAGGGAAGGTCGTCCGGGTCGGCCCGTCCGTCACCCGCTTCGCGGTGGGCGACGAGGTCTACGCCCGGCCGGACAAGGACCGCATCGGCACCTTCGCCGAACGCCTCGCCGTCCACCAGGACGATCTGGCCCCGAAGCCGGACAGCCTCACGATGACCGAGGCCGCGTCCCTCCCCCTGGTCGCCCTCACGGCATGGCAGGCACTGGTCGAACGGGCACGCGTACGGCCGGGCCAGAAGGTCCTCGTCCACGCGGGCGCAGGCGGCCTCGGCTCCGTCGCCGTGCAGCTGGCCAAGGCGCTGGGCGCGCACGTGGCCACCACAGCGAGCACCGCCAAGGCCGATCTGGTCAGGGAACTCGGCGCGGACGAGGTCATCGACTACCGCACCCAGGACTTCGAGACCGTCCTCGACGGCTACGACGTCGTCCTGGACAGCCTCGGCGGCGAGAACCTCGCCAAATCCCTGCGGATCCTCAAGCCCGGGGGCATGGCCATCAGCGTCGCGGGTCCGCCCGACGCCGCCTTCGCCCGCGAACTCGGCGCGAACCCGGTCCTCCGCCTGGCCATGAGTGCGCTGAGCTTCAGGACCCGGCGCAGCGCCAGGCGTCAGGGCGTGACGTACTCGTTCCTGTTCATGAAGGCCAGTGGCGACCAGCTGCGCGAGCTCACCCCCCTCATCGACGCCGGAAGGATCCGCCCTGTCGTCGACTGCGTCTTCCCGTTCGAGGAGACGCTCCAGGCGATGGATTACGTCGAGAAGGGGCGGGCCAAGGCCGGCAAGGTCGTCGTCGCGATGACGTGAGGACGGGAACGAACTCAGGCGCTGACCGTCGCCGACGAAGACGAGCCCGCACACCCCGACTGCCCCACTGCCCCACTGCCGCACCGCCCCACTCCCCCCGCACTCCTCTAGGACCCGGTCATGAGCACACCGTCCAGTTCCCGCACCCCCACCCCGACCTCGTACGCGAACACGCCGACCCGCTCCGTGTCCGTGCGCGGTGTGGACTTCGTCTACCGGGAGCTCGGCCCGGACGACGGCGTGCCACTGATCCTCCTCAACCACCTGTCCGCGGTCCTGGACAACTGGGACCCCCGCGTCGTCGACGGACTCGCCGCCCATCGCCGGGTGATCACCTACGACAACCGCGGCGTCGGCGCGTCCGGCGGCTCCACGCCCGACACCATCGAGGCGATGGCCCGCGACACGGTGCTGTTCGTCCGGGCCCTCGGGTACGACCGGGTCGACCTGCTCGGCCTGTCGATGGGCGGCTTCATCGCCCAGGTCATCGCGGCGCAGGAGCCCCAGCTCGTACGCAAGGTCATCCTCGCGGGCACGGGCCCCGCCGGAGGCCCCGGCATCGACAAGGTCACCCGGATCACCATCAAGGACATCCTCAGAGGCGTCGCGACCCGCAACGACCCGAAGCGGTACCTCTTCTTCCCCGACACCGCTGTGGGCCGCCGGGCGGCCCACGCCTTCCTGGACCGGCTGAAGGAGCGCACGGACGACCGCGACAAGGCCATCTCGGTCTCCTCGTTCCGCGCCCAGCTGAAGGCCATCCACCGCTGGGGCCTCCAGACGCCGACCGATCTGTCGCACATCCACCAACCGGTCCTGGTGGCCAACGGCGAGAGCGACCGGATGGTCCCGAGCGAGAACACCCTGGACCTGGCGGCCCGGCTGCCCCGGGGCGAGCTGGAGCCGCTCTATCCCGACGCCGGACACGGCGGGATCTTCCAGTACCACGACAGGTTCGTCGCGCGGGCGCTCGAATTCCTGGCGGCGTAGCGGTCGCGTCCGGCCGTCCGCCCACGGCCGGAAAACCCCCGGCCTGCACAGCAGCCGGGGCCCCGCGTCACGTTGCCCGTGATGTCCTGCCCCGCACGCTCGCTCTTGTCGCGCTGACCGCGGCGGGGCTCCTGGTCATCCGCTCCCAGGGGGTACGACGCCGCGGCCGGCGCTGAGTCTCCTCACGGTCGTTCAGGGTGTCGCGCCGTCGTTCAGGGGGTGTAGACAGTCGGGCGCGGCGGGGTGGGCATGCCGGCGCCGATGAAGAAGCTCGGGTGCGGGGGCTGGTTGTAGGCGGTGTTCTGCCAGGCGAGGGCGGTGCGGTACTGGGTGTCGTGGAGCAGGGTGGTGATCCTGGTGCCGCTCTGGTGGGGCGTCGAGTAGATCCGCAGGGCGCGGTTGTCGCTGGTCCGCCAGACGACCTCCTCGCGCCAGTCGCCGAGGATGTCGCCGGACAGGGCGGGGGTGGACTTGGTGGTGTTGTTGGAGGAGACACCGGAGCCGGTCAGCAGGCGGGTGTCACCGGAGGTGCCGTACTTGTCGATGCGGGTGCCGTCGAGGAGTTCGCGGACGGTGTCGCCGTCCCACCAGGACAGGAAGTTGATGCTGGACGGTTCCCGGCCGAGGGAGGCTCCGGTCGCCGAGCGCAGAGTGGTGTCGGAGGCGGACCAGGCCTCGGCGCCCGGGCTGCCGGCGTGGATGTCGGCGGCGACGCCCCGGCCGTTGTCCGCGCCCGAGGCGGTCTGCCACAGGACCTGTCCGGTGCGCGCGTCGGCCAGCCAGGAGCCGGGCTTGGTCTTGTCCTCGGAGACCTTGAAGTACTCCAGGCCGGCCCGGGACGGGTCGAGGTCGCCGACGTGGCCCGCGTCGCCGTGCCCGAGCCGGTTCGTCCAGAGGCCGGCGCCGTTGTCGTCGACGGTCATCGCGCCGTAGACGATCTCGTCCCTGCCGTCGGCGTCGACGTCCGCGATCGACAGACTGTGGTTGCCCTGGCCGTCATAACCCTTGCCGGTGTTGGTGGAGGAGTTGGTGTCGAAGGTCCAGCGGCGGGTGAACTGGCCGTTCCGCCAGTCCCAGGCGGCGACGACCGTACGGGTGTAGTAGCCGCGGGCCATGATCAGGGAGGGGCGGGCGCCGTCGAGGTAGGCGGTGCCGGCGAGGAAGCGGTCGACGCGGTTGCCGTAGGAGTCGCCCCAGGAGGACACGGTGCCGCGGGCGGGGACGTAGTCGACGATGCCCATGGCCTTGCCGGTCTGGCCGTTGAACATCGTCAGGTACTCGGGGCCGGCCAGGACGTATCCGCTGGAGTTGCGGTGGTCGGCAGAGGAGTCGCCGACGACCGTGCCCGTACCGTCCCGGGTGCCGTCGGCGGTCTTCATGGCGACCTCGGCCCGGCCGTCGCCGTCGTAGTCGTACACCTGGAACTGCGTGTAGTGGGCGCCGGAACGGATGTTGCGGCCGAGGTCGACGCGCCACAGCCGGGTGCCGTCGAGCCGTATGCCGTCGACGATCGTGTTGCCGGTGTAGCCGGACTGCGAGTTGTCCTTGGCGTTGGTCGGCTGCCACTTGAGGACCAGGTCGAGCCTGCCGTCGCCGTCGAGGTCGCCGGCGGAGGCGTCGTTGGCCTCGTAGGTGTAGGCCACGCCGTCCGGGGTCGTCCCGCCGGCGGGCGGCGAGATCGGCACGTCGAGGTACCCGGGGCGGAACTGGAGGGCGTGCTCGGAGGACGGCTGCTCCGTGCCGTTGACCACCGCTCGGACCGTGTAGTCGGCCGAGTCGGGGGCTCCGGCGTCGAAGTAGTTCGTGGAGGCCGTGACGGGTGTGGAGCTGAGTTTGACGGTGCCGCGGTAGACGTTGAACGCCACGTCGTTCGGATCGGTGGCGAGCCAGCGCCACGACACCAGGTTCCCGGTGCTGGTGTGCGTGCTGGTGAGGCCCCGGTCGAGTCGCTCCACCTGCCGTGCGGTGGCCGCGTGCGCGGTCTGCGGCAGTCCGGCGAGCGCGGAGAAGGCGAGGGCGGCGGCGGTCACGCCGCGCAGCAGCCTGCTCCTCGACCGGCTCCCCGCCCTGGGGGTGGTCCGCGGAGCCGAACCGTGGCTCCGGTGTGCGTCGGCCATGAGGACCTCCGTGGCATGGGGGTGCCCTGACGCGGCTTCTCGCAGGGCCTGGGTGCTCAAGGGGCGTGGGAACGCTCCCACAGCTGCGAGCGTAGGAACCCGCTGACGTCAGGTCAAGAAGTGTGCTGCGCTTCTCTGTTCGTTCGTGTTGGAATCCGTGACCGCATCCCTGACCGGATCCGTGGCTTCCTCGCTCCCCCGCGCGACATCCCGCAGGTCGTAGGAGCGAGCGGGCCTGGTGTCGAAGTCCGTCCGGACGGAGAGCCTGCCGGGAAGGCGGCGCCATGGCCGCCTCGCAGAGAGACGGCCCGCCGCGTCGACTCCGCGGGCTCTACAGGGGCTGGTGGGGCCAGTTCAGGAGGCGGGCGCCGATGACGGCCGTCTGGAGGGTGTAGCGCTGGACCGGGTCGGCGGGGTCCGCGCCGGTCAGGCGGTGGATGCGGTCGAGGCGGTACGTCATGGCCCGCACGCTGAGGCTGAGGCGGCGGGCCGCCTGGGCGGTGACGCAGCCCGCGTCGAAGTACGCGGTGAGGGTGTCGAGGAGGGGGCGCGCGCCGCCGCGGGCGCCCTGGAGCGGGCCGAGCACCGTCCGGACGAGTTCGGCCATGGCCTGCCGGTCGCGGGTGAGCACGGGGTAGACGAGGAGGTCGGCGGCGTACAGGACCGGCTCGTCCAGGCCCATGCGGGCGGCCAGGTCGAGGGCGTTGAGGGCCTCCTCGTAGGAGTGGACGACGCCGCCCGCGCCCGGGTGGGGGCGGCCGACGGCGACCCGGCCGCCGTCGGTCGCGGCGTACGCCTGCTTGGCGAAGTGGGCGAGCACGTCGGGCTCGTCCGCGGGCGCGACGCAGATCAGCCGGCCGTCCTTGGTGGTGAGCAGGATGCGGCGGTCGCCGAAGCGGGCGACGAGGGAGGACTCGACGGTACGGGTGACCGCGTAGCCGTCGCTGTACGGCTCCGGTCCCTGGGCGACGGCCACGGCGTGCGCGTGGGACAGCAGCAGCCCGAAGCGTTCGGCGCGCTCCGCGAGGCGCCCGAGATCGCTCCGCCCGTACAGCAGGTCGTCGATGAACTCCCGCCGCGCCGCCTCCTCCTGACGTACCGCCAGGTGCTGCGCCCGCTCGTGGCCCTCGGCGAACGCGTCGACGGCCTGCTCGACGGCGCTCAGGAGATGGTCGGCGGCGGTCGGCGGCAGGCCGGGACGCACCCGCTGCGCCGCGGCGAGGTGGGCCCGCACGAGGGACCGCAGCCCGACACCGGCCTCGGCGGCCCGCTCCCCGCACGAGCGCAGGGTCTCGCGTTCCTCCCGGGTCAGCCTGCGCCGGGTCGCGCACACGCTCTCCAGGATCTCGGCGTAACCCTCCAGATACTCCTCGCCCGGCTCCCTGTCCGTCACGGCCCCTCCCCTGTTCCTGACGCGTCGCTGACGACTTCTTGACGCGCGGGGACCAAGACTGGCACGCCCTTCGTCGGGGTCGGCACCCGGCATCGGGAAACCGTCGAAGACTGCCTGGATGCGGCAGCGCCGGCGACACGTCCCTGCTGCAGGATGGAACGTACGGGGGCGCGTGTACGGGCCGCTGCCGGAACACGGAAACCGCGAGGGGCCCGGGACGGACGTCCGACGCATGAAGGCGGCGAGCACTGAAGCCCCGCGGTGTCGCGAGCGAAGCACCCGGTGACGTGCGGTGCGTCGCGTCACCCGGGCGGCTCCGCCGGGAAGCCCGTCGGGAATGTCCTTCGTAGGGTGACGGACATGCAGTCGGCGGCCGGCCTCGTGAAGGCAGTCTCAGCCTGCGAGCGCGCCGGCTCCGGGCTTCCCCAGGGAGAACAGCATGTCCCTCGCAGACCCCGCCCGTACCCCCGACGTGATCGACATCATGATCGTCGGTGACTCGATCAGCCAGGGCAGCAGCGGTGACTGGACGTGGCGCTACCGCTTCTGGAAGCACCTGCGTGAGCACGAGGTGAGTCTCGGCCTCGTCGGTCCGAAGAACACGCTCGACAGCGTCCGCACCGCCGAGGCCGGCGAAGGCGACGGCGACGGCGACGGCGACCTGACGTACGCCGACCCGGAGTTCGACCCCTGCCACGACGCCCAGTGGGGTCGCCCCTATCTCTCCGAGAAGGACGAGATCGAGGCCAAGGTGCGGAAGTACCGGCCCGACTACCTGCTGGTGCTCCTCGGCATCAACGACCTGTTCTGGTACGGCGTCGAGCCGCCCGTCTTCGAGGAGAACCTCCGCGAGTTCATCGCCAACTCGCGACGGGCCCGCCCGGACCTGCGGTTCGTGCTCGGCACCCTCCTGCAGTGCCGGAAGGCCGTCGACGAGGCCGACTTCGGTGCCAGGGTCGCCGCCACCAACGACCGGATCCGAGCCGTCGCCAAGGACCTCGGCAGTCCCTCCTCCCCCGTCGTGGTGGCCGAGACGGCGGCGGAGTTCGTCGCCGCCGAGCACACCTGGGACGGCACCCACCCCAACGCCCACGGTGAACTGCGCATCGCCGCGGCCTTCGCCGACGCCCTCGCCTCCCGCTTCGCCGTCGGCGCCCCCTACCCCCGGCCGTACCCCGACGTCCCGCCGCTCACCGCCGAGGGCGAGGGCTAGGCCGAGGCCGAGGCGGGCATCGGCTGACACCCGGCACGCAGACATCCGTCACTGGCCGACGGCGAGCACAACGACATGGTCGGGGTGACGCTGGGGATGTTCGGCGCCATCTACGGGATCATCCTCGCCTTCGTCATCGTCACCCTCTGGACGCAGCTGGAGCACACCCAGGCGGTCGTCGCGACCGAGGCCACGGACACGGCTCTCATCGTCCGTGACGCCGCCGTCTTCCCGCCGCAGGTCCGCGCCGACCTCGACGCCGCCCTCGGCGACTACGTCCCCGCCCCGTACCAGGAAGGGCCGCTCGCCCGGTACTGGGGACCGTGAGCCAGCACGGCTCGCGCACCGCGCCGGCCGGGCCGGGGGCGCTCGGACTCCGGTGGCCGCCGGCCCGCGGCCTGATCACGTGGTCATCCCAGCGGGGGCCAGGTCAGGACGGCTTCGTTCTGGCTGGTGAACTTGGACAGGGGCGCGAACCGGAAGTACAGGTCGCGCATGGTGGCGGGGACCAGGCCCTCCAGCTGCTCCGTCTCGCTGAGCGCGCGGGCCGCGGCGACCAGTGCCTCGGTCCTCGGCCTGCGCTCGTCCTCGTAGCCGCGCAGGGCCGAGGCCGGGTCCTTCGCCCGCTCGATGTGCGCGGCGAGGACGACGGCGTCCTCGATGGCGAGCGCCGCGCCCTGGCCGAGGCTCACGAGCATCGGGTGCGCCGCGTCACCGAGGAGGGTCATGCGTCCGGTGCCCCAGCGCTGGAGGAAGGGGCGGTCCTGGGCGGTGATCCGGACGATCGTCTCCTCGGGGGTGGCCCGGATCACCTCCTGGATCTCGTCGGCCCAGCCGGCGAAATGGCGGGCGATCTCCGCCTTGCCGGAACGCCCGCCGCCGGAAGCCCCGGCCGCGCCGGAAGCCCCCGATGACCCGTACGCCCCCGACGCCCCGGCGGGGACGTTCTTCGTGCCCCACCAGTACGCGCGGCCGTGGCCGATGTCGGCGAGGCCGAACCGCCGGCCCCGCCCCCAGTAGTGCGCGGCGTAGCCCTTGGTCAGCCGTGGATGCGTGAAGGGCACGGTCGCCAGCCAGCACTCGTAGTTGCCGGGCCGCGGCTCGTCGGCGCCCGCCACCTGCCTGCGGAGCGCCGAGTTGAAGCCGTCCGCGCCGATCAGGACGTCGCCCGAGGCCGTCCGCCCGTCCTCGAACGTCACCTCGACGCCGTCGTCGCCGCTGACGAACCCTGCGGCGGCGGCGCCCAGTTCGATGGTCAGGTCGTCTCCGAGCGCGTCGAGCAGCGCCTGCTGGAGATCGGCCCGGTGGACGGCGTAGTTGGACGCGCCGAGCCGGTCCGCGAGTTCACGGAACGGGAGCGCCCTGATCAGCCCGCCGCGCCGGGTGAGGAACTTCAGCTCGTCGAAGATCTCGGCACGCTTGTCGAGGCTCGGGGCGATGTCGATGCCCCGCGTGCGCAGCGCCAGGATCGCGTTGGACATCAGGGAGACCGCCGTCGTCCCCGGGCGCAGCTCGGGAGCCCGCTCGAAGACCCGGACCTCGACGCCGGCCCGGCGCAGCGTGGCCGCGGCCGCGAGCCCGCCGATCCCCGCACCGACGACGAGGGCCTTGCGTGTGGAGTGCTGCGTCATTTCCCGCTCCTATCGGCTGGCCGCCGGTCAAGGCGGCCGGCCAGCGCTTCTGCGACTCTCTGGGCGACGACGTGCCGTGCGGGGGCGTGCGGGCCGGGTCAGCCGGCCTTGGGCTTGCGGGCGCGGAGGATGACGTCGAACCGGCCGGGGTACTGGCGGTCCAGCGGTTCGAAACCCGCCTCGGTGTACCACTGCTCGAATTCCCGCGGCGTGTAGACGCGGCCCTCGGGCGACGCGATCGTGTGGACGTACGCCGACATGAAGGCGGCGTGGGCGGGACCGGTCTCGTCGTCGTCCTGGGCACAGGCGACGATCACCAGATGACCGCCCGGCTCCAGCGCGCGATAGGTCTTCTCGAAGAGGCTGCGGACCTGTTCGGGGGACCAGATCTCGAGGAAGCGGGAATACACGACGCAGTCGTGGGACGAGGTGGGGAACTCGTCCTGCATGATGTCGGTTCCGATCGCGCGGACCCGATCGGAAAGGCCGGCCTCGGCGATCCGGTCGTTCGCCATCTTCGCCACGTTCGGCAGTTCCAGGATGGTCGCCTCGAGCTCCGGCCATCGCTGGGCGAAACTGATGGCGTTGGTTCCGGTGCCACCGCCGACGTCCAGTACGCGACGGTAGGACGAGAAGTCGACGGCATTGACGAAGTCCTCGACCACCGAACGGCTCTGGTGCTCCATCATTGCGGTGAAGACCTTTTCCAGGTTCTCGTCCTCGGCGAGGAGTTCGTAGAGTGTGGTCGCCGAGGATCCGGCGAGCAGCTCGCGATGCAGACCCAGGTTCTCGTTGTTCACCAGCGATTCGTAGAGCCAGCCCATCGGCCGGTACAACATCTCGTGGGTGTAGCGAATGATGACGGGCATGAACGCACCCGGATCGCCCGCCAGCAGATCGGTCGCGGGGGTGTTGTGATATCCCTCGCCGTCCTTGCGTACGAGCTCGAACGCGGTGCAGCCGAGCAGCAGTACGTGTCCCGCGCGCTTTTCCAGTCCTAACGCGCCGGATATCTCGTCGATGGTGACGCCCGGCCGCTCCTTGAGGAGGGTGAACAATTCCAGGCGTTGCGCGGCGTGCAGGAACGGGAACCGGAAGCTGGTGTACACCAGTTTCCAGAGTTCGTCCGTGGCGGCCGCCGAAGGTTCGGTCATGGTGGTCCCTTCACGATACGGAAGATCGTCGAACGGAAGATCGCCGGCGTCTTCCCTTGCGGACACATGTCGCCCGCCTGACGAACCTGAGCGGGTGTCGATGCACCAGAGGCAACAACACACCCCCGTGATCACACAAGGGCCCGCGGGCGGTGGCCGCCCGCACCGGTGGCGTGAATCGTGCGGTGTTCATCTCCGTATCGCCTCGACGGGGCCGCCGGAGCGCCGAAGAGGAACCGGGTCGGTTCGACTACAAGACCGAAAACCATTCATCGGCAATCCCGTTCAGCCGAGTACTGCGACTACCAGGATCCCCGCGTTCAGGATGCGTTCCGCATGCCCGGGCAGTATCGGGCGTGGATCAGCAGACTGGTGCGAGGGGACCAAGCTTGTGAATGCCATTGCGCGTACTCCGCTGACGGCCTATCAGCGTGATGTCTGGGCGGCCAACTCGAACTTTCCGGAAAACCCTCAGTTCAACTGCCAGATCTACGACAGCTTCCGCGGCCCCGTCGACCTCGGGCTCCTGGCGGAATGCCTGCACCGGGCGGCCGTGGCCGCCGACGCGTTCCGGCTCCGTTTCGGCGAGGTGGAGGGAACGCCTCACCAGTGGCTCGCCGACGTGCCGGAGGTCCGTACCGTCGACCTCGGCTCGGAGGCCGATCCGGCGGCCGCCTGCCGCCGCTGGATACGCGAGTCCTTCGACCGGCCCTTCGACCTGCGCGGCGGCCGGACCTCCGAGCTGACCCTCCTCGTGGAGTCCGGTTCCGTCGTCCACGCGCACGTCAAGGCCCACCACATCGTCGCCGACGCCTGGGGCCTCAACCTGTTCATGACACGGGTCCGCGCCGACTACGCGCACGTCCTGCGCACCGGCGTCCCGCTCACCGCCGAAGCCCCGCAGTACGTCGACTTCGTGCGTGCCGAGGAGGACTACCGGGTCTCGCGGGAGCACCGGGCCGACCGTGACTTCTTCCGGGAGGCCATGGCGGACGTCGTCCCCGAGTTCTTCCCCCGGAAGGAGGCCAGCGGCGCGCGGCGCAGCGCCCGCCACAGCTTCGTCATCGAACGGGCCCTCGTGAACCGCGTGCGCGAGCGCGGCGACTCGGTCTTCGCCTTCGTCTCCGCCGCCTTCTCCGTCTACCTCTCCCGCGTGCTGCGCACCGAGGAGGTCGTGCTCGGCGTCCCGCTGCTCAACCGGCCCACCGACGAACAGCGCCGGACGGTCGGCCACTTCGCCAACACCCTGCCGCTGGTGGCCCGTCCGTCGGGCGGCAGGACCATGGGCGAACTCGTGGCGGAGATCCGCAGCGCCACCCGCGCACTCAAGCCGCACGAGCGGCTCGCCCTGGGCGACGTGCTGCGGGACCTCCCCCTGCACAGCAGCGACGGGCCGCGCCGCCTGTTCGACGTGACCATCGCGCATCTGCGCTGGCCGCGGCAGCAGGAGATCCCCGGCCTCTCGTACGGGACCGTGGTGCAGGCCCGCGCCCACGACACGGACGCCCTCGCGGTCGTCGTCAACGAACTCGACGACGTCGGCGACCTCCTCGTCGACGTGGACTACGGCTGCGACGTCTTCGACGAGGACTTTCCCGTCGAGGCGGTGGGCCGTCATCTGAAGGCCGTCATCGAACGCACCCTGGACTCCCCGGACCGGCCGCTCGCCGAGATCTCCATGCTGGACGCCGACGAGCGGGCCGCGCTCGTGGCCGGCTGCAACGACACGGCCGTGGACTACGCGGCGGACCGGACGCTCCACGGGCTGTTCGAGGAGCAGGCCGCCCGTACGCCGGACCGCACCGCCGTCGTCGACGACGCCACCGGGCGGTCGGTCACCTTCGCCGGGCTCGACGAGCGGGCCGACCACGTCGCGCGGGTGCTGCGGGACGGAGGCGTGGGGCCCGGTGACCGGGTGGCGGTGCTGATGGAGCGCTGCCTGTCCCTGCCGGCCGCCCTTCTCGGCGTACTGAAGGCGGGGGCCGCCTACACGCCGGTGGCGCCCGATCATCCGGCGGAGCGGATCCGCCTCCTCGTCGAGGACTCGGGCGCCAAGGCGGTCCTGGTGGCGGGCGGCGGGGCCGCCGGGGTGGCCGGGGCCGGTGGCACGGTGCTCGGCGGCCAGGTGCCCGTCCTCGACGTCGACGACCTGCCGCGGGCCTCCGACGCGCCCCTGGAGCCGGCCGCCGGGCCGCGCGACCCGGCCTACGTCATCTACACCTCGGGCTCCACGGGCAGGCCCAAGGGGGTGGTCGTCGAGCACCGCTCGGTGGTCAACCGGCTGGCCTGGATGCAGCGCCGCTACCCCGTCGGCGAGGGCGACGTCCTGCTGCAGAAGACGCCGGTCTCCTTCGACGTCTCGGTGTGGGAGCTGTTCTGGTGGGCCGTCGAGGGCGCCTCCCTCGCCCTGCTGCCGCCGGGCGGCGAGAAGGACCCGCGGGAGATCCTGCGCACGATCGCCCGCCGCCGGGTCGGCGTCGTCCACTTCGTCCCCTCGATGTTCGCCACCTTCCTCGACCTCCTGGAGGACTCCCCCGGGCTGCTCGACGACACCAGGTCGCTGCACCACGTCTTCTGCAGCGGCGAGGCGCTGCCGCCCGCCCTGGTGGACCGCTTCAACCGAATCTTCGCCGGGACGGCGGCGCCCCGGCTCGTCAACCTGTACGGGCCGACCGAGGCGACCGTCGACGTCTCGTACTTCGACTGCCCCGCCGACCCCGCACGGCCCGTGGGCCGTGTGCCGATCGGCAGGCCCATCGACAACACCCGCCTGTACGTGCTCGACCGGGACGGCGGCCCGCAGCCCGTCGGCGCGCCCGGCGAGCTGTGCATCGCGGGCGTCGGCGTGGCCCGCGGCTACCTGGACCGGCCGGAGCTGACCCGGGAGAGGTTCGCCGACGACCCGTTCGTGCCCGGCGGCCGCATGTACCGCTCGGGCGACCTCGTCCGCCGCCTGGCGAGCGGGGACATCGAGTACCTGGGCCGGATCGACGGCCAGGTCAAGATCCGCGGCAACCGCGTCGAACCGGGCGAGGTGCAGGACCGCCTGGCGACCTGCCCCGGCGTCCGGGCGGCGGCCGTCACCGGCCATAGGTCGGCCGACCGCGGCACGTACCTCGTCGGCTACTACACGGCCGACGAGGACCTGGACGCGGCCGTGCTGCGCGGCCACCTGGCCGCCACCCTGCCCGGGTACATGATCCCCGCCCACTTCACGCGGCTCGACACGATCCCGCTCACCCCGAACGGCAAGACCGACCGCCGCAGGCTCCCGGCGCCCACTCTCTCCGCGGCCGGTGACGAGGCACCGCGCGACGAGGTCGAGGCCGCGCTCGCCGCCGTCTGGTCCGAGGTCCTCGCCGTGGAGCGCGTGGGGGTGCACCAGAACTACTACGCCCTGGGCGGCGACTCCATCCTCATGCTGCGGATCCGCGCCCTGGCGGAGCGGCGGGGCGTCCGCTTCACCCTGGCCGACCTGGTGCTCAACCCCACGGTGGCCGGGCTCGCCGGACGCGTGCGCACCTCGGCGGCCCCCGGGAGCACGGCGCTTCTCGAGCCCTTCGCCCTGGTGCCGACCGTGGACCGGGCCCGCGTGGCGGGCCTGGCCGACGCCTATCCGGCCACCCGTCTCCAGCTCGGCCTGCTCTACCACAGCCGCGAGCACGAGAACTCGGCCGTCTACCACGACGTCTTCCGCTACTCGCTGCGTCTCCCGTGGGACGAGGAGGCGCTGCGCACGGCGTTCGGCAGGCTCGTCGCCCGCCATCCGGTGCTGCGCTCCGGCTTCTCCCTCGCCGGCTTCTCCCAACCCCTGCAGACCGTTCACTCCCAAGTCGACGGCGGCTTCGAGGCGGTCGATCTGCGCGAAGCCGGCGCCGAGGAGGCCGAGGCCGCCGTCCGCGCGCACATCGTGGAACGCCGGCACCACGCCTACGACTTCGACCGCCCGCCGCTCTACCTCTTCCGGGCCCACGCCCTGCGGGACTCGGTGGAGCTCGTCCTCAGCTTCCACCACGCCATCCTCGACGGCTGGAGCGTGGCGACCCTGGTCCGCGAGCTGCTCCAGGACTACCTGCACGAGGCCGGGCAGGACGTGGAGCCCGTCGCGGACGGCCCGCTGCCGTCCGCGGCGCACTACGTGCTCGACGAGCGGCGCGCCCTGGCCTCCGAGGCCGCACGGAGCTTCTGGCGGCACAAGCTCGCCGGGGCGGAGCCCGTACAGCTCGACGGCTTCCGTCCGTACGGGGCACCGGGCTCCGAGGGCGTCTTCGCGCACCGGGTGGAGTTCCCCGACGGTCTCGGCGAGGCGCTGCGCCGCTTCACCCGGGAGCGGTCGGTTCCCGTCAAGTCCGTACTCTTCGCCGCGCATTGTCTGCTGCTCCGGCTGTTCGGCGGCACGGACGACGTGGTCACCGGCCTCGTCATGCACGGTCGGCCCGAGCTCGACGGGGCCGAGCGGATCGCCGGCCTGTTCCTCGGTACGACGCCGATCCGCGTCGGTCCCGGGCCGCGCAGCTGGCTGGACGTGGTGCGCGAGGCCCATCTGCGGGAGCAGGAGGCGCACCCCCACCGCCACTACCCCCTCAGTGCCGTCCAGGAGGACCTGGGCGGCGACACCGTGATCGAGTCGGCGTTCAACTACGTCGACCCGCGGGTCCTCGGTGAGCTGCTGCGGCGCACCGGCGTGGAGCTGACGGACTTCCGCACCTACGAGGAGACGAACTTCAAGCTCCTGGTCAACGCGGTCGTCGACCCCGCCGACCAGCGGATCTGGCTGCGCATGGACCACGACGGCCGGGTCTTCACCAGGGCCCAGGCCGAGCGGTTCGGCCGGGTGTACGTGGAGCTGCTGCGCCGGATCGTCGAGCGGCCGGACGAGACCGTCGGCTTCGGCTTCCTCGCCCCGGCCGTCGCGCCCTCCCCCCGCACCGAGCTGCCCGCCCTGGTCACCGACCGCTTCGCGGAGCGGGCCGCCGCGACGCCGGACGCGATCGCCGTGGCCTTCGAGGACCAGCGGTGGACGTACCGGCGCCTCGACGAGGCCGCGGGACGGGTGGCCCGCCGGCTCGTGCGCCTGGGTGCGGGCGCCGGTGCCCGTATCGGCCTGGCGATGGACCGCTCACCGGAGGTCGTGGCGGCGGTGCTCGGCATCGCCAGGGCGGGCGCGGCCTGTGTCCCCCTGGACGTGACGTACCCGGCGGACCGGCTCGCGCTGATGGTCGATCGCTCGGATCCCTTCCGTGTCCTCGCGCCCGAGCGCCATGCCGCCCTCTTCCCCGCGGCCGAGGTGCTGCCGCTCGACGAGGCGCTCGCGGCGGACGACGGCCTGGAGCCGGTGGCACTGCCCGAGGTCACCGGGGAGACGACCGCGTACATCCTGTTCACCTCCGGGTCGACGGGCGAGCCGAAGGGCGTCATGCTGCCGCACCGGACGCTCGCCTCCTACATGGAGTGGCAGATCCCGGCGGCGAGCGGGGCGGCTGGCGGCAGGACGCTGCAGTTCGCGCCGCTGAGCTTCGACGTCTCCTTCCAGGAGATCTACTCGACGCTGTGCGGCGGCGGCACGCTCCAGCTCGTCCGCGAGGAGGAGCGGCGGGACATGCCAGCACTCCTCCGGCTCCTCGAACGGGAGTCGGTGGAGCGGGTGTTCCTGCCGTACGTCGCCCTGCAGCAGCTCGCGGAGGCGTCCGAGGCCCTCGGCATCCGCCCGGCCGCGCTGCGCGTGATCATCTCCTCCGGAGAGCAGCTGCGCGTCACCGACGAGATCCGCCGCTTCTGCGCCGCGGTGCCGGGAACGGTCCTCGAGAACCAGTACGGCCCCACCGAGACCCATCTCCTCACCGCCTTCACGATGACCGGCGACCCGGCGGAGTTCCCGGCGCTGCCGCCGATCGGCAAACCCCTGGACGGCATCGACCTGTACCTGCTCGACGCCGACATGCGGCCCGTGCCACCCGGCGCGAAGGGCGTCATCCACATCGGCGGGGTCTGCCTGGCGCAGGGCTACCTGGGGCGCCCCGACCTCACCGACGAACGCTTCGTGCCCCACCCCTACGGGGAGCCGGGCGAGCGCCTGTACCGCACCGGCGACCTGGCCCGCCTCCTGCCGGGCGGCGACCTCGTCTGGCTGGGCCGGGAGGACTCCCAGGTGAAGGTACGCGGCTTCCGCGTCGAACTCGCCGAGGTGGAGCTGGCGTTGACCAAACTGGCCGACGAGTACCCCGGCGTCCGCGAGGTCGCGGTCGTGGCCCGCCACCGCGACGGCGCCGACGCCTTCCTCGCGGCCTTCCTCGTCGGCGAGGAGGGAGCGGCACCGGTCGAGGACCTCAGGGCGCGGCTCCGCGGGCTCCTGCCCGACTACATGGTGCCCTCGCACTTCGCGTGGCTGCCCGCGCTGCCGCTGACCCCGAGCGGGAAGCGGGACGACGCAGCTCTGCGCCGCACGGCCCTGGTCGCCCGGGTGAGCGAGGGCCGGGTGGCGCCGCGCGACGCGCAGGAACGCGCGCTGGCCGGGGTGTTCGCCGAGCTCCTTCACGTACCGGACGTCGGCGTGCACGACGACTTCTTCGCGCTCGGCGGCACGTCGCTGACCGCCATGCGGCTCGTGGTGACGATCGAGAAGCTCTTCGGGGTCAACGTCCCGCTGTCGTCCCTCATCGGTACCCCCACCGTCGCGGGCCTCGCCCGGCGGCTGCGGGAGCGGGAGGCGGAGGTGGCCTACGACCCGGTCGTCCCGATCCGCACGACGGGCAGCAGTCCGCCGATGTTCCTGGTCCATCCGCTGGGCGGCAACGTGCTCTGCTACCTGCGCCTCGCCGAACACCTTCCGGAGGACCGGCCGGTGTACGCGCTGCAGGCCGCCGGCACCCACCCGGGTGTCGAACCGTCCGACTCCGTACCGGAGATCGCCGCCCGCTACCTGGAGGCGGTCCGCCGCGTGCGGCCGGACGGCCCGTACGTCATCGGCGGCTGGTCGTTCGGCGGGTTCATCGCCTTCGAGATGGCCCGGCAGCTGCGCCGCACCCACCCGGAGGACGTCGCCTCCCTGATCCTCATCGACCCGATCGCCCTCGCCCCGGGGGAACGGCCGAGCGTCGCCGACGACTCGCTGCTCGAGTGGTTCTTCTGGGAGCTGCTGTGGATGGAGCGCGGCGGCGAGGCTCCACTGGAGGCCATCCCCGAAGGGCTCGACGCCGAGGGCAAGTTCGACTTCGTCGTGGAGCGCGCCACGGCGGCGGGCATCCTGCCGGTGGAGGGTTCGCACCGTTCGGTGCGCCGTCTCTTCGCGATGTTCAGGGCGCACTGGCACGCGCTGCTCACCTACCGGCCGGAGCCGGCCGACGAGGATCTCGTGCTGCTGCGGGCGACCGCTCCCCTGCCCAAGGTGCTCGAACCGATGCACGGCGCGGCCGACAGCCTGCACGAGGACCCGACGAACGGCTGGCGCGAACTGACCACCGGCCGGGTCGAGGTGGTCGACGTTCCCGGCGACCACCTCGTGCTCCTGGACGAGCCGCACGTCTCCGTCGTGGCCGAGCACGTGGCACGGGCCGCGGAATGAGAGGCGAGAAAACCGATTACTGAGCCGGTTTTCCGGAGGGCCGACGAGCCGGTGCACGTACGCCGGCTCGTCGGCGTTTTCCCTGGGCGGTTTGCACCCGGAATTACGCGAGGGCGAAGACCAGTTGAACACCGGGGCGATCTTGGCCAAAAACCACTCCCCGAAGATTTCACAATACCCGTGCGCCGTCACACCCAAACCTTGATCTACGTCTCAATTCATCTGCGACCCATGTATTAGGCTGCGCGTGGAACACGGCTCACGACGGCGGATACGGTGGAATTCTTAATCGCGGAAGAAGAAATTTGATGACTGGTGTTGCCTTAGACAACGAAGTCAGCAGGCAGGAACTCGCTCATTTCTTACGCACTCGACGCGAAAGACTCACTCCGGCGGATGTCCATCTCCCGAACGGCTCCCGGCGTCGCACGCCCGGCCTCCGTCGGGAGGAAGTGGCGGCACTCGCGGGTCTGAGCCTCACCTGGTACACGCTCCTCGAACAGGGGAGGAACGTTTCTCCATCATTCAAGGTCCTGGACAGCCTGGCCGGCGCCCTCAATCTGGCCGAACACGAGCGCGCGTACATGCACCAGCTCGTCCACAGCCGGACCTTTCCCCAGCGGATCGAAAGACGACACGCGCCCACCGAGGCGGCCCTCCAGCAGGTGGCCGACTCACTGAGCCCCAACCCCGCGTACATCGTGAACAAGATGGGGGACGTCCTCGGCTGGAACGAGGCCGCCGCCGAGTGGTACACCGACTTCGGCCGTATGCCGGAGGCCCGCCGGAACCTGCTCTGGTGGCTGTTCACCGTGCCGGAGGCGAGGGTGCGGCTGGCCGACTGGCGGCGCGATGCCCGGGACCAGGTCGGCAGGCTCCGCGCGGTGTCGGCCGGCTTCCCCGGCCGGAGCTGCGTCAGCGAGATGGTCGACGACCTCAAGCAGGTCAGCGGCGACTTCCGGACCTGGTGGGACGAGTACCGGGTGCTCAACACGGAACCGCAGGTCCGGCGGCTCCGTCATCCCCGGCACGGCACGGTCCCGATGCGCCTCGTCATCCTCGCCGACGGCATGCACCCCTCGCTCGAGGTCGTGTACCACCTGCCGCAGCTGTCCGGTCACTGAGGAGCGACGGCGGCGGGGCCGGGGAGCGGACTCCCCGGCCCCGCCGGGCGTCGACGGTTCGGCCGGCGCGCGTCCGTCAGCGGGCGCGGACGAGGGAGCGCGGACTGATGACGTGGTCGATCAGCCCGAACTCCAGCGCCTGCTCGGCGGTGAGGACGTTGTCCCGCTCGACGTCCTCACGGATCTGGTCCAGGTCCCGCCGGGTGTGGGCGGCGAGCATGCCCTCCACCAGCGCGCGCTGCCGCTGCACCTCGGTGGCCTGGATCACCAGGTCGGAGACCTGGCCCTGGGTGCCGTGGCTGTGCGGCTGCTGCAGCAGGATCCGGGCGCTGGGCAGGGCGGCGCGCTTGCCGGGCGTACCGGTGGCCAGGATCACGGCGGCCACCGAGTTGGCCTGTCCCAGGCAGACGGTCTGGATGTCGGGCTTGACGAACTGCATGGTGTCGTAGACGGCGGTGAGCGCCGTCAGGGAGCCGCCGGGCGAGTTGATGTACAGGGAGATGTCCCGGTCCGGGTCCAGGGACTCCAGGCATAACAGCTGGGCCATGATGTCGTTCGCCACGACGTCGTCGACCTCGTGGCCGAGGAAGATGATGCGCTCCTCGAAGAGCTTGGCGTAGGGGTCGTACTCCCTGGTGCCCTGCGACGTGCGCTCGATGAAACGCGGCACGATGTAGCGGCTCTGCGGGAGCATGGCACCGGAGCCGGCCGGTCCGGATGCTGGGGAAGAAGTGGGCGTGCTCATGGCGCGCGGTCCTCCGGGTGGGGAAGGGTGCTGGATCCGCCGGGAGGCGGGAGAAGAGCTAGCGGGGAGAGACGGCGCCGAGGCCCGGCGTCGCGGACGTCACCGACATGACCTCGTCGATCAGGCCGTAGTCCTTGGCCTCCTGCGCGGTGAACCAGCGGTCGCGGTCCGAGTCGCGGGTGATCGTCTCGGTGGACTGGCCGGAGTGGTGGGCGATGAGCTCGGCCATCTCCAGCTTGGTGCGCTTGAGCTGGTCCACGTAGATCTTGATGTCCGACGCGGAGCCGGCGAATCCGGCCGAGGGCTGGTGCATCAGGATCTTGGTGTGCGGCAGCGCGAAGCGCTTGCCGGGCGCGCCCGCGGTGAGCAGGAACTGGCCCATGGAGGCGCAGAATCCCATGGCGATGGTGACGACGTCGTTCTTGATGTACTGCATCGTGTCGTACACGGCCATTCCCGCGGTGACGGAACCACCGGGGGAATTGATGTACAGGTAAATGTCGCGGGTCGGGTCCGCCGCGAGCATCAGCAACTGCGCGGTGATGCGATTCGCGATCTCGTCGTCGACTTCCTTGCCGAGGAAGACGATACGGTCGTTGAGAAGCCGGTTGTAAACAGCGTCACCGCCAGGCATGTCACCTGCGTCGAGGCCGTAAGGCGGCATCCGGTGCGATCCGAGCGGGAACTGCTCAGCGCCCATTGATTTCACTCCTCATCTTGCGAGGTCCCGGCCGTCCGGCCGGGTTCCGTCCATTCGGTCAGCGAAGCGGGAGTGAACAGCCCCCACCCTCACATATGGCGAAGCTAACACGCACTCATGCCGGGGGCCGCTCGGGTGCGGAACAGTTCGCTGAGAGCGGAGGCCCTGGCGCCGCGCGTTCAAGTGGCTGGAAAACGCTGGGATTTGCGGTTGCGATAGGCCTGATGCCTGCTGGTATACGTACTCCTTCCCTCCGAGAACGGTGCATAGGGAAAGAATGGGGAGACGGATCCGGCCAGGTGCGCGGCGGCCGACCCGGCGGCAGGGTCGGTCACTTCCGGCCACCGGAATGCGCGGTTCACATCCCGCCCCGACACCGCGCGGCGGACCGGCCCGGCCTGCTCGACGATCACTAGAATCCGGGCCCATGAGCACGGTTACCACGCGCACGGTCGCGTATCCGGCCGACGGCCTGACGATGATCGGGCACCTCGCGCTCCCGGCCGGTGACGACCGCCGGCCCGCGGTCCTGGTCGGCCCCGAGGGGCCGGGTCTGAACGACTTCCAGCGCGGCCGGGCCGACTCCCTGGCCGAGCTGGGGTACGTGGCGCTGGCGTTCGACATCAACGGCGGGCGCTGGTTCACCGACCCCGGGGAGATGCTCGCGCGCGTGACCCCCCTCCTCGCCGACCCCGACCGGATGCGCGACATCGGGCACGCGGCGCTCGACGTCCTGCTCGCCGAACCGCGCACCGACCCCGACCGGATCGCCGCCGTCGGCTACGGCACCGGGGGCGCCATCGCACTGGAACTCGGGCGCGACGGCGTCGACCTGCGCGCGATCGGGACGGTCAACGCGCTGACCACGGGCCGTCCCGGCGAAGCCGCGCGCATCCGCTGCCCGGTGTGGGCCGGCGTGGGGTCGGAGGACCCGATCATGCCGCCCGCCCAACGGGAGGCCTTCGCCGCCGAGATAGAGGCCGCGGGCGTCGACTGGCGGCTCGTGGTCTACGGCGGCGCCCTGCACGCCTTCCACCACCCGCCGGTCGACCAGGACGTGGTCCCCGGCGTCGGGTACCACCCGCGGCACGCACGACGGGCCTGGCGCGACGTCGTCGACCTGCTCGACGAGTGCGTTCCCGTGCCGGGGTGAGCCCGTGGGCGACCCCGATCCGGGCTCCCGCCCTGCCGGACCCGGGTCGGGCGCGCGGTCCTATCGTGGGCCGATGCGCGCACACCGTATCGACAGCCCCGCCGATCTCGACGTGGTCCGTGAGTCCTATGACCGCGTGGCCGACAACTACGCCGACATGGTCGTGACGACCGGGATCGGCGACATCCGCCGCCACCCCTGGCACAAGGCGTCCATCGACGCCTTCGCCGACACCGTGGGCGGGCTCGGGCCCGTCCTCGACGTCGGCTGCGGACCCGGAACGGTCACCGCCTACCTGGCCGAGCGCGGACTCGACGTGTCCGGGGTGGACCTCTCCCCCCGGATGATCGAGAACGCGCGCCGTCTGCATCCGCAGTGCCGCTTCGACGTCGCGTCCGCGACCGACCTCGACCTCGCCGAGGCGTCCCTCGGCGGTGTGCTCGGGTGGTGGTCGCTGTTCAACCTGCCCCGTGACGTCCTGCCGCAGGTTCTCGCCCTGTTCGCGCGGGCGTTGAAGCCGGGCGGGCACTTCATCACCGCGACGCACGTCGGCGACGAGGACCTGCGGCGCACCGAGGCCTACGGCGGTGTGCCCGTCCGCTGGACGACCCACAAGTGGCGGCCGGACCAGCTCGTGGAGCTGATCGAGCGGGCCGGGCTGCGCCCCGTCGCCGAACTCCGGCTGCCCGCGGACGAGCACACCGGGCCGGGCCTGGTCGTCATGGCGGGCAAGCCCGGCTGAGGACGGGAGTGGTAGTCGGAGTACCAGCATGGCGACGTTCTGGTTACGCGCGCTCCCGCCGTGAAGGGTGATCCCCGACAGCCGTCGGTCCGAGGGGGGATCCCATGCCAGAACGCGTTGCCGTCGTCACCGGGGGCACCAAGGGAATCGGGGTGAGCCTCAGCCGGCGGCTGCTGGCGACGGGCCACCGGGTCGTCGCCCTGTACCGGGGCGACGAGGAGTCCGCCGCCCTCGCGAAGAAGGAACTGGGCGGCGGGTTCACGGCGGTACGGGCGGACGTCTCCGACGCCGGCGACGTCGCCCGGGTGACCGCGCTCGTCCTGGAGGAGCACGGCGCCCCGTCCGTACTCGTCAACAACGCGGGCCGCAACATCGACGGACCGTTCCTGGAGATGACCGCCTCGGACTGGGACCAGGTCCTCGCCGCCAACCTGTCCGGTCCCTTCTACATGACTAGGGCCCTGGCCCCGGCCATGCTCGCGGCCGGCGGCGGATCGGTCGTCAACGTGGCCGCCACCACCGGCATCCGGCCGCGTCTCAACGGAGCCAACTACTGCGCCAGCAAGGCCGGTCTGCTGCACCTCACCAAGTGCCTGGCGCTCGAACTCGCCCCGGCGATCCGGGTGAACTCCCTGATCCCCGGAATGATCGACACCGAGGAGATGCGCACGCGTTTCCGTACGGACGAACAGGAACACCGGGACCTGCTGCTCGCCGAGATCCCCCAGGGCCGGATCGGCAGCCCGGAGGAGATGGCCGACGCGCTGGAGTTCCTGGTGAGCGAGAAGGCCGCCTACATCACCGGGCAGAAGTTCATCGTCGACGGCGGCCAGTTCATGTGGTAGCGGCGTGCGACGCCGGATCCGAAGGTCACCCCCGAGCCTCCCACCGCACGGACAACCGAAAGGGAACACCCCATGCAGTCGCGTATCGATCGGTACGAGGAGTTTCTGAACACGCAGTACCGGGGCGGCTTCCGCAAGCCGGAGGAGTACTCGATCGCCGAGATCACCCCCGCCCTCCGGGACCGCATGAAGAACGGGCACTTCAAGCGGGTCGTGTTCACCGGCATGGGCTGCTCGGCCATCGTCTCCGACGTCGTCCGGGCCTTCTTCACCTCCGTCGACAGCGAGCTGGAGTTCCACGTCGTCAACGACTACGACTTCCGTTACCTCATACCGGAATCCGTCATCGAGGACGAGCGGACGCTCGTCGTCCTCAGCTCCTACAGCGGCCACTCCAACGAGCCGCTGCACGTCTTCCACCGGCTCGCGCACGCCCACGACCGGGTGCTGCTGCTCACCTCCGGCGGCAGGCTGGGCGACCTCGGCGAGGAGCACGGCGTCTCCATCGCCCGCTGGCAGCTCAGCGAGCCGGACCGCGAGTACCCGCTGTTCCACGTCGGCCAGTACTTCGCGATCCTCCTCGACATGTTCTACGAACTCGGCCTGATCTCCGAGGACTTCCGCGCCGAGGTGGCGGCGCTCCCCGACCACCTGGCGAACGACTTCACCCCGGCCCACCGCGAGCTGGCCCGCCTGGCAGCGGCCCGCAGCGAGGACGCCAACGTCATCATGCTGGCGTCGCCCAAGTGGTACGAGAGCCTGCTGAAGCTGGCCAAGATGCACCTCAACGAGATCGCGATGGTCCCGGCCACGCGCAACTACTTCCACGAGTTCTGCCACAGCGAGGTCGCGACCCTCTCCGACCCGACGCGGAAGCACAGCGTGCTGATCCTCCAGGACGACGAGGACGACGAGTACACCCGGGAGAAGACGGCCAACCTGATCCGGCTGCTGACCGCCGACCTGCCGCAGAACCGCAACATCGAGGTCACCGCGATCCCGCTGGACCAGCCGACCTTCATGCGGAAGTACTTCACCGCCCTCGAACTGGTCCAGTACCTCACCCTCGACCTCGGCCGGGCCCGCGACACCGAGTCACGGAACCTGATCTCCGAGGCCGCCGGCAACCCCTGGTACCACGGGGACACCATCCGCGCGGAACTCGCACAGGGCTAGGAGGTGTCCTGTCGATCAGGCCGTGACCGTGACCGAGCCGTCCGCATCCGGCACTTCCGTCCGTCGGTCTTCAGCGAGATGAGGGACCTGGCCGTCCGAACCGGGGCCGTCGACATGGGGCAGGGGGCGCCGGCCATGGCGGCCCCCGCCGCCCTGACGGCCGCGGTCGCCGCGGCCGTGGAGAAGGGCCTGAACCAGTACTCCCCCGCCGCCGGGCTCCCCGAGCTGCGCGCGTCCGTGGCCTCCTACCGTCGGCGCACCACCGGTGTCCGGTACCGGCCGGACACCGAGGTGGTGATCACCGCCGGCGCCACCGAGGCGCTGTCGGCCGCCCTGCTCGCCCTCTGCGACCCGGGGGACGAGGTCCTCGCCTTCGACCCCTCCTACGACGCCTACTCGGCCTGCGCCGAGCTGGCCGGCGCCCGTCTCGTGACCGTGCCGCTCGCCGCGCGGGACGGAGGCTTCGTCCTGGACGAGGCCGCGCTGCGGGCCGGCTTCGGGCCGCGCACCCGGGTGCTGCTGTTCAACTCCCCGCACAACCCGACGGGGAAGGTCTTCACGGACGAGGAACTCGCCGTCGTCGCCGCCCTCTGCCGGGAGTACGGGGTGGTCGTCGTCGCCGACGAGGTGTACGAGCACCTGGCGTACGACGGGCGGGCGCACCGCACCATCGCCGCCCTGCCCGGCATGCGGGAGCGCACCCTCGTCGTCTCCGGGGCGGGCAAGACGTTCAACGTGACCGGCTGGCGGATCGGCTGGGCCTGCGGACCCGCCCCGCTGGTGGACGCCCTCCTCTCGGTCAAGCAGTTCGTCACCTTCTCCGCGGGCACGCCCTTCCAGGCCGCCGTGGCCGGGGCGCTGTGGGACGTCGAGAGCTGGGCCGTCGAACTCCGCGAGGAGCTGTCCGCCCGTCGCGACCTGCTGACGGCCGGACTCGAAGCGGCGGGGCTGCCCGCGTTTCCCGGCGAGGGCGGCTACTTCGTCCTGGCGGACGTACGGGGCTGGGGCTACCGGGACGACGTGGAGTTCTGCCGCCACCTGCCGGAGCGCGCCGGAGTGGTGGCCATCCCGTGCTCCGCCTTCCATCATCGTGCCGACGCCCCCCGGTGGCTGGCCCGTTTCGCCTTCTGCAAGTCCACGGAGGCCGTCGCCGAGGCCGTGGCCCGCCTCGGCGCGGCGGGAGGTGCGAGCGCCGGGCGGTGAGCAGGCCGTCGCGCCGCGAGCCGGTTCCGACAGCTGGTTCCGAGAGCCGGGTTGCGAGGTCCGTACCCAGGAATCCGGTTGCTCATGTCGCGCCGGGTCCACGCATCGAAAACGGCCGGGGATGCGCGACCTTGCGTGTAACTCCCCTTTAGTGAGCACCTATTGACATGCCTCTGATCGCCCCGTCACAGTCGTCACGCGCCCGTGCCGTCCGTACCGAGGAGCGATGAATCCATGACAGGAACCTCCGCAGTCTCCCGCCGCCTGCTTCTGGGAGGTGCCCTTGCCGCCACCGGAGCCCTCGCGACGGGGGTCGGGGCGGCCCCCGACGCGGTCGCGGCGGGCACGGCGGTGCCCGCACCGGCCCGGAAGCCGGGTCAGACGTCGATGATCGACGTGCCCTACGACGTGCACCGGACGGTCCGCGTGGGCGTGATCGGTCTGGGCAACCGCGGCTCCGGCATGACCACGGGCTGGTCGGTCGTGCCCGGCTGCACCGTCACCGCCGTCTGCGACATCCGCCCCGACCGTGCCGGGAGGGTCGCCGACCGGCTGGCCGCCGCCGGCAAGCCGCGTCCCGTCGAGTTCGGCGGCTCGGCCGACTCGTACGCCGAGATGCTGCGGCGCGACGACATCGACCTCGTCTACATCGCCACGCCGTGGGAGTTCCACTACGAGCAGGGCAAGGCCGCGCTGCTCGCCGGCAAGCACGTCGTCGTCGAACTGCCCATCGCCACCGGCCTCGACGAACTGTGGGACCTCGTCGACACCTCCGAGCGGACCCGGCGCCATCTGATGCTGTCGGAGAACTGCAGCTACGGCCGCAACGAGCTGGCCATGCTCAAGATGGCGCACGAGGGACTGTTCGGCGACATCACGAACGGACACGGCGGCTACCTGCACGACCTGCGGGCGCTGCTGTTCTCCGACACGTACTACACCGACTCCTGGCGCCGGCTGTGGCACACCCGCAGCACCGCCTCCTTCTACGCCATGCACGGCCTCGCGCCGATCGCCGCGGCCATGGACATCAACCGGGGCGACCGCATGACCACGCTGCGCGCCACGGCGACGGAGCCCAAGGGCCTGGCCGACTACCGGGAGCGGTTCGTGCCCAGGAACCACCCCTCCTGGAACGAGACGTACGTCAACGGCGATCTGGTCACCTGTCTGATCGACACCGCCAAGGGGCGGGTCATCCGCGCCGAGCACGAGGTGAGTTCCCCCCGGCCGTACAGCCGGATCAACAGCCTCGCGGGCACCCGGGGCATCTTCGAGGACTACGCGGGCGTGGTGTCGTCCGGCGGCGGACGGATCTACGTCGAGCCGGACCACAGCGGTCACGCCTGGCGGGACTTCGGCTCCTACCGCAAGGAGTTCGACCACTGGCTGTGGAAGAAGATCGGTGACGACGCGGCGAACAACGGCGGTCACGGCGGGATGGACTACGTCCTGCAGTGGCGGACGGTCCAGCTGATGCGGGCGGGGCTGGTGCCCGACATCGACGTGTACGACTCGGCGTCCTGGTGCGCCCCCGTCCCCCTGAGTGTCATGTCCCTGGCAGCCAAGGGCCGTCCCGTGCAGGTCCCCGACTTCACCCGGGGCTCCTGGGTCAACCTCCGCATGGGCCTCGACTCGCGCACCACCGACATGCCGCCCGTCGCCTGACCCCTCCGCCCCTCCCGAGAAGGAGCAGCACGTGAGATCAGCAGGACTGATCGGAACGCTCAGAGCGGTTGCCGTGGCGGGGGCGCTCGCCCTCCTGCCGACCGCGACGGCCGTCGGGACGGCGGCCGCCGCGGAGGCGGAGCCGCTGCCGGCCGCCGCCACGGAGCTGACGATCTCCCCCGTGGACCTGGCGGGTCCGGCCATCTCCACGGTGAAGGTGACCGTCACCAACGCCGGACCGGCCCGGATGCGCTCGCTGACGGTGTCCTTCGGCGGACCGGCCGGCTGGGCCGTACAGCCCTCCGCCGTCCGCGTGGACGGCTCCCTCACCGCGGGAGCCTCCTCCGACACCACCTTCCGGATCCAGGTGCCGGAGCAGCGCGACGGCTTCACCGTCCGTACGTTCACCGCGACCGCGACCTACCAGGGCGGTGACGGACGCGGCTCGGCCACGGCCACCAGGACCCAGCGCAGCGGCACCCCCCTGGCCCGGCTGGCCGACGCGTACAACAACGTGGCGGTGACCGACGAGAGCAACACCGCGCCCGGCGACTACGACGGCGAGGGGAACAGCTTCTCCGCGCAGAAGCTCGCCGACGTCGGACTGCGCCCCGGCGGCGCCGTCGACGCCCTCGGCGCACGCCTCGTCTGGCCGGACGTGCCGAGCGGCACCCGGAACAACGTCACCGCGTCGGGCCAGGCCGTCACCCTGAACGGCTCGGGCAGCAGGCTCGTGTTCCTCGGCTCGGGCGTCACCAGCGGGGCCTCGGGCACCGCCACCGTGTACTACACCGACGGGACGAGCTCCACCGGCACCTTCGGCTTCCCGAACTGGTCGTTCGACCCGGCGAACGCCCACGGGGCGACCCTGGTGGCGTCGAGCGACGGACGCAACCGGCCGAGCGGATACGGGAACGCCGGTATCGAGTACCGCGTCTTCGCCCACTCCGTCCCGCTGGACCCCGCCAAGCAGGTCGACTTCGTGGTGCTGCCGAGCAACGGCAACATCCACCTCTTCGACATGGCCGTCGCGCCCTGATCAGGCGCGTCGACCAGCCGCCCCCGGACCTCTGCCGAGGTCCGGGGGCGGCCCGGTTCCGCCCGTACCCCGGTCCGTCAGACCGCGATCACCCTGACGCCGTGGTCGGCGAGGCTCGCGACCATGTCGGCCGGCACGCCCGAGTCGGTGACGACGACGTCGATGGCGTCGAGTCCGCAGATCCGGGCGAAGGCGCGCTTGCCCATCTTGGACGAGTCGGTGGCCACGACCACACGCTGGGCGCGTTCGGCGAACAGTCTGCTGATGCTCGCCTCGTCCTCCTGGCGGGTCATCACACCGAGCTGGGCGTCGAGCCCGTCGACGCCGAGGACGGCGACGTCGAGGACGACCTCCTTCAGCACACCGGCCGTCAGGGGCCCCACCAGCTCGTACGTCTGGGGGCGGGCCACCCCGCCGGTGACCACGATCTTGATCTGGGGCCGTACGGCGAGCTCGCCCGCGATGTTCAGGGCGTTGGTCACGACGGTGAAGGCGGGCGCCGAGGTCTCGGGCGCGTTGCGCCGTCCGCCGCCCACCCGGAGCGCGAGGGCGCGGGCAACCTCCGTGGTGGTGGTCCCGCCGTTGAGTCCCACGACCTCTCCCTCGCCGACGAGTTCGGCGACCGCCGCCGCGATGCGCTGTTTCTCGGAGGCGTTCCGCGAGGACTTGTACCGCAGGGGCAGTTCGTAGGAGACGCCGTGGGCGATGGCTCCGCCGCGCGTCCGGACGAGCATCTGCTGTTCCGCCAGCTCGTCGAGGTCCCGCCGGATGGTCGCGGCCGAGACCCGCAGGGTCGCGGCGGCCTCCTCGACCTCCAGCCTGCCCTCGGCGGCGAGCAGCTCGAGGAGCGCGTTCCACCGCTCGTGTTTGGACATGCTTCGGAGCTCCTTGGCCGTTCACCGATGGACAGGGAGCGTAACGCGTGGACGGAAGGGCATGCAGCCCCGGGGTTGCGGGCCCGCGCCACGCCGGTCCCGGCCGCGCCCTCTGGACCACGAGCTGCCGTTCCGACATACTTCTCGCACCAAATATGCTCGCAAGTGTTCGAAACAAGCCCTGATCATGCGCTTTCACGCACTCCCCGAGGAGCCGTTCCGTATGACCACCACAGCGTCGTCCCGTACCGCCGTCGAGATCGCCTCGCAGCCGGACACCTGGCTGCGGGCCAAGGAATCGCTGGGCCTCCACGCCGACGTCCTGCCCCGCCGGGGCGAGCGCGTGGCCGTCGTCGGCTGCGGGACCTCCTGGTTCATGGCCTTGGCGTACGCCGAACTCCGCGAGCGCGGCGGTCACGGCGAGACGGACGCGTTCGCGGCCTCGGAGTTCCCGCACGGGCGCCGCTACGACCGCGTGCTCGCGATCAGCAGGTCCGGCACCACGACCGAGGTCCTGGACGTCCTGAGCCGGCTGAAGGGCACCGTGCCGACCGGGGCGGTCACCGCCGACCCCGAGACCCCCGTCATGCGGATCGCCGACAGCGTCGCCGTACTGGGCTTCGCAGACGAGGAGTCGGTGGTGCAGACGCGGTTCGCCACCACCGTGCTCGCGCTGCTCCGGGCGCACCTGGAGACGGAGGACGCGCTGCCGGGCGGCGTGGGGCCGCTCGACCGGGCGATCTCCGACGCGCGGCGGGCGATCGCCCAGGACCTGGACGCCGAGGTGTGCGCCGCCGAGCAGTTCACCTTCCTCGGCACCCACTGGACCTACGGGCTGGCCCTCGAAGCCGGCCTGAAGATGCGCGAGGCCGCCGGGGCGTGGACGGAGGCGTACCCGGCCATGGAGTACCGGCACGGGCCGATCAGCATCACCGGGCCCGGCCGGGTGGCGTGGGTGTTCGGTCCGACCCCGCAGGGGCTCGCCGACGACGTGGCCCGGGTCGGCGGCACGATGGTCGCGGAATCCGACGGCGGCTCCGGCGCGCTCGACCCGCTGGCGGACCTCGTCCTGGCCCAGCGGCTCGCCGTCCGGCTCGCGGAGGCGCAGGGCGCCGACCCTGACCGGCCGCGGAACCTGACCCGCTCGGTGATCCTCGACAGCCCTCAGGCGTGACGCCCGGGCCCCGGCCCGCCCGTTCCGTATGCCTGTTCCGGTACGTCCGTCCCCGTACGCCCCGTTCCGTGCGTCGTTCCCGTGGAGAAAGCCATGCCCCTGTCAGCCACTGACGAGATCGTCGCCCCCGCGTACGCGGGAACGTCGGGCGTCGGAGCGTTCAACGTCATCCAGATCGAGCACGCCGAGGCGATCGTCGCCGGAGCGGAGAGCGCCGGGCTGCCGGTCATCCTCCAGATCAGCGAGAACACCGTCCGCTACCACGGTGCGCTCGCGCCGATCGGCCTCGCGACCCTCGCCGTCGCCCGGGGGGCGGGCGTCCCCGTGGCCGTCCACCTCGACCACGCCGAATCGGCCGACCTGGTCCGCGAGGCCGTCGAACTCGGCTTCACCTCCGTCATGTTCGACGCCTCCAGGCTGCCCTACGCCCAGAACGTGGCGGCCACCCGGGAGATCACCGACCTGTGCCACCGCGCGGGCGTGTGGGTCGAGGCGGAACTGGGCGAGGTCGGCGGCAAGGACGGCGCCCACGCCCCCGGCGTCCGCACCGACCCCGACGAGGCGGTCGCCTTCGTCACGGCGACGGCCGTGGACGCACTGGCCGTCGCCGTGGGCAGTTCGCACGCCATGCTGACCCGCGACGCCGTCCTCGACTTCGGTCTCATCGCCCGCCTGCGGGCCGCCGTGGGCGTGCCGCTCGTCCTGCACGGCTCCTCCGGGGTCGGCGACGACGACCTCGCGAAGGCGGTCACGGCCGGGATGACCAAGGTGAACGTGGCCACCCACCTCAACAAGACCTTCACCCGGACCGTACGCGACCACCTCGACGCCCACCCCGAGACCGCCGACCCCCGCAAGTACCTCGGGCCCGCGCGCGCGTCCGTCGCGGCGGAGGTGGCACGGCTCCTGCGCGTGCTGAAGGTCGACTGGCCTTCGGCGTGAGCCGGAGCGGGTGAGCGCCGGGGCGCCGCGTCCGGTTCCTCCGCCCGCCATTCGGCCTCCCCGGCATGCCGGGGAGCGCGAGCCCGGGCAGAGTGGCATGGAGGCATGGTCCTCGCCGGCGACCAGGCGTGGAACGGAGTGTGCACCCGGATGGCCCGCAGCAACGACGACCCGCTCGACGCCGGGCACGCGGCCGGGCTCGTCGTGGACGCGGGCGGAACCATCCTGAGCTGTACGCCGGCGGCCGAGGCGCTGCTCAACCGTACGGCGGACGACCTGTGCGGGCGGCGGATCCGGGACCTGCTCGCGGACCCCGCGACCTGGCCGGCGGTCCTGGCCCAGCGGGACGGACCGGTCTGGGAGGGGCAGGCGCGGCTCGCCCCCGACGGCGGCGACGACGTGCTGTTCCGGGTCCTGCCGCTCGACGAGGCACACCGGTCCGGTCGCGCGCACCAGTCCCTGGTCCTCCTCGCCCCGCGCGCGCTGGTCGCGCAGTGGCGCCAGGGGCACGCCTTCATGCGGGAGCTGTTCCTCCAGGAGCGTGTCGGTCTCGCCGTACTGGACAGGGATCTGCGGGTGGTACGGACGAACACCCACCTCCTGCCCTACTCGGGTGTGCCCGCCGATCTGAGCGGGGTCCGGCTCGCGGACTTCCTGTGGGAGTCGGACGCCCGCGTGATCGAGGCGCGGCTGCGGGAGGTGCTCGAGACCGGGGTTCCGCTGGTCGCGGTCGACGTGGAGGCGCACACCCATGTCGACCCGGGTACCGGCCGGATCATGGCGGTGTCGGCGTTCCGCCTCCAGGAGACGAGCGGCGCGGTCGCGGGGGTCACCGCCCTGTTCCTCGACGTCACGGAGGAGCGGCTCTCGCAGCGCCGCCTCGATCTGCTGCACCGGGTGAGCACGGTGCTGAGCACGAACCTGTCAGCCGGGGAGACGGCACGGGAGCTGGCCGAGGTGCTCGTTCCGGCACTCGCCGACGTGGCCGTCATCGAGGTCGCGCAGGCCGTGTTCACGAGCGAGGAACCCGCGCCGGAGGCCCACCGGATGCACACCCTGCGTCTGACGGCGGAGGCGGGCGCCCGCCCCGGTGCCGATACCCATACCGGCACCGGCACCGACGTCGAAGTGGACTCCGACGGTGTCCTGTCGGGCCGGATGTGGTCACCGGCCTCGGAACAGGGAGCCGACGACGACTTCCCCTCGCCGCACGGAATGCGTACGTGGCTGCGCGCCCGGGGCCTGCTCCTCGGCCGGATCCGGGTCGGGCGGGGGGACGAGCGTCCGCCGTACGTCGCGGAGGACCTCGCCCTCCTGGAGGAGATCGCCTCGCGGGCCGCCCTCGTCATCGACAACGCGCGCCGGTACGCCCGGGAGAGGAACGCCGCGATCAGCCTGCAGCGCAGTCTGCTGCCGTCCCCCACGACCGACACCGTCGCGGTCCACACCGCGAGCGTGTACCTCCCGACCGACACGGCCACCGGGGTCAGCGGCGACTGGTTCGACGTCATCCCGCTCTCCTCCGCGCGGGTCGCGCTCGTCGTCGGGGACGTCGTCGGGCACGGCCTGCAGGCCACCGCCACGATGGCGCGGCTGCGTACCGCCGTACGGACGCTCGCGGACCTGGACCTCGAACCCGACGAGCTGCTGACCCATCTCGACGACCTCGTCACCCAGTTCGTGATGGAGGCCGGCGAGGCGACGCGTCCGGCGGGGGCCGGGCCCGGTTTCGGCTCGTTCGGCGCCACGTGCCTGTACCTGACGTACGACCCGGTGACCCGGAGGTGTCTCATGGCCGCCGCGGGGCATCCCCCGCCGGCCCTGGTGGCTCCGGACGGCACGGTCCGCTACCTGGACCTCAGCCCCGGGCCACCGCTGGGAGTGGGCGGACTGCCCTTCGAGCCCTCCGAGTTCGAGGTGGCGGACGGCAGCGTCCTCGCGCTGTACACCGACGGCCTGATCGAGCGCGGCCACGACGATCTGGACCAGGGGATGGCGGCGCTCGGGGACGCGCTGTCGGCGGCGTTCGCCGTCGGCCGGTCCCTGGAGGACGCCGGTCCGGAGATGGTGGCGGGACTCGTTCCCGGCCCGCTGTCGGACGACGTGACGCTCCTGCTCGCGCGGACCCGCGGGATCCCGGCCCGGTCCACCGCCAGCTGGACCTTCGACGCGGATCCGGCGGTGGTGGCCGAGGCACGGGAACACGTACTGGGCCGGCTGTCCGAATGGGGCCTGGACGAACTGGCCTTCACCACCGAGCTGGTGGCCAGCGAACTGGTCACCAACGCCATCCGCTACGCGGGCGGTCCCATCGAACTGAGGCTGATCCTCGCGGCCTCGCTGATCTGCGAGGTCTCCGACCGCAGCGGCACCCAGCCCAGGATGCGCCGCGCCCAGGCCTCGGAGGAGGGCGGCAGGGGCCTCTTCCTGATCGCCCAGCTCACCGAACGCTGGGGCAGCCGCTACACCCGCCACGGCAAGACCATCTGGACGGAACAGACCCTGCCCCCGCGGCCCTAGGGCCGCTCTCCTCAAGCGGCCGTGACCTTCTCGGGGGTTGTGGCGGGGACGGGCGCCGGGGACGGGCGGGTGGCGGGGCCGGGGCGGAGGCCGAGGCCCGCTATGGCGGCGACCAGGGCGAAGGCCGTGGCTCCGATCCAGAAGGTGAGGGTGAAGCCGGACTCGGCGGGCAGCTGCGGAGCGCCGGCCGGGAGGTGGTCCAGGGTCCGGGAGGCCAGGATCGTCGTCACGACGGCGCTGCCGATCGCGCTGCCCGTGGAGCGGGAGATCGAGTTGATGCCGTTGGCGATGCCGCTCTGGTGGTGCGGGACGCTGGCCATGATGACCGCCGGCATGGCCGCGTAACCGAAGCTGACGGCCGCGCCGACCACGATGCCGGCGCCGATCACCGAGACGGTGTGCCCGTGGTCGAGGCCGAGCCAGGCGAAGCCGAGGGCGCCGAGGCCGGCGGCGAGGGCCAGGGCGGTGCGCGGGCCGCGGTGGCGGACCAGCATGCCGCCGATCGGGGAGGCGAGCAACGAGACGATCGCGCCCGGCAGCAGGAACTGGACGGAGGCGCGGAGGATGGACGCGTCGAAGCCGTAGCCGGTGAGCGCCTCGGGCATCTGGACGAGGTAGGAGACGCCGAGGAAGTTCGCGAACATGCCGAAGCCGACGAGGACGCCGGCCAGGTTGGCCATGAGGACGGGCCGGTGGACGAACATCTTCATGTCGACGAGCGGCTCGCGGACCTTGAGTTCGGTGAGGACCCAGACCGCGGCCATGACGGCCGCGCCCGCGAGGGCGCCGAGCGTGCGGCCGGAGGTCCAGCCCCATTCGTTGCCCTGCGAGATGGGCAGCAGGAGCAGCAGCAGGGTGAGGCCGAGGGTGAACGCGCCGAGGAGGTCGGTGCGGCCGCCGGTCTTGTGGCGGGTCGCCGGGACGAGGAGGACGACGGCGAGCAGGGCGAGCGCGGCGAAGCCGGTCGCCATCCAGAAGGCGTTGCGGTAGTCGGCGCCGGAGCCTGAGGTGAGCAGGCCGGTCGCGACGAGCGCGAGGCCGCTGCCGAAGGCGAGGGTGCCGCTGACCAGGGACATGGCGCCGGGCAGCTTCTGCGGGCGGACCTCCTCGCGCAGCACGGACAGGGCGAGCGGGAAGATCGCGGTGGCGGCGCCCTGGAGGACCCGGCCGAGGATCAGCAGGGGCAGTGAGGTCGCGAGGGCGGCGACGACGGAGCCGGCGACCATGACGACGAGGACGGCGACGAGGGTGGGCTTCTTGCCGTGCTGGTCACCGAACCGGCCGAGCAGCGGGGTGAAGACGGCGGCGGAGAGCAGCGTGGCGGTGGTCACCCAGCTGACGTCGGCGGTCGAGACGCCGAGGTCGGCGCGGATGAGGCCGAGGATCGGGACCGGCAGGGTCTGCATCATCGACACGACCATGGCGGCGAGGCTGAGGGCGAAGACGACGACCGTCTCGCGCCGGGGGTCGGCGGCGGGGGGCACGGACGGCGCCGACGTGGCGGGGGTGTGACTCATGGCAAGGGGGCCTTTTCAGTGCCTGTCAGCGTCGGAGCTTCAGGCCATCGATGTTTGACGTCATCAAGTACTTCGGTGACGGTAGACCCGGTTAGTTGAGGGGGTCAAGTAAACAATTGATAATGTCAAGCATTCTGAGTACCCTCGCACCATGAGCGCGACGACCCCCCAGACCCCCACGAAACTCCAGCTCCTGGAGCTGCTCGCCGCCATCGGCACCGCCCAGTGGCGCGACTTCGCCGCCGCCGCGGCGCACCACGGTCTGACCTCCACCCAGGCGAAGGTCCTCGCCCAGCTCAACGGCCCGCTCCCGATGCGCGCCCTCGCCACCCTCCTGGTGTGCGACGCGTCCAACGTCACCGGGATCATCGACCGCCTGGAGGCCCGCGACCTGGTGCGCCGCGAGCCCGACCCCGCCGACCGCCGCGTGAAGAACGTCGTCGCGACCGACGAGGGCCGCGAGGTCATCCGCCGTGTCCGCGAGGAGATGCAGGCCACCAGCGGCGCGCTCGACACCCTCGACGCGGACGAGAGCGCGACCCTCTACGCCCTGCTCGGCCGGCTGCGTCCGGGCATGGAGAAGAGCGCCTGACCGGATCCGGTCAGGCGCTCGATTGCCCAGGAGGGGGTCAGGGGCTCGTCGTCGACACCGCGAAGACCCGCGGGAACGCGGGGTCGGTCAAGTCGACCGTGAGGTCCGTGGTGGGGCGCGGCTTCTCGCGCTTCACGCTCGTGCCCGCCCAGTTCATGCCCTCGGTGAAGGTCCAGCCGGCGATGTCGGTGTCCCGCTCGCCGACGGTGACACGGCCCGGGGCGAGCGCCGCCCGGCTGGTGCCGGACTCGGCGAGGAAGGCGTCCAGGCCGGTGGCGGTCGTCGTGAACTGGACGTACAGCCGGCTCGTCTTCCAGTTGCTGGTCTCGTAGTAGGCGACGCCCCAGGACCCGGCCGGGACCGGGACCTCGAAGACCCGGCGCTTCATCAGCGAGGGCCAGTTGTCCTGGAGGCCTGCCGCCGAGGACTCGCGCTCCTTGTCGCGGCCGCTGTCACGGCTCTGACCCGCGGAGATGACGAGATAGCCGGCGGGGATCCCCACGAGCAGCACGATGATGACGGCCGTCAGCCAGCGCCGGCGGATCATGTGCCGGCGGTCCTCGGGCAGCTTGTCCTGCGGGGTGCGGGCGGGGGTGGACTGGTGGGGCAGGGTCATGAAGGCGGGTCCTCGGGGATGCGGGCGGCCCGGCCCGAGGTCCCGTTGCGCAGGGCCTGGGCGTAGCGCTCGTACCGTTCGTACCGCTCGACCCGACGCCGGTTGGCGCGGCGGAAGCGGCGGGCGACGAGCCGGGCGAGGTCGGCGGCGCCGACCATCCCGGCCTCGGGGCCGAGCTGGGCGCGGGTGATGCGGGCCTCGGGACGGTACCCGCGGCCGGTGAGATGGCGGCGGAAGGCCTCCCTCGCGGGGCCGATGAGGAGGTCGTCGGCGGCCGAGACGCCGCCGCCGATGACGAAGCAGGAAGGGTCGAGGGCGGCGGCGAGGTTGGCGATGCCGACGCCGAGCCACTGGCCGATCTCCTGGAGCAGTTCGATGCTCATGGCGTCGCCCTCACGGGCGAGCTCGGTGATGAGCGGCCCCGTGATGTCGGGGATGTTGCCCTTGACCCGCTCGATGAGTCCGTACGCGACCGGGGAGTCGGCCGCGGCCAGCTCGCGGGCCTCGCGGACGAGGGCGTTGCCGGAGCTGTACTGCTCCCAGCAGCCGCGGTTTCCGCAGGGGCAGCGGTGTCCGCCGGGCACGACCTGCATGTGGCCGAACTCGCCGGCGACCCCGTACTTGCCGCGCTTGACCTGGCCGTCCTCCAGGATGGCGCCGCCGATGCCGGTGCCGAGGGTGATCATGACGAGGTGGTCCTCGCCGCGTCCGGCGCCGAAGCGCCACTCGGCCCAGGCGGCGGTGTTCGCGTCGTTGTCCACCATGACGGGGACGGCGAGGCGGCCCTGCAGGGCGTCCCTGAGCGGCTCGTTGCGCCAGGCGAGGTGCGGGGCGAAGAGGACCCGGGCCCGGTCGGCGTCGACCCAGCCGGCCGCGCCGATGCCCACCGCGTGCACGTCGTGCCGGTCGGCGAGGTCGAGGACCAGCTCGACGATGGTGTCCTCGACGACCTTGGGGCTCTTGGACTTGTCCGGGGTCTCCGTGCGGAGCTTCTCCAGGATGTTGCCGTCGGCGTCGACGACACCGGCCATCACCTTCGTACCGCCGATGTCGATGCCGACGGTCGGCACCCGGGGCGCCGTCAGGTGGGAGCGCCGCTCCCGGGTCCCGACGGTCCGCAGCACGGTGCCGCGGGCGGATCCCCGGTGCGCGAGGTCACGGTAGGTACTCATCGGCTCCGATTCTGCCAGGTGGGGTGTGAAGGGGCCGTCACGACGAAAGCGTGGGGGTCACGCGCCGGAGGGCCTCTCCAGTTCGTGGCGCAGGTCCTCCAGCTCGGTGCCGCCGGCCATCTGCCGGGTCAACTCGTCGAGCGTGACGGAGCCCTTGGTGTGGCTGCCGGCCATCACCCCGCGCTTGAGGAGGACGAACCGGTCGCCGACGAGGTAGGCGTGGTGCGGGTTGTGCGTGATGAGGACCACGCCGAGTCCCTGGTCACGGGCGGCGGCCACGTACTTGAGGACGACGCCCGACTGCTTGACGCCGAGCGCGGCCGTCGGCTCGTCGAGGACGAGGACCTTGGCGCCGAAGTGGACGGCGCGGGCGATGGCCACGCACTGGCGCTCGCCGCCGGAGAGGGTGCCGATCGGCTGGTCGACGTCCCTCAGGTCGATGCCCATGCGGAGCAGAGCCTCGCGGGTGGTGGACCGCATCAGGCCGACGTCGAGCCGTTTGAAGGGGCCGGATCCCCTGGTGGGCTCGGAGCCGAGGAAGAAGTTCCGCCAGACCGGCATCAGGGGGACCACGGCGAGGTCCTGGTAGACGGTGGCGATGCCCCGGTCGAGGGCGTCGCGCGGGTTGGCGAGGGCGACCTCCTCGCCCTCGATGCGGAAGGTGCCCGCGTCGTGCCGGTGCAGGCCCGCGACGATCTTGATGAGGGTCGACTTTCCGGCGCCGTTGTCGCCGAGGACGCAGGTGATCTCGCCCGCGCGGACCTCCAGGGAGACTCCTTCGAGGGCGCGGATGTTGCCGTAGTACTTGCTGACGTCGTCGAGCTCGACGAGGGAGGTCCGTTCCGTGGTCACTTGGTGGCCTCCACACGCTTGCGGATCCAGGCGTTCAGCAGGGTCGCCAGGAGGAGCATCGCTCCCAGGAAGAACTTGAACCAGTCCGGGTTCCACTCGGCGTACACGATGCCCTTGCTGGTCATGCCGAAGATGAGGGCGCCGACCGCGGAGCCGATGGCGGAGCCGTATCCGCCGGTGATCAGACAGCCGCCGATGACGGCCGCGATGATGTAGATCAGCTCGTTGCCGACCCCTTCGCCCGACTGGACGACGTCGAAGGAGAACAGCAGGTGCTGACCGGCGATCCAGGCGCAGAAGGCCACGCCCATGTAGAGGCCGATCTTCGTCCGGTAGACCGGGACGCCGACCGCGCGGGCCGCGTCGGCGCCGCCGCCGACCGCGAAGATCCAGTTGCCGAAGCGGGTCCTGAGCAGGATCCAGGTGGCGAGCGCGACGAGACCGAGCCACCACAGGATGGTCACCTTGAACTCGACGCCGCCGATCGTGAGCTCCGAGGCGAAGAGCTTTCGGGCGGAGGAGAAGCCCTCCATGTCGGCGATGGTCTTGGTGGAGACGGTGCCGCTGATCAGCTTGGTGAGACCCAGGTTCAGGCCGGTCAGCATGAGGAAGGTGCCGAGCGTGATGATGAAGCTGGGCAGTCGGGTACGGGTCAGCATGAAGCCGTTGAAGACGCCGATGCCCAGGGTGACGAGCAGCGACACGCCGACGCCGACCCAGACGTTCGCCGTCATCTGGTAGCTGACCATCGACGAGACGAGGGCCGAGCTGGTGACCAGGACGCCGGCGGACAGGTCGAACTCGCCGCCGATCATGAGCAGCGCGACGGGGACCGCCATGATGCCGATGGTGGAGGCCGCGTAGAGGACCGTGCCGAGGCTGGAGGGACGCAGGAAGCTGTCCGCGACCACCGAGAAGAAGACGAAGACGGCGACGGCGCCGACGACCGAGCCCAGTTCGGGCCGGGCGAGCAGCTTCTTCAGCGGGGAGGTGCGAAGGAGCCGCTCGTCGACGTGGTCGATGCCGTCCGACGGCGGGGCGGTGGAGCTCATCGGGTGCCCCGCTCCGCGTAGCCGACGAGTGCCGCGGCGTCGTCCTTGGTGATGATCTGCGGGCCGGTCAGGACCGGCTTGCCGCCGCCGAGGACGTCGGCGTTGTAGCGGTACAGCCAGAGCAGGTCGACGGCCTCGTAGCCCTGGAGATAGGGCTGCTGGTCGACGGCGAAGCCGAGGGTGCCGGCCTGGAGGGCGCTCGCGACCTTGGCGTTGAGGTCGAAGGTGTCGACCTCGGCCTTGCTCCCGGCGCTCTTCGCGGCCTGCACGGCGGCGTCGGCGAAGGGCGCGCCGAGGGTGACGACGGCGTCGACGTCCTTGTCGGACTGGAGCTTGGCCTCGATGGACGCCTTGACGTCGGGCATGTTGGTGCCGTCGACGTACAGGTTCACGAGTTCGCCGCCGAAGGTCTTCTTCGTTCCGGCGCAGCGCTGCTCGTGGCCGACGTTGCCCTGCTCGTGCAGGACGCAGAGCGCCTTCTTCTTCCCCCGCTTGTCGAGTTCCTCGCCGACGGCCTCGCCCGCGACGGTCTCGTCCTGGCCGATGTGGGTGAGCGCGCCGTACGCCTTGGACTGCGCGGCACCGGAGTTCACGGTGATCACCGGGATGCCCGCCTTGACGGCCTTCTCGACGGCGGCCTTCATGGCGTCGGGCTTGGCGAGGGTGACGATGAGTCCGTCGACGCCCTTGGAGACGTACGAGTCGATCAGCTGCGCCTGCTGCTGGGCCTCGTCGCTGTGGGCGTAGAGGAAGTTGATGTTGTCCTTGGCGGCGGCCTGCCTGGCGCCCTTCTGGACGATGTCCCAGAAGGTGTCGCCGTCACCCGAGTGCGTCACCATGGCGACCGTCCAGCGGGGGGTGTCGACGGCCGCCCTGCCCTGGGCCTCGGCTGCCTTGCGGGCGTCCTCGGCCCGCTTTCCGCCGGTGCTGCTGCATCCGGCGAGTGCTCCTGTGAGCGCGAGCGCGAGCACGGCGCCGACTGCGGCGCGTACCCCTCCGGTCCGAAGCCTGGTCACGAGGCGGTGCCCTCCTTTGTGTCCTTCTGCGTGCTGTGTCCTGCGTGCATTGCAGTATCGGTCATGCGGATCCTGGCGCCGGTCAGGGGGGCCGTCCAGGGCTACGGACGGACCATCAGCTGGAACTCGAAGGAGTAGCGGGCGGCCCGGTACAGGTGCGAGCCGTACTCGACGGCCCGGCCGGTGTCGTCGAACGTGACCCGCTCCATCGTCAGCAGCGGGGCGCCCGCCCGCTCGTCGAGCAGCGCCGCCTCCGCCGCGGTCGCGGCGCGGGCGCCGACGGCCTGGCGGGCGCTGTGCAGGGTGAGGGCGGCGGCGCGGAGCAGCCGGTAGAGGCCGGTGGTCCCGAGCCGCTCGCCGTCCGGTTCCAGGAGCCCGGCCGGCAGGTGGTTGCGCAGGTACGCCAGGGGCTCGCCGTGCGCGGTCCTGAGCCGTTCCAGATAGAGGACCTCGTGGCCCTCCGGTACGCCGAGGGCAGCCGCGACCTCGGCGGTGGCGGGTTCGAGGCGGTTGACGAGGACCCGGGTGGCGGGGAGCTGTCCTGCGGCGTCCAGGTCGTCGTAGAGGCTGCTGAGTCCCGGCGGGCGCCGGACCGTGCTGTGCACGACCTGGGTGCCGATCCCCCGGCGGCGGACGAGGAGGCCCTTGTCGACGAGCGTCCGGATCGCCTGGCGGACGGTCGGGCGGGAGAGTCCGAGACGGGTGGCGAGGTCGATCTCGTTGCCGAGGAGGGTGCCCGGTGTCAGCCTCCCGTCCGCCACGGCGTCCTCCAGCTGCCGGGCGAGCTGGAAGTACAGCGGGACCGGACTGGTGCGGTCCACGGCGAGCGGGGGCAGGGAGGAGCCGGACTGCTTGGACACGGGGGGAGCGTAGCCCGGGGCGCCGAGGACAGGAAGGTGACGGCCGGAAGCCGCTGACGGGACGTCGTGACGTCCGGTTGTCCTGACACCTCCTTGACACGGTGGACGGGCGCCTCCACGGTGGGCCCATGCGCATCGGACTCATCGGTACGGGACGGATCGGGAGCTTCCACGCGGGGGTGCTGGCCCGTCACCCGGAGGTCGCGTCGCTGGTCGTCGCGGACGCGGACGCCACCCGGGCCGCCGGGGTCGCGGGGGCGCTCGGGGCGGAGGCGGCGCCGGACGTGACGGCGCTGTTCGGACACGCCCTGGACGCGGTGGTGATCGCGTCGGCGACGGCCGCGCACGCCGAGCTGATCGCCCGCGCGGCGGCGGCGGGGCTGCCCGCGTTCTGCGAGAAGCCGATCGCCCTGGACGTGCCGGGGACGAGGGTCGCGCTCGCGGCGGTGGCGGAGGCGGGGACCGAGCTGCAGCTCGGGTTCATGCGGCGCTTCGACGCGGGGTACGGGGCGGCACGCGAGGCCGTCCGGTCGGGAAGACTCGGCCGGCTGCACACCGTACGGGCGGTGACGTCCGACCCGGAGCCGCCGCCGGCCGCGTATCTGCCGCTCTCCGGGGGTCTCTTCCGGGACTGCCTGGTGCACGACTTCGACATCGTCCGCTGGGTGACCGGCCGGGAGGTCGTGGAGGTGTACGCGACGGGCTCGGACGCGGGCCCCGCGATGTTCCGGGAGGCGGGGGACGTGTCCACGGCCGCCGCGCTGCTCACCCTGGACGACGGCACGCTGGTGACGGCGACCGCGACCCGCCGCAACGGCGCCGGGTACGACGTCCGCATGGAACTGGCGGGCGACCGGGGCCAGATCGCGGTGGGCCTGGACGACCGCACCCCGCTCACCTCGGTGGAGCCGCAGGGGCCGGCCGCGCCGGGGAAGCCCTGGTCGGGGTTCCTGGAGCGGTTCGGCGGCGCGTACGAGGCGGAACTCGACGCCTTCGTACGGCTGGTGCGGGGCGAGGCGGCCAACCCGTGCGACGGCCGGGAGGCCCTCGCGGCACTCCGGATCGCGGAGGCGTGCGAGCGCTCGCGCCGGGAGCACCGGCCGGTACGGGTGGACGGCGCCACCGAATAGCCGGGTGACGTCACGACCGGCCGGTCACCCAGTCGGTCGACGCCACGTCCGGGCGGCCGCTCTCAGGGGTTCGTCGAGCGGACCGTGCCCTGGGCCAGGGCGCACAGCGTCTCCACGCCGTCCGCGTCGACGGTCAGCAGCTCGCAGCGGACCACCGCCTGCCTGCGGCCCGCGTGCAGGACCTCCGCGCGGGCGCGCAGGGTGCCGTCGGCGGCGGGCCTGACGTAGTCGATGGAGTAGCCGGCGGTCAGGACGGCAGGGCCGAGGACCGTGCCCGCGGCGAAGGTGATCGCGTTGTCGGCGGCGTACGACAGGACCCCGCCGTGCGCGAATCCGTTCTGCTGCCGCAGGTCTTCCCGGATCGCCAGCTCCAGCGTGGCGCCCCCGTCGCCGAAGGCGGTGACGGTGGCTCCGAGGAGGCGGCTGAACGGCTGGGCGTCCAGCACCTTCCGGGCGAGGTCGAGGGCGGCGGCTTCGGCGGTGGTGTCGGTCATCCGGTCAGCCTATTCAGGGCTTGATCGGCAAGACACCCCCTAGGCGCCGTCCTCCGCGTCGAGGAGGCCCGCGTCGTGGACGAGCAGGGCGATCTGGACGCGGTTGTTGAGGCCGAGTTTAGCGAGGACGCGCGACACGTACGTCTTGACGGTCGGCACGCTCATGTAGAGCTCGGCGGCGATCTCGGCGTTGGAGTGCCCGCGGCCGACGGCGACGGCCACCTCCCGCTCGCGGTCGGCGAGTTCGGCGAGCCGGTCGGGGGCCGCGGGGCGCCGGGGGCGGTGCGGCTCCCCCGCCACGTGGGTCATCAGCTGGCGGGTGACGGCCGGGGAGAGCACCGGGTCGCCGGCCGCGACCCGGCGGACGGCGGCGACGATCTCGGCGGGCGGGGTGTCCTTGAGGACGAACCCCGCGGCGCCGGCCCGCAGGGCGCGCAGGACCTGCTCGTCGGCGTGGAAGGTGGTGAGGACGACGACCTCGGGGGCGCCGGGGAGGGAGCGGAGCCGTTCGGTGGCGGTGAGCCCGTCGACGTGGGGCATCCGGATGTCCATGAGGACGACGTCGGGGGCGAGCCGGTCGACGAGTTCGGGGACGTCGCGGCCGTCGGCGCCCTCGCCGACGATCTCCAGGTCCTCGGCGCCGCCGAGCATGAACGTGAGGCCCGCGCGGACCAGGGGGTCGTCGTCGACGATGAGCAGCCGGATGGTCATGAGGGCCACGGTAGCCAGGCGCGCAGGGTGAATCCGCCGTCGGGGTCCGGGCCGTGTTCGAGTCTGCCGCCGGCGAGGGCGGCGCGTTCGGTGAGTCCGATGAGGCCCTGGCCGGAGCCGGGGACGTGCGGGACCGGTCCGGCGGGTGCCGGGTTGTGGACGCCGACGGTGAGGCCGTCGCCGGGGCGGCCCCGGACGGTGACGGTGACCTTCGTGCCGGGCGCGTGCTTGCGGGCGTTGGTCAGGGCTTCCTGGGCGATGCGGTAGACGGTGCGGCCGGTGGCGGCGGGCACGGTCGCCGGGTCGTCCACGGTGCTGTCGAGGACGACGTCCGCCCCGGCCTCGCGGGATTCGTCGATCAGCGCGTCGAGGGTGGCGAGGGTGGGCTGCGGCCGGTGCCCGCCGTCGCCGTTCTCGCCGGGGGCGCGCAGGACGCCGATGATCTCGCGGAGGTCCTGGAGCGCTTCGTGGGCGCTGTCGCGGATGACCCCGGCGGCGCGGGCGATCTGCTCGGGCGGGGCGTCCGGCCGGAACTCCAGGGCTCCGGCGTGCACGCTGAGCAGGGTGAGCCGGTGGGCGAGGACGTCGTGCATCTCGCGGGCGATGGACTCGCGGGCGAGTCGCTGGGCCTGGGCGGCGCGCAGTTCGGCCTCCGCTTCGGCGCGGCGGGCGCGTTCCCTGAGGGCCTCGACGAGCTGGCGGCGGGAGCGGACGAGCATGCCCCAGGCGGTGACGAGCAGGATCAGGACGAAGCCGAGGACGGCGGAGACGCCGGCGTTGAGGGTGGGGTCGGGCCGGATGAACACCTGCACGGTGGAGGCGGCGACGGCCAGGGCCCCGAGCCAGGCCACCTCGCGGAAGGGACGGCGTACGGCGACGCTGAACAGGCTCGCGAGGAGGGCGCCGCCCGCGACCGGGGCCACCACGCTCACCAGGGTGAGCGCGATCGCGAGGCCGGTGGGCCAGCGGCGGCGCAGCCAGAGGGCGCAGCAGGCGGCGGCGCCGGCGAGTTGGTCGAAGAGGATGACCGGCTCGCTGCTGTACTCCGCCGCGGCGTCGGCGGCGACGAGGCCGACGAGGGACGCGAGGAGGAAGAGCGAGATGTCCACGATCCAGTCGCGGACGGTACGGCGCGGCCGGGCCGTCCCGCTCGCGCCCGGTTCGACCAGGTGGGAGGGGAGCAGCCGGCGCTGCCGGTCCGTGCGAGTCATGTCCGCAATGTACGCAGGCGGGGGCGCCGGGCGGGGCATGGGCGGCCCGGGGAGGTACCGAAGTCGCGGAGGTCGATACTTCGGTAGCGGGGAGCGTGGACCGGAGGCGGACGCGGCGGGGAACCGCCCCCGGTCATGATCACTTCATGAAGAAGTCTCTGGAGGTCATCGGTTTCCTGCTCGCCCTCTTCGGTGTGGCCGGGGTGGTGCGCGAGCTGACGGACGGCTGGTTCCGGCTTTTCGGTGTGACGCGGTTCGTCACGGAGAACGTGGGGTTCCTGCAGGGCCGGGAGCTGTTCGCCGACATCGTGATCGCGGTCCTCGGCGTCGTGCTCCTGATCGTGTCGGACCGGGTGCCGAAGAAGTCCTGAGCGGCCCGCCCGTGTGCGGGGTCAGTCCCTCGCCGTGTCGAGGCGCTTCACCTCGGCGAGGTGCTCGGCCATCCGGTGGGAGACGGATCCGCTGGTGTAGAGGACGCCGCCGATGACGGCGAAGGGGACGGAGCCACCGAGGACGGCGAGGAGGCCGGGCCAGTCCCGGGCCTCGACGCAGTCGTCGTGGTGGACGTACTCGCTGGTGAGGAGCGCGGGGCAGGGGCTGCCGCCGCCGTCACCGTCCTCGTACGGGGTCAGGAGCAGGACACCGAACCAGACCCAGCACAGGGCGGCGACGGTCAGGAGGGCGAGTCCCCAGCCCTGGGTGCGGCGGGCTCGGGCGCGGAACTCGTTGTCGTAGACCAGTGAACGCATGGTCGAAGAACCTACCCGGCGTCCTTGTCGGCGGCCCGGCGGCCCCAAGTGGTGCCCGCGAGCACGAGGATGGCGCCCGCCAGGCCGAGGACCCCGGGGCGGTCGCCCGCGAGGGCGATGCCCACGGCGGCGGCCCAGAGCGGTTCCGTGCCGAGGAGGAGGCTGACGCGGGACGGGGAGCTGCGGCGCACCGCCCACATCTGCACGAAGAAGGCGAAGAGCGTGCAGAAGACGGAGAGGAAGAGCAGTCCGGCCCATTCGCGAGGGCCGAAGTCGAGGGCCACCGTCCAGGGCGAGGCGCCGGTGCCGGGGAAGGCCGCGATGACGGCGAAGACGGCGACGGCGGAGCCGAGCTGGACGGTGGTGAGGGAGAGCGAGTCGGCCGACTCGACGGCCTTGGTCCGGGACATGGCCAGGACGTGGACGGTACGGGCGAGGGCCGCGAGCAGCATGAGGAGGTCGCCGAGGGAGGGGGCGGTGAACCCGCCGCCCTGGGTGAGCAGCACGACTCCGGTGACGGAGAGCCCGGCGGCGGCGAGGAAGGCGCGGGGCGGGGCGACCCTGGTGACGGCGGCCTCGGCGAGCGGGGTGAGGATCATGGTGAGGCTGATGATCAGGCCCGCGTTGGTGGCGGAGGTGTGGACGACGCCGTACGTCTCCAGGAGGAAGATCCCGCTGAGGATCAGCCCGAGGGTCGCGGCGCCGCGCCACTGGGCCGCGCTGAGCGCCCGCAGCCTGGACCATCCGGCGACGACGAGGACGGGCAGCACCACCGCGAACCGCAGGACGAGGACGGCGATGACGGTGTGGGTGGTGGTGATGCCCTTGGCGGCGAGGTAGCTGGCGCCCCAGACGACGGCGACGAGCAGGACGGGCAGGTCGGTGAGCCAGGCGCGCCGGGGGGCGCTGAGGGGCAGGGGGGCGGCGATCGAAGCCGACATCGTGGGCCGTTCTCCAACTCTCAGGGCGATGTGGAGACTTCGACGGCTCGCACGCGGAGCGATCACCGTACCCGGCAGGGCCCGTGGTGGCTACACCTTTCCGCGGCCCTCCCTGTCAGTAGCTGCCGTACTCGGGCCGTCCCACCAGCTCGTACGTGAGGAGGGCGACGCCCGAACCGGTGGTGCGGGACGCGGTGTTGCGGAAGGCGGTGGGGCGGACGCCGTCGGAGAAGAGGCGGCGGCCGGTGCCGAGGATCACCGGGAAGACGAGCAGGTGCAGGGTGTCGATCAGGTCGTGGTCGAGCAGGGTCCGGGCGAGGCCGCCGCTGCCGTGCATCTGGATCTCGCCGCCGAGGCTCTCCTTGAGGTCGGCGACGTCCTTCACCACGTCGCCGCGCAGGAGCGTGGTCCCGGTCCAGTCGGCGGAGTCGAGGGTGGTGGTGGCGACGTATTTGGGGAGGGCGTTGAGCTTGGAGGCGACGGGGTCGGCGGGGTCGTCGTGCCGCGGCCAGTAGCTCGCGAAGATCTCGTACGTGCGGCGGCCGAGGAGGAAGGCGGTGGGGCGGGTGAAGACCTCGTTCATGTACTGCCCGAAGCCCTCGTCGCCGAACGGCACGGACCAGCCGCCGTGCTCGAATCCGCCGCTGGGGTCCTCCTGCGGGCCGCCGGGGGCCTGGTGGACGCCGTCGAGGGTGAGGAACTGGGTGAGGCTGAGGGTGGCCATGGCGGGTGCCCTTTCGTTCTCCGGACCATCGTGTCTCACCCGTACCGACCGCGCCGCCCGGGGAAAGTCATCAGTGAGCCCGGGGCGGGGTGCCCGGGGCGGGGTCGGGTCGGGGTCCGATTCCCGCCAGCGTCCGGCGGCCCCGGCGACTTTCATTGAACCCGCAACCACTTGGTACGACTCGCGGAGGTTTCGGGATGTCCACGACGAACGGCACGATGCACGGTACGGCGGCCCTGGTGACGGGCGGCAGCAGGGGGATCGGCGCGGCCACGGCCGTGCGGCTGGCCCGGGAGGGCGCCGACGTCGCCTTCACCTACGTACGGGACGAGGCCCGGGCCAAGGAGGTCGCCGCGCGGATCGAGGCGGCCGGCCGCAAGGCGCTGCCCCTGCGGGCCGACGCGGCCGACGCCGGGGACGCGGCGGGAGCGGTGACCTGGGCGGCGGACGCGCTCGGGCGGCTCGACGTCCTCGTGAACAACGTGGGCGTCGGGGTCCTCGGACCGCTGGAGTCCCTGCCCCTCGCGGACGTGGACCGGGTCCTGGCGGTCAACGTCCGGGCCGCCTTCCTCGCCTCTCAGGCGGCGGCCGGGCGGCTGCCGGAGGGCGGGCGGATCATCACGATCGGCACCTGCATGACCCAGCGGGTGCCGGGTCCCGGCGGCACGCTGTACACCATGAGCAAGTCGGCGCTCGTCGGCCTGACGAAGGCCCTCGCCCGAGAACTCGGCGGGCGTGGCATCACGGCCAACATCGTCCACCCCGGTCCGGTCGACACGGACATGAACCCGGCGGACGGCCCGTACGCGGAGGGCCAGGCGACGATGACGGCACTCGGCCGCTTCGGTACGCCGACGGAGGTGGCGGCGATGGTCGCCTTCCTCGCGGGCCCCGAGGGCCGGTACGTGACGGGCGCGGAGTTCGCGGTGGACGGCGGGCATGCGGCGTGACGGGGTGTGGGCGTGCGCCCGTAGGCGTGTGACGCCCACCAGGTAGGACCTGGCGAGTGAGCCGAAGGGGCGCGGCCGGGGGAACAGGGCCGAGCGCGCGGAGCCTCCCGAGGAACGAGGGAGGCGAGCACGGGCGGCCCTGTGAGCCCGGCTTGAGCGCCCCGGAGGCGAACCGAGCCCCAAAAAAAAGGGGGAGGGCGCACCGGTGCTGTCGGGTCGGTGCGCCCTCGCGGGCCGGGCGGGGTGTCGTACCCGCCCAGTTCGGGGGGGGCTAGCCGCCCAGCTCCTGGTGGCGGGCGGTCAGCCGCGCCGTACCGGCGTCCGTGAGGGAGCCGAAGAGGCGGAGGCGGGAGATGCCGCCGTCCGGGTAGATGTCGATCCGGACGCGGGAGCCGACCGCCGGTGTGTCGAGCACGAAGCGGTGGTTGGTGTCGGGCTGGAGGCGGGTCCTGGGCAGGATCTCGGTCCACTCGTCGGAGCCTTCGGCGGCGACGGAGAGGGCGGCCCAGCCGGCGCTGTTGCCCTTGAGGTACGCGGTGTCGATCTCGACGGCGCGGATCTCGGAGTCGGCGGCGAGCTGGTAGCGGATCCAGTCGTTGCCCTTGTCGCGGCGGCGGCGGGTCTCCCAGCCGTCGTCCATCTTGCGGGAGCGGCCGGGCTGGATGGTGTTGGTGGCCGGGGAGTAGAAGCGGTCGGAGGCGTCCTCGACCTGGCCGCCGTTCTCCAGGGCGGCGAGGTCGAAGGTGCCGAGGACGGCGAGCCAGGCCGGGTCGGGGGCGACTTCGCCGTAGACGCGGAGGCGGGCGATGCCGCCGTCGGGGTGCTGGTTGACGCGGAGGTGGGTGAAGCGCTGTTCGACGTCGACGGCGAAGCCGTTGGCGGCGTGGCCGCCGACGGCGGTGCGCGGGACGAGCGTCGTCCACTTCACGTCGTCGGCGAGGAGGTCCTCGGGCGAGGGCGAGCCGGCGACGGAGGTGGCCTCGACGGAGACGGCCTGCGGGTGGTTGCCGCGGAAGTGGGCGGTGTCGACGACGATGCCGCGGACGACGCCGGGCGCGCCGAGGCGTACGAGGGCCCAGTCGTGGTCGTCCTGGGTGGGGTGGGGCTGCTGGGCGGAGATGCCGCGGCGGCGGCGGGTCTCCCAGCCGTCCATGATCTTGCCCTTGTGGCCGAAGTGTTCGGGGTCGAACTCGGCGGCCTCGGGCTTGAGCAGGTTCTCGCGCTCGGCGAAGAACTCGTCGTTGGCGGCGATGACGCCGGCGCCCAGGCGGCGGTCGGCGAGGTCCGCGTACCGGGTGAAGGGGAAGTCGGCCATCCGGTAGTCGGCGTACGGGTCGCCGCCGCCGTAGGGGCTGGCGTCGCCGGTGAAGGAGGGTATGCCGGTGCTCACGGGTCAGTTGTTCCTTTCGAGGAGGCGGCCGGTCGGCTCGGCGAGGGTGCCGTGGTCGACGATGCGCTCTCCGCGCAGCCAGGTGGAGGTGACGACGCCGCTGAGGGTCTTGCCGGCGTAGGCGGTGATCCGGTTGCGGTGCTGGAGCTCGGCCGGGTCGACGGTGAAGGTGGCGTCGGGGGCGAGGACGGCGAAGTCGGCGTCGCGGCCGGCCTCGATGGCGCCCTTGCGGGTGAGTCCGGCGAGCCGGGCCGGGCCCTCGGACATCCAGCGGACGACGTCCTCCAGGGTGTGGCCGCGGCGGCGGGCCTCGGTCCAGATGGCGGGCAGGCCGAGCTGGAGGGAGGAGATGCCGCCCCAGGCGGACGCGAAGTCGGGCGTCTTGAGGTCCGCGGTGGACGGGGAGTGGTCGGACACGATGCAGTCGATCGTGCCGTCCGCGAGGCCCTGCCACAGGGCGTCCTGGTTGGCGGCCTCCCTGATGGGCGGGCAGCACTTGAACTCGGTGGCGCCGTCCGGGATCTCCTCGGCGGTGAGGGTGAGGAAGTGCGGGCAGGACTCGACGGTGATCTTGACGCCCTCTGCCTTGGCGGCGGCGATGAGCGGCAGCGCGTCGGAGGAGGAGAGGTGCAGGACGTGGACGCGGGCGTTGAGCCGGCGGGCCTGGTTGACCAGGTTCTCGATCGCCGTGTTCTCGGCGTCCCGGGGGCGGGAGGCGAGGAAGTCGGCGTACGCGCCGCCGGTGCGCTGGGGCGCGGCGGCGAGGTGGTGCGGGTCCTCGGCGTGCACGATCATCAGGCCGTCGAAGCCGGAGATCTCCGCCAGCGAGGTCGCCAGCTGCTCCTGGTCCAGCTCGGGGAACTCCTCCACGCCCGAGGGCGACAGGAAGCACTTGAAGCCGAAGACGCCGGTGTCGTGCAGCGGACGCAGGTCCTTGACGTTGTCGGGGAGCGCCCCGCCCCAGAAGCCGACGTCGATGTGGGCCTTGCTGCGGGCGACCTCCTGCTTGACGCGGAGGTTCTCCACGGTGGTGGTCGGCGGGAGGGAGTTGAGGGGCATGTCGAGCAGGGTGGTGATGCCACCGGCCGCCGCCGCCCGGGTGGCGGTCCAGAAGCCCTCCCACTCGGTGCGGCCCGGGTCGTTCACGTGCACGTGGGTGTCGACGAGTCCGGGCAGGACGACGTCGTCGCCGACGTCCTCGAGCCGGGCGCCGTCGGGTACCTCGGCGTCGTACGGCAGCACGGCCGCGATCGTCTCCCCGGAGACGGCGATCGACGCCGGGCGGGTCCCTTCGGGGGTGTTGACACGCGTCGAGCGCAGGACCAGGTTGACGTCCACCCGTACCCCTTCTTCAAGCACTGCAGCAGGAAATTCAACGAACTGTTGAAAAGGAGTCTTCACTTCCAGGCGACATGTCGTCAAGGGCACACTTCCAGCATCGGCCGTCATCGAACCCGGCTTAGACGTTTCCACAAAGTGGAATGGAAGTTCCGTACAGTAGAACGTAGCTCCGCACATGCGGGGTGGACCCTGCCCCCGCCCGGGGCCCTGCCGACACCGGACAAACACCCCCTGACCGGCGCCGACGCCGACCCCGGGGCCGGGTGCCCCGGCCGGTGGCCCGGTAGGCTGCTGCCTTGCCCGCCTGCCCCGAAAGGACCGTTGACGTGCCGACGTCCAGCGCCAGCACCACCGACGCCGCCAAGCCCGCCGCAAGCGGGGGCGTCCAGTCCCTTGAGCGTGCCTTCGACCTCCTGGAGCGGATGGCCGACGCCGGCGGCGAGGTCGGGCTGAGCGAGCTCTCCGCCAGCAGCGGACTGCCCCTCCCCACCATCCACCGCCTGATGCGGACCCTGGTCGCCTGCGGCTACGTGCGCCAGCAGCCCAACCGGCGGTACGCGCTCGGCCCCCGCCTCATCCGGCTCGGCGAGTCCGCCTCCCGCCTCCTCGGCACCTGGGCCCGCCCCTACCTGGCGCGGCTCGTCGAGGAGACCGGCGAGACCGCGAACATGGCGCTGCTCGACGGCGACGAGATCGTGTACGTGGCCCAGGTGCCGTCCAAGCACTCGATGCGCATGTTCACCGAGGTCGGCCGGCGGGTGCTGCCGCACTCGACCGGTGTCGGCAAGGCGCTCCTCGCGCACACCCCGGCGGACGAGGTGCGCGCGCTGCTCGCCCGTACCGGCATGCCCGCCGCGACCGAGAAGACCATCACCACGCCGGACGGCTTCCTCGACGCGCTCGTCGCGGTCCGCGAGACGGGGTACGCCGTCGACGACAACGAGCAGGAGATAGGAGTCCGCTGCCTCGCGGTGCCGGTACCCGACTCCCCCACCGCCGCGGCGATCTCCATCTCGGGCCCGGCGGGCCGCGTCACCGAGGCGGCCACGGAGAAGATCGTCCCGATCCTCCAGCAGGTCGCCCGCGAACTGTCGGCGGCGCTCGCGAACACGGCGGGGAACGGGAACGGGCAGGCCTGAGCCCATCACAGATCCGGACCCTGGCACAGACCCCTGGCACGGACCCTAGGGTCGTAGCCATGGGTGTCGACATCGACGGTGTGATCGAGATACGCGAGCACGGTGGCCGGTGGGACTTCGCGCTCGGCCTTCCGGCCGGTGCGCTCGGCCGCGACCGGCACGCGTGGGAGTGCCTCTTCGGCTTCGGCGGCGCCCTCGGGGTGGACCGGGCCCTGTTCGACCGGCGGGGCTGCCCGGAGGACGTCTCCGAGCCGGTCCCGCGCATGTCCGATGAGCTGCACCACGGTCACTCGTACGCCACGTGGGCCGAGGTCGCGGCCGTCGACTGGGACGTGCCGCTCGGCGACGGGCCCGACGGGAACCGCGTCGGCGAGTGGCGGCCAGGACCCGGCGGCGAACTCGCCCTGCACCAGGTGCCCTGGACACCGATCGAGGTCCTCGACGCGGCGGAGGAGCTCTTCGGCGAGGACCTGATGCCGCAGGAGTGGCCACCGGGCGCCGACGTCCCCTGGAACGGCGCCGTGTACCGCGCCGTGACCCTCACGCCCCGCATGTTCGCCCCGCCGGACGGCGACTGGGGCCCGGTGTGGGCGGCGATGGGCGGGCTGGCGGCCCTCCACGGGGACGAGAACGTCCGCCTCGTCGTCTGGTTCGGCTGACCGGCTCAGCCCCTAGGTGTATTGATCACGAGCGTTGTTGACACTGGCCTGGTCTTGAACGTGGCGAAGACCTCCGGTGTGGTGGAGGTGTCTAGGCTCCACACCGCACACGGAGGTCTTCGTGTCCCACCGTAATGCCCGGCTGACCGTTCACGGCAGGCGGATCCTGGTCGAGCGTGTCTTGTCCGGCCGCCCGGTGGCGCACGTTGCCGCGGAGATGGGCATATCCCGGCCCACGGCCCACAAATGGGTCCGCCGCTGGCGGGCCGAGGGCGACGCGGGTCTGCACGACCGTTCCAGTCGACCCCACACGACCCCGCACCGGACGTCCGCCACGGTTGAAAGCCGTGTCTGCCGGCTGCGGACCGAGCGCAAGCTCGGCCCGGCACGGATCGGCCCGGTCCTGGGCCTGTCTGCCTCGACCGTGCACCGCATCCTGGTCCGGCACGGCCTGAACCGTCTGGCCTGGCTCGACCGGCCCACCGGCGAGCCGATCCGACGCTATGAGCGGGCCAGGCCGGGCGAGCTGGTCCACGTCGACATCAAGAAGCTCGGCAACATCCCCGACGGCGGTGGATGGCGGACCGTCGGCAGGACGGCCGGCGACCGCAACCGCCAGGCCACCACCGACCAGCGCCGCAGCTGCAAGCCGGTCATCGGCTACAGCTACATCCACTCAGCCATCGACGACCACTCACGCCTGGCCTACAGCGAGGTCCTGCCCGACGAACGCCAGCACACGGCCATCGCCTTCTGGCAACGGGCGAACGTGTTCTTCGCCGACCACGGCATCACCGTCGAACGCGTCCTGACCGACAACGGCGCCTGCTACAAGTCCAAGCTCTTCACCCGGACCCTCACCGCTGCCGGCATCGCCCACAAGAAGATCCGCCCCTACCGGCCCCAAACGAACGGCAAGGTCGAACGCTTCAACCGCACCCTGCTCGACGAATGGGCCTACCTGCGGCCCTACACCTCGAACCACGAGCGGACCGAAGCCCTGACAGACTTCCTCCACACCTACAACCACCACCGCTGCCACACCGCACTCAACGGACACCCGCCCATCAGCCGTGTCAACAACCCTGCGGGTCAATACACCTAGGGGGTGTCTTGCCGATCAGGTCGGATCAGGGAGCGGGGTCTGGTGCCGTGGATCGCAAGGCCGAGGAGGGCGCCATGGCGGAGCCATGGCAACCGACGACAACGCGGCGAGGCGCGGCGCCAGACCCCGCGAGCCCGGCATGATCGGAAAGACACCCCCTAGGCCCGTACCGGCTCCGCCGTGAGCCTGCCGTCCTGGACCGTCACCGTGCGGTCGGTGCGGGCGAGGTGCGCGCGGTCGTGGGTGACCAGGACCGTCGCCGTGCCGCGCTCCACCGTGAGGCTCGCCAGGAGGTCCATGACGGCCGCGCCCCGCTCGTGGTCCAGGGCGCTGGTGGGCTCGTCGACGAGCAGCACGGACGGCTCGTTCATCAGCGCCCGCGCGATGTTCACCCGCTGCCGCTGGCCGCCCGAGAGCTGGTGCGGCCTGCGGTGCGCCTGGTCCGCGAGGCCCACCGCGTCGAGGAGTTCCAGGGCCCGGCCCCGTACCGCCTTCGGCGGACGCCCGGACAGGTGGGCCATCACCTGCAGCTGCTCGGCCGCGTTCAGCGAGGGCAGCAGGTTGGGCTGCTGGAAGACGATCCCGATGTGCTCGCGCCGCAGTCGCGCCTTGTCGGCCGGGGTGAGCGCCGCCGTGTCCGTACCGGCGACGGCCACGCGTCCCCGGTCCGGGGTCACCAGGGTGGCGGCGACCGCGAGGAGGCTGGACTTGCCGGAGCCGGAGGGGCCGACGACCGCCGTGAGCGTACCGGCGGGGACGTCGAGGGAGACGGCGTCGAGGGCGGTGAGGCGGCCGTCCCCGTCGGGGTAGGTGAGGGTGACGGAATCGAGGACGAGACTCATCGGGCGCTCCCGAGGGCGGTCAGAGGGTCGACGGCCGTGATCCGCCGGATGGACAGCGCCGCGCCGAGGACACCGAGCACGACGATCACCGCCGCCGGTCCGAGGACGGTGAGCGGCTCCAGTACGAAGGGCACGTTCCCGCCGCTGACCAGCGCGCCGATGCCGACCGCGAGCGCGGTGCCCAGCAGGGTGCCGGCGGTGAGCATGAGGACGGCCTGCCCGAGGGCGTCCTTGAGGAGGTACGGGGTCGAGGCGCCGAGCGCCTTGAGGACGGCGACGTCGCCGCTGCGCTGGATGGTCCAGACGGTGAAGAAGGCTCCTATGACCAGGGCGGAGATGGCGAAGAGGAAGCCGCGCATGAGCTGGAGCGAGCCGTTCTCCGCCTGGTAGGACCCTATGGCGGTGAGGGCCTCGTCGACGGTCCGCGCCTCGGTGCCGACGGCCTCGTCCCCGGCCGCCCAGTCGGCGCCCTCGCCTCCGTCGGCGCCCCTCAGGGCGATGACGGTGGCCTGCTCCTGCACGGTCGTGCCGGTGTGGCCGAGCTTCTGCCAGTCGTCGAGCGAGGTCCACACCACCGGGGTGTGGCTGTACGAGGCGTCGCCGGCGACCGCCGCGACGGTGAGCTCCAGGGGGCCGAGGCGGACGGCGTCACCGGTGGTCACGGCCAGTTCCTCGGCGGCCGACTCCGAGAGGACGGCCCGCCCGGCAGCGGGCGCCGCGGGCGCGAGACCGGCGCCCGGCTCCGTACCGAAGGCGGACACGGCGGCGGTCCGGTCCCCGGCGGCGGCGTTGAGGGTACGGATGCCGAGCGGTGCCGCGGCCGTCACCCCGGGCCGCTCCGACCAGCGGCGCCACTGTTCCTCCGTCACCGTCGAGTTGGTGAAGGAGACCGCCTGCCCGGACGGCGGCGCCGCGAAGGCCAGCCGGTCGGCGGGCAGCCCGGTGATCGCGGAGATGTTCTCCCGCGCGAGTCCGGCCGTCAGCCCTGACAGCAATCCGACGAGCAGGGTGATCAGCACGATCACGGTGCCCATGAGTGCGAATCGCCCCTTGGCGAATCCGAGGTCTCTCCATGCCACGAACATGCTGACCAGAGTGGTCCGCGGGGTGCCCGGCCGGCATCGCGCCACGGATGGCCCCGCAATCAAACTTTCGGTTGAGTCCGGATTGTCTGCCGCTGTCTACGCTGGAGGAACCATGCGCCCCCCTTCCTCCCTCCGCCCCCCACGGCGTTCGTCCCCCCACCCCACCGAGCGGCCCTCCCCCACCCCTGCCCCGCGCGCGCTGCGCCTCTGCCTGCACCTGCTGACGGCGGGCCTGCTCGCCCTCACGGCGGTCCGGGCCGGGTCGGCGGCCGGGACCGCGATGGCGGTCGTGACGGGCGCGGTCTACGCGGCCGGTTCCTACCTGCCGTCGGTGCGCGACTCGCGGCGGGGCGCCGCCGTGTGGCTGGGAGTCCTGGGCGCGTCCTGGCTCGTCCTGCTGTGGCTCACCCCGGAGGCGCTCTGGGTGGCGTTCCCGCTGTACTTCGTGCAGCTGCACCTGCTCCCCGCGCGCTGGTCGCTGCCGGTGGTCGCGCTGACGGCGGGCGCGGCGATCCTGTCGTACCTGGGACACGGCGCCCCGCTCAACCCGGGCGTCTTCATCGGGCCGCTGCTCGGCGCGGCGGTCGCGGTGGCGACGGTCCTCGGCTACCAGGCCCTGTACCGGGAGAGCGAACGGCGGCGCCGGCTCATCGAGGAGCTGCTCGCGACCCGGGCGGAGCTGGCGGCGGCGGAACGGCATGCGGGGACGCTCGCCGAACGGGAGCGCCTCGCGCGCGAGATCCACGACACCCTCGCGCAGGGCCTGTCCTCGATCCAGCTGCTGCTGCGGGCGGCGGAGCGGGCCCTGCCGCCGGGCTCCCCGGCCGGGGGACACATCGAACGGGCGCGGCAGGCGGCCCAGGACAACCTGGCGGAGGCCAGGCGCTTCGTCCGCGCCCTGTCGCCGCCGGACCTGCAGCACGGCTCCCTGGCGGCGGCGCTGGAGCGCCTGTGCGAGCCGGGCGCCGGACCGGGTGCGCACGGGCCGGTCGGGGCGGGGCCGCGGGTGCGTTTCTCGGTCAGCGGTACGCCGGTCGAGCTGCCGACCCCGTACGAGGTGGCGCTGCTGCGGATCGCCCAGTCGGCGCTGGCGAACACGGTGCGGCACGCGGGGGCCTCGCGGGCCGAGATCACCCTGTCGTTCATGGACGCCTCGGTCACCCTGGACGTGGTCGACGACGGGAAGGGTTTTGATCCCGCCGCCGTGGGCCGGCCCTCGTCGGACGGCGGTTTCGGGCTTCCGGCGATGCGCTCGCGGGCGGAGTCGCTGGGCGGCACGTTCACCGTGGAGTCCGCGCCCGGCCAGGGCGCGGCCGTCGCCGTGTCCCTCCCTCTCCCCGCTGGAGTGTGAACCATGACCATCCGTCTGCTCCTGGCCGACGACCATCCGGTGGTACGGGCGGGTCTGCGCGCGGTTCTCGACACGGAGCCGGACTTCGCCGTCGTCGCGGAGGCGGCCACCGCCGAACGGGCGGTGGAGCTGGCCGCGGCCGGCGGTGTGGACGTGGTTCTGATGGACCTGCAGTTCGGGTCCGGGATGCACGGCTCGGAGGCGACGGCGGCGATCACGGCGGCGCCCGGCGGCCCGAAGGTGCTGGTCCTGACGACGTACGACACGGACGCGGACATCCTGGCGGCGGTGGAGGCGGGCGCCTCCGGCTACCTCCTGAAGGACGCGCCGCCGGAGGAGCTGGCGGCGGCGGTCCGGACGGCCGCAGCCGGTCAGTCGGCGCTCGCCCCGGCGGTGGCGCACCGGCTGATGGACCGGATGCGGACCCCGGCGGAGGCCCTGACGAAGCGGGAGCTCGAAGTGCTCCAGCTGGTCGGCGAGGGCCTGTCGAACCAGCAGATCAGCAAGGTGCTGTTCCTGAGCCAGGCGACGGTGAAGTCGCATCTGGTGCACGTCTTCGCGAAGCTGGGCGTGGACTCGCGCACCGCGGCGGTGGCGACGGCGACCGCGCGCCGGCTGATCAGACGGTAGGACGGGGTCCCGGGCGGGTGCGAGGACGCCTCGCGATCAGGCGGTAGGACCGGCGTCCTGGGCGGGCGGGGGCCCGAAGAGTTCGACGGCGCGGCGGACGCCGGCGAGTGCCTCGGCGAGCGCGCTGACGGATCCGACGCAGCCCGCGACGAGCAGCAGCGAGCGGCGAAGGCGCCGTACCTCGGGGGCGCCGCTGAGCGCCATCGCGTCCAGGGCGGCGAGCTCGTCCTCCGCGATGCCCCGGTCGGTGAACTCCACACGGTGGGCGGCAAGTTCGCGTCGTAGCCGGGACACGGCGGACCGTAGTTCAGCCACTCTCGGGTCCACGCCCTCGCCGGTCACTCGCCTCTGCCCCACGCTTCGCAACACGGTTCTCCCCCTCGCACGACACTGTGCGCAGAACGCCGTACCCCGAACACACCCGGCCTCGCCCGTTCGACCCGTGAAACGGGGTCGGCAGCCGCGGGCCGCGGGCCAGTTAACTCCTTCGCCACCCCGGCGCGCCACCCTTGGTGGACGGAATTCAGGCGACCGTGTCATTCCGCCTCATGCGGTATGCACTTCCCATGACAACAGCGCATGATCGAAACCCCGTCGTCGCCGGTCTCGTCCTCGCCGCCGGGGGCGGGCGACGGCTCGGCGGCCGGCCCAAGGCGCTGCTCTCCCACCGGGGGCGGCCGCTGGTCGAGTACGCGGTGGGGGTGCTGCGCGCGGCCGGGTGCGAGGTGGTGCACGTGGTGCTCGGGGCGTCGGCCGATGCCGTACGGGAGCGGGCGGAGCTGACCGGTTGCGTGCTGGTGGAGAACCCGGACTGGGCGGAGGGGATGGGCTCCTCGCTGCGGGCCGGCCTTGTCTCCCTCGCCGCCGATCCGCGCGGGGTGGACGCGGCGCTCGTCCTGCTCGTCGACCAGCCGGGGATCGGGGCGGAGGCCGTGGCCCGGGTCCGGGCGGCGTACGGCTCGCGGGACTCGCTCGCGGCGGCATCGTACGGCGGGGAGCGCGGCCATCCGGTGCTGTTCGGCGCCGGGCACTGGGCGGGCATCGCCGAGACGGCGGTGGGCGACAGGGGCGCGCGGGACTATCTGGCGGCGCACCGGGATGCGATCACGCCGGTGGACTGTTCGGATGTGGCCGAGCCGTACGACATCGACACGGAGGCGGACCTGTCCCACTTGGAGTGATCGGAGTGAGGGGTGAGCGGGGTGTGCACGGCCTGGCACTGAGCGACATGGTCTGTCGATCCGGAGAATCTCGACATCAACAAACCATTGAACTTCCACCATGAGGAAACTAGTATCCACTGTTCAGAAGCGCCTGCTCGTACAGAAGGCGCTTGCGGCCGTATCTCGGCGCCTGCGGCACTCCGTGCCGTTCCGCGACGCCCGGCGGCCGTCTGGCACCGCCCGTGAAGTCCGCTGAAGGAAGTGACAGTTCATGTCCGCACCAGCGCCGTCCCCCCTGGCCGTCGTCGATGCCGAGCCCCTGCCGCGTCAGGAAGAGGTGCTCACCGAGGCCGCCCTGGCCTTCGTCGCCGAACTGCACCGGCGGTTCACCCCGCGCCGGGACGAGCTCCTCGCCCGCCGGGCGGAGCGCCGCGCCGAGATCGCCCGTACGTCCACCCTGGACTTCCTGCCGGAGACCGCCGCGATCCGCGCCGACGACTCCTGGAAGGTCGCACCGGCCCCCGCGGCCCTGAACGACCGCCGCGTCGAGATCACCGGCCCGACCGACCGCAAGATGACGATCAACGCGCTCAACTCCGGCGCGAGGGTCTGGCTCGCCGACTTCGAGGACGCCTCGGCGCCGACCTGGGAGAACGTCGTCCTGGGCCAGGTCAACCTGATCGACGCATACAGCCGGAACATCGACTTCACCGACCCGAGCTCGGGCAAGTCGTACGCCCTCAAGCCCGCCGACCAGCTCGCCACCGTCGTCATGCGACCGCGCGGCTGGCACCTGGAGGAGCGTCACCTCACCTTCGACGGACGTCCGGTGCCGGGCGCGCTCGTCGACTTCGGCCTGTACTTCTTCCACAACGCGCAGCGGCTCATCGACCTCGGCAAGGGCCCGTACTTCTACCTGCCGAAGACGGAATCGCACCTGGAGGCCCGCCTCTGGAACGACATCTTCGTCTTCGCCCAGGACTACGTCGGCATCCCGCAGGGCACCGTCCGCGCCACGGTCCTCATCGAGACCATCACGGCCGCGTACGAGATGGAGGAGATCCTCTACGAACTCCGCGACCACGCCGCAGGTCTGAACGCGGGCCGCTGGGACTACCTCTTCTCCATCGTCAAGAACTTCCGTGACGGCGGAGCCAGGTTCGTCCTGCCGGACCGCAACGCGGTGACGATGACCGCCCCGTTCATGCGCGCGTACACCGAACTCCTCGTGCGCACCTGCCACAAGCGCGGCGCGCACGCGATCGGCGGCATGGCGGCCTTCATCCCGTCCCGCAAGGACGCCGAGGTCAACAAGGTCGCCTTCGAGAAGGTCAAGGCCGACAAGGACCGCGAGGCCGGCGACGGCTTCGACGGCTCCTGGGTCGCCCACCCCGACCTGGTGCCGATCGCGATGGCCTCCTTCGACGCCGTCCTCGGCGAGAAGCCCAACCAGAAGGACCGCCTCCGCGAGGACGTGTCCGTCGCGGCCGGCGACCTGATCGCCATCGACTCGCTCAACGCGAAGCCCACGTACGCGGGCCTGGTCAGCGCCGTGCAGGTCGGCATCCGCTACATCGAGGCGTGGCTGCGCGGCCTCGGCGCCGTCGCGATCTTCAACCTGATGGAGGACGCGGCCACCGCCGAGATCTCGCGCTCGCAGATCTGGCAGTGGATCAACGCGGGCGTCGTCTTCGAGAACGGGAAGACGGCGACTCCGGAGCTGGCCCGCGAGGTCGCCGCCGAGGAGCTGGCCGCCATCCGCACGGAGATCGGCGAGGAGGCCTTCGCGGCCGGCAAGTGGCAGCAGGCGCACGACCTGCTCCTGCACGTCTCCCTCGACGCGGACTACGCGGACTTCCTGACCCTGCCGGCCTACGAGCAGCTGGTCGGCTGACCGCGGCAACACGAGACGGGTCGGCCGGCTGCCCGCACAGCTGCCGCCACGACCTTTTCGATCAAGGCCCCGCCCCCGGTGTCGCACAACACCGGGAGGCGGGGCCCTTTCGTGCCCCCTGTGAGGTAGCAGGCGACGTGACGGAACCGAGATATGCAGCTACCTAGCGGTAACAAGCCAGGGCGTGCGAGATTCCGCCATGTCACCGGCGCCGGCGGCTGTCCCCCACATCACTGCGTACCGCACACCGCAGGAGCACAGCCATGCCTTCGTCCCCCCGTCGTGCGCTCCGCGCACTCCTGGCACTGTGTACCGCCGCCGGGCTCGCCTCCGTCGCCACTCCGGCCGCCCAGGCCTCCCCCGGCAGCGGCCCCACCGCCGTCGTCGCCATGGGCGACAGCTACATCTCCGGCGAGGCCGGCCGCTGGTTCGGCAACAGCCTCACCAACTCCGGCAGCCGCAACGGCACCGACCGCGCCTGGACCGGCAGCGGGTACGACACCTCGCGGGTGTACGGCGCCACGGCGGGCGGCTGTCACCGCTCGGACACCTCCGAGGTGAAGAGCGCGGGCCCGATCGCGAGCTCCCTCGTCAACCTCGCCTGCTCCGGCGCGACGACGGACAACGTCTTCCGCGCCTCGCAGGGCGGCGTGGCCTACAAGGGCGAGGCCCCGCAGGCCGACCAGCTGGCGGCCGTGGCCGCCACGCACGACGTGAAGCTGATCGCGCTCTCCATCGGCGGCAACGACCTCGGGTTCGCCGACATCATCTCCACCTGCGCGACCGACTACATCGTCTGGTACTCGTACTGCCACGACGACCAGCAGGCCGAGGTCGACGCCAAGATCGACGGGGTGATGGCCGACGTCGGCCGCTCGGTCGACGAGATCAGGGCCGTCATGACGGGCGCCGGATACGGTTCCTCCGACTACCGGATCGTCCTCCAGTCGTACCCCTCCCCCATCCCCCGCGCCGCCGACAACCGCTACTCCGAGAGCGGCTGGGCCCGTACGAACACCGGCGGCTGCCCCTTCTGGAACGCCGACTCCGACTGGGCCCGCGACTCCCTCGTCCCGCAGATCGCCAACCGCCTCAAGGGCGTCGCCGCGGCCAAGGGCGTGCAGTTCATGGACCTGCGCGACGCCCTCCAAGGGCGCGAGGTCTGCGCCAAGGCGAGCAAGCAGGTGACCTCGACCGTGCCCGCTTCGGGGACGACGAGCGAGTGGGCGCGCTGGATCGACAGCCAGAGCACCCAGGGGCTCGTCCAGGAGTCCATGCACCCCAACGCCTACGGCCAGCAGGCCCTCGGCCGCTGCCTCGCCCTGGTCAACGCCCGTCCGACCGGCAACCACAGCTGCCGCAACACGGCGGGCTCGGGACCGTCCTCCATGTACCTCACCACGGGGTGACGTTCAGGGAGCGGTGAGACCGAGCGGGCCGAGGACCCGCTCCGTCTCATGGCGGTCCGCCACGGCCATCGCCCGCACCAGAGCGGCGGACCCGCCCGGCCAGGCCGCCGCCGCCTCGTCGAAGGCCGTACGCCGGGACTCCAGCGGGCCCTTCTTGGCGGGCAGCGCGTCCAGGACGTACAGCGCCCGCGCCGAGGGGCCCACCTGGATCAGGTCGGAGGGTTCACCCCGCAGGCGCAGGGCCTGGTGGGCGTAGGCGCCGATCACCGGGTCGCGCAGGGCCCCGCGCAGGGCCTCGGGCGGGGCGGCGGCGGTGTCGAGGGCGTGGAACAGCCCCCGGACGGCCGCCGCGTCGGAGGTGCCGGCGTGGACGGCGCCGAGGGCGGCGAGCAGGTCGGACCAGGCTTCGGCGGTGTCCCCGCGCGCGTGGAGCCAGTCGGCGAGCACGCGCGTGGCGACGCACCCGGGCCAGCCCGCGGCGGCGGCCACCATCTCGGGCGCCGCCCACCCCCGGGCCTCGTCGGCGTCCGGCGCGGCGACTCCTCGTACGCCGAGCAGGTAGCGCACGACGCCCGCGCCGCGCGGGGTGAGCCCGAAGGCGTCGCCGGTGCGGAAGACCAGACCGGTGGCGGCGAGCCGGTCGAGGACGGTGGCCAGATCGCGGGCGGCCCCTTCGAGCCCGGCCCGGTCGGCCTCGGTCAGGTCCGCCGTGCCGAGGAGCCGCACGAGCTCCGGCAGAGGCGGCAGCGCGTACCCGTCGGACGCCTCTGCCGGAACCGGTACCGGCAGGTCCTCCAGGTCCGGATCGACGGACCAGTCCTCGTACTCGGCGGCCTTGCGGGCGACGGAGTCGGCCGAGCAGCCGCGCCGGTAGACCACGTACAGGAGATGGGGCGCCTCCCCGCCGTAGGGCTCGAACTCCTCCTCCGCCAGTTCCTCGACGGCGGCGATGAGGGTGTCCGCGTCCCGCTCGGCCGGCCCGGCCTCGATCGCGGGCGGCGGCGGTACGGGGACGGCGACGTCCCCGAAGTGGTCGAGGTGCTCGTCGAGGAGGGCGTCGGCCAGGACCAGATGGGGGAAGGCGTCGGGTCCCGGCGCGAACCGCGCGTACGCTCCGGCGAGCTCTTCGGCGAGCCCGGCGGCGGTCCACCGGTCCTGGAGCGCGGCGGCCACCTTCCCGATGCCGGTCGCGACGGCGTGGTCGGTGAGCAGCGGCCCGATGGCGGGCGGCTCCTCGGCGTCCCGGACGTACGCGCGCGTGAGCGCCTCGGCGAGCAGCACGTCCGCGAGGGCCGTCCGCCCCATGAGGTCGGCCCGGTGCACACCGTCGGGCAGCGGCGCCCCGTCGAGGGCGGCGAGCCGGCTCCGTACGTCGTCGGGGTCGGCTAGGTCGGCGCCGCAGGCTCGCAGCAGCGAGGCGTACCAGCGGTGCCAGGTGAGGTTGCCGGGGTCGGTCATGGCGCGCTCGAAGTCGGGCGCTGCTTCGTCCACGACGGCGGCGACCCGCTCGCGCAGGTCCCCGTCGAACCGACCGGCGAGCTCGCCGAGCACGGCCGGATAGACGTCCAGCTCTCCCGGCGCCGCGTAGACGAACGTGGGCAGGTCCTCGACGAGCAGCTGCCGCACGAGGGCGGGCGTCGGTTCGGGCACTCCGCTCCCCCGGTCGGCTCCCCGCAGGGCGAGCAGCCCCAGAACCGCCTCGGCGGCGCGGACGAACACGGGATCGCGGCGCTCGGGCGCTCCGTCGAGGAAGCTTTCGAGCCCGGTGTTGGTCAGAACGGTCTCGGCCACGCTTCCCAGAGTAGTTCGGCGGGGACGAATCGGACGGACGACGCAGGCGGGGAGCGGCGCGGAATCACAGCCGTCTGCGCAGGGCGCGGACGACCTGGGCCATGTGCTGGACGTGGCCCGCTCGCGCCCATGCCTCGGGACCGCCGACCCCCACAGGGCCCGTTCCGGCCGCGCAGGAGGCGAGCCAGCGCTCGCCCTCGCTGAACTCCTCCCCTCTGAAGCCCTCCGCCTGGACGATCTCCCCAACCCTCGAGCGGATCGTGTCCGCGTGGCCGGGCCCCCCGGTGGGCACGCGTACGAGGAGGAACGTGCGCTCGGTCGTGTAGCGCACCACGCCCCACGGTGGGCCGCCCCCCGCGCGCGGGGGCGTGTCGGCGCTGCCGGTGTGGGAGGCCCCGTAGTCGCCGTAGACGACGGGCGGATCCGTGTGTTCGGCTGCGGCGGCGTCGGTGAGCATGTGCCAGACGTCCCAGTCGAAGCGGTGCGCCTCCGCGAGGGGCGCCCCGTAGTCCTCGGGGAACGTACGGGGGAAGGAACCGGCCAGCAGGACGACCGTGCGCCAGGGGTGCAGGGGGCCGAGCAGGGCGAGGGCGCGCAGCGCCCACTTCTCCGCCGGGTGGTGCTCGTCGACGACGGAGCCCAGGTCGAGCAGCAGGTCCACCGGGCAGTGCGCGAACGCGATCCGGGTCAGGAGAGCGCCGACCGCGTCCCTCAGTCCCTCGTCCGGCGGAACGGTCAGGAACACGCGGACGCCGAGACCGTTTCCGCTGAGGCACGCGGCCTCCGCCGTGGCCGTCTGCTGCGAGGGGGCCCGCTCGACGCCCGTCACGGGCCGGAGCGGGCTGCCCGCCGCCGTCAGCCAGGGCTCCGCGGCGAGCGGCTCCGTCCCGTCCTCCGTGTGGAAGGCGTCCACCCAGGCGGGCCGGCCGCGCTGCGCGACCTCGATCGTGCGCAGGGCGGTCCTCAGGTGGGCGGCGAGCGCGGTGCGGTCGGGGTCGAGCGGGTGAGGCGGTCTCCGGCCCATGACGCGGGCCCCGCCGACCCGGGGAGGAATGCTCCACAGCGGCGTCACGCACGCGCGTGCCCGGGGTCGGAGCCGGCTGTACGCGGCGAGCGCGCTGCGGCGGGCGGGTAGCGCGGGGACGTAGAGGGGCCCGGGCGAGGGCCCTGACATCGGCTCGAACATGGGCGCCCCTCCCCCCGGTGGCCGCTGCGTCCCCTGTTCGCAGGGTGAGGCGCGGCGGTCCGGGGCGAAAGAGGGCGGTTCCGGCCAATCTGAGGGGCTGTCAGCGCACCACCGCCGTCCGGGGTGCCGAGAAGTCGCCCCAGGTGCCGTCGGGGAGCCGGGCGCGGAGGGTGACGGTGTAGCGGGCGCCCGGGGGGTCCTGGACCGGGAAGGTGTAGGTCGCGCGGCCGGGGGGTGGGGCGGTGCCCCAGATGATGGTGGTGGCGAAGCGGCCGTTGAGGTGGAGTTCGTGGTGGGTGACCGGCGCGCCGGTGTCGGGTGGGGTCCAGGTCACGGTGATCGCGCGGTCGGCCGAGGTCACGGCGAGGGCGGTGGGGGCGGTGTTCGCGGGCGCGCCCGGGGCGGGGGCCGTGGTGAGGTCGGCGGGGGCGCTGTCCGGGGAGGAGTTCTCGGCGGCGTCGCGGGCGCGGACGGTGAACGCGTAGGCGGTGCCGGGGCGCAGGCCGGTGACGTGGGCGGTGGTGGCGGTGCCGGGCACGGTGTGGATGCGGGTGTCGGCCTGGTAGACGTCGTAGGCGGTGACCCGGGTGTCGTCCCGGGCCGCGGACCAGCGGAGGGTGGCGGCGCGGCTGCCGTCGGGTGCGGCGCGCAGGGCGGTGGGCGTGGTGGGGGGTGTGCGGTCCTCTGCGGCGGCGCGGAGCGTGGTGGCGGTGACGGTGGCGCTCGGGGGCGAGGCGTTGCCGGCGGCGTCGCGGGCGCGGACCGTGAAGCGGTGGCGGGTGGCGGGGGCGAGTCCGACCACGTCGGTCATCAGGGTGGTGGCGGGGAGGTCCTTGACCTTGCGGCCTTCGCGGTAGACCGCGTAGCCGGTGACGGCCCGGTCGTCGGTGGCCGCGTTCCACATGACGTGGACGGTGCTCGCGCTGCCCGCGGTCGCGGTGACTCCGGCGGGTGCGGTGGGAGCGCGGGTGTCCTTGGGCGGGGGTGCGGCGGCGCCCGCGCACCCGGCGAGGGTGAGGGCGAGCACCAGGGGGGTCAACAGGCTTGCGGCGAGCGGGCGTTGCACGGGCCGGCCTCCGTCCGTCGAAAAGGTCCAGACCTATATCGCACAGGTGGGCGGAGCCGGGCAAGGGGGCGTTGTCAGTGGCGTGCGCTTCACTGAGAACATCACTCTCCGTAGTCGATTCAGGGGGAATCATGACGGACCGTACGACTTACGTGACCTTCGCCGGGGTACGTCGCCGCGGCTGGACCGACACGATGATGCGGGACCTGCTCGGAACACCCGATCTGCAGGGCCGGGACCCGCGCCGCTGGTCCCTCTCGCCCCTGCGGCTCTACCTCCTCGCGCGGGTCGAGACCGTGGAGCGGACCCCCGAGTTCGCGGAGACCTCGGCACTCGCCCCGGCCCGCTCGGCGGCCGCCGTGGCGTACGCCGAGCGGCGCCGGGCCGCCGTACTCGCTTCGATCCGCGCGGAACCGATCGAGGTGCCCAGGCTCCCCGGACCCGAACTGGAGCGGCGGGCGGCGCGCCACCGGCAGTTGCTGGGGGCGCGGGAGGGTGCGGCGCGCGGGGCGCCGGCCGGCGCCCTCGTGCGGTGGCAGGTCAGCTATCTGCGGCACGCCCTCGCGCGGTACGAGGGACTGCTCGACGGCCTGTACGGGGAGACCGGGCGCGGCGAGGCCGAACGGCTGTTGCGGCGGCGGCTGTACGAGGCGATCGCCGCCGCGTACCCGGCGCTGGCCGACGAGTGCCGTCGCCGGATCGGGGTGGAGCGGTGACGGCGGTGTCGCTCATGCTGAAGCTGGTGCTGATCTTGGTGATGGCCGCGCACCTGGCCGGGCATCTGGCCGCGCACCTGCCCTGGCCCACGGCCCGGCCGGGTGGCGGTCAGCCGGACAGCAGGCGCACGACCGCGCGGCACGCCGCCGGGATCGGGGCCACGATCCCGATCCCGCAGCGGGTACGGAGTTCCTCGGCAGCCTCCCCCAGTGGGCCGCCTCCGATGACGACCGCCCGCGCCCCGTCCCGTTCCGCGCAGGCGCGGACCGCTCGCTCCAGCCGGTCGACGAGCAGGGCCGGCTGCGCGGAGAGGTGTTCGGGGGTGCCCGTGGTGAGGCGGAGGCCGGTGTACCGGTCGGCGATGCCGAGGGCCGTCACGTGCGCGGCGATGGCGTCGGCGAGGAGCGGGGTCGTGGTGGCGATGCCGAACGGGGTGCCGTCCGCGGCCGCCTCGGCGAGGGCCGCCTCGCCGATGCCCACGACGGGGACGCCTGCCGCCGCGCGCAGCTCCGCCACGCCCGGGTCGCCGAAGGCGCCGACGAGGAGCGCCGCGCAGTCGCCCGCGGCCACGGCGCGCAGGCCCGCGGCGAGGACCTCGGGGGCCGCGGCGCGCAGTGCGGCCGGGTCGGTGAGCATGCGCGGGCCGCGGGATGCGGTGACGCCGCGGACGCGGAAGGCGCCGCCGGGGGCGTGGAGGGGCAGTGCGCGGGCGAGGCTTCGCCCGGCGATGGCGGTCATCATCCGGGTCGTTGCGGTGGACGTGTTGGGGTTGATCAGCACGACCGCCCCGGGCCCCGCGGTGTGCGCGGGGACCGGGGCAGGCGGTGGGGCGTCGGGCGGGTTCAGTGGACGTGCGCCGCCTTCGCCGTGGCGCTGCCGGAGATCTCCTCGCCCGGCTCCATGGGCGCGGTGACGTCGTCGTCGTCCTTGCCGCGGCCCAGGTGGTTGAAGACCACGTTGAGCAGGACGGCCGCGACGCAGCCGGTGGAGATGCCCGAGTCCAGGATGATCTTCGCGGTCTCGGGGAAGGCGTGGTAGAACTCCGGCGCCGTGATCGGGATGATGCCGACCGCCAGGGAGACGGCCACGATCAGGACGTTGTTGTCCTTCTCCAGGCCTGCCTTGACGAGGGTCTGGATGCCGCTGGCGGCGACCGAGCCGAAGAGGACGACGCCCGCGCCGCCGAGGACCGGCCGGGGGACGACCGAGATGAGCGAGGCGGCGACCGGCGAGAGGCCCATCAGGACCAGGAAGCCGCCGCCGCAGGCGACGACGAAGCGGCTGCGGATCCGGGTCATGGCGACCAGGCCGATGTTCTGCGCGAAGGCGCTGCACATGAAGCCGTTGAAGAGCGGGCTGATCGCGGAGCCGAGGGTGTCGGCGCGCAGTCCGGCCGCGATGGTCTTCTCGTCGGCCGGCCGGTCGACGATCTCGCCGAGCGCCAGCATGTCGGCCGTCGACTCGGTCATGGAGACCAGCATGACCACGCACATGGAGATGATCGCGGCGAGGGCGAACTGCGGGCCGCCGAAGTGGAAGGGCGTCGGGAAGCCGACGATGTCCGCCTCGGTCACCGGGGAGAAGTCGGTGACGCCGAACGGTATGGCGATGAGGGTGCCGATGACGAGGCCGACGAGCACGGCGATCTGCTTGAGGAAACCGCGGGTGAAGCGGCGGAGCAGCAGGACGACGACGAGCGTGATGCCGGCCAGGGTGAGGAAGGTGGTCGAACCGTAGTCCTCGGCCTGGGGATTGGGCCCCTGGGCCCAGCCGAACGCGACCGGGAGGAGGGAGACGCCTATCAGGGTGATCACGGTGCCGGTGACCACCGGCGGGAAGAACCGCACGAGCCGGGAGAACCAGGGGGCGGCGAGGAAGCCGAGAAGGCCGGCGACGATGATCGCGCCGAAGATCACGGGCAGCGCGTCGGCCTTGTCGTCGGTGGTGTCGACGATGGCGAGCATCGGAGCGACGCCGGCGAAGGTGACGCCGTTGACGAACGGCAGGCGGGCGCCGATCTTCCAGATGCCGAGCGTCTGGAGGAAGGTGGCGAGGCCTGCGGTGAAGAGGCTGGCGCCGGTCAGGAAGGTGAGTTCGGTGCCGGAGAGGCCGACGGCCGCTCCGACGATCAGGGGCGGCGCGACGACGCCCGCGTACATGGCGGCCACGTGCTGGAGGCCGCTGGTGAGCATCTTTACTGGGGGCAGCGTCTCGTCGACCGGGTGTGTCTCCCGGTCTTCGGGGGCGGAGCCTGCGTCTGGTGCATTGCGAACCTGGGGCTTGGCGGCCACGGCGGTTCCTCCGGTCGGTTACACGTCGGCGGGGACGCGGGGTTCAGGGAGGTGGTGCGATGCGGTGCGAGGTGCAGGAGGTGCGGCTCGTTGCGGGGGCGGTGCGGGGCGATGCGTGGTGATGCGGTGTGGGGTGCGCGCGTGGGGAGTCGCGACGCGGTGACGGGGCGCCCGGTGGGGGTGCGGGCGGACATCACCGTCCCGGGAGACGCCGTACGTCTTCTGCGTACGGCGCCTCCCGGTCAGGCTGCCGCGGACCCCGCTCGGGTCCGCGGCGACCGACCGAGGGCCGTCCCCCTCGGTCGGACTCCATGGGGAGGGTCAGCCCTGGGCCGTGATGCGGGCCAGGCGCTGCGCCTCCGCGCGTGCGTCGCGCGCGATCTGCTCCTCGTCGGCGAACAGCAGTCGGTTGTTCTCGACGATCTGCCTGCCGTTGACGAAGGAGGCGGTCACCGGGGCCGCCGCGCCGAAGACGACGGCGGTGACCGGGTCGGCGATCGAGGAGTGGCCGAGGCCGTCGATCTTCCAGAGGACGAAGTCGGCGAGCTTGCCGGCTTCGAGGGAGCCGATGTTGTCGGCGCGGCCGAGGACCTGCGCGCCGCCGTAGGTGCCGAGGCGCAGGGCCTGGCGGGCGTTGAGCGCGGCCTCGCGGTGGGCGCCGAGCCGGTTGATGAGGAGGGCGTTGCGCAGCTCGGTGTGGAGCTCGCCGGACTCGTTGGACGCGGTGCCGTCGACACCGAGGCCGACGGGTACGCCCGCCTTGAGCATGTCGGGCACGCGGGCGATGCCGGCGGCGAGGCGCGCGTTGGAGGACGGGCAGTGCGCCACGCCCGTGCCGGTGCGGGCGAAGGCCGCGATGTCGGAGTCGTTCATGTGGACGCAGTGCGCCATCCACACGTCCTCGCCGAGGAAGCCGGTGGACTCGAAGTAGTCCGTCGGGCCCATCCCGAAGAGCTCGTGGCAGAACTTCTCCTCCTCCACGGTCTCCGAGCCGTGGGTGTGCATGCGCACGCCGAGGCGGCGGGCCAGCTCGGCGCCCTGCTTGAGCAGCTGGGTGGAGATGGAGAACGGGGAGCAGGGGGCGACTGCCACCTGGGTCATCGCGTCGAAGGAGGCGTCGTGGAACTTCTTCACCGTCTCCTCGGTCGCGGCGAGCGCGCCCTCGGTCGTCTCGACGGCGAAGTCCGGCGGCAGGAAGCCGTCCTTCTCGCTCATGTCCATCGAGCCGCGGGCGAGGGTGAAGCGGACGCCCATGTCGGAGGCGGCGCCGATGATGGCGCCGGACAGGTCGCCGGAGTTCTTCGGGTAGACGTAGTGATGGTCCATGGCGGTGGTGACACCACCGCGGGCCATCATCGCCAGGGAGCCCTGGGCGGCGACGCGCACCATCGACTCGTCGATCCGCGACCAGGTCGGGTAGAGCGCGACCAGCCAGTTGAACAGGTTGTGGTCGGTCGCCAGACCCCGGGTGATCCACTGGTAGAAGTGGTGGTGGGTGTTGACGAGACCGGGCGTGATCAGGTGACCGGTGGCGTCGATCCGCCGTACCACGTTCTCCAGGCCTTCGGGAGCCTTGCCGGCACCGATGGACTCGATCTTGTTGTCGGCGACGACGAGGTGGCCGGAGGCGTACTCGGTGTCGTTCGCGTCGACCGTGGCGATCGCCGCGTTCTCGATGACGATGCGCTGGGCTGCCGAAGGTGCTGCCATGGCGGTGGTTCCTTCATTCCTCTGGGGTGGTGTGGGCACGGCAGGACCCTAGGAGGATTTGAGTGCCGGGGCCGTGTGACGGCTCCGGGTGCCGAGATGGTGGAAGAACAGGTTGAGCAGGACGGCGACGAGCGCGCCCGCGCTGATGCCGGAGCCGAGCACGGTCTGCGCCCAGGCCGGGAAGCCGGCGTAGAAGGTGGGCGCGGCGAGCGGGATGATGCCCGCTCCGAGCGCGACGGCCACCAGGATGATGTTGGAGCTGTCGTCGAGTCCGGCTTCCGAGAGGGTACGGATGCCGCTGACGGCGATCGAGCCGAAGAGGACGATGCCGGCGCCGCCGAGGACGGGCATCGGGACCATCGAGACGACCGCGCCGAGGACGGGGAAGGCGCCGAGGACGATCAGGGCGCCGCCGGCGGCGGCGACCACGTACCGGGAGCGGACCCGGGTCAGCGACACGACGCCGACGTTCTGGGCGAAGGCCGAGGTCGGGAAGCCGCCGAAGACGGGGCCGAGGAGGGTGGCGATGCCGTCGGTGCGCAGTCCGCGGGTGATGGTCCGTCCGTCGCTGCGCCGCTCGCAGATCTCGCCGAGGGCGAGCATCCCGGCGCTGGACTCGGTCATGAGGACCAGCATGACGATGCAGAGGGAGAGGATCGCGGCGGGCTGGAACTCGGGGGCGCCGAAGGCGAAGGGGGTGGGCAGGGCGGCGACGGGGGCCTCGCGCAGGGCGGTGAAGTCGGCCATCCCGAAGGGGACGGCGGCGAGGGTGCCGATGAAGAGGCCGAGGAGCAGCGCGATCTGCTTGACGAAGCCCTTGCCGAAGCGCTGGAAGAGCAGGATGACGACGAGGGTGAAGCCCGCGAGCGCCAGGTACTTCATGGCGCCGAAGTCTGCGGCGGTCCTGTCGCCGCCCTGGGCCCAGCCGACGGGCACGGGCATCAGGGTGACCCCGATGAGGGTGATGACGACGCCGGTGACGAGCGGCGGGAAGAAGCGCAGGAGCCTGCCGAAGAAGGGTCCTACGGCGAGGCAGAAGACGCCGGCGACCATCACCGCACCGTAGATGGCGGGGAGTCGGTGTCCGGGGGCGCTGGTCTCCGCGATGGCGAGCATCGGCGCGATTCCGGCGGAGGAGGCGGCGTTGACGAACGGGAGCCGGTTGCCGGCGAAGCGTCCGATGCCGAGGGTCTGCAGGAGGGTGGCGCAGCCGGCGATGAGCAGGCCGGCCGCGATGAGCCGGGTCATCCCGGCGGCGTCCAGGCCGACGGCCTGGCCGATGATGAGCGGAGGGGTGACCACGCCGGCGTACATGGCGGCGATGTGCTGGAGCGCCGCGGGGACGAGCCGCGAGGCGGGGAGCTTCTCGTCCACCGGGTGGCACTCTGTCGAGGCCGTGGCAGGGGTGGACGGCGGGGTGGGACACGGGCCTTCGGCGGTTGCCGGCCCCTTTGCGGGCTGTGCCATGGGGGTTCCCTCCGGTCTGGTGCGGGCCCCGCCCGACTGCGGGCGGGCGGGGCCCGGTCACTCAGATGCCGCTTAGAGGTTGGTCATGTCGACCGGGATCTGCGCCGTGGCTCCGTCGCGGAGGACGGTGGCCTCGATGAGGCCGTACATGCGGTCGGCGGCGTAGTAGACCTCGTTGTCGTTCTTCAGGCCGAAGGGCTCGAGGTCGACCAGGAAGTGGTGCTTGTTCGGGAGCGAGAAGCGGACTTCGTCGATCTCCGAGCGGTGGTTGATGATCCGCGAGGCCATCTGGTAGAGCGTCTGCTGGAGGGAGTACGAGTACGTCTCCGAGAAGGCTTCCAGCATGTGCTTGCGGGTCTGCTCGTAGGACCGCTCCCAGTTGGGCATGCGCTGGTCGTCGTCGGTCCAGTTGAAGCGCCACCTGGCGGACACCTGAGTGGCCAGGATGCGGTCGTACGCCTCCTGGAGCGTCGTGTACTTGTCCTTGATGTAGCCCCAGAACTCCGAGTTGGTGGAGTTCATGACGACGAGGTCCTTGAGGCCGGAGATGACCTCCCACTTCTCGCCGTCGTAGGTGACCTGGGTGACGCGGGTCTCCTGGCCCTTGCGGGCGAAGGAGTGGTTGACCTCTTCGGCGCCGATGAACTTGGAGTTGGCGTCCGAGGAGGCGATGCGCTCCCAGGAGTACTCCTCGATCCGGATCCGGGCCTGCTTGATCGGCTCCTGGCTCGTCACGAAGTGGCGGGCGAGGTGGATGCCGAACTGCTCGGCGGACTCGATGCCGTACTCCTTGGCGAACGCGAAGATGGTGTTCTTCGTCGTGTCGGTGGGGAGGCAGTGGGCGTTGGAGCCGGTGAGGTGGACGTCGTCGAGGTCGCCGGAGAGGGCGACGGAGACGTTCAGGTCCTTGATGTGGTGGGTGTCGCCGTCCCGCGTGATCTTGACGACGCGGTTCTCTGCTTTGCCGTACTGGTTCTGGCCGAGAATCGTGGGCATGTCTGCTAGCTCCCTCGGTATACGGAGTAGCCGAACGGGTTGAGCAGCAGCGGTACGTGGTAATGCTCGCCCGGGGTGACGGCGAACGTGATCGCCACCTCCGGGAAGAACGCACCGCTGTCCCTTACGCGGGGGGCGTCCTGCTGCGCCTCGGCTTGCTTCTTGTTCACGAAGTACTGCTCGACCTCGAAGTCGAGACGTACATGGGTGGTGCCCTCCGGCAGCGCCGGGAGGTCCTTGCATCGTCCGTCCGCGTCGGTGGCCGAACCGCCGAGCGTGATCCATTCCGCGTCGGAGCCGCTGCGGGCCGCGAGCGAGATGGCGACGCCCTCGGCGGGGCGGCCGACGCTGGTGTCCAGGATGTGCGTGGACACCGAGGCCGTGGTGTCGGTGCTCATGCGGAACTCTCTTCCTCGGAGGTCTCGGGGGTCTCAGGGGTCTCCACGAGACGGGTCAGCCGGATGCGGTTGATCTTGCCCAGTTCGGTGCGGACGATCTCCCGCTCCTCCTCGGGCGAGTTGCCGATCCGCTTCCGGAGCGCGTCGCGCATCTGCTCGCCGGTCAGGCCGGTGGCGCAGATGAGGAAGACGTGTCCGAACGTGTCCTGGTAGGCCAGGTTGAGTTCGAGCATCTCGGCCTTGAGCTCCGTGGAGGCGCCGGCCATCCCGCTCTGTTCGCGGGAGGAGGTCGGGTCCCCTGCCTTCGGACGACCGATCGGCGGGTGCCCCGCCATCGCCTCGGCCAGGTCCTCGGCGGTCAGCTCGGCCATGGCGGCGTCGCTGGCGAGGAAGAGGGCTTCGGCGGTGGTGTACGGGCGCTGGGCGAGAATCCTGCTCCCCCACGCCGAACTGGAACACACCTCGTGGAGCGCGGCGACGGCCTCGCTGTCCGCCGAGGTGTTGAACCGGGTGAGACCCGGTGTCGTACCTGAAGTCACGGGAAGCCTCCGTGGCTGTTTTTCGCTGTGCGTCGGACGGGCTGCGGATAGCTAACGCCCTCCGCAACACAACGTCAACACTTTGTTGAAAAGTCGGCCACGCAAAAGCCGTCGTCCCGACATACGGACGACGGCTCCTGGTCACACATGATCAACTAGTCGCTCTTGGGGGCCTTTTCCCTGTTCAGGGCGGTCTCCCTGTTGAGGTAGTTGTAGACGGTGAAGCGGCTGACACCCAGTGCACCCGCCACCGTCTCCACTCCATGGCGCACCGAGAAGGCGCCTCGCGCCTCCAGGAGCCGGACGACCTCCTGCTTGGACCTGCGGTCGAGCTCGGCCAGTGGCATCCCGTGCCGCCGTTCCATCGCGGCCAGGATGTGATCGAGGGAGTCCGACAGCTGGGGCAGCCGTACGGCGAGCACGTCCTCCCCCTCCCAGGAGAGGACGACGTCGTCGGCCTCCGCCTGCGCGGGGACCAGCACCTCGGCGCCCATGGCGTCGACCAGCGGCCTCACCGCCGCGACCAAGGGGTGCTCGCTCACTTGCCATCCTCCCCGATCACGTTCACCTGGAGCGAGACGCGGGTGGCGCCGGCCGCGAGCGACTGGCGCAGCAGCGCGTCGACGGCGGTGAGCACCGCGTCGGCGCCGCCTTCCGCCGTGTTGCCGAACGGGCCGACGTCGACCGCGTCCAGTTCGGCGGACTGGATGACCTCTCGGGCCACGACCGCGTGCGCCGGGGCCTCGTCGAGGTCGAACGGCTCGGTCGTGAACTCCACTCTCAAACGCACCATGGGCCCACGCTACGGCCCCACCCGGCCGGAGGGGAGCCCCGGACCTGCGGGGACCTCTTGACAAGCGCGCCACCCACCTTGCAACATTCCGTCAGACAGAAACTTACTTCCGCGATACGGAAGGAGCGCACCCCTCATGGGATTCTCGGACCAGCGCTTCGATGTGAACCTGTCGATCCTCTTCACGGAACTCCCGCTCCTGGAGCGCCCCGCGGCCGCCGCCGCGGCGGGCTTCACGGCGGTCGAGCTGTGGTGGCCCTGGATCGACACCGCCACCCCCGGGCAGAGCGAGCTCGACGCCCTCAGGCAAGCCCTTGAGGACGCCGGCACCCAGCTGGTGGGCCTGAACTTCTACGCCGGGCAGCTCCCGGGCCCCGACCGCGGAGCCCTCTCCGTGCCCGGGGACGAGTCGGACCGCTTCCGCGCCAACATCGAGGTGGCCGCCGACTTCGCCGCCTCGGTCGGCTGCAAGGCGCTCAACGCGCTCTACGGCAACCGCGTCGAGGGCGTCGACCCGCAGATCCAGGACACCCTCGCCCTGGAGAACCTGGTCCTGGCCGCCCGCGCGGCGGACCGGATCGGCGCGATCCTGCTGATCGAGACCCTCAACAAGCCGGAGTCGCCGCTCTACCCGCTGGTGAGCGCCCCCTCCGCCATCGAGGTCGTCGACAAGGTCAACGCGGCCACCGGGCTCGGCAACGCCAAGTTCCTCCTCGACATCTACCACCTGTCGATGAACGGCGAGGACGTCGGCCAGGTCATCGCCGAGTACGCGGCCAAGACCGGCCACGTGCAGATCGCGGACAACCCGGGCCGTGGCGCGCCGGGCACCGGCGACCTGCCCCTGGAGCAGCTCCTCGACGAGCTGAAGAAGGCCGGCTACGACGGCTGGATCGGCCTGGAGTACAAGGCCGCCGACGCCGCCGCGTCCTTCGAGTGGCTCCCGGCCGAGGCCCGCGCGGCCCGCTGACCGGCCGACCCCCTCCCCGTACCACCAGTTTTTCTGAGAGGCACCCTCACCATGAGCAACCTTCCCAAGATCGCGTGGATCGGCCTCGGCATCATGGGCTCCCCCATGTCCGAGAACCTCCTGAAGGCCGGCTACCAGGTCACCGGCTTCACCCTGGAGCAGGACAAGCTGGACCGCCTCGCGAAGGCCGGTGGCACCGCCGCCCCGTCGATCGCCGAGGCCGTGAAGGACGCCGACGTCATCGTCACGATGGTGCCCGCGTCCCCCCAGGTCGAGGCCATCGCCTACGGCGAGAACGGCATCCTGGAGAACGCGAAGTCCGGCGCGCTGATCGTCGACATGTCGTCGATCACCCCGCAGACCTCGGTCGACCTCGCCAAGAACGCCAAGGAGAAGGGCATCCGCGTCATCGACGCGCCCGTCTCCGGCGGCGAGGCCGGCGCCATCGAGGCCGTGCTCTCGATCATGGTCGGTGGCGAGCAGGCCGACTTCGACGAGGCCCTGCCGATCCTGGAGGCCCTCGGCAAGACCATCGTGCTCTGCGGCCCGCACGGCTCCGGCCAGACGGTGAAGGCGGCCAACCAGCTGATCGTCGCGGTCAACATCCAGGCGTGCGCCGAGGCCGTGGTCTTCCTGGAGAAGTCCGGCGTGAACCTCCAGGCCGCCCTGGACGTCCTCAACGGCGGCCTGGCCGGCTCGACGGTCCTGACCCGCAAGAAGGACAACTTCCTGAACCGCGACTTCAAGCCCGGTTTCCGGATCGACCTGCACCACAAGGACATGGGCATCGTCACCGACGCCGCCCGCAACGTCGGTGCGGCCCTCCCGGTCGGCGCGGTCGTCGCCCAGCTCGTCGCCTCACTGCGCGCGCAGGGTGACGGCGGCCTGGACCACTCGGCCCTGCTGCGCGCCGTCGAGCGCCTCTCCGGCCAGCAGGTCTGACCCAGCGCCCCTTCACCGGGGCCCCCTGATTTCCGGTCGGCGGCGGCGCTGACACCTGTCCTGTCGCGCCCAGGCGTCGCCGCCGACCGGAACACCACACTTCCTTTTCAACAAACTGTTGACGTTACGTTCGAGCCGAATTTACGCTCCTCGCACCTCAGCAGAGTTCCCGTACGGAAGGTCACGATGTCGAAGCGCGTGCTTACGACCGAGTCCGGCGCCCCCGTCGCCGACAACCAGAACTCCGCCACCGCCGGCGTCGGTGGCCCTCTCCTCCTCCAGGACCAGCACCTGCTGGAGAAGCTCGCGCGCTTCAACCGTGAGCGGATCCCGGAGCGCGTGGTGCACGCCCGCGGCTCCGGCGCGTACGGCTACTTCGAGGTGACCGACGACGTCACCGGCTACACCAGGGCGAACTTCCTCGGTGAGGTCGGCAAGAAGACCGAGACCTTCATCCGCTTCTCCACCGTGGCCGACTCGCTCGGCGGCGCGGACGCGGTCCGCGACCCCCGCGGCTTCGCCCTGAAGTTCTACACCGAAGAGGGCAACTACGACCTCGTCGGCAACAACACCCCGGTGTTCTTCATCAAGGACCCGATCAAGTTCCCCGACTTCATCCACTCGCAGAAGCGCGACCCCTTCACGGGCAAGCAGGAGCCGGACAACGTCTGGGACTTCTGGGCGCACGCCCCCGAGGCCACCCACCAGATCACCTGGCTCATGGGCGACCGCGGCATCCCGGCCTCGTACCGTCACATGAACGGCTACGGCTCGCACACCTACCAGTGGACCAACGACGCGGGCGAGGCCTTCTTCGTCAAGTACCACTTCAAGACGAACCAGGGCATCCGCTCCCTCTCCGCCGACCAGGCCGCCGAGCTCGTCGGCAAGGACGCCAACTCGCACCAGACCGACCTGCTCCAGGCGATCGAGCGCGGCGTGAACCCCTCCTGGACCCTCTACGTCCAGGTCATGCCGGCCGCCGAGGCCGTGGACTACCGCTTCAACCCGTTCGACCTCACCAAGGTGTGGCCGCACGCGGACTACCCGCTGCAGCGCGTGGGCCGGCTGGTCCTCGACCGCAACCCGGACAACGTCTTCGCCGAGGTCGAGCAGGCCGCGTTCTCCCCGAACAACTTCGTCCCCGGCATCGGCCCCTCGCCGGACAAGATGCTCCAGGGCCGGCTCTTCGCCTACGCGGACGCCCACCGCTACCGCCTCGGTGTGAACCACACCCTGCTGCCGGTGAACGCCCCCAAGGCGACCGTCGCGCAGAACTACGGCCGGGACGGCCTCATGGCCACCCGCAACGGTTCGCGCCACGACAAGAACTACGAGCCCAACTCGTACCAGGGCCCGGCCCAGACAGACGCCGCGCTCTCCGCGCCGCTCGCGATCCACGGCTGGACCGGCACCCACGAGGCGCCGCAGCACACCAAGGACGACGACTTCTTCCAGGCCGGTGAGCTCTACCGCCTGATGTCCGAGGACGAGAAGGGCCGTCTGATCGCCAACATCGCCGGCGGTCTGTCCCAGGTGTCCCGCGAGGACGTCATCGAGAAGAACCTCGCGCACTTCGCCGCCGCCGACGCGGACTACGGCAAGCGCGTGGCGGAGGCGGTCCGCGCCCTGCGCGAGGACTGACCGCACAGCGACACCAAGACTGCGTACGGCACCTGACGGGAGGTCAGTGCCGTACGTGGTCCGGATCGCCGACCCGGATGAGGGGTGGCCGGCGAACCGGACAAGCGTGAGGACCGCGGCGGTGCCGAGCCAGTGCGGTGGTAAGGACGCCGGGCCCCCCTTCTTGACCTGAAAGAAGGGACGGCCGGTGCGCCCGTCGACACCGCCGCGGTCCCAACGCCCCCCTCAAGGGGACCTTGAGACTCCTCCCGTACACCCCGAAGACTCCGCCCGGCGGCGCGAACGTCCTGTCGCGCCAGCCTCGTGCCGTCGGGCGGTCATCAGACGAGAGCGCGGAACCAGGTTTACGGTCCCTGGTTCCGCGCTCTTCTGCGTGCGCCCCGACCGTGCGGACCCGCAGCGCATCGTTTCTGCGGTGAATGTCCGCACCCGCTCGGAGGAGCGCACCGCGATTCCGGTTCCATGCGCCCCTCGGACGGCGCTATCCACTGGGACATGATCAAGAACCTGATGCGCGGTCTCGCGCCGCTCGCCCTGATCCTGTCCCCGCTCGCCGTCCCCTCCCACGCCCTCTCCGCCAACGTCGTCCTCTTCCCCGACGCGCTCGCCGAGCTCCCCGAGGCCTCGGAGGACCCGGCCGGCTACAAGGAGACGGCGTTCGCCCACTGGAACAAGGGCCTCGACCCGGCGGACGGCTGCGACACCCGCGCGGAGGTGCTCGTCGCCGAGGCCGTCGACGCCCCGAGGACCGGCAAGGACTGCACCCTCTCGGGAGGCTCCTGGACCTCGTACTACGACGGCCAGAACGTCACGGATCCCGCCACCCTCGTCGTCGACCACCTCGTCCCGCTCGCCGAGGCCTGGGAGTCGGGGGCGTCCGGCTGGACGGCCGCGCGCCGCGAGAAGTTCGCCAACGACCAGGGGGCGGCCGCGACCCTCGTCGCCGTCACCGCCCGCAGCCAGCGGGACAAGGCCGGGCGCGACCCCGCCGAGTGGGTGCCCGCGGAGAACGCCCGGTACTGCCGTTACGTCGGCGAGTGGGTCGGCACCAAGCTGCGCTGGGGCCTGTCGGTCGACAAGGACGAGATGGAGGCGCTCAAGCTGTTCGCCGACGGACCGTGCGAGGAGACGGTCGTGCACCGCTCGACGGCGCCTCGCTAGAGGGCGCCCCGCCGGCCCTCCGGTCGGCCCGCGCGAGTGCCAGGGTCACCGTGAGCGAGGCGAGGGCGAGCAGCACCATGCCCGTGCGCGGTGACGTGTACTGGGCGAGGGTGCCGGCCACCGCCGCGCTCACCCCCTGGAGGGCCAGCATGCCCGAGCTGTGCAGCCCGAGGGCGTGACCGCTCAGCTCCTCCGGCACCAGGGTCATCAGCCGCTCCTGGTGCAGGAGGCTCGCCCCGTAGCCGACGGCCGAGACCGTCACGGCGACGAGCGCGAGCGGCAGCGCGGGGTCCAGGGCGAACACCAGGAACGGGGCCGCGAGCAGCGCCTGCAGCGGGAAGCGGATCCGGCCGCGCAGCCGCGCCGGCAGGAAACGGCCGATGACGGTGTCCCCTGCGAGCATGCCGAGCGCGCCGCAGGCGAAGAGGAGCCCGGCGCGCTCGGGGTCGTACGGCACGAAGAGCGACTCGCAGCCCACGACGAGGCCGTTGGGTACCCACAGTGCCAGGTAGCAGCGGCGGCGCGCGGGCGAGGACCACAGCCGCCGGTTGGTGCGCCAGGTCTCGGCGACCGAGGCGCGGCCCTTGGCGCGCGGGGGGCGCGCGCCGAGGCCGACGCGGGCGAGGAGCGCCGCGGCGAGGTAGAGCCCGGCGCCCACGAGGACCGCGCCGCGCGGTGAGAGCAGGGCGATCAGGACGCCGCCGGTGGCGAAGCCGCCGATCTGGAAGGCGCCGACGGACATGTTCATCACCGAACGGCCCAGGAGGTAGTTCTCGCGGGGGAGGATCTCGTTGAGGAGCCCGTAGCGCACTCCGCCGCCCAGCGAGGCCACGAGTCCCTCGGCGAACAGGATCACGAAGACCGCCCAGGTCGGCAGCGCGGGGATCGCCAGGACCGCGGTCGCCAGGGCGAAGAAGAGCCCCATCCCCGCGATGGTGGCGCGCGGCGGCAGCCGGTCGGCGGCCGAGAGCAGGGTGGTCGCGCCGAGCAGTTGGGCGAGGGAGGGGCCGAACATCGCGAGGGCGGAGAGCAACGGGGAACCGGTCGTGCGGAAGACGAGGGTGGCGAAACCGAGCCCGGCGACCGTCTGGGCGGCGCAGTGGGCGGAGCCGGTGAGGAAGAGCGGGGTGAACTCGGGCGTGCGGAACAGGTCGCGGTAGCGGGGCATGCCGGGGAGTCTCCGGTGCGGCTCGAACGCGCCGGTATTGTTTCGCCGAGGTGCGAAACAACGGGGGTCGGTGTCATGGGCTGGTGGCAGATCGGCACGGACTCCCTGGCCGGGAGCAGGTTCGTCGTCTCGCCGCTCGCCGAGACCGTCGCGGCGCTCAAGACCCTCCACGTGACGGCCGCCGCGCACCCGGGCGAGCGGGCCTGGCTGGCCGCGCACCTGTCCGCGTACCGGGAGCGCCTCGCCGCGGAACCGCTCGACGCGCTGCTCGTACGGGCGGCCCTCGGGCCCACCTGGAACGCCGGCTTCCTGACGCCGACACCGCTGGGCGAGCGCGAGCAGTCCTTCGAGGAGGAGGTCGTGGCGGTCAGGGAGGCCGAACCGGCCGACGTCCTGCCGGAGCTGGAGACGGCGATCGGCGGGCCCGTACCCGAGCCGCTGCGGTCGGCGCGGGACCTGCCGCACCGCATGGCGGGCGTCCTGGAGTGGGTGTGGCACGAGACGGTGCTGCCCGACTGGCCGCGCCGGCGCCGGGTCCTGGAGGCGGATGTGGTGGCACGGACCGCACGGCTCGCCAGGGACGGCTGGGCGGCCGCGCTCGACGAGCTCAACCCGGGCAGGATGCGCTGGCTGGGCGACGGGCGGCTCCAGGTCAACCCGCGCGCGTACCCGCCGCGACGGGTCGACGGCGGCCGGCTGCTCTTCGTGCCCGTGACGCCGAACCAGGGCTGGGTCTCCTGGGAGGGCTCCGAGCGGTACGCCGTCGTGTACGCGTGCGCCGGCGCCCTCGCGGACGCGGCGGGTCCCGTGGTGCCCGAGGCGCTCGGCGCGCTGCTCGGCGGGGCCCGCGCGGGAGTCCTCGTACGGCTCGGATCCCCCAAGTCCACGAGCCAGTTGGTGGCCCTGACCGGCCAGGGCCTCGGCTCGGTGGGCCGGCATCTGAAGGTGCTGCTCGACGCCGGGCTCGTACGGAGGGGCCGGGCGGGGCGGTCGGTCCTGTACGAGTGGACGGAGGCGGGCGCGGTGCTCGTACGGGCCCAGGGGACGGGTACGCCCTGACCGCGAAACGGCCCCCGTCCCGGTGCTCAGCGGGACGGGGGCCGTGTCAGGACTCCCGGATCAGATCCGGATACCTGGATCAGACCTGCAGGGCCTTGATCGCGGTCGGCGCGTGGCCGGGCTCGGTCGCGAGCTCCTCGAACTCGGTGACGTCGCTCATGTCGACCGTCTTGCTCATCGCGATGTTGGTGATGCGCTCCAGGATGGCCTCGACGACGACCGGGACCTGGTGCTCGACGGCCAGCTTCTTGGCCTCTTCGAGCGCCTCGCCCAGCTTGTCCGGGTCGGTGACGCGGATGGCCTTGACGCCGAGGCCCTCGGCGACCTTGACGTGGTCGACGCCGTAGACGCCGATCTCCGGGGTGTTGATGTTCTCGAATTCGAGGTTGACCTCGAAGTTGATGCCCAGACCGCCCTGCGCCTGACGGATCAGACCCAGGTAGGCGTTGTTCACGAGGACGTGGACGTAGGGGACCTTGTGCTGGGCGGCGACCGCCAGCTCCTCGATCATGAACTGGAAGTCGTAGTCGCCGGAGAGCGCGACGACCGGGGTCTCCGGGTCGGCGGTGGCGACGCCGATCGCGGCCGGGATCGTCCAGCCGAGCGGGCCGGCCTGGCCGCAGTTGATCCAGTGGCGCGGCTTGTAGACGTGCAGGAACTGCGCGGCGGCGATCTGCGAGAGGCCGATGGTGGTGACGTAGCGCGTGTCCGGGCCGAAGGCCTTGTTCATCTCCTCGTAGACGCGCTGCGGCTTGATCGGGACGTTGTCGAAGTGCGTACGGCGCTGGAGGGTGGCCTTGCGCTCCTGCGCGGAGGCGGCCCAGGTGGAGAAGTCGGGCAGCGTGCCGGCGGCCTTCAGCTCCTTGGCGATCTCGATGAAGAGCTCGAGGGCGGCCTTGGCGTCGGAGGCGATGCCGTAGTCCGGGGCGAAGATCTTGCCGAGCTGGGTCGGCTCGATGTCGACGTGGACGAACTTCCGGCCCTTGGTGTAGGCGTCCAGGTTGTAACCGGTGTGGCGGTTGGCCCAGCGGTTGCCGATGCCGAGGACGAAGTCCGACTCCAGGAAGGTCGCGTTGCCGTAGCGGTGCGCGGTCTGGACGCCGACCATGCCGGCGGCCAGCTCGTGGTCGTCCGGGATGGTGCCCCAGCCCATGAGGGTGGAGATGACCGGGATGCCGGTCAGTTCGGCGAACTCGACGAGGAGGTCGGTGGCGTCGGCGTTGATGATGCCGCCGCCGGCGACGATCAGCGGGCGCTCGGACTCCAGGAGGAAGCTCAGCGCCTTGGCCGCCTGCGCGCGGGTGGCGCGCGGCTGGTAGACCGGCAGCGGCTCGTAGGTCTCCGGGTCGAACTCGATCTCGGTCAGCTGGACGTCGATCGGCAGGTCGATGAGGACCGGGCCGGGGCGGCCGGAGCGCATCAGGTGGAAGGCCTGCTGGAACACGCCGGGGACCTGAGCGGCCTCCAGGACGGTGGTGGCGGCCTTCGTGACCGGCTTGGCGATCGAGGCGATGTCGACGGCCTGGAAGTCCTCCTTGTGGAGCTTCGAGACCGGAGCCTGACCGGTGATGCAGAGGATCGGGATGGAGTCGGCGATCGCCGAGTACAGGCCGGTGATCATGTCGGTGCCGGCCGGTCCCGACGTACCGATGCAGACACCGATGTTGCCGGCCTTGGCACGGGTGTAGCCCTCGGCCATGTGGGACGCGCCCTCGACGTGGCGGGCGAGCGTGTGGTTGACGCCGCCCACGTTCTTGAGCTCGCGGTAGAAGGGGTTGATCGCCGCGCCGGGGACGCCGAACGCCTGGGTGACGCCTTCGCGCTTGAGGATCTCAACGGCCGCTGCGGCGGCGGTCATACGAGGCATGGGAGTGCTCCTGCTTCGGCCGGGCGGATCCCAGCCCACCGGTCGGCTGCGAGAGCCCGGTACGACTGTTCTCCGCTTGTTTCCGTAATGCGGAAATACTGTTCTGCTATACGGAAGCAATGTAGGTCGGGCTCCGGAGAGCCGTCAAGAGAAGTCCGCCCGCCGGGACGGAGGAAGTGGCCGAAGTGCCTCCCCCGGAGGGGCGGATGGGTGGACGATGGGGCGGTCGGAACGACAGGGGGTTGACCGTGGGCGAGTCGGTACCGGTGCGCTGTCCTGAATGCCTGCACACGCAGGCCTACGCGGCGCCCGTCTTCCCCTGCGCGTGCGGAAGCCCGGTGGCGCCGCCCGTGACGGCCGGTGCGACGGCGGAACGGATCACGCACCGGAACTGGACGGACGCGTGGGTCACCGTCCGCTGCGGCGCCTGCGGCCGGGAGGACGACTGGCCCCACCCGGAGCTGGGCTGCTCGTGCGGGACGGTCCTGCGGGTACCGGTCCGGCCGGTTCGACCCGTGCGGCCGGGGGCCTCCGGAGGGGCGGACGAGGCGCCAGTGGACGGCTCGGGCATCGGAGCGGTCGGGGACGTCGCGGACGTCGGCGGGCCGGTTTCGACCGGGTCCGCCGCGGGCGGGCCCCCGGTGCCCCGGGCGGTCGAGCGCGGCTCGGAGTGGTTCGGCGCCGGGCCGGCGCCCAGCACCGGTACCACCGGGACCGGCACCGGCACAGGTGGGTCGGAGCCCCAGGATCCGCCGCGCGCGACCGCGTCCCCGACTCCGCCGGCGCCACACGGACCCCATGGGTCCCCCGGGCCCCACGCGCCCCTCACGCCCCCGCGACCGCGTCCGTTCGCCGAGCGCTATCCCGTGCACATACCCCTGCCGCCCACCGGACCCCGCCCCGCTCCGGTCCGGGGCGCCTTCCAGCCCCTGACGATCAGGACCGCGCGGGACGCGGTCGCCGCTGCCGCCGGGTACCTGCGGTGGCTCGGGTTCCGGGACGTCGTCCAGCCGGAGGAGCGTCCCGCGTCCGGTGTGGACCTGCGGGCCCCGGGGCTCGTCGCGCAGGTCGACCCGAGCACCCGGCCCACCGGGCTCAGGGCCGTCGAGTGCCTGTGGCTCAACGGACTCGGCGCATCCGCCGTGAGCGTGTGCTTCTCGCTGGCCGGCTACACACCGGAGGCCCGGTCACGGGCCGCCGAGATCGGTCTCCCGCTCTTCGTCCTGGACCTGACGGGCACCCCGCAGCCGGTGAACGACGCCGCCGAAGGCCTGGCCACGGGCGCCTGAGCCCCGAGGGGCCCGGAACCCCAGGACCTCGACATCCGAAATCGGCCATTCACGCGTGACGATCACGGTCTTCCGGGCACAACACCCTCGGGGGGTGGGCGTCATGCCGACGGGGATGTGGTGGTTCATCGGAGCGGCCTGCGGGCAGCTGCTGCTCGCCGCGGTGCTGTGGGGAACCCGCAGCCGGAGAAGCGGAGCCCCGCCCCCTGACGAGGTGCCGGCGCCGCAGGCACTGGCGCTGCTGCGGGGCGGGCGGCGGGCGGCCGTCACCGTGGCACTCGTGGCACTGCACCAGCGCGGGGCGGTCGCGGCGGGCCGCAAACATACGATTCGGGCCAACGGCGGGCCGGGGCGAACCGCCGACCCCGTACAGCTGGGTGTGCACCGGGCGCTCCGCCGGGCCTTCCCGTTGCGGGACCTCGTGATGCGTCCCGAGGCGCGGCGGGCGGTGGACTCCCTGCGGAGCGAACTGCGGGCGGCCGGTCTCCTTGGATCGCCCGGGCGGCTGGGTGCGGCCAGCGCGCTGCTCGGCTGCGTACCGCTGACGCTCGCGGTGGGGGCGTACGCGACGGCGCCGACCGGTGCGGTGCTGACCGTGGTGTTCGCGGCGGGCGCGCTGCCGCTGCTCGCGGCGCTGACGCTGTTGCGGTTGCTGCCGCCCACCCGGGCGGCGCGGCGCCTCCTCGCCGTCCTGCGGGAGCGGTATCCGCTGCCGGCGCATCGGAGCGAGGTGACGGACGGCCGGCTGGTCCAGCTGTACGTGGCGTTGTACGGCGATCCGGCGCTCGCCCTGTTCCTGCCCCGTTTCTCGCGGGAGGGCGGGCTGCTCGACCGGCCGGCGGAGGTGGACCGGAACCGGCCGCCGCCGGATCCCCGTCCGGCCGCGGGTGACCGTCCGGGCTGAGCCCGCGCCATACTGTCGTATGCGCATCAGAGCGGCCGCTCCGGCCGAACTCCCGCTGCTCCAGGACATCGAACGGGCGGCGGGCGAGCCGTTCCGCACCCTCGGCATGGCGGCGATCGCCGACGACGACCCCCTGCCGCTGGACGTCATGGAGTCGTACCGCTGCGCGGGCCGGGCGTGGGTGGCGGTGGACGCAGCCGATCGTCCGGTCGCGTATCTCCTGGCCGACACGGTCGACGGCGCGGCCCACATCGAGCAGGTGTCGGTGCATCCCGGGGCCGCGCGCCGGGGCGTCGGCCGGTCGCTGATCGAGCACCTGGCGGCGTCCGCCAGGGAGCAGGGCCTGGCGGCGCTGACCCTGACGACGTTCACCGAGGTGCCGTGGAACGCCCCGTACTACACGCGGCTCGGCTTCCGCCCGCTCACGGAGTCCGACCCGGCCCTGACGGAGGGCCTGCGCGCCATCAGCCGCGCGGAGTCCGCCCACGGCCTCTCCGCATGGCCCCGCGTCTGCATGCGCCGGGAGGTGGAGGAAACCGCCCCTTGAGGACCCCTCGCGCGCAGCCCTGTGCGAACCCCCCGGTGCCGGGTGCGCCCGACCCGATGCCCGGTGCGCCTCACCCGATCTGCGGTGCGCCTCCCCCGCTCTCCTCGCTCGGGCCCGTCGCGTACGCCAACGGCGGTGCGATCGCGCGTACGTCGACCTGCTCCGCCACCCACAGTCCGATGAACAGCGCGGCGGTCGCCTCCAGCAGTCCGGCCCGGTCCAGCCCCCCTCCGGGCACCGGCTCGCAGCCCACGTCCCGTACCAGCTGGTACACGCGAGCGAGCGCCGCCTCGTCGTCCCCGCAGACGGGAACCGCGAGGGGCTGACCGTCGAAGGCCGGCGGGGTCATCCGCCACACGTCCTCGTGGCAGAGGTTGAAGGCCTTGACGACCCGCGCACCCGGTGCCGCCGCGGCGAGACGGCGCGCCGCCGAAAGGCCGCCTTCCGTCCGCAGCCGGAAGCCGGGCCCGACCGGATTGGCACAGTCGAGCAGGACCTTCCCGCTCAGCGGCCCCCGCAACTCCCTGACGACGTCCGTCCCGGCGCCGTACGGCAGTGCGGCCAGCACGACCTCGCCGAAGCACGCCGCCTCGTCCGGACCGCCGTGTCCCGCGGAGCCCCCGATGCGTGCCGCGAGCCGTCGGGCCTTCTGCTCGTCCCGGCCTCCGACGAACACCTCGTGCCCGGCCCGCACCCAGTGCGTGGCCAGTGCGTCGGCCATGTTCCCCGTTCCCAGCACACCGATCTTCAACTCTCCGCCCCTCTCCGCGTCTGCCTCATCCGCTTCGGGGACGACACTAGGAAAGCCGTCAGGCACCATTCGGTACGTGACGACCGACGCCTATCTCGCCGACTGCCGCGCCCGCCTCGCCTTCGACCTGCTCTCCCACACCTGGAACGCCGTGCTGATCTGGAGCCTGCGGGAGGGACCCCGGCGCCCCGGCGAACTCCGTGAGCGCATCGGCGGCATCAGCCCCAAGGTCCTGACCGAGACGCTGCGCCGGCTGGAGTTCAACGGCCTCGTGGAACGACGTTCCTATGCCGAGGCGCCACCCCGCGTCGAATACGAACTGACCGCCCTGGGACGGACGTTGCTGGCGCCGATCAACGCGTTCGGCGCCTGGGCCTTCGAGCACGGCGACGAGGTCATGGCCGCCCAGGAGCGGAACGGCGGGTGAGCCTCGGGGCGTCGCCGGCATGTCACCGCGTACGCCCGGCGATTCCGTACCGCTGTCGCAGTTCCACCTTCCGTACCTTGCCGCTCACCGTCATCGGGAACTCGGTGAGGATCTCCACCCTGCGCGGGATCTTGTAGTGGGCGAGCCGGTCCCGGCAGAAGGCGGTGAGCTCCTCCAGGGTGGGGGCGTCGGCGGGATCGCGGGGGACGACGCAGGCCAGGATCTCCTCGCCGTAATGCTCGTCGGGGATTCCCACGACCTGTACGTCGGCGATCTTCGGGTGTCCGTGGAGGAACTCCTCGATCTCGCGCGGGTACACGTTCTCGCCGCCCCGGATGATCATGTCCTTGATGCGGCCGACGATCTGCACGTAGCCGTCGTCGCGCATCACCGCCAGGTCCCCGGTGTGCATCCAGCGGCCGGTGTCGATCGCCTCCGCGGTCTTCTCCGGTTCGTTCCAGTAGCCGAGCATCACGCTGTAGCCGCGGGTGCGGAGTTCCCCCGCAGTGCCGCGCTCCACGGTGACACCGGTCGCCGGGTCGCTGATCTTCACCTCGACGTGCGGCATCACCCGACCGACCGTTCCCGTGCGGCGCTCCAGGTCGTCGTCGCGCCGGGTCTGGGTGGAGACGGGTGAGGTCTCCGTCATGCCGTAACAGATCGACACCTCGGCCATGTTCATCTCGGCGACGACCCGCTTCATCACCTCGACGGGGCACGGCGAGCCCGCCATGATCCCGGTGCGGAGTGTGGAGAGGTCGTACGAGGCGAAGTCGGGCAGATTCAGCTCGGCGATGAACATCGTCGGGACGCCGTAGAGCGAGGTGCACCGCTCCTCCTGCACCGCCCTGAGCGTGGCCGCCGGGTCGAAGGAGGGCGCGGGGATCACCATGCAGGCGCCGTGCGAGGTGGCGGCCAGGTTGCCCATGACCATGCCGAAGCAGTGGTAGAAGGGCACCGGGAGACAGATCCGGTCCTGCTCGGTGTAGGCGATCATCTCGCCGACGAAGAAGCCGTTGTTGAGGATGTTGTGGTGGGAGAGCGTGGCTCCCTTCGGGAAGCCCGTCGTCCCCGAGGTGTACTGGATGTTGACGGGTTCGTCGCAGGACAGCGGCTCGGGGCGCAGCTCTCCGGGCGTACGGGTGAGGAACGCGTCCCAGCTCTCGTCCCCGAAGTAGACCGCCTCGCGCAACTCCGTGCGTTCCGAACGCACTTGCTCGACCATCGCCCGGTAGTCGCTCGTCCGGTGCGAGAGCGAGGCGAAGAGCAGGGTGATCCCCGCCTGGTCGAGGACGTACGCCAACTCGTGCGCGCGGTAGGCCGGGTTGATGGTGACCATGACGGCGCCGATGCGGGCGGTGGCGTACTGGACGAGGACCCACTCGGCGCAGTTGACCGCCCAGATGCCGACCCGGTCGCCCTTCCGTACGCCGCTGCCGAGCAGGGCCCCGGCGAGGCGGTCGACGTCGGCGCCGAACCGGGCGTACGTCCAGCGGCGTCCGGTGGGGACGTCGATGAGCGCCTCCCGGTCGGGCCAGGCGGCGACGGCCCGGTCCAGGTTGGCGCCGATGGTGTCGCCGAGGAGTGCGGTGGTGGACACTCCGTGGGCGTAGGACAGGGTCATCCGAGCTCTCCCTCGACGTATTCCTTGCCGCCACCCTCGGCGGTCAGCCGGCGCAGCTCCACGCGCCGGATCTTGCCCGAGACGGTCTTGGGCAGTTCGGCGAACTCGATGCGCCGGATCCGCTTGTACGGGGCGAGGACGGCCCGCGAGTGGGCGAAGAGGGCCTTCGCGGTCTCCTCGTCCGGCTCCCAGCCGGCCGCGAGGACGACGTACGCCTTGGGGACGGCGAGCCGCAGCGGGTCGGGGGCGGGGACGACGGCCGCCTCGGCGACGGCCTCGTGCTCCAGGAGGGCGCTCTCCAGCTCGAAGGGGCTGATCTTGTAGTCGGAGGCCTTGAAGACGTCGTCGGCCCGCCCGATGTACGTGATGTAGCCGTCCTCGTCCCGTGAGCCGATGTCGCCGGTGCGGTAGTAGCCGTCGGCCATCGCCTCGGCCGTCTTCTCCGGGTCGCCGTGGTAGCCGGACATCAGGCCCACCGGGTTCGCGGACAGGTCGAGGCAGATCTCGCCCTCCGCCACGTCCGGCGCCCCGCTGACCGGGTCGACGAGGGTGACGCGGAAGCCGGGGCTCGGGCGGCCCATGGAGCCCTCCTTGAGCCGCTGGCCGGGGCTGTTGGAGACCTGGACGGCTGTCTCGGTCTGGCCGAAGCCGTCCCGGACGGTGACGCCCCAGGCGCGCCGCACCGACTCGATGACCTCGGGATTGAGCGGTTCGCCCGCGGCGACGACCTCGCGCGGCGGGGTCTTCAGGCGGCTCAGGTCGGCCTGGACCAGCATCCGCCACACGGTCGGCGGGGCGCAGAAGCTGGTCACGCCGTTCCGGTCCATCTCGCCCATCAGCCGGGCCGGGTCGAAGCGCGTGTAGTTGTGGACGAAGACGGTCGCCTCCGCGTTCCACGGGGCGAAGAGGTTGGACCAGGCGTGCTTGGCCCAGCCGGGCGAGGAGATGTTGAGGTGCACGTCGCCGGGCCTGAGGCCGATCCAGTACATCGTCGAGAGGTGCCCGACCGGGTACGAGGTGTGGGTGTGCTCGACCAGCTTGGGCCGGGCGGTCGTACCGGAGGTGAAGTACAGCATCAGGGTGTCGTCGGCGAGGGTGACGCCGTCGGGCTCGAACACGTCGGACTCGCCGTCGGCGAGCTCGTACCCCAGCCAGCTCACCCCCTCGCCGCCGACCGCGATCCGGGTGTAGTCGCCGGGGACGTCGTCGAACTTGGCGGTGTCCTCGGCGCGCACGATCACATGGCGGGCGCGGCCCCGCTCGACGCGGTCGCGCAGGTCGGCGGGGCCGAGGAGCGGGGTGGCCGGGATGACGACGGCACGCAGCTTCATCGCGGCGAGGACGGTCTCCCACAGCTCGGTCTGGTTGCCGAGCATCACGATGATCCGGTCGCCGGCGCGGACGCCCTGGGCCCTGAGCCAGTTCGCGACCCGGTTCGAGCGGGCGGCCATCCCGGCGAAGGACACCTTCGTCTCGGAGCCGTCCTCCTCGACGAGGTGGAGCGCGGTCCGCCCGTTCCCCTCGGCGATGACGTCGAACCAGTCGAGCGCCCAGTTGAACCGGTCGGACCGGGGCCAGGCGAAGCCCTCGTAGGCCGTCTCGTAGTCCTCGCGGTGCTGGAGCAGGAAGTCCCGGGCGGCCCGGAACCTCTCCGTCGCGCCGGTCACGCTCGTCACGGTCATATGTCCTCCTCGTTGCGGCACCGGTCCCGGACATCGTGTAATCAGTGACCCAGGTCTCACTACCCCCGTTCGGGGGTGAACCGGCCGGCCTGCGACGGGGAGCGAGGGGAGAGAGCGGTGCGGGAGCACACCGGATCCACGGAGCTGCGCGGGGCGCTGCTGCGGCTGCGCCGCGCCACCGGCCTCCCGGTCGTCTTCGGCGGACTCCTGTACGACGGGCGCGTGCTGCGGATCGGCGAGCTGAACGGGGCGGTGACCCCGGCCCTCCGCGGGCTCACGATCACGACGGGCTCGGGTCTCGGCGGGAAGTGCCTGGCCCTCGCCCGGCCGTGCGCGGTGACGGACTACCCCTCGGCGCGGCACATCACGCACGAGTACGACGGCCCGGTCTCCGCGGAGGGGCTGCGCTCGGTGATCGCGGTGCCGGTCGTCGTCCGCCGGAAGGTACGGGGCGTGCTGTACGGGGCGATGCGCGACGCCCTGCCGATCGGCGAGCGGGTCTTCGACGCGGCGGTGGCGGCGGCCCGGGACGTGGAGCAGGCGCTCGCGGTAGTCGACGAGGTCGGCCGGCTGCTCGCGCCGCCGGCCTCGGGGCCGTCCTGGGAGGAGGTCCGGCAGGCGTACGGGGAGCTGCGCGAGCTGGCGCCCCGGGTCGCGGACCCGGAGCTGCGGGAGCGGCTGCTCGCGGTGTGCGGGCGCCTGGAGTCCGCCTCGGGCTCCGCCGTGGCCACGGCCTCCGGATCCGCTGCGGGGCCGGCTCTGACGCCGCGCGAGACGGACGTCCTGGCGGCGGTGGCCTCGGGGGCGACGAACGCGACGGCGGCGGCGCGTCTCGGACTGCGGCCGGAGACGGTGAAGGGCTATCTGCGCTCGGCGATGCGGAAGCTGGGGGCGCACACACGCATGGAGGCGGTGGTGGCGGCCCGACGGGCGGGGGCGCTGCCGTGACGCTGGACGCGGCACAGGTTCTGGCGGCCCGTAGCGGGCCGCGCCGCTCTAAGTCGTGTCCGGAAAGTAGCGCCGTCTGCCCGGGCGGCTCAGGCGGGACTTTCCGGACACGACCTGGGGGGCGTCTTGGATGACGGTGATGCCGAGGGCGTCGGCCAGGGCCACGCAGGAGCGGCAGAGGGAGGCCGGCGCGCCGTGCTCGGGGTCGCCCTGGGGGCGCACCTCGCGCCCGTCACCGGTCGGGTCGTTCTGGCTGGTGATCGTCCCCCTGGACGAGCAGGGAGGAGGCCGTTCCCGGAACGAGGTCAGAGAAAGTAGTCCCGCGCTTCCTGCTGGGGACCGCGCAGCAGACAGCTGATGGCCTCGTACGTGTCCGCTCCCAGGAAATAGGGACCGGTGTGGTGCATGAGAAAGAACCGCCCGGTCTCGTCGATGAGGACCATGGCTCCGTCGAACGACTCGTATCCCACGGGAAAGAGCTTCTTGCCGATGTTCGCGGCGAGTTCGGCGACGTCCTCGCCGCTCTCCTCGTGGATCCAGTGTGGTGTGAATCCGACGGAGTCGGGCGGAGTTCCCGGAATCACCAGGCGCAGTCCGCCGAATTCCCTGACGAAGTCCTGGGCGGCCGGGAACGGTTCGACCGGATGGCCTTCCTCGGTGAATCGGTCGGTGACGAAGCCGAGGAGTTCGGGCAGCCGGGAACCGACGTCACGTCCCCGGGACCAGCCCGCCTCGGTGAGGGCGGCCTCGACTTCCTCCACTGTCGTTCTCGGCATTGCGTGCTCCCTCCGAGTGGTGTGCGATGACGCCGACGAGGGGCGGCATCCCTCTCCCAGGACCGGCAAGGCGGTTCGTAGTCCCCGTGGGCCGTTCGCCATACGGAAGCGTAAAGGCGCTTTGCAGACCAGGAGAACTGGCGCCCCTCAGGAGCGTGCCTCGCCATGGCGGATGTCGTACGGCGTGCCCGGAGGCGTCATGAGCCGGAGGGTCCGCTCGGCCTCGGCCGTGAGCGCGGCACGCCGGCTACGCGTCACGGGCGCGAAGGGTTCGACGGTGAGGGTGGTGCGGTCCTTCGCCTCGTCCAGGGACCAGGTCCCGGCGAGGAAGCCGTCGAGCAGGAAGACGCGGTGCGCCTGGTTGCCGCTCCAGGTGCGGGAGCGGTGCTCGGCGGGAACGACCCTGGTGCGATCGGCGTGCGAGAGGAGCAGGTTGTCGAACTCGGGGAGGAATCGGGGCGGGGCCGGGGTGTCCTCGTCCGGCCGGGGCGCGTCGGGGAGGTCGAACAGCTCGGTGCCGCGCTCGTCCTGGAAGACCAGGAGCCCGGGCCGGAGACGCTCGAACGCCTCACCGAGCCGGGTCATGCCGCACCAGGCCTGCATGTCCTTGACGGAGGCGGGCCCGAAGGCCCCGAGATAGCGCAGCACGGTCTCGTCGAGACCGGCGGCCCGGTCGGCGACGCCCTGGAACCAGGTGTCGGTCGTGGTGAGCGCGACCCGTCCGCCGCGCCCCCAGAGGCCGCGCGGGGTGACCTGCACCAGGGGAACAAGGCAGCGGGCGGCGACGGAGAGGGACTGCGGGTCGGCGCCGGGCCACTCCTTCAGGAGCTCGTCGCGCAGTTCCCTGGGGGTACGGGGCCGCTCCTCGACGAGCGCGCGGGAGCGGGCGGCCAGCCGGTCGAGGTCGACGCCGTCGAGCCCGCCGCGGGAGACGAAGGCGGCCAGCTCCCGGTCGACGGCCCCGGACTGGAAGAGCCCGCGCAACGCGACCGCGTCCTCGGCGGTGTGGGTGTGGACGGTGGACCGCATGGTCACGATGCGGGCGACGGCCCGCGACTCCATGAGCGCGGACAGCTGCTCGGGCCGGAACCCGTCGAGACGGGCGGCGAGCGCGTAGTACGGCGGCTTGGGATTCTGCGCCTGGAGGCCCAGGAGGTGACCGACGGCCTCCGTGACACCCGTCGGGGAGCGGCTCAGGAGCAGCTGGCGGGCGAGGGTGGCACGGTTGAGGGCGCGCGGGCCGAGCACGGGGCGGATCTTCTTGAGGGCCATGGCCGCACGCTACTCGGGCTTGCGGACAAGGACGGTCCGCAAGGGGCCGGGTGCGCCGTACCCCTCGAAGCCCCGGGGCGGGATGCCGCACCGGACCGTGCACGCCTATATCCTGCCCGAGAGACGACCGAGGATATGTACGACATATCCCGCCAGGCGCCCTGGAGGTGTACGACGATGTCCGACCGCCGTCCCCGCGCCGCGTGGCGCCGCTCCCCGGCGGAGCCACCCGCGAACGCCGCCGCACCCTCCCCGGAGCCGCCAGCGGACCGGCCGAGCGTGATGCAGGCCGGCCTGTACCGGGACGGCCACCGGGTCTCCTCCCCCGCGACGCTCGCGGAGACGTTCCGCCAGCTGCGCGAACACCCGGATGGCATGGCGTGGATCGGCCTCCAGCGCCCGACCGAGCAGGAACTGCTCTCCCTGGCCGCCGAGTTCGACCTCCACGAGCTGGCCGTCGAGGACGCTATGGAGGCCCACCAGCGCCCCAAGCTGGAACGGTACGGCAGCACCCTCTTCGTCGTCCTGCGCGCCGCCCGCTACCTGGACGCCCAGGAGGAGGTGGAGTTCGGCGAACTGCACGTCTTCGTGGGCCCGGACTTCCTGATCACGGTCCGCCACGGCGCCGCCCCGGACCTCTCCACGGTCCGCCGCCGCATGGAGAAGGACCCGGAGCTCCTCGCCCTGGGCCCGGAGGCGGTCCTGTACGCGATCCTCGACGCGGTCGTCGACGGCTACGCCCCGGTGGTGGCGGGCGTCCAGAACGACATCGACGAGATCGAGACGGAGGTCTTCGGCGGCGACCCGGCGGTCTCCCGCCGCATCTACGAACTCTCCCGCGAGATGGTCGAGTTCCAGCGCGCGACCCGCCCCCTGGTGGGCATGCTCCACGCCCTGATGGCCGGCTTCGCGAAGTACGGCACCGACGAGGAACTCCAGCGCTACCTGCGCGACGTGGCCGACCACGTCACCCACACCAGCGAACGGGTCGACGGCTTCCGCCAGGCCCTCACGGACATCCTCACGGTCAACGCGACCCTGGTCACCCAGCAACAGAACGCGGAGATGCGGGCGCTGGCGGAGGCGGGCTTCGAACAGAACGAGGAGATCAAGAAGATCTCAAGCTGGGCGGCCATTCTCTTTGCTCCCACACTCGTGGGAACGATCTACGGCATGAACTTCGACCACATGCCGGAGCTGCACTGGGCGGGCGGGTATCCGTTCGCGGTGCTGCTGATGGCGGTGGTCTGCACGAGCCTGTACGTGGTGTTCAAGCGGCGGGACTGGCTCTAGAGAGGTCGGTCAGCTCGCCGCCCGTACCGCGTCCATGATCAGGGCGGCGACCCGGGTGGGCTCGGAGAGGGTGACCGCGTGGGAGGCGTCCGGGAGTTCTACGACGACGGCGCCGGCGCGTGCGGCGCCGAAGCGCTGGACCTCGGGGCTGATCGTGCGGTCCGCCCCGGCCACCAGGGCCCAGGACGGTTTGGTCCGCCACGCCGCCGCGGACGCGGTCTCGGTGAAGGCGGTCCTGGCGAGCGGGCGTTGGGACGCCGCCAGGGCGCCGGCGACGTCCTCGGGCACGTCCGCCGCGAACACGGAGGGGAAGGCCGCCTCCTCGATGGTGACCTCGACCCCGGAGTCGCCGTCGAGGAGCGGGTAGGTCCACTCCTTCAGGCTGCCCGTCAGCGGGGGGTCGGGGAAGCCCCCTTGGAGCTGGCCGAGGGTCTCGCCCTCGTGGGGCACGTACGCGGCCACGTACACGAGCCCCACGACGTTCTCCGCGGCGCCGGCCACGGTGATCAGCGCACCGCCGTACGCGTGGCCGACGAGTACGGCCGGGCCGTCGACCTGGGCCAGGACGGAGGTGAGGTAGGCGGCGTCGGACGTCAGGCCCCGCAGCGGGTTCGCCGGGGCGATCACCGGGATGCCGCTGCTCCGCAGTTCCGAGATGACGCCTATCCAGCCAGTCGCGTCGGCGAAGGCACCGTGCACGAGGACGACGGTGGGGTTGGTCATGCGAGTTCTCTTCTCGGTATCGGGCCACGGTTGGGGCGTCGTCACGACGGTCTGGGCGCGGCCCGGAGTTCGGCGAGAGGTCCGTGCGACGGTTGCTCACGGTAGGACCGCGGCAGCGGCACCTCTTGTACGTGCGCGCATCCGCGCCGGCACGGCGGCGCACACACGGCTCAGCGCCTTCGCTCGTCCTGGGGGGCGCCGGCGGTCGTCGTCGCGAGGGCCGAGGTCGCCAGTGCCTGCCATTCGCTGGGGCTCATGCCGTAGGCCCCGCGGAAGGTGCGGCTGAAGTGAGAGGGGCTGCTGAAGCCCCAGCGGTGTGCCACCGCGGCCATGGTGATCCTGCGGCCGGAGCGGCCCAGTTCGAGTCGGCAGAACTCGAGCCTGCGCCGCCGTACCCATTGGCTCACCGTGCTGCCGTCGTTCTGGAAGAGCTTCTGCAGGTACCGGACGGAGATGTGGTGGGCGCGGGCGATCGACTCCGGTGAGAGGTCCGGGTCCATCAGGTGCTCTTCGATGTAGCCGTGGATACGGGACAGCATCTCGTGGCCGGCCCCGGACGCGTCGTCGGCCTCGTCCGTGGTGTCCGCTTCGAGGAGTTCCATGACCAGGACGGTGAGGAGGTGTACGGCCGTCCGGGCACGCCGGTCCCCGATGGTGGACCGGCGGAACTCGGCCTTGGCGGCGAGCGCGGTCAGGAAGTCGGACGCCAGCGCCCCGATCCCCTCCCCGCCGCGTACGGGTACGCCGAGCACCTGGTTCAGTTCCGGCTCCGTGACGCCCAGGTAGCAGCGGGGCACCCGGAAGAAGATCATCCGGCAGTCCTCGCCGAACCGCAGCAGGTGCTGTCGGGCCGGGTCGCAGAAGACGAGGTCGTTCGGCTCCAACAGGGTCTTGGCACGCTCGTGGACGACGGTCACGGGTCCACGGACGTGGACGCCGAGGTAGATGTGGTTCGGGTCGTTCGTCCCCGGCATCTCGGAGAGCATCTGGACCAGCCACCCCGAGCGGGCGGGGGGCGGGGCCGGTTCGGGCGCTTGCCGGGGCACCCGTTCGGGCGCACGGGACATCAGTGTGAGGGGCATGGGGAGTCCTAGCCGTAGGTGCGGGCGGGTGGAGGGCGGATTCACACCTCGTTCGCCGGCTCCTCGGCCAGGAACTTCTCCACCACGGCGTTGAAGGCCGGGGGGTTCTCCAGGAAGGGGAAGTGCGAGCTCGCCACGTCGGAGGGGAAGACGTGCAGGCGTGCGCAGGGAATCCGCTCGGCGACGAAGCGCTGCGAATCGGGGTGCACATGGCTTCCCTCGCAGCCGATCACCAGCGTCGGCACATCGATCCGGGGAAGCACGTCGCGCCAGTCCTGCGCGCAGTGATCGAAGAGCAGCGGTACGCCCGCGTAGGCGGGTGTCGACAGGATCTCCTCGTGGACGAAGGCCAGCACGTCGGGGTCGGGCTCGCCGGAGAACATGCCGCGCACGAAGTCGGCGCGGACCGTGGCGCCCTGCGGCCCCGAGAGGGCCGCACCCAGGTACAACAGCCCCGACACGTCGAAGATGGCGCCGGAGTCCCGCTGTTCCCGCTCGGTCATCCAGGGTACGGCGGCGACCGCCGCGGGCTGGTCGACGGCGACGAAGCGCCGGATCCGGCCGGTCCCGTACTGGTCGATGAAGCTCCACCACACCGAGACGCCCATGGACCAGCCCAGGGCGTCGAAACGGTCGAGACCGAGATGGTCGACGAGTTCGAGCACATCGCGGGAGAGCCGGGCGATGCGGTAGCCGTGACGCGGCTTGCCGGACTTGCCATGGCCGCGGAGGTCGACGGTGACGACGCGACGGCCGGGCGCAAGACCTTCGGTCTGGTGGCGGAACATCGCCTGCGTCTGCCCCCAGCCGTGCAGCATCACCAGCGGGACGCCCGCGCCGCCGGTGTCCTGGTACGCGAGCCGCGCGCCGTCCGTCGTGATCAGTTCCTTCATGACCTCTCCCCTGGTCAGAGGCGGTCCATCGGTCCCGCCCGTCTCGGACATCATCGAACGCGGCCCGCCGCCCGCACCACCGCGAGCTGTAGGAATCGGGCCGTGGATCCTCCTCGCTTTGTCGAAGCACGTCCATGGTCGGAGGGCCCTGGTCAGGCGGCACCTTCGCCGCCCGGGACGAGGAGTTCCTCGATCCTGAGGCCCAGGTGCAGAGTGAGCCGGTGGGCACCGTCGTCGAGGTCGAGTCCGGTGATCTCCTGGATCTGGCGCAGGCGGTAGTAGAGCGAGGTGCGGTGGATGCCGAGCGTGTCCGCGGTCCGGGGAATCGATCCCGCGTGTTCGAGGAAGCAGCGCAGGGTGTCCCGCAGGCGGTCGCCGCCGTGAGTGCCGCTCAGGGTACGGAGCGGCTTCGGGACCAGAGTCGCGTTCAGGGCGTGCTCGGGGAGCTGGAACAGCACCGCGAGCTCCCCGAGCAGCTCCCAGTCACCGGCGCTCTTCAGGGTGGGCAGCCGGCGTGCCGCGCGCGCCGCCACGAGCGCCTGCTCGTACGACGTCCAGGCGTCGTCCAGGCCGGGGTGCCGGCCGCCGACGCCGACCACGGGGTCCGCCGACGGGCCCAGGAAGGTACGGAGTTCGTCCAGGATGCGAGCGGACTGCGCGGTGACCTCGTCCTGGCCGGGTGGGCGGTCGCGCAGCTGGAGCAGTGTCGCCCGCTCCTTGCCGATCGCGATGAGGCCGTGGGCCGAACGCGTCCGCCGGAACCCTTCCAGCGCCCCCCACAGGGCCGCCTCCGACTGCCGTACGAGCTCGGTCGCGCAGCTCAGCTGGACGACGGTGACGAGGACGTGCTCGGCTGCTCCGAGCAGTCCGAGTTCCCTGCCTCGCCGCCGTGCGGTGGTGCGGGCGGCGACGTCGGTGCCGACGAGTTCGAGGACGAGGTCCCGTTCGTCGGCCTTCCGGGTGTCGCCGGCGATGTGCTCTCCGTGCATCTGGGCGGCCATGGCGTCCGCGGCCCGGGCGACGGCACGTGTCTCGTGCTCCGCGAGCGTCTTCTCGGGCACGACCACCATGAGCAGTCCGAGGAGATGCCCGCGCTCGCGCAGGGGCACGACGTAACGGGGCAGCAGCCCGAGATCGTCACGGCCCTCGATGAATCCGGCCCGGGACCACTGGGTCACGCCCTGGTCGAGGACGTAGCGGATGGTCGCGTTGTCGGCGCGGCCCTGCAACAGGGTGCCGATGCGGACCGGGTCCTCGTCGCCGAAGTGGCGGCTTGTGCAGACCATGCGGACCAGCGGGTCGTCGACGGCGACGGACCGGCCGAGCAGCTCGGCGAGCTCGTCGACCAGCGCCTGGAGCTCGGGGCTGCCGGGTCGGGCTCGCTGGAGCCTTACGGTCATGCGTTGTTCCTCTCTCGATCAACGGTTCCCCGCGGACTTCGCCGTTCCGCGGCTCTTGATCATTCTGAGGAAGCGACGCCCCCGGCACATCACACGAATCGTCCATTGTCACGACGCCCGCGGGGGATACGAAGCGACTACTCTCCGCTGTCGCGACGCCTCGCCAGCCGGGTCAGCTCCCCGCGCGAGGTGACGTCCAGCTTGGTGAAGGCCCGGCGCAGGTGCGAACCCACCGTGTGCGGCGAGAGGGAGAGGTGCTCGGCCGCCTGCCGGTTGGTCAGCCCTCCGGCCACGAGCCGTACCACCCGTGTCTCCGCGGCCGTCAGCTCGGGCCACGCACCGGAGCGTCCGGCCGTCGAGGGTCGGCGGCGGACGCCGGCGGCCCGCAGGCGCCGGTGGACCCGTGCGGCGTCCCGCTCGGCGCCCGCTCGCGCGTAGAGCGCGAGGGCCGTGTCGAGGTACGGCACCGCTTCGGGCCTGCGGGTGGCCGCCAGCTTGCGTCCCGCGTCCTCCAGAGCCGACGCCCGGGCCAGCGGCCGAGGACAGTCCTCGTACAGCCGGACGGCACGTACGAGCGGGGCGAGGTCGTTGTCGAGGAGCCCCCGGGCGTGCGCGGCGGTGGCGGCGAGGAAGGTGAGCTCGGGGTTGAGCGCGGCCAGTCGCTCGGCCAGGGCCACCGCCTGCGCGGCCCGTTCGTGCGCCCCGGCGCGCAGCGCCAGGCGGACGAGGACCGGGGCGTCGGCGGGGTCGACCAGGCCGGCGTAGGCCGGCCGGTCCGCGGCGGGCGACGTCATCACCTCGTCCAGTTCGGCCATGGCACGGTCGGGCCGGCCTTCGAAGTCGGCCATCAGTGCCAGCATCCAGGAGCCGAAGTGCCGGACGACGGGTGCGACGTCGCTCCGCATGCGCCGCGCCTCCGCCGCGTACGTTCGTGCGGTCCGCTGGTCGCCGGTGTGGAGGGCGACGCGCATCATCACGTACCGGAGCGTGACGTCGGCGAGGTTGCCGGGACGGAGATCGTCGGTCGTCTCGGACGCGGCTTCGGCGTCGGCCCGGGCGTCCGTCAGCCGTCCGGCCTCCAGGAGGATGCGGGAGCGGGTCATGAGCCACATCCGGGTGGCCGCCGTCCTGCCCTGCTCCCTGGTGATCCGGATGCCGTCCTCCGCGGCGGCGAGCGCCTCCACGGAACGTCCGGTGGTGTTCGACAGGAGCGCGTGCCACAAGGCCTCGGGAACCCACAGCGAGGTGCTGACGCCCAGGGCGTCGGCCAGTGCGGCGGCCCGCTCGGCCTGCCGGAACGCCTCGGCGAGGTCCATGCGGTGGAAGCTCACGGCCGAGCGGACCGTCGTCAGCGTGGCCTCGGCGGAGCGGTCCCCCGCCGCCGCCGCGGTCTCCCACGCCTCCGCGGCGACCTGCTCCGCCGCCGCGTGCTCGCCCGACATCGACAGGCCGACGGCGAGCATGGCGAGCAGTCGCCCCCTGACGTCCCCGGGGATTTCGGTCAGTGCCGCTCCGGCGCGGGCCTGCCGGACCGCCTCGGAGAAGTCGAACCCTACGGCGAGGCGTGCCAGGGCGAGGCGTATCCGTGCCTCGTCCTCCGGTCCGAGACCGCCGGCCGTCAGAGCGGAGGCTCCCAGCTCACGCGCCTGGCCGGCCCGGTCCGTCTGCCAGAGCAGCGGGATCGTCTCGGCGATGACCCGCGGCCGCTCCGGAGCGTCCGCCCTGGTGAGTTCCAGGGCCTTGAGGCTGCGCTCCGCGGCGGGTCCGGGAGCGGTGGCCGCGAGTTCCGCCGCGGCGGTGCGCAGCCGGCCGGCCTCCGTCACGTCTCCCGGCCCCGCTCCCCCGGCCCCCGCCGCCTCCGCCGGTGCTCTCCCGGCCGACGGCCCGGGACGCTCGACGGGGGAGGCCGCGGTCCCCGGCGGCGGCTCGGCGGCCTGGCCGCGCAGGGCCTGACGCAGGGGCAGGGGGAGGCCGGCTTCCACCGCTTCGCGGACCAGGTCGTGGCGGAAGGCGAGGCGGTCCCCGCTTTCGGTGAGCAGATCGGCGTCGAGGGATTCCCGTACCGCTGTGATGAGCGCCGCCGAGGACCTGCCGAGCAGTTCGGCAAGCAGCGCGACGGTGGCAGGGGCGCCCACGGCGGCCGCGGTCTGCACCAGCTCCCGTGCCTCGTCGGACAGCTGGTCGAGGCGGCGCGTGACGGAGGGGAGTGCCCGTGGGGCGGGGGGTCCGGCCGGCAGCCTGGCCGTGCCGTTCCCGATCGTCACCGTCTCCCGCAGCGAGCCGAGCAGCTCGACCAGCAGCCGCGGGACTCCTTCGGCGCGGCGGGCGACGCGGAGCAGGTCCGGGTCGGGGGCGGCGCCGAGGACGTCCTCGGTGATCCGGGTGGTCGCCCGGTCGTCCAGCGGTCCCAGCGCCAGCTCGTGTGCGCCTGCCCGCCGGATCCGGTCCAGGGTCGTGCGCACTCCCGACGGCACGCTGCCGCCGCGCACGGCGACCAGCCACAGGATGGGGTGCGACGAGAGGCCGGCCGCGAGGGTGTTGAAGGTGAGAAGGGTCAGGTCGTCGCACCACTGGAGGTCGTCGAGGACGACGAGCAGGGGGCCGTTCCGAGCCGTCTCCCTCAGGCGGTCCCCGAGTTCCTGGAGCAGCCAGAAGCGCTGGCCGGGTGTCGTGGCGAGGTCCCTGAGGCGGACGGCCCCCGACAGCGGTTCCTCGCCGGAGAGCAGACCGTCGAGGAGCGGGCCGAGCGGCACGAACTGTTCGTCGGGGTCCGCCGCTCCCTGGAAGACCCTCGTCCCGCGCCGCCCCGCGGCTGCCGCGGCCTCCGCGAGGATCCTGGACCTGCCGATGCCGACGGGGCCTTCGACGCGGATGATCCCGCCTTCGCCCCGGTCGAGCGCGTCGAGCCGCGCCTCGATGAACGCCAGTTCGGCGTCCCGGCCGCGCAGGGGTGTCCGTAGGTCCTCGGGTTCCTCGGGCACGGTCCTCGTCGTCACTCGGTTCACGCTCATACGGCGGACCAGTATGAACCATGTGCACCGGCCCGCCATGAACCGTGGGAACCACCCCGCCGTCGCCCGGCCCGGGGGCCCGTCTCAGTCGAAGCGCAGGTCGGCGAGTTGCCGTTCGAGGACGGTGACGTCGTCCTCGGGCTCTTCACGGACCGGGCGCGCCGCCATGAGCGCGGCGAGTTCGGCGCCCGCCCGGCGGACGCGGCCGGGAAGGCCGTCGGTGTACTCGTCTCCCCCGGAGCCCCAGTCCTCGGAGGCCGCGAACACGGCGGTGGGGACGACGACGGCGCGGAGATGGGCGAAGAGCGGGCGCACCGCGTGTTCGAGGACCAGGGAGTGGCGGGCGGTACCGCCCGTCGCCGCGGTCAGGACCGGCTTCCCGGAGAGGGCGTCCGGGTCGATCACGTCGAAGAAGGACTTGAAGAGGCCGCTGTAGGAAGCGGCGAACACGGGAGTCACCACGATCAGGCCGTCGGCCCCCGTCACCGCGTCGATCGCGGCGCTGAGTCGCGGCGGCGGGAAGCCGGTCACGAGGTGGTCGGCGATGTCGCCGGCCAGTTCCCGCAGCTCCACGACCCGGGTCGACGGCGCCTGCCCCCGGGCGGCGAGGTCGTCGCGGGCCGCCTCGGCCAGCCGGTCCGCGAGCAGGCGGGTGGAGGAGCGGGTGCTCAGCCCCGCGGAGACGACGATCAGCTTCATGCGGCGGACACCTCCCGGACGGTTCGGAGGGACGCGTGCGTGGGGGCTTCCGGCACGTCGGCCGGACGTCCCTTGGCGAATTCGCTCCGCAGCACGGGCACGACCTCTTCGCCGAGGATGTCCAGCTGTTCGAGGACGGTCTTCAGGGGGAGGCCCGCGTGGTCCATCAGGAACAGCTGGCGCTGGTAGTCGCCGACGCTCTCGCGGAACGACAGGGTCCGCTCGATGACCTGCTGGGGAGAGCCCACCGTCAGCGGGGTCTGCTCGGTGAAGTCCTCCAGGGACGGGCCGTGCCCGTACACGGGAGCGTTGTCGAAGTAGGGGCGGAACTCCCGTACGGCGTCCTGGGAGTTCTTCCGCATGAAGACCTGTCCGCCCAGGCCGACGATGGCGTCCTCCGGCCGGCCGTGGCCGTGGTGGGCGAACCGGCGCCGGTAGAACTGCACCATGCGGCGGGTGTGGTCGGCGGGCCAGAAGATGTTGTTGTGGAAGAAGCCGTCGCCGTAGAAGGCGGCCTGCTCGGCGATCTCGGGGGACCTGATGGATCCGTGCCAGACGAAGGGCGGGACGCCGTCGAGGGGCCGGGGTGTCGAGGTGAAGGCCTGGAGCGGCGTACGGAACGTGCCCTCCCAGTCCACGACGTCCTCGCGCCACAGCCGGCGCAGCAGTGTGTAGTTCTCCTTGGCGAGGTTGATGCCCTGGCGGATGTCCTGTCCGAACCACGGGTAGACCGGACCGGTGTTGCCGCGCCCCAGCATGAGGTCGACCCGGCCGTCGGCCAGGTGCTGGAGCATCGCGTAGTCCTCGGCGATCTTCACCGGGTCGTTGGTGGTGATCAGCGTCGTGGACGTGGACAGGATCAACTTCTCGGTGCGGGCGGCGATGTAGCCGAGCATGGTGGTCGGCGACGACGGGACGAACGGCGGGTTGTGGTGCTCGCCCGTCGCGAAGACGTCGAGGCCGACCTCCTCGGCCTTGAGGGCGATGGCGACCATCGCCTTGATGCGCTCGTGTTCCGACGGAGTACGGCCGTCGGTGGGGTCGGGGGTCACGTCCCCGACGGTGAAGATGCCGAACTGCATGGGTGTGCTCTCCTCAGCTCGTCCGGTTCCCGCGCCGGGAACCGGGGCCGGGGGGGGGGGGGGGGGGCCCCGCCCCCCCCCCCCCCCCCCCCCCCCCCCCCCCCCACCCCCCCCCCCCCCCCCCCCCCCAACAAAAAACCAAAAAAAAAAAAACACA